>CAVPEQ010000015.1:0-143520 GCA_963703465.1 uncultured Acidobacteriota bacterium | reverse complement strand
CAGAGCGGAAGCGGCGGCGATGTAGCCCTCGCAGGAGTGACCACTTACGTGGGCTTGCGTCCCGGAATGCACGTCTGGCTCGCAGCAGACTGGGATGTTGCACATTCGACCGGCGCACAGTTTCAGCCAGTTCGCCGTCACGTGAGTTTTGGTATCACGCAACAATTTCGATTCATCTTTAGACGTCCATCTTAGAAAGGAGGAACTGTGAGCAAAAAACAAATCGCGCTATTGATTCTGTTCTTATGTCCGCTCATGCCGCAAGCACAAGCGGAAATCAAGCATATTGAAATGCGTGTCGAAGGCATGACATGAAACTTTTGAGCCTACGGGGTGAAACAGCACCTCGGACGCCAGTCTGGCGTTCAAAATGTCGAAGTTAGTTTGATTGATGGGAAAGTCGATGTCACTCCCAAAGAGGACGGGCATATTGATCCTGCCCAGCTTCTTAAGGCGACATACGACAGCGGTGTAAGTGTGGCTGAATTGGACATAACCGCACGGGGAAAAATTGTGAAGGATTCGTCGGGAAGCCTGTTGTTACAGGTCGAACCCAACCAATTAATTTCCACGATTGCGCCGAATGAATTATCAAAAGCGCTTGACCCGCTCGCGAATTCATCAACGGAAGTCACCGTCCGTGGACAGTTGTACAAAAAGCCTAATGGCAAAGGGAAAAAGAAGCGGACGCCTCGGTGCCTCTGAAGCTACTGGTTCTTGAAATCCAGAAGAAGGAATAGATGCCGAAGCTACGTTTGTTGTTTCTGATTGCTGTGATGGTTGGGCTCGCTGGATGTAACCAAACCCCGGCGAGTCCAGCTGCGCCCAGAGAAAAAGTAATTCAGGCAGGTGAAATCGGTTCACGCTTGCCTGATTTCTCGCTGAAAGACTTGCACGGACACGAACTTTCCTCCGGCGACCTTCGCGGAAAGGTGGTGCTGATAGATTTTTGGGCGACTTGGTGCCAGCCCTGCAAGAAAGAGATGCCCGGCTATCAGCAGTTGGTCGACAAATATGGATCTAGCGGATTTGTTGTCATCGGGTTCAAGTTCGATGTCATGCGCGATACCGAAGATCCGATCCAGTTTGCTCGAAAAATGGGAGTTAAATATCCACTGGCAGTCGCTTCCGACGACATTAAGCAGAAGTTTGGCGGCGTTCTGGGGTTGCCAACCACGATGCTCTATGACCGGCAAGGAATTCTTCGAAAGAAAGAGATAGGCTTTGAATACACGGAGAATTTTGAGGCAGCACTGAAACCTCTTCTTTAGAGCTTGGGTCATCTTTAACACCCGGATTACCCGTTTGATGGGCTAGAATTTTGCCTGCGAGGGCGTTGGAGCTCTTTATATGGAATACCTAATTGGGATTGGACTAGCATTGCTGGTGTGCGCCTTCGCCAAGTTGGTCGGCTTTGATCGCGACCGCGTCTTCTACCCGACGATGGTGCTAGTAGTTGCCACGTACTACATTTTGTTTGCTGTCATGGGGGGTTCGATGCCCGCGCTGGGATTGGAATGCGCGGCAGCAGTTGCCTTCCTCTTGCTTGCCGTGAATTGGCTTCAGAAAAAACCTTTGGGTGATTGTAGCTGCACTCGTCGGACACGGCGTTTTTGACTTCTTTCATCACCAGTTGATTCAGAATCCAGGTGTCCCCGGGTGGTGGCCCGGCTTCTGCCTGTCGTATGACGTTCTTGCCGGAGGTTTCCTTGCTATGCTGCTGCTAATGCGACGCTCCGGATCCCGTTCCAAGGTTTGAACCCCCGCAGTAACATAGCTGCCCACATGTTGACAGACCGGGCGTCCTCAACTGACGCTATCAGGCGTGTCTGTTGAAAAAGTCCCTCAGTTGATGCTTGTGGTGGTGCAAGCTTCGGGTTATAAGCAGGCCAATGCTGCTGTTCACCATAACATTTGGAGGCCTGCTGCTCATGATGGGACGCCATTCCCGCGCGGAGTCGCTGTTTTACTACTTCCGGCTAGAAGATCATGTTCCTGAAAATCATCTGCTACGCCTGATCGATCGCCACGTCAATTTCGAATTTGTTCGAGCCAAGTTGAAGGACGCCTACAGCGATGCGGGAAGGCCGTCGATCGACCCAGAACTGCTGTTGCGCATCCTGCTGATCGGCTATCTGTACGGCGTCAGCAGCGAGCGCAAGTTGGTGGAAGAGCTACGCATGCATCTGGCGTGGCGTTGGTTCACCGGACTGGGCTTCGATCAGGAGATTCCGCACCACTCTACGTTTTCCAAGAACCGGCATGGACGATTCCAGGAATCGAATTTGTTTCAGGAGCTGTTTGAGGAGATCGTCGCCCGCTGCGTCACGGCGGGAATGGTGAAGGGCGAGCACATGTCGGTGGACGGCAGTTTCATCCAGGCCAATGCGGATCATCACAGCCGTGTTCCCCGCGAACAACTGGCGGAGGTGGCTAAGGTGAACCACACGGCGCGCGAGTATTTAGTCGAACTGGAACGGGAGAACCCGGTCGAAGCTCCGGTTGCGCAGCAAGGGAAGGTCTCGACCACGGACCCGGATTCGACCTACGCGACCAAAGGCGGTCCCGCGCGGCTCGGCTATTACGACAACTATCTGGTGGACAACGGCAGTTGCATCATCGTGGGGGTGCAAGCTACGCCGGCACGGTTGAGTCAGGAGAGCGTAGCCGCCCGAGATATGATCGAACGCTATCGCGAACGTTACGGTTATCTGCCCCAGACTCTGGCAGCGGATACCACCTACGGGAACGGCGAACTACTGCAATGGCTCGACGACCGCGGCATTACTGCTTATATCCGGGTGAAAGAAAATCCCAATGGGCCGACTGATCTCTATGGCATCGACCAGTTCACCTACGTGCCCGAGGAGAACTGCTATATCTGCCCAGAAGGCAAGGCTCTGAAATACGTCGGCATCAATCCGCTCAACCGCACGCATCTTTATTATTCGACGGTGAAGCGCTGTCGCGAGTGCTCGCAAAAGAGCCGCTGCACGCGAGGCAAGTATCGGACGATCGCCATCCATACTTGTGAGCCAGCGCGGCAGCGTGCCCGCGCCCGAGCCCAGACACCAGCGTTCGCGATCTCGCAACGGGCTCGTCGGAAAGTGGAAGCACTCTTTGCCGAGCTGAAGAATTACATCGGACTACGCCGACTGAGGCTGCGCCGGATGCGCTTCGTGCGCGAGCAGTTCTATCTAGCGGCAACCGCGCAGAACCTGAAACGGCTAGTGCGATTCCTCAGCCGTAAGCCAACCCCGCAGATGGCAACTGCATGAACCTGGCCTGAAGAAACTATAGAAGCGAATAATCAGGAGACCAGCAGGAACAAAAAGCGTGTCGTGAACCGAGATTTTTCAACACACACAGGCGTTATCACAAGTGTGCGCTTTTTGTTTGCCACATTGGGTTCAATTAGGTCCCCACAACTTTATCGGCAGCCTGCTAGATATTTAACTTTCGTCCGATTTCAAACCTCTTCCCACGAAGCATGTCACTGATTGTTTGTTCCGGTCTGATTTAACTCCTGTTGCAAACGCAAGAGCTTTCGAAGCTGATCCACACTTTGAGAATAGGCTACTTGTGCGTCTGGCGTGGAGGCTCTGAAACTCGGGATAGATTTAGACGATTCTTCGAGCACAACATAGATGGGTGTGCCGGCTGAAACGCTGACCACGATACGAGTTGTTACCGCGAGCCTTGATATTTGTTCGTCAGAGGCCTGCCCGATATTGTTGCTGACGCGCTCGCGAGTAAGGTCGGATTCGCTCAATGGTTGGTTTATGCTGCCACGCCCGAGAAGCATGGTGCCCGCTTGGCCTATTCCCGATAACGACCGGACAAGGACGTTTTTGCCTGTATTCTTGCCCTCGACCTTGCCTTTAACCGGACTCATCGCGAGATCGGTTGCAGCAGCCTGGATGGGAATAGTAGCCTCCGTCTGGCAACATCAGAGAGTCGAATTCGATTCTCATGTAGCCGGAACGGTCCGCCTCCTCGATCTTCCCCACGGCTTTAGCTCCTGCAGGAACAATAATTTCTCCATCGCGTTCATAGTTGCATTCAATCACCGCTAGCACCGGCGTGCGCACTGCCGTGCTAGCTGAGGATTCCAGACGTGCGCGAAGCCGTGTGCCCGTTGGAAGACCCAGCCCGTTTTGCGGAACAGCTCCCGGATCTTCACGGCGCTCGGAACCAGACTGCGTTCACTGAAACAGTTCGCACGAACACGAGCGATGACTTCTCCAATGCGTCGCGCTCGCTCCCACCCGAGGCTCTCGTCTGCTCTACCACGTTCGGCCCCATTTCCGGCTGATAGGGTGGCGCTTGCCAGGGCTGCTCGCCAAAGGGCGGAATAGAGCCCAATGTGCCGGCAGTGTTTTCAGACTGCGCGGGCTGCGTAAAAATTTTAGGCGTTCTCTTGGTAGCGCTTCGCTCGAGATCCTGCTCGTTCAGATACCCGTCGTGAATTTCTTTGGGAACTGGACGCCCAGAGTCGGTGATCGGGAGAAGGCTCTTGTCGCCCAAAGATGTCATCGCCTGAGACTCAGCGTCTCGATTGCTATTCGCAGCATTGCGTGTTGCTTTTTGCGGGCTTCCACTGCGCGGGACGGACATTCGCGGAGCAGAGACAATAGCGAAGATGAGTAGCGCAAATGCGACTGCACCAGCGGCAACAATCACGAACCGGTTCTGTTGGATCTTTTGTCTGGCGCGCAGTTTGGCTCGCGTCGGCAATTCGGGTTTTGCCTCCAGATCCGTCGGCACGGTTGGCGCGTTCACCTGGAGCGGGACTTGGTCCTCAAGCATGAGAGTCGCATGATTGCTTCTACTTCCATTGTTCTGCGTCATCTCGCACCTCCGTTGGCAACAGGAATAAACGACAGCGCCACTCGCACGGGTCGATCCACTTGTTCGACTTGCGCGACCTGTAGCATTAAACGCTCTGACGAGGCCTTGAATGGAGGTCTCTCGAAAGTGACAAGACCATCCGCCCTCTCGCCCGGCGCCAAGCGGCGGGATGTTAGTCGATAGCTCTTAATGGCCACCGGCTCTGCCTTAATCGTTTTGTGGTGATGGTCCTTCGTCGTATCCGTGAGCTCTATCTGTGGTGGAAGTAACTCGACTGTCTTCGACGAGGAATTGAGAACTGAGAACGCCACGGCCATGTCATCGCCGCTGCGGCTAGAGCGTCCCACGCTCACACGCAACTGTCGGCCCTCCCAGTGTGAAACAGCATTTTGCTGATCTCTGAGTAGGTCTTCCTCTGAACCGCCGGCGTTTCGTTGCTGCGCGCCAAGGTTTGACAACTTTGCCGAATCGAGGCTCTGTGTCTCTGCAATTAGAAAATCAGTATGGCCTGCTTCAATCAAGAAACTGCGCGGGTGCTTATACGTTAGGACGTAGTCGACCGGTGTGGATCCGTTCGCATTTCCTCGGCTTACGAGAGCCAAAGAGACTTCACGGCCTGTCCTGGTTGTGATCAATGCATTGGTGCGAGACGCGCTCGGGGTGCTTGGCTTAAAAAACACCAATTGCGGCTCGGCCTCCGAATGTTCAGCTTTGAATGCACCAGGATCGCCAAGAACCACGGAACTGACACCTTCGGGTAGGCGTACTGACGTTACAAAGCCGGGTCGCAATTGCAGCGTGGTAACACTCTGTGGATCCAGATTGAGGCTGAGAATCCTCCCTGGAGCGAGATCGCCTTGTGCAGTCGCCACAGCGACGCATGCCAGCGGCGTTATGAGATGAAACAAATTTCGGCAGATTTTCATCGTATATCTCTTTTCTGAATGGTGTTGGAATTTTCTGTTTTCTCTTGCGCGAAGCGCAGGTAAGTGGCTCTCAGGCGAGACACATACGCGATAACATCCGGATTGCGGTACGCGAGACCACGCCTGCTCACAGTGTTCTCCCCCGCATAGTAAGCGGCCGACGCCAGTCGCAAGTCACCGTGGAATTTCTGAATGAGCCATGCCAAATAACGCACGCCGCCTGACACGTTCTGGTCGATATTGCAGCGGTCATACACACGCAGATTGCGAGCAGTCAGGGGCATGAGTTGCATCAGGCCGACAGCGCCTCTGCGAGAAATCGACACACGGGCGCCAATTCGATTCCCGCTCCACAACAGCCCGCACTAGCGGCAACGGTACTCGATAATGTTGCGAGTAGGCGAAAACGTAATATTCAGCTTCCGGCCTGGTTGTCGGCTTCGCCGCCTGAGCTGAACAACTCGTGATGGCACAAATTATCAGCAACAAAGCGAACCCTGGTTTCATGCTGCACCTCCTCGTAATGCTTCTGCCGTGTATTGCTGTGCGTCATAGATCAGGCTGGAAAAACCGTCGCGCAGAAGCAGCTTTTTCCTGTCAGCCTCGGTCTTTGCCAACAAAGGCAATAGAACATCGCGTAGTGCTGGCGTAACCTGCTCATGTCCAAGGAGCTTGAGCGCATCAGCCAAGTCCAGGATTTCCGACACGGATGGCGGCTTTTCCAAACTCCAACCCCGCAGAGCTTTCGCGAGCCCCGCCATTCCTGCGTGAAACCCTGGACTCGATTCCGGAGTCCTCAGCGCCACAATTTCCGCCTCGCGTTCCGCCGTCGGATGTTCAACGCGCAGATAAAAACTACGCCGACGCAACGGGTCGCCAATGCGCCGCTCCTCGTTCGAAGTCAGGACCACGAAAGGAATGTTGCGCGCCTCAATCGTGCCCAGCTTCGGAACGCTCAGCCGCCACACGCTCAAAAGTTCCAACAACATGGCTTCGAAAGTCTGGTCAACCTTGTCAAGTTCGTCGATGAGCAAAACACAGGGCTTTTGGCATACCAGAGCCCGCATGAGGGCGCCCGCAATGAAGAAATCCTGGCTGTGTAACTCGGCTCGAAGTGAAGCCCAGTCCACATCGCCTGTCTTCGCTGTGAGCTCGACGCAAAGGCTTTGCAACGCTTCGTCGAATTTGCCGATCGCTTTCTCCTCGTTAATTCCTTCGTAGCACTGCAAGCGTTCAACCGTAGTGTTCGCGGCATTCGCAACGGCATACGCCAATTGGGTTTTGCCGCTTCCGGCTGGGCCTTCCAGCAACAACGGCTTGTGCATTCTCGCTGCGAGATAAATTGTGCTGATTGTGACCCGGTCGGCGATGTAGCCCGCAACTCGCAAACCTTGTCCTAATTCATCGATCGTAGAGAACACTTTGATTTGCCCTCTCATGGACCGAAACTGCCAAGAGCGTTGCGAAGTTAAGGCCAAATCCGGTTTCGGTCAAATCGGGCCTTTAATCTGGCATTTTGACTGTAGTGTCATCCAGCGGTACAAGGATTTTCATGAGAAACCAGCCAGACCAAAACCGAAATACAAGAAGTGTTCTAAACCGAGACTCTCTGTCCAATACCATTGAGTTCCGGGCTCCCTCCAGGAGGCGCATTGGATTAGACGAGGAAGCTTCCGCGACTGAAGTCGAAATCACGGATTTCTCGAATGAGCGACACTATTCAGTGACGGAACTTGGCAAGCTATGGAACCTAAGCGAAAAGACGATACGGCGAATGTTTGAGAACGAACCTGGCGTACTGCGGTGGGGAAAATCTGAGGCCCATCTGAGGCGCGGGTACATAACCTTGCGCATCCCAGAAAGTGTCGCTTCACACGTGCACAGGCGTTTGCGGATTGGGGCTTGAACGCGGTCTGTCTGAGACCGACTGACGTTTCTGTTGCTCCCCTCTCTTTATTCATTCGTGGGCGTTTGCGCTCCTGCATTTCAGGCTTGGCGCAAGTTTCAAAATGCCACGCCTTACGGGCTGATTGCGCAAGTTGCTCCTGCCGAGCCTTCACGAAGGGCGCATAGTGCCTCTCTGTGATCTTCACGCTACTGTGGCCGAGCAACAGGGAGACCTGATCTATGGGCACACCGGCGAGAAGAAGTTCGACAGCGAATGTGTCTCGAAACATGTGAGAGTGGCACCGCTTTACCGAGCCATCAGGTCGCTGTATTTGGGCTATTCGGAAAAGTCTCGCCAATGCGCGCGTCCAGCCACGCTTGCAGGTCTCAGGATCACCATTTCCACTCCAGAAAAGGTATCGAGGATTTTGGCTCGGAAGTGAAAGCAGGAGTGCATGCACGAACGGTGGAAGCGGAACATAAACAGGAACCCCCGTCTTTGCACGGTAGAGAAAAAGATTGCCATCTTTATCAATGCGGGACCTCTCCAGTGTTACCGCATCTTTTATGGCGAGACCCGACCAGCGCATCAGCAAAACAAGAGCCCGCAGTCGATCCCGCCGGTGTTCGTAATCATGACCACCCAACCAATTGCCATATGCATGTGTAGCATCGATTATCGTGTCGAATTCCGGTTGCGTAAAATAATCAGTAGGCTTTGATTCGGACTTCACCCGTTTCATGGCAACTGCGGGGTTCTTGTCGATCCAATCCATCCGCACGCAAAACCAGAAAAAGGCAACCAATCTCTCATGCTTGCGGCGAGTTGTTGACGAACCATTGCCCCACCCCGAGCGAAATTTCGTCAGCTCCGCCGGCGATAACTGATCCAAGTACACCAATCCCTGCCGCGCTGCCCAAGTCTTCAGCTGTTTTTCAAGAAAGAACTCGCTCTTTTTCTGTGTGTGCTTGCTCAGATGCCTGGATTTCTCGTCGTCGCGAAAGCACTCAATGGCATCGAGAATCGTGACCCGGGGCCTCACATCTGGCTTTTGGGGATCAGCAATGTCTTCCATTTTGCGTGCCTTAATCTCCGCCCGTTCCCAACTGCGCGTTTGGGCAGAAACCCGCACGGAACGTTCGTCCGGTAGCGTTCCTTGAATCCATTTCGGGCAGCGACACCGGCGATGGTTAATATCTGTGTGTGTGCATGGCGAGTAATGACGAGTGTAAACAGACAGCATTTCTGGACCACTCCGGCGCTGTTTGTACGATTTTTGTACGGTTCGCGCAAATGGTCTGAAAGTGCTTGATTCTAGGCGGGTTTAAATTGGTGGACCTGGTCGGGATCGAACCGACGACCTCTTCCATGCCATGGAAGCGCGCTCCCAGCTGCGCCACAGGCCCATTCCAAAATGGGGTGCTCATCAATTCTTACGCACGTGCCTTGGTTAGTCAAACTTCGCTTGCGGAAAAAAGCCCTAACGATCGTTCACGCATCGAGTGGCAGCATTTTGCGAAAGCTGTGAAAATGGGTATGCTGACTCGGAGACTACCAAATATGAATCGATACCTCCCTGCCCTTCTGGTGTTACTGCTGTGCGCCGGTATGTGCGTAGCTCAGGCTCCCGCGCCCCCCGTCTCGTATTCGTCGATTTCCGAACTGAACCAACTGCTCGCTGGATTACAGCAGGCGTCGCAGGCAATTCAAGATGACCTGTCGCATTTGCGGATCGAGAAGTGGAAGACCGACTCGAACACCAAAAAGCAAAGCCAGAGCGATACGGAGTCAATCCAGCGAAACCTGCAATCGGCGCTGCCGGGAATGCTCAACGATCTTAAAAATTCACCGGAGAGCGCGCCCCTTACCTTTAAGGTCTATCGCAACCTCGATGCACTTTATGACGTGATGAATTCCGTGGTCGAATCCACCGGCGCATTTGGTAACAAGGAAGAATTTCAATCGCTGAATAAAGATCTGAGTGCGCTTGAAGAATCGCGCCGGAATTTCGCCGGCCGCATGGACAAGGTGGCTACCGCCAAGGAAACAGAAATTGGTCAATTGCGCGCAGCCTTGCAAACCGCTCGCGCCGAGATCCCCCCCAAGAAGACTGTGGTGGATGACACCAAGCCTGCTACTGACAAGAAGCCGGTGAAGAAGAAGAAAACGACCCCTCCCAAACCTCCAAATACAACTCCTGCGACCCAAACTCCGCCCCAGTAGAACCGTTAACTGAAGGCAGGCCTGAGACTTAGGTTTCTGGAACCTAAGCAGGTCCGGCGGGGTCTAAACAACTCAGGACCAGGAAATTGCGCCTGGAATATAATTAAGGAGTTGCACGCCATGGCAGGAATGGCGGGAGCGGCCAACTTGGGTGACTTTGCAGGCGCAATCGGAATCCACGCGCAAGAATCGGCCCTGATCCAGGAACTCAAGGCCGGATCAGAAGACGCGTACGCATGGCTGGTGGGTGAATTTCATCAGCCGGTTTATAGTTTGGTTTACCGCATCCTCACCGATCCGGCGGATGCCGCCGACACCACTCAGGAAGTTTTCCTCAAAGTATTCCGCGGGATGAATCATTTCCACGGTGAATCCAGCCTGAAAACATGGATATATCGTATTGCGATCCATGAGGCGTCAAACCGCCGCCGCTGGTGGTTCCGTCACAAGTCCAAAGAGACTTCAGTGGAGCGAACCGAGGGTGACTCGCAGTCCTACTCTTCGGCAGAGGTCAATCTGGCTTTAGTTGACCGTCACAAATCGCCATTTGAAACTGTGGCCGATCATGAAGTGCAGGCGCGGGTGGAAGGCGAACTAAGAAACGTCCCCGAGCCATACCGGACAGCAGTCGTTCTTCGTGACATTGAAGATCTCTCTTACGAGCAGATCGCGGAGATTACACAAGTCTCATTGGGTACGGTGAAGTCACGCATCACTCGCGGACGCGATGCGCTCAGAAAACGCCTCAATGAATACGTGCGTGAAGTTGGAGCGGAACTAGGCCTGAAATCCGCTGATGTAAGCCAGCCGCGGGCGTGCGCCAAGCAGATCGAGGTTGCATCGTGACTTGCACACAATCCAAGTCGATGCTCTCCGCTTACCTCGATGGCGCGGTTACGGGCAAGCAGATGCAAGCGCTCGACCGACATTTGCGGGAATGTTCAATTTGTGAAACTGAGTATCAGTCGCTTCGACGCACACAGTTGGTGTTGGCGCGCATCGGCCCGCCACGAGTTCCAGAAGATTTGTCATTAAAGCTGCGACTGGCAATCTCGCATGAAGCATCACGCCGCCGCACTCCGTATTTCGACAACCTGCTATTGCATGTTCAGAATGCCTTGCAGTCGTTCATGGTTCCTGCCACTACCGGGTTGATAGCCACTGTTCTGATTTTTGGTGTACTGATCGGCCTTCTGGCCTCGCCCCCGGCTGTGCACGCGAATGCCTCGGACGTTCCCCTGATGTTTGCGACTGATCCTGAATTGCAGCCCAGCAGCTTCGGATTCAGCATGGGGGTGGCCAGTGAGGACTCGCTGGTGATCCAGGCGTACATTGATGCAAACGGCCGCGTGCAGGATTACCGAATCATCGGCGGTTCGCAGAATCCAAAAGACATTCACGAATTAAGAAACATGCTGATCCTGACTACCTTCCGCCCCGCCACTTGGATGGGGATGCCACGCCCGGGTACGGCCATCCTGTCGTTCTCAAAGATCAGCGTAAAGGGCTAAAGCTGATTCGCGACTCTACGAACGTCTCATCGGAGACCCTCCCTTGGTGGCGTAATGTGAAACGTAAACCGTAACAATTTAATCGCGGGCAGCATCGAACTACCCATAAGAACTCCGAACGGTTCCGGATTGGTATCTATTCTTGGATTTAAGCCGGAACTATAATTCAATTTTGGGGTTCAAAGGGTATCAAGCAATGGGTCAAATCTCGAGCAGGAGATCCTCTTGAAAAAGCTATCAGTAGTTAGCGTTTTCGCAGCACTGCTTTTGTTTGCTATCGGCGCGCAGGGTCAGGAATTTCACGGCGCATTCGGTTTCGGCACGGTCAAGGCGCCGGGCGTATCAACGGACAGCAACGGCACAATATTTCCCTCGGTCAGCGGGGGCCTCTATCCCAGTTTCAGTGGCTTTTTCATCCTGAAACATCACCTCGGTTTCGGCGGCGAGGTTGCATGGCGCGCCCACCAGGCTATTTACACGGAAGAAGGAAGCAATTTCCTTTTTCAAGCTCCGTATCGGCCAATTTTTTATGATTTCGACGCCGTCTACGGCAGTAAATTCGGCAAGAAGTTTGGTGGTGACATAATGGCTGGAATTGGCGGCGAAGACCTGCGCTTCTATACGCCGTATTACACCTGCGGCTTTACTTCGTGCACCAATTACCAAAGCAGCAACCATTTTGCCGGACACTTCGGTGCCGACATCCGATATTACTTCTGGGGAAATGCCTTCATCCGGCCGGAAATCCACTACTACATCGTTCACAACAACGTAGAGTTTAACGGCGCTAACGTTTCCCGATTCGCCATCTCGATCGGCTACTCGTTCATGCCAGGATTCTGAGCGGAATGGAAGTCTGTTTTTGGAGCGACGGGCGCCATCGCCCGTCGTTTTATTTTGGAATCAATAAGGATAAGGGCGACCGACTGCAGCTCGATTACTGCTGAACCGCTTGCTTTAGACTTGGCTTAATTCCTACTGCAGAAATACTGGAGCTGTCCCATCCCCCGCCGAGCGCTTTAACCAACAGCACGGACGTCGTCATTCTCTGGCCTAGAAGCTGCGTCTCCTCGCGTTCATTTGAGAGCGCCTGCTCTTCTGCAGTAATCACATCCAGATAGGTCACTAACCCTCCGGTGTAGCGCGCATTCGCCAGTTGCAAAGCACGCTCCGCATCAGCCACCGCGCGTTGCTGGGATTCATAGGCGGCAGCCAGAGTGGTCAGGCCGGAGAGCGCGTCCTCGACCTGCTGGAAGGCGGTGAGCGCGGTTTCGCGATAGTTTGCAACTGCCTCCTGATATCCTCCTCGTGCGAAATCGAGCTGAGCACGATTTTTTCCGCCGGCAATCACCGGTTCCAGAGCCGACAAACCTAACGACCAGAAGAAACTGGGTGCATTCAGCAACGAACCGATAGCCACGCTGTCCAAGCCGCCGCTGCCGCCCAGCGAAATACTAGGATAAAGTGCCGCCCGAGCCACTCCAATTCGCGCATTTGCAGCCGCAGTCTGGCGTTCGGCGATTGCGACGTCCGGTCGCCGCTGTAGCAACTCCGAAGGCAGAATCAGCGGCAGTGCCGGCGGCTGCGACTCAAGTCCCCGCACCGGAGCAATAAACTCCGCCGGAGCCACGCCTTGCAGCATGGCTAATGCGTGCTGAAATTGGGCCCGCTGCTGCTGCAGAAGCGACAGCTGGGTTATCGACGAATCCAGGACCACCTGTTGCTGGGCGACTTCTAATCCCGAAGCCGCACCGCCAGTATGTCTGTTATTCACCAGCGTTAAAGCTTGCTGCTGATACGTAATCGCCTTCTGAACCACAGCAATCTCAGAATCCAATTCGCGCAGTTGAAAATAGTCAGCCGCCAACTCTGAACTGACCAGCAGGCGCACATTTTCGAGATCTGCGGCTGAAGCCTGTAGCTGAGCATTCGCGGCTTCAACGCCATGCCGCACCCGCCCAAAAAGGTCTATCTCATAATTCAGGGTGAACGGGATCGTAAATTCGTTTTGCGTTACCGGGACGGCTTGGAGGGGCGCCCCATTCACAGGCCGGTTCCCCGAAAGTCTTTCTCGGATCGCCCGAGCCCCCGCATCCAGCTCAGGATACAAACCGGCCGCCGTCACCCGCGCCGAAGCCCGGGCTTCACTCAGACGCGCCACCGCCGCCTGCAATGTCTGATTGCTCGCCATAGCGCGCTGCTCGTATTGATTGAGCTCGGCGTCTCCGAAGAACGCCCACCACATCCCCTTTGGAAGCGAATCGAGCGGCAAAGCCTGCTGCCAGGGGGCAGGGGTCTGCCAGTTTTGTGGGGTGGTTACTGTCGGTTTCTCGTATTTGGGGCTTTTGGCGAACGCAGGCACACAAAGCAGCAGCAGAACGATGGCGCGGAACCTCACTGCTGTTTGCTCCCTTGCGCAATCCGCACTTCTTGCCCATTTTCCAGCGAATCACTGGGGCTAATGACTACTGCATCCGACTGTTCAAGGCCGCTGAGTATTTCGATTGTATTGCCGAAATCTCTACCGATGGCAACCGGCCTGAGCTGGATCTTGCGACCCGCTCCAACTACCGCTGCCCGAGGCCCTTCGGCGCGGAATAATAACGCATTTGACGGGACGGTAAGCCGCTGCACCTGCTGCTTCAGCGCAAGATGCACTTGAGCATAAGACCCAGGCAGCAACTGCCCCTTGGAATTAGGCACATCGATTTCCGTGTTCAGGGTACGAGTAGCGGGATCAATCACGTCCGCAGTGCGCACCACGCTGCCGGTGAAATGGTCGCCAACCAGAGCGGGAACCTCGATGTCTACCTTCACGCCTTTATGAATTGACGGCGAATCCGCTTCAGGCACGTTCACGTAAATACGAATTGGATCAATCTGCGCGATTACAAACAGCTGCTGAGTTGGTCCGCCATTTCCGGCATTGACCAGCGAACCCACATCCGTATTGCGGGTCGTGATCACACCGGAGAAAGGCGCGTAAATATGTTTAAACGACTCCAACTGCTCCAGACGGCGAACATTGGCATTGGCGGCGTTCAGATTTGCTTCGCCCTGAATGTAGGAACTGGAGCGCTCGTCGGTCTCCTGTTGAGACACCGCATCCATCTTTTGCAAGTTCTCCCAGCGCTTAGCTGAGCTCTGCGCCAATTTAAGCTGGGCTGCAGCTTGATCACGCGCGGCGCGTGATTGCAGCAATTCCTGATCGACTTCCGGGGTTTCGATATCCGCCAGCAGCTCGCCTTTATTTACTTTGCTGCCTATATCCTTGTACCAACGCCGCAAATAACCGGTGGTGCGAGCGTAGATCGGCGCTTCGATGTACGCCTGCAGGGTGGATGGCAACTCGAGTTCCGATTGCGGCGGCTCGCTTGAGGGGTGAACTACCTCAACCGTGGGGACCGCTATCTCCTCGGTTTCCTTCGCTAGTGCCCGGCTTTCTGACAGCCTCATGCCGATACCTACAACCGCGATGATCACAAAGATGAATCCGAGGACTGCCGCCAGCAGATAACCTTTTCTCCGGGTTTGCCGGTGGCGATCGTGCTGTTGCTGTCGCTCTCGTTCATCCACTTCCAATAGTTGCTGATCCATCCCGTTCCTCGACTTAGTATCTCTATTAAGACGTTCGTTTCTCGGCGGAAGATGCGCGCCTCAATCTGCGTCCATGGAATATGCTGAAAACCACCGGCACAAAAAACAGAGTTGCCACCGTGGCAAAGAGCAACCCACCGATTACCGCACGCCCTAACGGCGCGTTCTGCTCGCCGCCTTCACCCAAACCCATGGCCAGCGGTATCATGCCGATGATCATAGCCAGGGCCGTCATGACTACCGGGCGCATACGCGTATAACCGGCTTCTATCGCGGCCTTGATGGGATCCATACCCTCGTCCATTCTCTCCCGGGCAAACGAAATCATCAAAATACTGTTTGCGGTTGCGACCCCAATACACATCACGGCGCCGGTCAAGGCTGGCACACTTAACGTGGTATGGGTCACAAACAACATCCACAAGATTCCCGCCAGCGCGCCGGGCAATGCGGTAATGATGATGAAGGGATCCAGCCACGACTGAAAGTTCACCACGATCAGCAGATACACCAAGACCACCGACATCACCAACCCAAAAAGCAAGCCGTTGAAAGATGAATGCATGGTCTCGACTTGCCCACGAACTTCCAGGTCCGTGCCGCGCGGCAACTGTTTGCGAAACGGAGCTACCACCTTCTCAATATCGTTCGCCACTCCACCCAGGTCGCGTCCGTCCACACTGGCGTAGACGTCCACCACCGGAGTCACGTTGTAGTGATTGACGACGGCCGGCGTCATCTCCGGCGTAACCGAAGCCAGGTTCGCGAGCACCTGCGGAGACGCTGTGCCGTTGCTGACCGGAGTGTTCATTAAGGCCTGCATCGAATCGACGCGGTACTGGGGGCTCATGACCGCGACGTTATAACTGACGCCGGTCGTCGGATTCAGCCAGAATGAGGGGGTGGTCTGGAAACTTGAACTCAATGAGACCAGCAGATTCTGCGCAACATCTCTTTCGGAAATACCGACCTGTTGCGCTCGCACCCGGTCCACGTCCAGATGCAATGTTGGCAAATCCATCATCTGTTGAACGTGAACGTCAACCGCTCCCGGAATGTGCCGCAATTGGTTCGCAATCTGCTGCGCCGTAAAGTAGTTTTCCTGATAGGCGTTGCCGACAAGTTGAATATCGACTGGCGCAGGCAAACCAAAATTCAGAATCTGGCTCACGATGTCCGCCGGCTGAAAGAAAAACTCCACTCCCGGGAACTTGCGCGGGAGTGTCTCCCGCAACTGGTGAATATACTTCTCAGTCGGGCGATGGTCTTTGCTCAGTGAAACCAGTACCTCGGCGTCGGACGTCCCAATGGTCCCGCTATTGCTGTAACTCGTGTTAATGCCGCTGTAGGGCAATCCGATGTTATCGAGCACTGTGCTGATTTCCTTTTGCGGCAGTTCCCGCCGAATCTCCTGTTCCACCTGATCAACCAATCGGGCAGTTTCTTCAATTCTCAGACCGGCACGGCCACGAAGATGTAACCGAAATTGCCCTGCATCCACACTGGGGAAAAAATCTCGGCCCAGAAGAAAAACAAGCACACCTGAGGCGAGGCAGAATCCCAAAAAAATCACGACGAATGCCGCGCGATGGTGCATTACTGATTCCATCACGTCACGATAAGAATCCCGCATAGCCTCGAAGCGGTGTTCGAACCGTTCCTGAAAATGCCCGAGTTTACCGGTCTTCGGTTTGTCCGCATCGTGCTCATGATGGGTCATCAGATACATCGCCATCGTTGGCACCAGCGTTCGCGATAGCAGGTATGAGGCCAGCATGGCAAACACTACTGCTTCTGCCAGGGGGACGAACAGATATCGCGCCACGCCCGTCAAAAAGAACATCGGCACGAAAACGATGCAAATGGACAGCGTCGAAACAAAGGCGGGCACCGCAATTTGCTGCGCGCCGTCGAGAATTGCCTGCTTCAGCTCCTTCCCCATGTGCAAATTGCGTTGAATGTTCTCGATCTCGACCGTCGCATCGTCCACCAGTATTCCTACCGCGAGCGCCAGACCTCCCAGGGTCATAATGTTGAAGGTCTCACCCAGCGCGCTGAGAACAAGCACCGAACTTAGAATCGAAAGTGGAATAGAGGTTGCAATGATCAAGGTGCTGCGCCAATTTCCCAGGAACAGCAAAATCATCGCTGCTGTCAGGCACGCGGCAATCACAGCTTCCCGCAATACGCCTTGGATAGCGGCGCGAACAAATAACGACTGATCGAACAACTGCTTCACGTTCAGCCCGGTCGGCAGGGTTTGCTCAATTCGGGGAAGCATCTCCTGGACCGCCTTCACCACACTGGTAGTCGATGCGTTTCCATTCTTCAAAATACTTAGCAGCGTGCCGCGCGTACCGTCCTGGCGGACGATATTGGTCTGCGGGGTGAAGCCGTCGCGCACATGAGCAACATCGCGCACGTAAATAGTGGCGCCATTCACCGTTCTGATTGGAATGTCATTTAACTCGGCAACCTTCAGTGGGCTGGCATTGAGTTCTATCTGATACTCCAGCGGCCCGATCTTGGCGGTGCCCGAGGGCAGAATAAGATTCTGCGCGGTTATCGCGTTCACCACATCCACCGGGGTCAGATGCTTGGCCTGCATTGCCTGGGTGTCAAGATCGACGGACACAACCCGCTGCTTGCCTCCGTAGGGATACGGGATGGCTGCACCCGGGACAGTAATGAGCTGGGTGCGCAAAAAATTCAGAGTCAGGTCATTGAGTTGTTGCTCAGAAAAACTGCGGCTGCTGACGCCGATCTGCAGAATCGGGACCGTCGATGCCGAATATTGAATGATCAACGGCGGCGTTGCTCCCGGCGGTAATTGCCGGATCGAAGTTTGCGAAATCGCCGTCACCTGAGCGAGTGCGGTCTGAATGTTCGCGGTCGGCTGAAAAAAAATCTTTACCACAGCAATGCCGTTCAGCGACTGGGACTCGATGTGCTCAATGTCGTTTACCAGCGTGGTGAGTCCGCGCTCCGTCACCGTGGTAATGCGATTCGCCATCTCTTGAGGCGCAAGACCACTGTAATTCCAGACCACGCTGATTACTGGAATGTTGATGTTGGGAAAAACGTCGGTCGGAGTACGATCAATGACAATCGGGCTGAGGATCAGAATCAGTAGCGCCATTACCACGAAGGTGTAGGGGCGGCGAAGGGCTAATGCGACAATCCACATAGGCAGAAACTAAGCTCAAGAGATGATTCTAAGTGGGATAGGACTCAAAAAATCCGCCTGAATGCCGCCGTCAGCGGCTGATTTTAATCGTTTTGGCCCGGGCCCAACCAATACTTGCGGGATGGATTTACAGATGCTAAGGTGCCCAGTATTGAAGCCAGAAAATAACCAACCAGCAATTCAGGGCAGCAATGGTCAGGTCCGCCCCAAGCTCGATCCCTCGCAGATCTGCCCCAACTGTTCAGAGCGCCTGGTCGATCATCGCTGTAAGTTGAAGTGTCCGCGATGCGGATATTATCTCAGCTGTTCTGATTATTACTGACTAGTGCTCGAGCTTGGCGCTCATGGTAATTTTCGCGTTCAGCACCTTCGACACCGGGCATCCCGCTTTGGCATTGGCGGCTGCCTTTTGAAATGCGGCATCGTCTGCTTTCGGCACCTTGGCTGTCACATCCAGATGAATTTTAGTGATCGCAAATCCGCCTTCAACTTTCTCCATGGTTAAATTGGCGGTTGTGTTAATGCTCTCCGGCGTGAGATTGGCTGCGCCCAGCTGCCCCGAAAGCGCCATAGAAAAGCACGAGGCATGTGCGGCTGCGATCAACTCCTCCGGGTTGGTTCCCGGCGCATCTTCAAAGCGAGTTTTAAATGAATACGGGACGTCAGCAAAAACGCCGCTGGGGGCCGAGAACTCGCCCTTGCCGTCCTTGAGACCGCCCTTCCACACTGCACTTGCCTTGCGTTCCATATGGGTCACTTTCTCCTTGCTGAAGTCGTGGTGTCAGATAAACATTTTAGACTAGTGGATTGAGAATCGTCCTCACCAGGGTGCGCTACTGCGAGAATAATCAGTGGGTTATTCGTCGCTGAGGGAGCGCAGCAGCTTTCTGATATCACGATTAATGCGGGCGGCCTCTTCAGACGACGACTCCAATAATTGCGCCCACCGTTTGCTTTCGCCTTCCAGCCTTGCCTGCCCAAGCAGATATGACGCCTGCATAATCGCCTCCAGCGAATTGCTCAAATCATGGGCCAGCGCGCGTAGTCGGCCAACGGTTTTGTCAATTTCAGCTTTGGATTTAGGAGTTCCGGCTTTCGCCCTGATGATGGGCTTCTCAGACATCTTCACTGCCTCTCGTGCTCGAATTCGGACACGGCTGAACCGGGTTGCCGATTTTCGATCGCAAAGGTTTGACACTCAGTTCATGCCTTGTAAGAATAGATGCCGCAGTATCTTCCTTCAAGGCGGCCCGGCCGCACCGCAGAGTATTCACTTGCCGAAGTGGCGGAATTGGCAGACGCGCATGGTTCAGGTCCATGTACCCGCAAGGGTGTGGGGGTTCGAGTCCCTTCTTCGGCACCATTACTGATTTTGCCTACCCGTGCCTCGAATTTTCGCGATAACTGCCGAGCCCGAAATTGTGAGGAATACTGAAGTCGCGGCTGAACAGCGGGGCCTTTTTAGAATCGTCAACCTGGCTTCCTCCGGCCTGCATCAGCTGCCAGAAGTCGATCCCATATACGACGCAAAGACTTATGATCTTGGCGATATGGCGCGGGAAACGGTCGGTTGCTTCGTAGTCCGATAACAGCCCCAGCGGAATGCGGTATTCCGAATTCTGTAACAACTGCGCGACCCGAACGGTTTTCTGGTGCGCTGCGCGGAGAGTGAGTCCGGCCCGCGCCCGGGAGCTGCGCAACAAAGTCGAAAGACTCATTGTGTCACTGCCGCGAGGAATTGTGGCCAATACGTCGGCTTTGATCGGCCGATATCTAGATCCCAAGTGTTCAGCCCGCATGGGGCCAAGTTCGAGATCTATCAAACCCAGGATCCGTGCCTCCCTCGATAGTCGAAGAGGCCACGCCGATAAGGGAGATCGACTCGGCAGCAGCACGATATGATCGTTGTCGATTCGCTTGACGTGGCAACATGCCAGGCCACCGGGATGCTCCACAAGCCAGAGCAATTGCTCGGCCCGCTCGCCGGTGCGAACTTGCGGTGAATAACGGCGGTCTGCCCGCACCACACTGCCTGACAGGAGTTTCGGGTGCACAACATTATCTCCGCTGCCGATTTTCACAAAAAGATATTGCTCGGATCTTTCGATTCTCGAACACTCATACCCGAAGGCGAACTCGTGCGCCGAAACAGTATGGGCAGGGGTGATCAGGGCAGTGCGTTCGCTGTGGATCTCAAGCTGGAGCGGCAGAATCAATCGCAGATCAAATCCACACAGATTCATCCAGTCGCCGAATCGGTAGCCCGTGAGCTGACTGAGCGCTACCAGTTGACACACATGGGGCGTGATGCCGATCCGAGTCTTGTAAAGGAAGGTGGGCGGAACATAATACGCAGTGTTTGACCCGTATCGCATGCGGGTCATGCCAGAGGCTAGAGACACCGTCAAACCGGCTCGCTGCAAAACGTGCTTGATCTGTCTTGCGCGTCGCAACCCGTCGTCATCGGGCGATGCCGAAGATCGGAAGTTCTCGCCTTTAAACGCGCAGTTCTCACGGGGCGTGCGAACCGGACCGGTCGCGGCTGCGCATGCGCCCATCCATCAACGCGAGCCGGCTGCGGCCGAAGTGGGTGGGAGAGGACAAATCGGAGATCGTGTCATGAACCCTTTGCTCCGTTAAGTTGATCGACGCATTCCATCATCTGCTGGAGTTCGCTATCACTCGTGTCGGCATGCCGCGAAAGCAGGCCCTTCGCTGCCCCAGGACTCAGGCGCTGCAGCCTGGGCGCCAGATAAGGCTTGCAGACCTTTGACTTTCCGCCGGCATTCATCGTTTTGCCCACATCAGTTGATTGCATCCTGAATCATCTCCTGCGTTTTCTCTCGAAATTCACTTGCAGCAGCATACCGGTCGAGAGTTGGGACAATAACACGAGTGACTCCCGTCGCTTTTCCGACGATTCCTACACGCTTGCGCAAGGCCCTGCAACCCTAAGTAATTCCGTGATATTCGCATGCCCGGCTGTAAATGCCCGTCCAACGCAACAGTGCATCTCGCTCATTGGTCGTCGGTTTACCGACGGTCATTTTGTGCGTAAACGTCAAAGGCATGGTGATAACCGAATCGCAATGCTCTGCACGGCAGAAGTTTGCAAGAAGCGAAATCGCTTGCTTTTCGAACATTTGTTCCATTTTCGTAAAACAGACGTAGTGTTTCCCCAGCAAGTAGCAACTTCACTCTTGATCGAGGGGGAACCTAAAATGAAGAAGATCGCACGTTTGTTTGTTGCAGCAATTTTGTTAACTTTTGCAATGTCAACCGCTTCACTCGCGGACGGCGGATCGCCGTTATGTCCAAGCAGGACCTGTCAGTAACGCTGTGGTGCGCCAGATAACTAATTATTGTGGGCCCACTGGATTGAGAGTAACCTGCCAGTGCGGCCCATGACCTTCTCCCTACCTGACCAAAATCCTCTGGCTGATCCCGCTCATTTCTGCAGACGGCTAATCTTGTTTGTTATGCTCCGGCGGAAACTGGTCAGTATCCTTTCCTTTGTTTTTCACTTACACGATAGTCATAGTATCGTCGTGAATTTCATCCTGTTTTTTCCTGAAAAAGGGTACGCTTTACTTTTTGATTTATTTGGTGGGGTGAAACGCTCGCCATTTTGTTGGGTTTGGCCGTAATCTTCGAAATCCTCGTTCACATATCTTGCCTAAATCCTCCATCTTTCAAGTTTGTTCTGAATTCCGTGTTGATCTTCGGAGCCATTGCGGCCGTGGCTGCTCTCCTGATTCTGGTCTTCGGCCAAACGGACGGGGGAACGGATCCTCTATTGGAAGTTATGATGATGGGTGAAAGGTCTGTCCGATTCTTGCAATCTAGCCTGCTTATTGTCCTAATCGCTCTCATGTCGCGGCTGGGATTAAGTTGGCATCAAGAGTCGGTGGGAATCGCCGCGGGATTTGGAATGTATTCCGCAATTGCTCTGGCAGGCTTTGAGCTCGGAATCCATTTGCATGCGATCAGTGGGACTGCGCTGGCACTGATCAATTCAGCAGCTTATAATCTGGCAGCCATAATCTGGGCCTTTTATTTCTTGCGGCCACTTCCGGTGACTCCAGTCGAGCACTTGCCAAAAACCGACTTGGCAGAGTGGAATAGTGCGGTAACCGATTACGTTAACCAATGGTCACGACGCTACTAACGCTTGCGGTGGCATTGTTGGCTCTGGTTTTGGCATACGCGCAGCTACGCGGTGCCCACACCGGAGTACGCGACGATGATGATTGGGAACGACGAAAACACACCATTGACGTCGAAATCTTCCGCGTGCTTCTTGACCGCAATGAAGAACTCCAACTTCGCCGATTCCTTCGTCCGAATCAATTTGCTCACTTCCAAAGAAGGCGAATTAATTTGGCAATACAGATGCTTCGCCTAGTCGACGAGAATGCTGGGATGGCGATGGAACTGGGTCGGCTAGCAAAATTGAAAGGCGATCTGGCACTCGCGCCAAAGATTGATGAAATGATTGCCTCTGCATTTCAGTTGCGCTTAAACCTCCTTATGGCAAAAGTTTGCCTTTACCTTAAGTGGATCTTCCCGTCCTGGGCTATGTCCTTACCCGCCTTCGAAGTACGCTATCAGGATGTGTTGGAGTCTATGCACGCGACCAGCGGCGCTATTGCGTAGCCTGAATAAGGCACGCGGCTGGTTTTGGTCATTCAATAATTAGTTCCCATTTTTGTAAATATATGTCTTAAATCGAATAAGATTGTGCACTACTGGATCGATTTTGCGCCGTCATTTAGGACTGCATGGCCGCGCCGGGGGCGTCGAACCAAAACAATGGAAGCTGGAAAATGGATCCGCGCATTGCGCGAGGAACGGCTGATTAAGCCAAGCGATGTGGAACGCATTACCCGCGCGGTCGCGGATGCGAAAAGAAACAGCGATTTTTACGTTCCCCACTCGACCCTCGCCGACATCGAATCGGGATCCATCCCGAGTATTCACAAGCTCTTCAGCCTCGCCATTTCATTGAAGGTGCCGCTGAACGAATTATTGCTGTTGTTTGGCATCGACCCAAAGGAGATCAACGATTTTGCACTTGCAGCGGGATCGGACCCTGAGCAAATCCAACATCGGTCCTCTTTGCCATCAGCCAGCGAACCGCCCTTCCGCTTCGCTCTTAATTTCGACACCAATTTGGCCACCGAGGAAACTACACTTCTAAGACTGCGCCCGCAAGACGCCGCTAACTTGCCGGCGGCACTCATGGCCAAAGTCGATCCTGTGCGTTATCGCTATGCGGTTATCGGAGCCAACGATGACAGCATGGGGGATCTGCTCCCTTCGAAATCAATCGTCCAGATCGATACTTCACAAAATACTGTGCGGGTATTCGCATGGCGGGCCCTGCGCGAGCGCCCTATTTATTTGATCTGGCACACCGACGGGCATACCTGCTGCTGGTGTCAGGCCGACGGGCGAGAGCTGATTCTGGTGCCCCATCCGGTATCCCGGCAACCGGTGCGCCGGTTCAAAATGCCGCGGGAAGCAAATGTGGTGGGTAGGGTAACGAACGCGTGGCTGCCCTTTGAGTCGGCTCAATTGAAGCGTGACGTTGCGTCCTAAGGCCCTTCTTCTGCCCAGGTTCGCGAGTCTTTCAGGATCGTCAAAGCCAGCTCGACATTCAGACAGAACAATTCACAATACACCGGCGACGCATGCACCGGAACAGTCGAGCGGTATGCCTGCAGAGACTGCCAGGTATCCAAAACCACGCTCCTGTCGGCTCTCGCATAACGAATATATTCTTCCAATTGCAACGCATATCTCGAGGCGGGCGCGTTAAGTAAGCGCCGGAAAATCTGTTGATGGCAAATGCTCAATGCGCGGTCGGCATCTGCCACTCCCACCCGTTGGGAGAGCTGCGGATGAAGATATCGGCCGCTGTTGCAGTCCCGGAGAGAAGCGAGAAACAGCATCCTGGTCAGGTCGTTGGGTAGGTCGTCGAGGGCCAATTCCTGACTGCACATCTCCGTCGCCGCAGTGGAAAGCGCGTCCGTCGGTCGAATGGGAAGATCAGGCCCGGAATCGACGTTAGCCTCAGGTCTTATGGGAGATGCCCAGAGTTCATTTGTCATCATTCAAAAATCTCGAGCGCGGGGTAGGCAGGAACGGCAACCATAATAGCATTGGGCGCACAAATCCTCTCGGCGAAAATTCCTATCAACTGCGGATTAACTCGATGAAAATATCTGTCCCTTTGGATATGAGCGCACGTCAATGACAAAAGAAACTTAGGATCGTAGCGCCCACGCACGGAAACCACAATCAGACCAGCCAATCAAGAGTAGTGCGCTGAAAACATGTACTTTCGATTATTTCCACCTCAGTTTTCTGTTTGATCTATGTGGCTGAAAACATAGAATCTTGCCAATCAAGCTGCAGCATAGCAGCGCATCAACACTACCTTTTTGCTGGAGATCGGTAATGAGAGTTGGGAAGCTATATGCCATGGTGTGCCTGTGCTTTGTCACAGGGCTCCCTGCAGTGGCTGGAGTGTGGGTTTCGGCTCCGGGCAGTGCCAGCGTTTCAAAATCAGGAACTGCGACGGCAACATCGCCAGTTCATTTCTTAGCCATTGCCAGTTCTCCGGCGTGTTCGAAGGGCGTTTCGCAAATCGCAATCTACACCACTTCGAATTCGCCGGCCTACTCGGTAAACGGCTCGAGCCTTGACACAAGCCTGGCCCTCGACGCCGGAACCTATAGCGTCGCGGTTCAGGAATCAGACAATTGCGGATGGTCGTCTAAGGCCACTGTCCAATTGACCGTCACCAGCTCTGGTTCGGGCAATCCTCCACCTCCGGCCATGTCATTCTCCAACCTGCAAAGCCAGAAGGGTTGGTCAGGATATGCGTTACTGCCGCCGAGTTGGGGAATTTGCTCGGGTTGCACCTCTGCCGGCCCGGAACTGAACTGGGCGTGGACACAAAATGCGACGTCGCCTTCAATGGACGGCCTTTCCACAAAGTCAGTTTATGGCGGGGGGAATTACCAATGGGGCGATGTGCTCTGGAACAACCACCTCATCGGCAGTTTTTCCTCGCAGGGCCTTGCGGACACCAAACATACCCTGAATCCCAGCCTCCATCAGTTCACCTATGACGTCTACTTCTGGGTAAAAGATGCGAGCGTGTCGCAAGCTTTGGAGTTTGACATCAATCAGTTCACCGGTGGAAAGTCGTTCATTTGGGGACATGAGTGCCGGATTGCCGGCGGCCATCAGTGGGACATCTATGACGACGTGAATCACAAGTGGCTACCCACGGGCGTTCCCTGCAACCCGGTAAGCGGCGCGTGGAATCACTTGATTCTCAAAGTAGAACGCACTTCATCGAACCAATTGCTTTTCAAGACCATCACCTTAAACGGAAAAACCGCAACCATCAACCACACCGAGGCACCCACTTCCACTTCGTGGAATGGCGTGACCATCAATTATCAATTGGATGGGAACCGCTACGGAACACCGTACAACGTTTATCTGGACAAGCTGACTTTTACAATGCAGTAAAGCAGAAATAAGAGGCCTGGATCGTCATCCCGGCCTCTTTTGCATTTCATTCCCTTCTGGTTTTGCTACTTCGTTCTTCCGCCTTCTACCTTCAACTTGTCACTTGCCGCAGCCTGAGCCGCCGCCAAACGCGCGGTGAGCACGCGGAATGGCGAGCAAGAAACATAATTAAGCCCCGTCTGATAACAGAATTCGACCGACGACGGCTCGCCGCCATGCTCCCCGCAGATTCCAACCTTGAGGTTCTGCCGCGTTTTCCTTCCTCGCTCGGTTGCCATTTTCACCAACTGTCCAACCCCTTCGCGATCGAGCACGGCAAACGGATCCTGCTTCAGAATGCCTTCCGCGAGATACGTCGGCAATACCTTGTTGATGTCGTCTCGCGAGAAGCCGAACGTAGTCTGGGTGAGGTCATTGGTTCCGAACGAGAAGAACTGCGCCTCTTTTGCGATCTCATCGGCCACCAGGGCGGCCCGCGGCAACTCGATCATGGTGCCGACCATGTACTCGACCTTGCTTCCCTTCTCTTTGAATACTTCTTGCGCAACGCGATTTACCACAGCGGCCTGGTTCGCCATTTCTTTTAACGTCGCCGTAAGCGGGATCATCACCTCGGGATAAACCTTCACGCCCTGTTTCGCCACTGCAACTGCGGCCTCGAAGATTGCGCGCGCCTGCATCTCCGTTATTTCGGGATAGGTAATTCCCAGTCGGCAGCCACGATGTCCGAGCATGGGATTGAACTCGTGCAATTCTTCTACCCGGCGCAGCAATTTTCGAAGTCCGCCCAGCTTAGGTGATTTTGGTTTGGTGGCTTCGAGCACGGCGATCTCAACCATCAAGTCTTCGCGTCGCGGCAGGAACTCGTGCAGCGGCGGATCGAGGGTACGAATGGTGACCGGGAATCCGTCCATAGCGCGGAAAACACCTTCGAAGTCTTTTCGTTGTAAAGGAAGCAATTTCTTCAACGCCGCGCGCCGGTCCTTTTCGGTATTGGCGAGAATCATGGCCCGCATGTGCGGAAGTTTTTCTTCACCGAAGAACATGTGCTCCGTACGGCAAAGGCCAATTCCTTCGGCGCCGAACGCTCGGGCTTGAATGGCGTCGCGCGGGATATCAGCGTTAGCGCGAACCTTCATGGTGCGGAACGGCTCCGCCCATCCCATAAACTTCAACAGCTCCGGATCATCAGCCTTGGGTGGAATCGAATTGAGTTTGCCCTTGATCACGCGCCCGGTGGTGCCATCGAGTGAGATCCAATCGCCGGCTTTGAATGTCTGCCCCTTCGCCTGCATCTCGCGCTTCTTTTCGTCAACGTGAATGTCACCCGCGCCGGCAACGCAGCACTTGCCCATGCCACGCGTAACCACCGCAGCGTGGCTCGTCATGCCACCGCGTGAGGTTAGAATTCCGGCGGCGACTTCCATACCGTGAATATCTTCAGGCGTGGTTTCAGCCCGCACCAGAATTACCGGGTTCTTATTCGCCCCATGGCCAGCCTTTTCAACCGCTTCATCGGCGGTGAAAACAATCTGTCCAACTGCGGCGCCTGGAGATGCGGGAAGGCCCGTCGCCAGCACTTCAACCTTTGCGTTTTTCTCGTCGAGGCGCGGAACCAAATAGTCATAAAGTTGATTGGGTTCCACGCGGAAAATCGCTTCTTCTTTGCTGATCAGGCCTTCGTCAACCATCTGCAACGCAACTCGTACGGCGGCGATTCCGGTGCGCTTGCCGTTACGCGTCTGCAGCATGTACAGCTTGCCGTCCTGAATGGTGAACTCGAAGTCCTGCATGTCGCGGTAATGTTTTTCGAGTCGGGTTGTGATTTCGTGAAGTTGCCGGTAAACATCCGGCATGATTTTTTCGAGCTGCGAAATGTGGACCGGCGTGCGGACGCCAGAAACCACATCTTCGCCTTGGGCGTTGATCAGAAATTCGCCGTAAAACTCTTTGGTTCCGATAGCCGGATTGCGAGTAAATCCGACTCCCGTGCCGCTGGTGTCGCCGAGATTGCCATAAACCATCGCCTGCACGTTGACTGCGGTCCCCAGCATGTCATCGATATTGTTGATGCGGCGATAGTGCTTGGCGCGATCGTTTTGCCAGGAACGAAACACCGCATCCCGCGACATTACCAGCTGCTCATGCGGGTCCTGCGGAAAGTCACGCCGGGCGTGCTTTTTGACGACCTTCTTGTATTCGGCGATGACCTCTTTCAGCGCCTTGGCATCCAGGTCGGTATCCAGTTTGGCTTTCTTCTGTTTCTTCTTGCCGTCAAAAACTTCTTCAAACGCGTGCTTCTCGATCTCCAGCACCACGCTGCCAAACATCTGGATCAATCGCCGATACGAATCGTAGGCAAAGCGCGGATTGTTGCTTCGTTTGGCCAGCGATTCCACGCTCTGGTCATTGAGACCGAGATTCAGAATCGTGTCCATCATCCCCGGCATAGAAAATTTCGCGCCGGAGCGAACGCTGACCAGCAAAGGGTTTTCGCCGGAACCGAGCTTCTGGCCTTGCAGACTCTCCAGCTTTCTCAGGGCTTCGTCCATCTGACGATCCACCTCGGGCGAAACTCCCCCTTGTTTCATATACTCGCGACAAGCCTCGGTCTGGATGGTGAAACCCGGGGGCACCGGCAGCCCGGCATTGGTCATCTCGGCCAGGCCTGCGCCCTTACCACCGAGTTCTTCTTTCATCTTGCCATTGCCATCGGCCTTGCCCCCGCCGAATGAATACACATATTTAGCCGCGGGCTTCTGTGAACTCTTGGGAGCGCCATTACCGCTGCTCCGAACTTCGTTTTCTGAAACTGTCGATGTCACCATATGAGTGCGTCCTTTCCTAGGGCTGGATTTACTTTCCTCGCGTCAGCTATGAGGAATCTGCTTTGAATGCGGCCCTGCTAAGCAGTTCGGAATAATAGAAAGTCGCTAAGACTTCCCTTCGGTCACAATTTCCGAGAAATCGGCGATAGTTGAGAATTCCCGCAACAACGTCTGCAGCAGCGCCAACCGGTTGGCGCGCAACTGCTCATCCTCAACCATTACCATTACTTTATCGAAAAATGCGTCCACTGCGGGACGAATGCGGGATATTTCTGTCAGTGCGCGGGAATAGTCTTTTCCTTCTCTGAAACCATTTACGGCCTTCGCAATTTCGGGAATCAGAACACCTAGCTTTTTCTCTGACTCTTCACTAAATGCATTTGGATCGACCGACGATCCAACACGCTTACCACCCTCATTCGCCTGCCGCAGAATATTCTTAATGCGTTTGAACGCGACAGATATCGATTCGAAATCCGCCGAGCCCCGCACTTTCGACACCGCCTCCGCGCGCGCCACCGCGTCCACGATATCGTCCGCGCCCGCTGCCAGCACGGCATTCACCACGTCATACTTGTAACCCAGCTGGTCTTTGAGATAAAACTCCAAGCGCTCGCGGAAAAATGCGCGAATCGATTCCGCGTAGTTAATTCCACTCGCAAACTTTTTCTCGGCATCAGTGCCTCGGTAAGTTTCTCGCGCCAATTCGAAGAAATGGCCAAGGCCAATCGGCAGCTTGTGCTCGGCAATGGTTCTCACAATTCCATTTGCCTGCCGTCGTAGCGCAAATGGATCCTTCGATCCCGTTGGCTGCAAACCCAGCGCGAACATTCCGGCGATGGTGTCAGCCTTGTCGGCGATCGAAAGTACTGCGCCCTCAATTTTCCTCGGGACTGAATCCTCCGCGGATTGTGGCTTGTACTGGTCGTAGATCGTGGCAGCGATCGCCTGGCGAGTCTCGTCAGGCATCCCGTGGTCGAGATTTTGCACGCTGGCATACAATCCGCCCACGATCCCCTGCAATTCCGTGAACTCCTTCACCAGTTCGGTCGTGAGGTCCGTCTTCGAAAGGCATGCCGCCTTGTGCACCACGCCCGGACGAATCTGCAAGCCCCCGTCGCGGAGAAGTTCGCAAGTCCAACTGCACAGCCGCTGTACGCGCATAGTCTTGGCGTAGTAGCTGCCGAGGTCTTTCTGGAAGGTTACGTTTTTGAGCAACGAGAGGCGCTCGCGCAGCGGGATCTTTTGATCAGTCTGCCAGAAAAATCGCGCATCGTTGAAGCGCGCCCGCAGCACGCGCTCATTGCCATGCCGAATCAACCCTTTCGGATCGCCGTCGGTGTTCAGCACAGCAAGAAAATTCGGCAACAGCTTGCCCTTCGCATCTTCCAGCGCAAAATATTTTTGATGATCACGCATGACCGTGACCAGCACCTCTTCCGGCAGCTTGAGATATTCCCGATCAAAGCTGCCCAGAATAGCCGACGGCCACTCGGTAAGATTCACCACCGTATCGAGCAGTGTGTTGTCGTCACGCCAGCGCGCGCCAGGAATCGTTCGGGTTGCGGCATCGAGGACTTTACGAATTTGTCGTTCGCGCTCTTCCCTGCCCAGCACTTTTGCCGAGCGCAAGGCTTCGGCGTATTGAGCGCCTGCCCTCGGAATCGTCACGTTTCCGCTCGACAATATTCGATGCCCGCGCGATTCGCGGCCAGCCTGAACTCCGTCGAATTCGAGCGGAATCACCTGGTCATCGAGCATGGCTACGAGCCAGCGCACCGGACGAACAAACCGCTCATTGGTCTTGCGCCAGTACATATTTTTCGGCCAGTAAATTGACGCGATTTCTTTGGGCAGCGCCTCAGTCAGAATCTCCGTTGCGCTGCGACCCTTGCTGGTAAGCTTCGCCGAAAGGTATTCTCCCTTCGGAGTGGTCACCCGTTGTAATTGGGAAACGTCGACTCCGGCTTTTTTTGCGAACGCGTGCGCCGCCGGCCCTGGTTGGCCATCTTTGAATGCAACGCTGACCGCGGGACCATTTATTTGCTCGCTCGCATCTGGTTGCGCGTTTGGAATTTCAGACGCAAGCACCGCTAATCGGCGGGGCGTATCGAAACCGGCGAGTGCTCCAGACGCGGCAAGGCGTTCCCGTATCAACAGATCGCCAACCCGGCGCAGCAGCTCCTCCTGCGCAGCCGCGATCATGCGAGCGGGGATTTCTTCGGTTCCGATCTCTAATAAAAATTCAGGCATTCAATGCTCTAGTTTGAAACACTGGCTGCAAACTAACGCCGAGGGATTTCCTTTGTGGACCTTGTGCCTTCGTGGTTCACGCTCTTTTTTATCCAACCGGCAAAGGCTCACCTTTTCGTGATGAACTTTTGCGCGCCGCAGGTTCGACATCTACAGACGCTTCGGTTTGTGCCTGCTGATCGACCCAGGCCTTGGCGATTCCCACGGCCAGCGCCCGCACTCGCGCAATCACCCCAACCCGTTCAGTCACGGAAATCGCTCCCCGCGCATCGAGAATATTGAACAGATGCGAGCATTTCAGGCAAAGCTCGTAAGCCGCGAGCAGCGGGAAGCGCTGCTTCTCGCTCACTGCGGGCTGTTCCGCCTTCGCATCTCCATTTTCTGAAGACACCAGCCGAGGCTTTGCATCTTTCATAAAAACCGAATATTTCTCGATCAATCCCTTGCACTCGGCTTCGCACAAGTCAAAATGCTTCCACGTTTTCTCCACATCGGCCATTTCAAAGTTGTAAACCGAAAGCTGCAACTCGTCAGCGAGGCGCACGTCACCGTAGGTGGTCGCGTGAGCCGTCTCCGGATCGCGCGCCCACACGATGTCGTAAATCGAATCGACATCCTGCAAGAACGCAGCGATTCGCTCCAGGCCATAAGTCAGCTCAGCCGAAATCGGAAACAGATCCACTCCGCCACACTGTTGGAAATAAGTAAACTGCGTGATCTCCAGGCCATCGAGCATGACCTGCCAGCCGATCCCCCACGCGCCCAGGGTCGGCGACTCCCAGTTGTCCTCTTCAAACTTGATGTCATGCTGGCGCAAATCGATGCCGATCGCGCCCAGCGATTCAAGATAAAGTTCCTGCACATTCTCCGGCGGCGGCTTCAAAATGACCTGCAGCTGCGTGTGTTTATACAGCCGATTGGGGTTCTCGCCATAACGCCCGTCAGCCGGACGCCGCGAAGGCTGTACATAAGCCACTTTGTAAGGCTTTGGCCCGAGCACCCGGAGAAAAGTCTCCGGCGCCATGGTTCCCGCCCCGACTTCCAGGTCGTAAGGCTGCTGCAACACGCATCCGCGGTCTGCCCAAAACTTCTGCAACCGCAAGATGAGTTCCTGAAAAGTCGGCGAATTGGATTGCGCTGGATTCATTGGCTCCGAATGAGGCTGCTCCTGGCCGCTAGCTTCTAGCCAGCTCTGAAGTCCAAGTGAGAGGCAATGTCTCAGTAGCTATGCAGGCGGAGAGTTAATTCAGGATTGTAATGGAAACACGACGACAGCGTCAGCTATCGGAGTATCTTTTATGGTACACTAGGCGAGTGGTCAAGGAGCAACCGCCGCGAAAAATTCCTCTGGTTTTCTTTCGCACGAGCAGTGGCAGTGAACCTGTTCGCGAGTGGCTAAAGAGGCTGGATGAGTCTGATCGGCGCGCGATAGGCCAAGACCTGCTGCGAGCCCAATGGCGTTGGCCGGTAGCAATGCCATTGTGCCGAGCAATGGGCTCAGGATTATGGGAAGTTAGGACTACGTTAGCGGGCAATCGAGCCTCGCGAGTGCTTATGTGCGTTTGTGAAAACCACCTGGTGGCATTGCACGGCTTCATCAAGAAGACACGCGCCACACCTGACAATGATTTGGCGTTGGCGAAAAAGCGCCAAACGGAGCTAGAGCAATGAGCAAAAAACATCTTGGATCGGCAATCGACGATTTTCTCAAAGAAGAAAATATCTTCGAAGAATCGCAGGCCCAGGCAATCAAGGAAGTCGTTGCCTGGCAGCTTACTAAAGCAATGAAGCGTAGAAAAATCTCTAAAGCCCGTATGGCGGCATTGTTAAAAACGAGTCGCGCTCAAGTCGACCGCATACTTGATCCCAAACGCGACATCACTCTATCCAGTCTCCAGCGCGCTGCTGCCCTGGTCGGCCATCGAGTGTTAATCGAACTGGTATAGCAAGCTTTCACATGGCGCTTTTTAAGGCACAAAAGCTGGATCAGCCACTGACCCTCTCCAGCATCCCCCGTGTTACCAGCTTCTTCTCGATATGCCGCTCCAGCGTTTGCAGCAGGAACTTTCTTAAGTCTGCGCCGGTGGAATCGGGCAGTGTTGCCGCTCGCAGCTTTGACAGTGGCGCAGTCAGCATCTGCGCCGCCAGCTTGCGCGATTCGGCTGACATCTCCGACGACGCCAGCCGCTTGTGTTCGGGACACATCAAACCATCGGCCAGGGCATGAAAGTATGCGCGGCTTCCATTCAACGCCCGCCCGCATGCCAGGCATTCGGATATATCCGGCAAATAGCCCATCAGACGAGCCATCCACAGGTCGAAGTACGTCACCGGAAGCCAGAATTCTTCCCTGGTCAATTGCGCCAGAACTGAAAGCGCCAGCCGGAACACTGCGTCGTTGGCCTCGCGGTCGGGCGACAGTTCGTCCAGCAACTCAGCGACGTGCCCTAATGCGACTGCCCGCGGATAACTCACTTCGGATGCCAAAGGCGAGCTGATCACTTCGCAGGCGTCCAGGCGTGCCAGTTCCTGACGCTCTTTGTCTTCGTACGTGACCTTAACGTGCGTCATCGGCTCCAGCGCCCCACCGAATCTGCGGCGGGACTTCTTGGCCGCGCGAGCCACGCCGCGTACCTTCCCCTCTAGCCGAGTGAAAAGCGTGACCAGCAAGTCAGACTCGCGAAAAGGATAGGTCCGCAGAACGATCGCTTCCGATTCTTTCAGCGGCATGAGAGCAGGATACAGCCGTCAGCCATCAGCCGTCAGGAAAAGCAAAAGGCGCAATCCTTGAGGATCGCGCCTAATTCTTCCGGCAAACCACCCGTTTTACCTGACGGCTGAAGGCTGATGGCTAAGAGCTATCTTCCGAAGTACTTCGCATTACGCTCCGCGTAACTCTTCCACTTTTCTGGCAGGTCATCCAGAGCGAAGATCGCCGACACCGGGCAGACCGGCACACAGGCACCGCAATCAATGCACTCCACCGGGTCAATGTAGAGCATTTCCTCGCCAGCGAATTTCGGGTCTTCCTTCTTAGGATGAATGCAATCGACGGGGCATGCGTCCACGCACGCTGCGTCTTTGGTGCCGATACACGGCTCTGCAATCACATAGGCCATGACTGGGTCTCTCCTGAATGTTTTGCTACAGTTGCGGAAATCCAATTCTAACAAGAATTCTGAAAGAGGGTATGACAAAGCCGCGAACTGGAGCTGAGCTTGATTAAAGAGCAATCCCGTGCAGCGAAGCGACCTCGTAGTGGGACGCAATCCGATCGTAGCGGCTGAGAACGCGGCGACGCTCATCCGGTACGACAGCCTTCTCATAATCCGTACCCGCCACGGCTTTGATGGCGTCAATGGAATCCCACAGCAGAATGGTGATGAATTCGACCTCGGAGCCAGCGGTGCGTCGCAGCACATAACTGCCACGATATCCCTTAACCTTGCTAAGGCCCGGCAGTGGCTCGGGTTTCAGCATAGCCTCGTACTCGTCAGCGTGTTCAGGATTGGTGTAACCGTGCCAGATTCTTGCGATCATGGAAGAACATCCTTGCCAGTAGTCAAAAACTCCAATTCATCACAATGCGCGCAAAACTTAGATTATCGCTCCAGTATTTCTTTGTAGGCGTTATATGCAACTTTCTTGGGTTGTGAAGGCAGAAGCACATCGGTGCTGCGTTCGATGTTGCCAATCATTTTTAGTTGCCCTAGCCGCACCATACCTCGCCCGAAATCAGCAAAGATGGGGACCAGCATGGCAAAATTGTCGTCCACTTCGCTTTGGTTCATCGTCATGTGCAGCTTGGTTTTTCCGTCTGGGGCCTGGCTCAAATCATAAGAAAACTTGTAGCGCGGAACCTGAGTGCCGTACACCCATTCGTTGAAAAACCAATCCAGCCGCTTATTGCTCTGCAGATCCATCTGCTGACCCATATGCTTTTCAACAATCGCCTTGAATGATTCGGTTGACGCCAGGTGGTTCTGGTGACTCCCCACGAAGTCATGCATCATGTCGATGAAGGCCTGGTCCGGATCCTTGGAGCTATTGTCGGCGCCGTACAGCATGGATCGAATCATAGCCAGGATGTAAGCGCCTTTACTGTAAGTAACCGAGTTATAGGCGCTCTCGGTGCGAGGTGAAATCAGCCGTAATCCCAGCCAGATGGGACCAGCGTCGTTGGGAGCGATGCCGAATTGGTTTTTCTCCAACACCCGTTTCTGCTGCCTCTGCCAGAAGTCAATGTAATCTTTCTGCCATTTCTCGCCCCGAGCCTGCTGCAGAAATAATGCGGCCGAAAATTCTGCGAATCCCTCCGACAGCCATTGATCGTGATATGAGGTCCATCCCACCGCGTGCCCCCACCATTGGTGCGAAACCTCATGGGGCGTCACTTCTTGCACAAAGGCAGTAAAGTTGTTGTCGATGTGGCCAAACAGCAGCCAGCGCTGCGTGGAGTCAATATATGCAGAGATGGGCAGATAGACCAGGCTTGGCCAGGATTGGCCAAAGCTAAAATCGGGCTGCTCCGTAATTGAAATATGATCGAATCCATTTTTGCCGAAGAAATAATTACAAAGCTGCAACTCGGCTCGCGTCTCCTGTAATGCATACTGCGTCATTGAGCGGGGCGCCATTCCTGAAAGCGCGGAGTTTTTAAACGAATTGAGTCCGTCCGGCAGATCAGGCAGATAGTAACCATCGATCTGAAAGCCATCTTTGTCGTCCGGCAGGTTGAGCTTTAAATAGCCGCCAAAATTGAAGCCCGCAACCGCAATCGGCCTGGGTGTAGTCCAGTGGCTGGCAGCGAAATCGCCTTCCATCCACTCTCGCTCCAGCTGGCCCACACTAATCAGTTTGTATTTTTTCGGAATTTTAAAAGTGAGATCGTACATCGCCCGCTCGTTGAATCCGTTCAAGTTGGGGTACCAGGATTCGCGTGCATGCACGTAATAGCTGCCATTGCCAGCCTTGAGAAGCACCTTGTCCCCACCGTACTCAATGGTGACCGAGCACTCCTTTCCAACTTCTAGCGCGTCAGGGAGAATGACATAGAACGAACCATCCTGCTTACGATTTTCTTGAATGAAATATAGGTCCTTGCCGCTTTGGTCGGTTACCCGGGTCACGCGCAAATTCGGCAGCAGCCTGAATTTCACAACTCGTTCACCTGGAATGAGCGGAGCGAACGTTACCGTGGCAATGCTGGCGAGATGGTCGTTCTTGCCGACCACAGTTTCGATTTTAAACTTCCTGGCCTCTAAATAGCGCCGCTCTTCGTCTGAACTGGCGGTGCCTTTTTTATATTCTTCTGCCGAATGGTCGAGATACCACACGCCATCGTCCATTCCCTCAGGGTCGTAATTGATGAGCGCAATTTCCTCAGACGAATCTAGTTCCGGAATCGTGCCGCCCCGCGGGTGAAACAGATATCTCAAGTCCTTGTGTTTAGTGCCGCGCATGTAAGCATCGAAGAATCCAGGACGGTCAGCGTTGTAAAGGGAGGCGAGGACATCGGCGTCAACGTTCTCCATGCTGTCTCCGTGCAGTAGTTCCTCGGACAAGCCGAGCGGAGTTTCCCGGCGTTGACGCATGCTGTCGCGCCAGCGCTGAAAAACTTTAGCGCTTTCTTCTGAAGCCGCTGTGGGCGTGGTTCCCGCGGGCAATAACATTCTTCCCGGTGTGCCCGCATAACGGAAGACGATTTCAGTAATATCCTCGTCCACCTGATCGCTTTTCGATCGCCGCCGGATTTCGGTTTGCGCCAGCCTGGTCACCGGCTTGAGGGTGAAGTGCCCGGTTCCTACAAATACCGCGCCGGTTACAAACCCATTCACCGGCTCCAGGAATGTGAGAGTTCCCTGCTTCAACTCAAAACTTGCGGTATCGCATTTGAAGGTGACGTCCTCCACGCGGAATGCATTGCCCATTCCCACATTGCGCAGTTTGCGATAGAGGGGGTCTGAGTTCGCATATTGCGCATAGCTGCCTGGAACCGTGATCTGTTCCTTCGCCACTGGCAGTGCCAGGCCAAGTTCCAGATTCAGACTTACATCTTTGAGATCAACTTCGCGATCAAGCGCCTCAAAGCCCTGGGCGGTCACCCTTATCGAGTAGGAGCCTGATTTTAAGTCTGGCGTGGAGAAGTGACCCGCCGGATCTGATGTCAGCAAAAGCGGCTGTGCCAAATTACTGCCGCGCACTTCAATCTTTGCGCCTACAATCACCGCCCCAGTGCTGTCCTTAACATTTCCGGAAACCGTGGCTGCGTGCAAAGCCGGCAAGAGAAGAAAAAAAACGAGAGCTCGAATAAGATTGGCTCGGCCCAATGACATCGTCCACACCTCCGCAATGTCCCGGTGCCGGAGCGGCGCCTTGCAGCCAGAATTGGCCCAGCGGGACCCAAATCACTTTTATGACCTCGTAAACGGGGGAAGGCCTAGAGTATGCGGCAACTCTGGCGAACTCGCAAGGATAAGTAAGCTACAGGGAATCTTTCCGTAACCTGGTAAAACCGGGCCTCAGGCAGTAATTAACTCTTCGCTCGGCTCGTATTCCACGATGTAGCCGGCAATCGCGCTGGCGGCCACGGTCAAAGGGCTGGCGAGATACATTTGCCCAGGCCCGCTGCGGCCGGGGAAGTTGCGGTTTTGCGCGCTGATCACAACCTGGTCGGGTCGCGTCGAGACTCCCGGCCCGGCATTGATGCATGCGCCACAACTCGGCTCAATGGTGTGCGCTCCAGCCTTCGCAAAAATTTCCAGATATCCGCGACGTATGCAGTATTCACGAGTCTCCTGTGATCCAAACTGAATAAAAAATTGCACCGAGTCGGCCACACGCCTTCCTTGCTTCACCGCGTTTGCCAGCACTAGCGCGTACATGTCCATGTCTTCGTTTTTGCCCGCGGTACAAGTCCCGCCGTACGCCAGTTCAACCGGAACCGGAGTATTCAGCTCGCGAATGTACTTCCCATTTCCGGGATCGCCGGGGGTGGCGATCATTGGGGTGATTTCCGCCGCCTCGAGTTCAATCACTTGCGCGTATTGCGCGTCGGCATCACTTTGCAGCCCTTCGATCATTTTCTCGGCATCCCGCCGATTCATCCCGCGGCGTTCAACTAGAAATTCCACGGCTTTCTGATCTGGCGCGACAATACCTGTAAATCCGCCAATCTCCGCCGCCATATTGGTCATAGTGGCGCGTTCGTCCACGCTGAGTTCCTCGATAGCTTCGCCCGAGTATTCGATGACCTTAGCCAGCGCCTTTCCACTGCGAACATAATCCAAACTAAGAATTTTCAGGATCAAATCTTTCGCGGTCACGTTCGGATGCTTTTTGCCGCGAATGACGACCTTGACTGATTCCGGAACGCGCACCCGCACGTCTTTGGTGATCCAGGAATTGAAAACGTCGGTCGTCCCGATACCAAACGCAACGCAGCCAATCGCACCCGAGTGCGGCGTGTGTGAGTCGGATCCAACGATGAGTTGCCCAGGCAGCGCATAGCTCTCGAGCACCACCGAGTGGCAGATGCCTTCTGCGCCTTTGCGATCTTTCAGTTCACCATGCAGGCGAATGCCTTTGCGCTCCGCAAATTCTGACTGCTTCATTTTTAGTTGCGTCGCCAGATCGAGCAGGCCCATCTTGCGCTTCTGCTCGGACAGAACTTCATCGAGAAACGTCAGATGATCGCGAAAAAAAAGCACTGACTTCGGATCATTCACCGGCGCATCCCGTCCAACGAGTTGATCAAAAAATATCGCCGCCATGGGCGTAACGTACTCATGGCTGAAACGCAGGTCGGTGCGCGCAAACCCCGAATCGCTGGGCTTGACGGCTTGGACTCCGACATCGGACCTCGGCGCCGCCTGAGACCATGTGGGGACAGCCGCCCCCGGCTGTCCGGCCGAACCAGGCTCGACTTCTTGCACTGGCTGTGATCGAATCATATGCCGTGCGAAAATCTTCTCCGCTAAGGTCATCGGCCGAGCTTTAGTCTCAACCGCCGGCAGCAAAACCTTTCCCTGCAAACGCGCCACATTGAACTGGAACAATCCGCCGCACTCAATGATTTGCCGGGTAATCTCGTCTTCATCTTTAGTGAATTGCGCCAGCGGAATTTCCTGACTCGATCGAATTCGGTCGACGAGCGAAAAGTCTGTCGACGTGAGCACCCCAAGATTTTGACAATTCTGCTTGTAAATTCTCTCGATGTTTTCCGCGATCACCAGCTGGATGCCGGCGCACAGCTCGGCGTACGGAGACTGCTCGCGGCTCGAACCCTTGCCGCGCCGCTTTCCGCTGACCGCAGCAACGAAGCCGCCACGCTTCACATCTCCACGCTGGATAGGAACCTCGTTGCCGCACTTCAATCCGGTGTAGGGAAACTCGCCGAGGGTTTCATCGAAGAAAAAGCAGATGTGGGCAGGGGTAATCTCGTCGGTCGAAATGTCATCACGCAGCTTGGGGTTGTTCTGCGGATTCTTCGTGTCCCAAGGCAAGTCTTCGCCCGCCACTTGGCGCTTGATCAACTCAGGGTCTTCGGTAAGAAATAAAATCCGCCCTTGCAGCCGCACCGTCTGCGGTCGCTTTTCGATTTTTCGGCTTAATAATGCTTCGATCACTGTCCGCCTCGCGCTCCAGGCCTATTTTACGCCTTGCAGGACGCGCCATTGATAGTTCAGCCGCGTATGTAAATGCGGGTCGCAACGGATTTTAGCCGAAGGCTGACGGCTGATGGCTGATGGCTGATGGCTTTAGTGATGCGCATGCGTTCGGTCGTACTTCTCTCCTGCTGTGACTGCGACCGGCAAGCGATTTTCTTTTGGCGCCAGCGGACAGGTAGCGTAAGGGGTGACCGCACACGGCGGGTTGTAAGCACGATTGAAATCAAGAACGACTTTGCCATCGACGACGGGATCAGTATCCAAGAATCTTCCACCGGGATAGGTGTCAGTTTTGCCGCTTAAATCTCCCATCACAAAACTGAGACCTTTCGTCGGATCGCCGCTCAGCGCGGTCAATGTAAGGTCCTGTCCATTAAGCTTGAACCGAACCTCGCCGGCGATCGGCGTCGGAGTTACATCTCCGAGCACATTAGGAACATCGACAGTCCTTTTGCCGTCAGACGGAACAAAAGTCCCGGTGATCCGATAAGTCATGTCGAGCGGAAAGAATATCGGTCCAGCATAAGTGCGCGCCGCTTCGCTGTTCAAATCTTTCACGCGGATTCCTAGCCGCTGACCACGTTGAATGAGGTGCAGACGCAGGCTGCCCATATCGATCACCGTGGCCTTACCGCTGACGTCGGCTTGAAGCTTTGCCTGGGTGAGCGGTTTGCCGTCAATTTTCGCCGCAGCGTCTTTTTGAAGTTCGACCGAAACAGTTTGCCCTTGCAGTTGAAACACGCCAGCGTGCGCTGGACCTGAGGGGAGCACGATGGCGTTATCCGCAGCGCTGCCGAAGTTGTTCGCACCCGGCTTTAGCCAAAATAATCCCGCCAGGACAAGCCAGTTCTGTTTGAGATCATCGACCAGTTCGCCTTTCCACTTTTCAAACGACTGCAGGTAAGCGGCGTCGGGAGGCTGGATTGAAAGAGCGGGCAGGCAGAGGATTGCAATTGCCAAGCCCACGGCCGCCGTCTTTTTCCGCGAAGTCGAGCGCGCAAGATCCCGACGACCAACAGCCGAGGATCGACGGCTAAGATTTCTTCGCATATTCCCTCGGATCCGGCAACGGCTCCAACCCCCGTCCGGCAAAAATTTGCTCGAATTCATTCACCAGCGCATCGTGAATCAATCCGTTCGAAGCCACAGTTTCGCGGCTGTCCAACTGAAACAGGCCGCCGCTGAAATCCGTGACTCGTCCGCCCGCTTCTTCGACCATAAGCACTCCAGCCGCAGTGTCCCAGGGATTCAAGATTGAACTCCCAGAATCCGTCGAAGCGCCCACAGGCGACCGAACATAAATCCAGCGCCGCCGATCCCGCCCGCCGTACCCCGTGCGAGCGCAGAGTGATCTGGTGGTAAAAATAAATATTAGGATTTTTATGGCGCTTGTGGCTGGGAAAGCCGGTAGCTAAAAGCGACTCGGCGAGCTTTGAAATGCTGGAAACATGAATGGCACGCTCGTTGAGATAGGCGCCCTTGCTGCGTTCAGCCGCGAATAATTCATCACGCGTGGGATCGTAACAAACTCCGGCGATCATCTGCTTATTCTTTTCCAAACCCATCGAAACGCAAAATACGGGAAATCCGTGAGCAAAATTCGTGGTGCCGTCAAGCGGATCAACGTACCAACGGAATTCACTGCCGGTATCGCGCAGTCCCTCTTCTTCGCCGAGAACGTCGTGGGAGGGCCACTGCTGTTGAATGCGCTCACGGATCAGCGCCTCTGATTTGCGGTCAGCGGCCGTGACCAGGTCTGCGTCGCCTTTGTATTCGATCTTTATGTTGCGATCGAAAAACTCCATCAGCAGCGCACCAGCCTCACGCGCAATTGCAGCCATCGCGGGAACATATTCGAACTTTGGGGTCGATGAGTTCAAGTGGTCAGTTTCGCAGATGTCGCCGGGTAAAGGCAAAATCGAATCGCTTTCGTCTATTGAACAAATTCGCAGAATCCATGCGGGAATTGCGTTCTGCTTGCTAAAGTATTTAGATCGCAAATGCGCCTGGTCGTCAAAGTCGGAACCAGTCTGATCGCTCCGGGCGGGCGGATCGATACCAAACAACTGCGCTCGCTGGTGGATCAGCTTGACCTTGCGCATCACGAATTTTTGATCGTTAGTTCGGGCGCGATTGCTTCGGGCATGGCGAACCTCGGTTTGAATGAAGACCAGCGCCCATCGAGCGTTCCGTTAATGCAAGCCTGCGCCGCGGTCGGGCAAAGTGCGCTCATGCACACCTACGAGCAATTATTTTTTGGCAAAAAGATCGTCGCACAGTTGCTACTCTCCAATGACGACTTCACCTCGCCGGTTCGATACAAGAACCTACAGAACACGCTCAATCAATTGCTAAAGCTCGGCGTGGTTCCCATCGTGAACGAAAACGACAGTGTTTCCGTCCGGGAACTAGTTGGCGCTTTCGGCGATAACGACGAACTGAGCGCACTCCTCGCGGCTGCGGTCGAAGCGGACTGGCTCCTGCTGCTCACGGACGTTGACGGCTTCTATGGGTCTACCGGCAAGCGCCCGCGACTGGTTCGCACCATTCGCCAACTCACGCCGGAAATGGAGGCTCTCTGCAACGGGCACGGCAAGCTGGGTCGCGGCGGCATGCGTTCGAAACTCCGCGCCGCAAAAAGTGCGAGTGACGCCGGAGTGAATGTCGCCATCGTGAACGGCCACGATCCCGATGCCATTGCGAAAGCGATAGCCCGCAAGGCTGGAACTTACTTCCCGCCCAGGAAGGAGAAGGCCTGATATGGCAGGCACTCCTGCTGTTGCATTCTCAACTCGAGAAAAGCTGGACCGGGCGCGCCTGGCGTCGGCTTTGCTGGCGCAATTTTCAACGTCGCAGAAAAACACACTGCTCCTTGGAATTGCCGAAGCGCTCGAAAAACATGCCGGCAGAATTATTCGTGCTAACGATGAAGACATTCAGCGCTCCAACCTCGCCGGCGCAATGCGCGACCGCTTGCTGTTGACGCCGGAGAGAATTTCGCAGATGGCCAGTTCAGTCAGAGATGTTGCGAATCTGGCCGATCCCGTCAATGAAGTTCTCGAAGAAAAGGCTCGACCTAACGGCCTGCTGATCCGCAAAGTGCGAGTTCCTTTGGGCGTCGTGGGAATTGTGTACGAATCGCGACCCAACGTGACGGTTGATGCTGTCGTGCTCTGTCTTAAAACCGGAAACGCAGTTGTGCTGCGCGGCGGCAAAGAAGCAGCCGCTAGCAACAAGATCCTGGCTGAGATCATGGCCGGAGTTGATGGCGTTCCCTCCGGAGCCATCCAGTTGCTTGACTCCGGCAGCCGCAACACTGTGCAGGAACTCATTCGTGCTCGTGGTCTGGTGGATGTGGTCATTCCCCGTGGTGGCCCAGGCCTAATCAATCACGTGATGGAGAACGCGTTAGTTCCGGTGATTGAAACCGGGGCCGGCAACTGCCACATCTTCGTCGATGAATCAGCCGATTTCGAAATGGCCAACCGGATTATTCTGAACGCAAAAACGCAGCGACCGTCGGTCTGCAATGCAGCCGAGAAGTTGCTGGTACACTCGCGGGTCGCATCTTCTTTCATTCCGCAGATTGCTCATCAACTGATCGAAGCTGGCGTGGAGTTGCGCGGGGATCGCGAAGCCTGCCAGTTCGCATCCGGCAGTAGCACCCGCAACTGAACAGGACTGGAGCGAAGAATATCTACGCCTCTGTATGGCAATCCGCATCGTATCCGGTGTAGAGGACGCGATTGAACACATCAATCGCTACTCGACCAAGCACTCGGAGGCGATCATCACAGCGGACGAAACTAACGCAAATAAATTTCTGCAGTTGGTCGATTCCGCCGCGGTTTATTGGAACGCTTCCACTCGATTCACTGACGGTGGCGAGTTCGGCTTCGGCGCCGAGATGGGCGTGAGCACGCAAAAATTACATTGCCGCGGCCCCTTCGCGCTAAAGGAGTTGACGTCATCGAAATATCAGGTGATAGGAACTGGGCAGACGCGAGATTAGCGACTCTTCTGAGGGAACGAAGCGGACGTGGACGTCCGCCTTCACCGGACCATGTCATCCCGGGCACCCACGCCTGAGACCACCCTACGTGACGCTCACTTCCGTGTACGTGCCGTACACCTGTCGCAGGGCTTCGCATATCTCGCCCACCGTCGCGTAGGCGCGGACCGCATCAACGATGTACGGCATGGTGTTTGCCGAGGAAATATTCCCCGCGGACTCAGCCCGAGGTTCTTTCGCAGCCGCCTTCTTTAGCTCCTCAAGTCTGCGCTGCACTTCCTCATTCGACCGGCTCGCGCGTAGCTTTTTCAACTTTGCAGACTGATGCTCCCCAACCGACTCATCGATGTAGAGCGTCTTGGGCGACTGCTCATCGATCGCGAATTCGTTCACGCCCACGATAATTTTTTCTTTGGCTTCGACCGCCCGCTGATACTGATACGACGCCTCGGCGATTTCTTTCTGCGGATAGCCGCGCTCGACGGCTTTGACCATTCCGCCCATGGCATCGAGTTTCCCAAAGTAATCGAATGCGCCTTCCTCCATTTTCAGCGTCAAGTTTTCCAGGAAATACGATCCGCCGAGCGGGTCGACGGTCTGTGGCGCGCCCGATTCGTACGCAATGATCTGCTGCGTGCGCAAGGCTATGCGCGCCGCTTCTTCAGTGGGGAGAGCAAGCGCTTCGTCATAGGCATCGGTGTGCAGCGACTGCGTCCCGCCCATCACCGCCGCCAAAGCCTGAATCGCCACGCGAGCGATGTTGTTCAAGGGCTGCTGCGCCGGAAGGGACACCCCGGCAGTCTGTGTATGAAAGCGCATGAGCCATGTACGCTGGTTCTTCGCGGCGAAGCGGTCTTTCATTACCCGATACCAGATTTTGCGCGCCGCCCTATATTTCGCGATCTCCTCAAAGAAATCATTGTGCGCGTTAAAAAAGAAACTAAGCCGCGGGCCGAAGTCATCGACATCAAGTCCGCGCCGCTGCGCCCATTCAACGTATTCGACTCCGTCATAGAGCGTGAACGCCAGTTCCTGCAACGCCGTCGAACCCGCCTCGCGAATGTGATAGCCACTAATGGAAATGGTGTTGAATCGGGGAGTGAACTTCGAACCAAACTCAAACGTGTCAATCACCAATCGCATGGATGGCGCCGGCGGATAGATGTACTCTTTCTGCGCGATGTACTCCTTCAAAATGTCGTTCTGAATTGTTCCCGAAATCTTCTTCCAGTCGGCGCCTTGTTTTTCTGCCACCACCAGATACATAGCCCACAAAATTGATGCCGGCGAGTTGATGGTCATCGACACCGTGGTTTTTTCGAGATCAATTCCCTCGAAGAGAATTTCCATGTCCGCGAGCGAATCAATGGCCACGCCACATTTTCCGACTTCGCCCTCGCTGGCCGGATGGTCGGAGTCGTAACCCATTAAAGTCGGCAAGTCAAAAGCAACCGACAATCCGCTGCCGCCATGTTCTAGAAGATATTTGTAGCGTTGATTGGTCTCTTCGGGTGATGCGAAGCCGGAAAATTGCCGCATTGTGAAAAGCTTGCCGCGATAGCCAGTGGCGTGAATGCCGCGCGTAAAAGGCGGTTGACCAGGATAACCAAGAAACTTCTCGTAATCCCAGTCATCTGGAAGGTCAGCCTGCGTGTAAAGCCGCCGGACGGGAACGCCAGCAATGCTGGTGAAACGGGCACGACCGTTTTCATCCAGATTCGTGCCAGTGGGCGCGCCTATCGGCTTTTCCGGAGACTTTTCGATCGTCGGCAGCAAAATCTTCTCTGCCCAAAGCTTTTCTGTATCGGTGGGGTGGCGATTCTCGCTTACATCCGCGATGGGGGACTCTGTGACCGGACTTTCAGGATTCGTTGATGGTCGCTTCGCCATTTATTTTCCGTTTCCTGTCAGATCATAGGAGAGGCGTGGTGCGGGAGCAAGGCGAGGAAGCGACCGCTTGGTCGGTCAGTGACATTGATGAATTTTCGAATTTACAAATTGACCAGATGGCAACTTCAACAGTCGCGTTGAAGTGGAATTCGGCAATCCGTCAATTCGACAATTCGTCAATGCTTGTTCTTTCGACCCAGTTCCCACGCTTTTGCATATTTCCACGACACATAAGCCGCGTGATAAAGATGCAGCAAGAAGCCTTCGCGGCCATCCAGAAATCCCAGACGAAAGATGTAGTTGTAGATAAACGTGAGTTTTGGGCGCACCACGATGTTCAGCAGATTGAACCCGCGATGGCCTTTTGCAATCGCGACCTCGGCACCAAATGACGAATAGCTGTTCATGTGGTCGATATAACCGCGCAACGTTGGATAGGCATCGTGAATCAGCGCATGTTTTAGCCTGCTGGTCGGCCCATTCAATTTGATGGTGGGATGTGCGCCGTATTCTTCGAACTTTCCGGCTCCACGCCGGACTAGGCGCAGCTTAGGATCGGGATAAAAGCCACCGTGTTTGATCCAGCGGCCAAGAAAAAAATTTTTGCGTGGAATCCAGAAACCGATCCGGTTTCCACTGTTACCCAATTCGCGGTCAATTTCGTCGGCCAGTTCCTTCTCCAGCGCTTCGTCTGCGTCCAGTTGCAGCACCCAATCACCGGCAGCTTTTTCCATCGCAGAATTCTTCTGCGCCGCAAACCCCTTCCATGGTTCGCTGAAAACTCTCGCTCCATGCGCACGCGCAATTTCCAAAGTGCGATCGGTGGAGCCGGAATCCACCACAATAATTTCTCCCTGCCCGTCGCGCACCAGGGGCTGCACGCTTTCGAGGGTGCGTGCCAGATTGGCCTCCTCGTTGAGAGTAATCAGAGCAATGGAGATTTTCACGCTCCATGAATATACCGCGCCAGGAGTCGCGCGCCGAAAGCTGATGTGCCGATGTAGGTTGCAATAATGCGCTTGCCAAAAGAAAGACCGCCAATGGCGGTCTTGATAAATTTCGATTTTTCTCAGTCTGATACGCTGCGACTTACGAAGCCACTCCCGCGGGCCCCGGTTGAGGTTGCTGGTGAGCGGCGGCGGTAGCGGCGGCGGCCTCATTCAGAATTCGGTGATGAATCGTGAAGAGTGCAAGCTCCAGGCGGTCCGACACGCCGATCTTGTCATAAACGTTCCGCAGATAGTTTTTAATCACCTGCTCAGTTGTACCCAACTGGGAAGCGATTTCTTTATTCTTGTAGCCCTGAACGATCAATGCAACGATTCGCAATTCCTTAGCCGTAAGCCGGTCGCGCACCCGCAGTCCGACCATATCGTTTTCGGTCAGCTCGCTGGGGACCGCGATGTCCTGGATCCAGGTCTCGCCGCGCGCGACTTTGCGGACGCAATCTACCAGAGCGGAGCTAGTAACGTTCCGGTAAACAACGCCATGCGCGCCCGCGCCCATATATTTTTGCGCGCTCTCGCCGGTATCGCCCAGCACGACCACACGCGTACGCACTTTATTGGACGCCTGCACCACTGCGCTGAAGTCAGTGTGAAAGCCGCCCGCTACCACCAGCACCGCGGCGCGGAATTTGTCGAGCGCCATGAACATTTGCTCGGCAGTCTGTGCCTGCGCCACAATGCGCATTTCATCTTCTACCGCCAGCACTTTGGCGATGCCTGCACGAAAAATAGCCTGGTTGTCGGCGAGAATCAGTTTTAGCATTGCCTTAGCACCTCACAGTTACGGCTGGCGTACAAAATCGTAAGTGTCGATCACGCAGGCCACGCCCGGCGCTTCTCCGCCCTCGCCGGCCGCATCCTTCCTCACCACGCGGCCCTTGCACTGCACGATCACCTTTTCATTGGCGCCGGTCAATTCCTGGGGCAGCGCGATTTCGAATTCCACATTCGATCCGATATCGAGTGCGGGATTACCGCGAATATAAACTCCGGCCGCGCTCATGTTTCCAGTAATGCTTCCCTGGTCCTCACCGTGAATCTTGATCGGCAATTCCAGCGGAAATCTTTTTCCAGTCCGTGCTTCGGACACAAGCCCTCCTTTGTTGAAGCCTTCCGTTCGTGAGGCCTCATTGGCCTGAAAAGCCAATACCATATGCCATCTCCTGGGAGCTCGATGACCTTTAGGGGTTTATACCACGGATTTCGCGACGCATAAAGGGAGGAGTTAACCGTTTAGGTAATGCCCCGGAGTGTCAATTTTGCTGAAGGCCCGAATTAAGGCGACCTCCATAGCCGCTGCAATGCAGCCACAAAAAAAAGGGCCCGGTTTTCAGGCCCATTGCAGCAATGTTTAAATACTCGGCTTGTTACCTTCCGGGACAAGTCCAGCAAGTCGGCATAGGCCCCTGGTTCAGCTTGGTGCTGACCGGAGCTGCCGTTGCTAGACAAGTACAAGCCGCGGCTACCACCAGGATCAAAGTCCTGACCGCACGTGTCATGGTTTTCTCCTACATGCGGGTTCCCTGGGAGCGGAAACCCTAGTAGCAGGATTATAGCGGCGATGTCAAGAGGGCAGAGATTCCCTCATTCGGTCGGTAAACCGACTAAATAACGGGACTCATCTTCGCTAAGTCAGAGCAAACAACACTATTTCGAGATACAAGCGAAATTAGGCGTGCTCCTGGGTTTTTGAGAATGCCCGATCCACCATGTGCTCGAACATGGGGATCAAGGATTCCGTTTCGCCGTGAGCGTGAAGATCCATCAACGCGTTATCCCAACGTTGCGGTACTAATACCGTTGCAGCGACTTCGCGTCGATTCAAAATTGAATAGAAAAGCCACACTACAACACCAATGTTGTAAAAGACCATGGTTATCAGGTCCATGACGTCGTTCGAAATATGCCCACCGAAAAAGAGTCCGCACGAGATCAGTTCAGCCCCTGCCGCCAGCGCAAAACCGACGGCAATCCCGAAGCTCTGGCGGCGCCATGAGACTCCGAGCGGTTTGCAGAATGCTAGCAAAAACAAAACCATCCCACACTGGATAACTTCTACGCACCGCTGCAGGATCAAAACATTTCGGCCTACAGGATCGATCCAGGCATTGCTGGTTGTGATAAAGACCGCCGAAACGAGTACCATAACCAGCGATGCCCATTTAAACAAGGCAGTTCCGAGGTCCTTCAAGGCGTGGTAAGGACGAAAAATGTTGGTGAAGACTTCGTGGATAATCTTAAATTCAACCGCCAAATTTAAACCGGTAAAGATCCAAAACGTGCAGAAGTAAACGCGAAAGCCGGCCATTTTGTAGACCGGGTACTCCACCGCGAAGGCCACTACCTGAAGAACGGCGAACCCGAAGAATACTGGGAATTCCTTTTGCTGCCGGCGGCGTAACATTACCGTGGCCAGCACAGCCATAATTATCGGCTGTAAGACCCACAACGCGGTCTGTAGTTGAGGGCTGGACATAATGGATTCAGTTTGCGGCCTGAACCTTTTAACGCACTCTGGGGGGAACATTAGCAGTTTTCTAATCAGGTACCTATGAACTGAAGTAACCAAAGTGCTGGTTACTACCTGCCGGTTGGAGCAGACGGCATTTTGATGGAATTCCTGCCTGCACTACTCAATAAAAACGAAATAGGAACTCGCCCAGGCTGCCGCCGGGATAGTTCCTCGCTTTTGCACCGTGAATACCACGCTATAGTCTGTGGACGCCGAAAGCGTCTCGAGCACGGAGGGCGTGCTTTTCGGGGAGGCAGTTGCTAAATATCGGAGAATTCCATGAATGTCCCCAAAACACTCGTAATCTTGCGAAATGAACGAGATGAGGACACCATCTTCGGCCAGTCGCCAGACCAGCGAGGCGCTCAATGAAATCATCCGTTCGTAGTTTACGGTTTGCAGCGCGCCTGGATTGGGGTTATCAAACACCACCCGCAACCGGCGCTCATCTTCGCGAGAAAATTCCCGGACCTTCAGCGATCCCGACTTGGCCGTGGCTTTCCAGTCCACTTGCCGCGCCGGATCTTCGGGTAAATATTCACGAATGCGATATAAGTCGGAACCAATGCCCCGCAGCCGGGCCTCGAATTGGCCGGTCAACACCGGCAGTAGTTCGATGGCATCTTGCGAATCGCATAATTCGGGATAAACCAGCACTTCTCGCGACAAAGCCGCGCGCCGCGTCTTCACCAGAAACGCAAATGGAAAACGGGTGGAAAGACTGAATCGCTCTTGGTAGCATCCTCGGCGCCGGAAATTCAATTTCACCGAGGCCTCCAGCCCGGCGCCAGGTGGCACCAATGGAAAATACGCTGATTCGTGAAATACGCCCGAAGGATTTCCGACCGCAACCCGGCGCAGCTTGCGGTCGGGCAGTTGTAGCCACTGCTGCCCCGGCGGCCGCCATGGGGGCACCGGAAAAGTTGTCGCCACTAACTGCCAGCGCTTATTTTTAACTTTCTTTTCGACCGGCACTGCCGAGATCGAGAGTGAGGGAAACCATCGCCGCGTACTTCGCACACAAACCGTTGCCGGAACTTCGGTTCCAGCAAAAATGTGGTCGGGAATTTTGACCTCAAGCTCCAGACTGTCCAGGCAAAAAGCCGACGCGATTCCTGAAACCGCGATCGCCGCCAGCATTGTCGCGACGATGATGTAAAGCAGGTTGTTGCCGGTGTTTAGGGCCGCGATTCCGATCAGCAAAACCACCAACACGTAGAGCATGCCAGCGCGGGTTACTTCGAAATCGAGGGCATCGCGTACGCGTCTGGCTCCCACTCGCCGCGCTAGATATGGCACCGTTCCCAACCCAACACCCACCGCTGTCAGCAAAGCTAACGAAGCGAGAACCACGGTGGCAATCAAGTTTCCCGCGTCGCGGGCTGCAGTAGAAAAGATGGCGGCTCCAAATGCGATCGTGAGACCAATGGCAGCAATGAAAAATCGCAACCAGGCGCCGGAATTCTCGGTGCGAAAGCTGCTCGCCAATTTACCCAGGAAAGCGGATTGTGTAGTTGCGGCCACGGCGATGATTCCGTTTCGAGCCTAGCATTGAAACCGCCTACTGTCAGGTTACCTACCGCGCGGGACTGGTGATATCGGTAGAACGAACAGATCCAAGAAACTCGCACACAATTCGGCTAAATTCTTCAGGATTCTCTTCATAAGGCAGGTGCCCTGCACCGTCCACAACAGCTACGCGGGCGACCGGCAATCGTTGTGCCATGATTTCAGCCGATCGGAGATCAACCACCCGGTCCTTGCTCCCCCAGACCAGCAAGGTTGGAATGCCGGCGATTTTCGGCAGGGTTGATTCGAGTTCCCTCATATCGGCATGCCAGGTTTGAACAATTTTGCCAGCGTGCTCAAACACGCCAGGACGGCTTAAAGGACGAATATAGCCATCAATGGTTTCCTTAGTGATGTGTGAAGGATCGCCCCACATTCGGCGAACAAGATATCTGTGCATGGGATGCGCAGCTCGCGCCAATGTCGGGAAGAGATGCGAAACCACTGGATTTCGCATTAATGCCAAGCGCTTCCTTCCTATCCTGGACCAGGGGTTCGCGGGCGAGACCAGCACCAGACTGCGAATTCGCGACGGCGCTAATGCAGCCAGAATTACAGCTGTCGATCCGCCATAGGAGCTTCCCACCAGGTCGCATGAACGGATTCCAGCCGCGTCCAGAAATGCCTGGAGCCGTCGGGCTGCTCCGATCAGGCGGAAGTCTAATCTAGCTCTGCACTCCGAAAAGCCTGCTCCCGGCATATCTGGTGCAAAGACTTCCCTCTGTCTCGCAAGAACTGGAATCACTCGCCGCCAATTGAACGAGTATCCAAGCAAGCCATGAACCAGCACCAGGGCTGGACCCAAGCCGGCGCGCCAGAAGCGAATTTGCAAGCTGTCGGCCTGTAGCGAGTCTTCCAAGATTCCGGGAGGCGCTGAACTTGTTGGATTGGTGTGCAGTGTAGCCATGTTTCGCTCCCTGTGCAGTTCTAATCACAGTCCTCGTCAGACTTGTCCCGGGTGGGTTGCAAGAAAGTCTCCCAATACCGACCAAGCCGTCGGTTAGGGACAGCAAGACCATACCTTTCAAGGTGCTAGAACACTTACAAAATACAGGATGCTGGGTTCCAAAAAACATAACCTTCGGCCTGCTACGCCCCTATAATTGTGGAAGCGTTTATTTTATGGCACTTAGCTGGTCTATATCGAGGGCACCGGTGGCAGGGAACGTGCATCCCTCTTTTAGGACGGGTCCATCGACCGTCCAACCATTGTCCATGAACCGGGATTTTCAAATACGCTTCACCGCCGGCTTCCTCGCCCTCTTCACGGCGGCTGCGATCACTCTGGCCTGGATTAATTTCCAAAAAGAAAACCAGTTCGTCGCCCCATACGATGGCGTTTCCTGGGTCGAACGCAACGGCGGGGTGTTCGCCGACCGGGTCGAACCCGAAGGTCCCGGAGCGCGGGCAGGAATCGCTGCTGGAGATCGTCTAGTCACCGTGAGTGGCGCCCCAGTTTCGGCTGTTGCTGCTTTGGTTCAGAGGATGTACGCCGTCGGGGCATATTTCAAGATCAGATATTCGCTGCAAAGAGGCACGTCCATATTTGACGCGGCTCCGATTCTCTCTGCCCAGGAACACACGTTCAACAATTGGCTCCGCCTGATCGGCCTGATTTATCTGGGCATTGGTCTCTATGTTCTATTCCGCCGCTGGACCGCGCCCGGGTCGACGCATTTCTATGTTTTTTGCCTGGTTTCGTTCGCGTTCTGCTCATTTCACTTTACCGGGAAGCTGAATGCATTTGATCGCACCATTTATTGGGGAAACATTTTCGCCAATATGCTGCAGCCGGCGCTCTTGCTGCATTTTGTGCTCACCTTCCCCGAGCGGTCGTGGATCCTAAAGAAATATCGCTGGGTGGCGACTTCGATTTACCTTCCCGGACTGCTGCTGCTTGGTTATCACGTACTCGCAGTGATGACTTCGCGTGCCAGTGAAACCTTGCTGTCGCGCTTGGATCGCGCCTGGATGGCATACCTGGCGGTTTATTTTGTCGGTGCAGCCGCGGTGCTATTGCACAGCTACGCTGGTGCCAGAAAGCCGATTCTGCGTCAGCAATTGAAGTGGTTGATGCGCGGAACGATTCTCGCGATCTCGCCCTTCACGTTGCTGTACGTGCTGCCTTACGTCTTCCCAGGCATAGGTTTCGCGCCGATGAAGTTGTCGGTAGTCACGTTGGGCCTTCTTCCGCTGACTTTCGGATATGCAATTTTCCGCTACAAGCTGATGGACGTCGACCTCATCTTCAAGCGCGGAATGGCTTACACCCTCGCAGCCATGGCAATCGCGGGCGCCTATTTCACGGCCATTGCATTGGTTGGCAAGCTGGTGCAAACCCGTCTGCCCAGCGCCGGTACGACCGGCTTGGTGGTGGCCATCGTCGTGACCGCCCTGCTGGCTGATCCTTTGCGCAAATGGATTCAGGAGCGCATGGATCGCGTCTTCTATCGCACCCGTTACGACTACCGGCAGACGCTGGTCGAGTTCGGGCGCGAGCTCAGCGCTGAAACCGATCTCGACAAGATGCTGACGGCAGTTGTCGATCGACTCTCGCGCACGCTGCTGGTCGATCGCATGGCCATCTTCCTTTCCTCGGGCGAGCGGTCGGGACAGTTTATTTTGGCCAAATCCTTTGGCATTCAGCAGACGTCTGGACTGGACCTCGATTTCCTTGGCATCGATCGCCCAGAAACCGCTGAAGGACACATTTTCTTCGATAACACTCATTACGTTCCTCGCGAAAACACTCACGCGCGCGAAACCATTTCTCGCCTGGAATTGAACTACTACATTCCTTGCCGTGCCCAGAAGACAACGGTCGCGGTGCTCGGCCTCGGCAAAACCGTGACCGGTGATTTCCTTTCCAGCGAAGATGTTGAATTGCTTGAGACCGTCGCCGGATATCTGGCAATCGCCATCCAGAATAGCCGCCTGTATGCGTCACTGGAGCAGAAGGTCACGCAGTACGAACGTCTCAAAGATTTCAACGAGAACATCGTCGAATCGATCAACGTCGGCGTCCTGGCAGTCGACCTGCAAGACCGCATCGAATCGTGGAACTCGCAGATGGAAGTGATGTACGCGCTGCCTCGGCGGCAGGCGCTTACCCGTTCGCTCGGCGAAGTATTCCCGCCAGAATTTATCAAGGAATTTTCGCGCGTTCGCCAGAGCCCAGGCATTCACAACCTTTATAAATTCCGCTTGCCGGTTCCAACTGGCGAAATCCGTACGGTGAACGTCGCCATCGCTCCGCTGGTTACAAAGAAATTCAACGTCGCCGGTCGCCTCATCATCATGGACGACATCACCGAGCGCGTGGAACTCGAACACCAGCTCTCGCAATCCGACAAGCTTTCCTCGATCGGCCTGCTGGCGGCCGGCGTCGCTCACGAAGTGAACACGCCATTGGCGGTGATCTCTTCCTACGCGCAGATGCTTTCTAAGCAAGTCCAGGGCGATCTGCAGAAGAGCACGCTGCTCGAAAAGATTACGCGCCAGACCTTCCGCGCCTCAGAGATCGTGAATAATCTGCTGAACTTCTCGCGCACCAGCGGCGCCGAGTTCGCCGAAGTCGATGTGAACCGCGTTATCTTCGACACCCTGAGTTTGCTCGAGCACCAGTTCAAAACCGGTAGGATTCGTGTACAGGATGATCTTGCCGCGCATCTGCCACCCATTCAAGGCAATGCTGGACGCCTGCAGCAAGTCTTCCTAAACCTATTCTTGAACGCCAAAGACGCCATGCCGGATGGCGGCACGCTCAAGATCGCGACTTCAAATGGTGATGGAGTCAGCGTCACCGTTTCCGACAGCGGATCGGGAATCGCCCAGGAACATATTCATCGCATTTACGATCCATTCTTCACTACCAAGAGTGCCGTCTCTGAAGGGCAGAAACGCGGCACTGGACTTGGACTCTCAGTCACGTACGGAATTATTCAGGAGCACGCTGGCAAGATTCGCGTTGAAAGCTCTCCCGAGCAAGGCACCACTTTTTACATCGATTTCCCGATGATAAGAAAGGCGGTCAATGTCTGAAGCAGCCGTAATCTCCGGCCGCATGACCGACGCCCCGACACAGGCGCAGGGTTGCGTTCTCATCATCGACGACGAAGCGGAAATCCGCGAATCGCTGCAGACTCTTCTAGAATTTGAAGGCTATGAAGTAGAAACCGCCGCCAACGGAACTCAGGGCATTTCGAAGCTCGGCGATCGCCCCTTTGATTTAGTGCTACTGGATCTGGCCCTACCCGATCGCAATGGACTCGAGCTTCTGCCCGAAATACGCGCTATCGATCCTCAAATTGCGGTAATCATGATTACCGCTTACGGCACGGTTGAAGATGCCGTCCGCGCCATGCAATCGGGCGCGGCGAATTTTCTTCAGAAGCCCTGGGACAACGAAAAACTTCTTGCCGATGTCCGCTCTGTGGTCGCCCGCCGCCGCGCCGAAGAAGAAAACATCCAGCTCAAGCGCGCGCTGAAGCAGCGTTACAACTTTGAAAACATCGTGGGCAAGAGCGAAGTCATGCTCAAGATTTTTGATTTGGTTGCGCAAGTGGCACCCAGCCGTTCAACAGTTCTGCTGCAAGGCGAAAGCGGTACCGGCAAAGAGCTGATCGCGAAAGCGCTGCACTTGAATTCACCTCGCCGCGACCGGCCGTTTGTTCCTGTGAACACCGGCTCAATGCCGCCCGATCTGCTCGAATCGACTCTATTCGGGCACGTCAAGGGTGCATTCACCAGCGCCATTTCATCCAAGCGCGGACTTTTTGAGATCGCCGACCGGGGCACGCTGTTCCTCGATGAAATCGGCACCATGAGCATCGATACGCAGGCGAAAATCCTACGCGTTTTGCAGGACCGCAAATTCATGCATCTCGGCGGCGTGCACGAGATTCAAGTCGACGTGCGCATCGTGGCCGCAACTAACGTCGATCTCCGGCAGATGGTGCGCGAGGGCAAATTCCGCGAAGATCTTTTTTATCGCTTGAACGTCATCAGCATTGATCTGCCTCCACTGCGTACGCGCAAAGAAGATATTCCATTGCTGGCAGACTTCTTCTTGCGCAGGTATTCAGACGAGAACCAGCGTTCGATTCGCCGCCTGAACGCTGAAACCCTGCGTGAGCTGCTCAATTACGCGTGGCCGGGAAATGTGCGCGAGTTGGAGAATGTGATCGAGCGGGCGGTAGTGCTTTCCACGGGTCCTGAGATCGGGGCTGATCTTCTCCCGGACCAACTCTCCGGTCGCGGCACTGCTATTCCCATGCTCGAAAATCGCGGAGATGCCTCTCTATTCGACGTAATGGAAGAATGTGAGCGGCACATCATTAATGACATGCTTGAGAAGTGCGCCTGGAATCAGACCGAAGCCGCCGAGCGCTTTCACATTCCGCTTTCCACTCTCAATCAAAAGATCAAACGGCTGAACATCGAGATCAAGAAGAAGTCGAGAGAATAGCTTTCTGCAAGAATCAGCCTGGAAGCTAAAAGCTAACGGCAGAAAGCTGCTGCTCCTCTGCTATAGTTCCCTTCAGGCGCATGGAACTGATCTTGCCCACAGACTACGCCAAAGAAAAAGTCAGATCGGTACAGGATTATGCCGTCCTGGCCGTCCGCTCGCTGAGCAATCTGTTTAAACGCCCCCTCTACGTTGCCGACATGATCCAGCAAGCCGATCTGATCGGCTTCGGTTCCCTCCCCATTGTGCTCGCTGCTTGCTTCTTCACCGGCGCAGCCTTGGCTCTCAATAGCGCTTCCACCCTCGATCGTTTCGGCGCGATGACCGTCATCGGGCAACTAGTGTCTGTCGGAATCGTTCGCGAGTTGGGTCCAGTGCTCGCGGGCTTAGTGGTTGCCGGGCGGAATGCTTCCGGCATGGCCAGCGAACTGGGATCTATGGTCGTGACCGAGCAGATTGACGCCATGCGCGCGCTGGGTACTGACCCACTGAAGAAACTGGTCACTCCTCGAGTTGTTTCCACCATCGCCATGCTTTTCTTTCTGACAATTCTCGGGGATTTGCTGGGCCTAATCGGCGGGGCATTTGTGGTCAAAGCGGTTCTGCGGCTGGATACGCATCAATATTGGAACAGCACCTGGCAGACGCTCGAATTCTCGGATGTGTTTACCGGACTTACGAAGCCGGTGGTCTTCGGCTTCATCGTCGCCACCATCGGCTGCTACTACGGATTGAATACCAAAGGCGGCACACAGGGTGTCGGCCGCGCGACCACCGAGGCCGTAGTGGCCGCCATGATTCTCATCATTGCGGTCGACGTATTCATTACCCGATTGTTGATGCTCACCCTCGGCACCTCATAAACAGCCAATGTCCACGCCTACGCTTCCGATTGAAAACCAAGCACGAGCCGGCGACCGGCCTCGTGGCGATGCCATCGTCTTCGAAAATGTTGAGCTGGCATTCGACAGCAAAGTTATCCTCGACGGTATTTCATTCCGGTTGGCGCACGGCGAAACCAAGTCCATTTTCGGTATAGCCGGATCGGGAAAGAGCACAATTCTGAAGCTGGCGCTCGGCTTATTAAAGCCCGACGCCGGCAGCATCACGGTTCTCGGCGAAGACATTGTCAATATGACCGAAGATCAACTGTTCGAATTGCGGCGCAAAGTAGGAATTGTGTTTCAGGAAAGCGCGCTATTCGATTCGCTGACCGTGCGCGAAAATGTTGCATACCGTCTGCTGGAAGAAGGCAACATTCCCGAACCGGACATCGAAGAGCGCGTGCGCGAAGCTTTGAGCTTTGTCGAACTGGAGCACACCGTGGACATGTACCCCTCTGAACTGTCTGGCGGTATGCGGCGGCGCGTAGGAATCGCGCGCACCATCATTACCCATCCAGAAGTGCTTCTGTATGATTCGCCGACCGGAGGGCTGGATCCGGTCACCTCCAACACCATCATCGAACTGATCGTCAAGCAACGCGACGTTTATAAGACCAGTTCCCTGCTCGTGACTCACCGACTGCAGGATGCCTTCACGCTGGGCACGCACTATTTCGATCGTGCCGAAAACAAAATGAAACTACTTCCGCCACACACCCGTGCCACAGTTCCAATGGGATTTTTAATTCTGCGCGATGGTCACATCATTTTCGACGGCGACCTAAAAAGCCTGAGAGAGACTCAAGACCCCTACATCCGCGAATATATTTCCTAATTGTGTAGGCGCGGGAGCCCCGCCCGTGTAACGCGAGCGTTTTGAGTTCACATGTTCGGTCGGCTAAGCTTTCTATCGTTGGTGATGTAAAAATGCCTAAACTGGCAGGAGGACGCGATGCGTCGAGAGCGCGCGCTGCAAGTTATGTTAGTCGGGGTGGGATTGCTGTTTTCAGCGATGGTTTATCCGTTGGCGGTCTTTTACGCGCGCGGCCCCTCACTGGCGATGATGCTCAGCCTATACGTGACGCTCGGAGTCTTTCTTTTGCTCGCGGCGCGGAACCCTGCAGCACACCGCAGCTTGATCGCATTCACCGCCTGGTCGAGCTTTGTTCACGCCGTGGTCATGGGTACGCAAGCATACCGAAAAATCATAGGACGCGAAGAACTCATGGGCGTAGTTGCGCTCATCATTATCGGCGTCACTCTGATCGCTCTGACTCCGGGAACAAATCAGCGAAGCGGGGGTAAGACCTGAGTCACAATCTTCACCCCCCTCGACTCACTCATGGCAGGCTCGGTGGCACGAACCGCGATAAAGATGGGAAACCTGATCGACAGACCAACGGAAAAATGTCATTGACTTCTGTTTCCATGCACTAAGATGCCGACCTACCGAAGCTTCGCGAGTTCCGTCTAATAACGTGAGGAAAGAATGACTCGAGAAAGAATGCTGAAAGTCTTACTGGTTTTGGTTGGTTTGCTGTTTACCGCGATGATTTATCCAGTGACAATGATTTTGTGGCATCGGGAACAGTCTGGATACACCGATGCAATGATGGGTAGCCTCTATGTCACCCTGGGAATTTTGCTGCTGCGGTTATGGCAATCATGGCCTTCCGTGATTCGAGCCAGCACGGGCTTCTTCCGGGCGTATACATGTTTCTTCCCATCGGCGTTGCATTGGTCGCGCTGGCTCCAGCGAACCATTCTGCTGAACGCGTATCAGCGGCGGGTGCGTAAGTCCTATTTACGTTTTGCGACTTTGCTGGCCTGCTTGCCAAGGGCGGTGCGAGTCGCTTTCGGAAGATGAGCAATCGTTCTTTTCTTTTTGGCTGCGGCGGCAGCTTTCTTAATATTTCTTCTTGCAGCAGAGCGTTGTTTCGTACTCGGCATAAAGGCTCCTTATCACTAAGAACCTGGATGGAAAATCAGAGCGAAAGAGTAGCTGCGCTGAAGCGGATCGACCTGCGGGACAATCATCGGAATAAGCGATGAGTGAGTATGGGAAAGATGACTCATATGGGTGTCATACACATATCGTCCGATGAACCACCCCATGGTCCCGCCGGCGACTACATCAGAAGCGAAGTGTTTCTGTGCCGCAACTCTCGCCGCGCTCACTATGCCAGCCAGGCTGTACGCAGTTATGCCGACAATTTTCTTGTGCTTATATTCGTGATCGAGCAACGAGGCAATCGACCATATCTGGATCGCATGACCGGACGGAAATGAGGTTCCTCCGCCCCAAAAATCGCCGGGATTTTTTTCATCTGGGCGATTGCGCCGAAAGACTTCCTTCAAAACTCCAACCACAATCAGGCTGTCGAGCACCGACTCAGTTCCTAGAACGCCAATTTCTCGCCCTTTGGGATTGTCCCGCCATACTCCGTAAACGTAGGAGCCCGCAATAATGGGAATCAAGGTGTATGAGGCGCCTATATCGGAGATGCGGCCACCCCAGCGGACTTGCCCGCGGCTGTTTTCAAAAGCATTCGCGATGTGGGTATCGCTGGCGATCAATGCTCCAGTTACAGCCATGGGCACCAGCCACTGCAAAGCATTGTGGCGATTAGCGTGAAACGGGCTGGTGAAAATGCCGGCCTGGTCGTACAGAATATTCAGAAATAATTTCCGCGCGAGAGGCCTCAGGCGCTCGGTGTCATCGGGATAAAAGACGCGGTCACGACGGTCCAGGAGCGGAGTGGACTTTTTTCCTAAGCTGTCACTTTGATCTTCGGAAGCGCCATTGTCTTCCGATATGAGGCCGTCAGTCAGTTCCGAGGTTTGACTTTGGGCCGTTCCCTCAGCAACCAAAGCTTGCGGATATGAAGGAATGAAGAGCAGCGAGCGAATCGCTGCATTGCTTAAAAACCCCTGGGACGCCAGTAAAACCGGACCGAATCGGTCGTCGCTACCGTGGGCCGTGGTAACGAGCGTTCCCGCGATCAGAATCATGGACAGTAATCGAAGGGGTCTCATCCCCGCGTGAAGTCTCCTGTGAATTTCGTATTCTTCGATGCAATTTCTGCTGTGCGGGACGTGGTTCTTCTCAATTGGAAGAAGGCTTAATTTGAGTCAGCAACCCTGCTTTGAGCCTTCCGCCACCAGCAGGGCGAAGTATTCAGCCTCTGGCGCTAGCATCCGCCTGGTGCGGCGGGCCAAACGCAGAATTCTTTGCTTGCATCGACGCTCAGTTGGTATTAAAACCTGAGAAATGGGTACCAAAACTGTGTCTCCCCCGAATCTTGGCACGGCAAGATCACCGATCGATTTAGGCGAGGGGAGCTACGCATATCGTCGCAAAGGGCGCTGGCGTTATCGCAACCCGGAGACCATGCGGCGATTCGGACGCAAGTTTGTCGATGCAAAGGATCACGACCTGATTGTGGAGTTGGAGTCGCGCGGTTATCAGATGCTTTATCCCGCGCATGAGTGCGTCGACCGACCACATTTGCCCTGTCAAGCCTGCGAGAGAACCGCGCTCCGTGCAACTCGGACGGCTTAATCACCTGCGCTCTCTACTCTTTTGTGAAGGGTGATCACTCCTTCTTTACTCGCAACTTCCTCGCCAGCGCAAGTGCCATCGTCATGGGATGAGTTGCTAAAGTGCACAGCTGTCCCAATAGGCTTTGCGGCTCGTGAAAAACGCCGAGCTGTTTCAATACGGTTCCGCGGTCATAGTAGATTTTTTCTCCGGACAGGCGATCATCCGAGTCGAAGGTGTATACGCCGCAGAGTGGAAGCTCTACTCTTCGTCCGGTTGCTGGAAGACCACGCCACGACCCTAAGTGAGTGCCACGAATTATGACTTCAAGCACAACCGCGTCGTCTGAAACATGCGGGTGCTGAATTTCTATTTCCAAGTCCGGCAATGCTTTCATTAGTTGCTGGTAAAACTGTCGAACTCCGTCGATTCCCTCGTAATGTTCGCCCCACGCTTCATCATCGTAGTGCGCGATGTCGCCAAAGGTGGCAAGGACGCCATCCAGATCATGCGCATTTTCCCGTCGAACGTGCTGTTCGACAATCGAAATTCGAGCCGCCCGCCTACCACTTTGTGGTTCCCCTGCGGGAATTAATGCGTTTGCCATCGTCACTCCTCACCAATACTCGGATCGCGAAACTACAAGCCCCAGATAGTACACGACTTGACAATTCTTTACGCTTAACCCTCTTAGTCTCAGCGCCTTGGCGAAACTTTCATGGCGAAGGAGTGTTTGCATGTATAGATCGGAGGTGAACGAAATGAAGAAAACGAGCTTATTGATGGTATTAGGGTTGGCGCTGGTTCTGGGTTCCGCGGCTCCGCCGAAAGCCAATGCAGGTGTGGTGTTCGGTGTCGGAGTGGGAGTTCCGGTTTATCCCGTGCGCGCCTACGGTTATTACGGCCCGCGATATTACGCGCCGAGTTATTACGCACCGGGCTATGTCGCACCTTATGTAGCGACAGCGCCCTACGTGGGTTATGGCTATGGCCCTGTGTATCGAGGATATTACGGGCGGTATCGCTACGGCCGTGACTACGACCGTCACAATGACCGGCGATTTGAAGGACGTCGCGATTTCCGCGGCTACCGCCGGTAGTCAGTTAATCGCGAATTAGTAGGACGGGCTGTTCGCGACGCCGAACCAGGCGGCGAGCGGCCCTTGTTGTCTCGGTTGCGGCTTGGAGCGAGATTTGAGATGGAAGAAAGGTTGAATATGAAACTAAGAACACTAGCCCTGAGTTTAGGACTGATTGCATCAGCGCTTTCATTTTCCGTGCAGAACGCAATGGCTTCGGTGCGGGGAACGGAAGTGATCGACAAACAAGTGAGACATGAGTTGAACATGCTGCCTTATGTGAACGCATTCGACTACATGACCTTCACGGTGGATGACAATGGCAACGTCACGCTGATTGGCCAGGTCACCAATCCAGTACTGCGCAGCGATGCCAACAATGTGGTCAAGCGCATTGAAGGTGTGGAGCGCGTGGATAATCAAATCCAGGTGCTGCCGTTGTCTCCGATGGATGACGGTCTGCGCGTGCGCTTGTTCCGCACAATTTACGGATATCCGGCTCTGCAGAAATACGAGTTGGGACTGAATAAGTCGATCCGCATTATTGTGGCCAACGGCCACGTCACGCTGATGGGCGTGGTTGACAGCGAAATGGACAAGGACATTGCCGGTATGCGCGCCAATGGCGTTCCGGGAATTTTCTCGGTCGATAACCAGTTGAAAGTCGTGAAGGGTTAATGACAATCCCGTCCGAGCGAAAGCTTGGACGGGACACTTTATTGATTTGTCGCGGTGCTTCACAACCCCGTCTTCTTGCCCCGAAGATCAAACGCCCAATTCTTCCTGCAGCCATTCGGGTTCGGGCTTGGGTTCAGCTGTAAGATCCAGCACCAATTTTTCGAGTACCAGGCGCTTGCTGGGAGGATTGGAACGGAGCGCCAGGTCGGATTTTGCCACTAGGCGAATAGCACGCGTGAGTTCACGTTTAGATTTGTAGCGGCGGGCCTGGCGAATGATGTCATCGGCGGCGAAGGGGGGGACGCGAAATCCCTGCCATAGCGCAGCCCATAACATTCGCTGATCGCGAACATTGCGTTCGAGAATCACCAGCATCTGTCGAAACGTTTTGGCCAGCATGTAAAGATGCCCGATCGACGCGTCTTCGCCGTCGCCACTGGAAAGAATGGCGTCGAGCATTTCTAACGCGCGGGTGCGATCGCGGGCGGAAATTGCGTCGGTAAGTTCGTAGAGAGAGCGTTGTTTGGCGGCGAGAACCATCGTCTCCACGTCGCCCAGAGTAACACGCTTTTTTTCGCCGACGTAAAGGATGAGTTTTTCAAGTTCGTTTGAAATCATCATCATGTCGCCGCCGAGAGAATCGACCAGTTCGCGGGCAGCGTCGAGATCGATCTTCACGTCGCGAGTAACACAATATTCCTGGATCCAGCGGACAGCGTCGCCCTCTTCTACGCGGCCTAGTTCCACGATCGCGCAATAGCGGCCGAGGGTTTCGCGAATGCGCTCGTACCGTTCTTTGTCCGTCAAGTCCATGCGACGAGCGTCCACGGGAATGCTGATGTGATCGGCGACGAAGATCAGCACCGCGTCAGGATTCGGGTCGCCACAATACTGCTGAATAGCGTTTAGTTTGTCCTCATTCGATCCGCGTCCGAAAAGCGATTTGACGCCGCGCACAAAAAAGATTTGAAATGGCGCCATCAGTGACGGTGTGCGGGCGCGATCGAGAACTTCCGCCAGATCGGTCTCGGCAAGATCAAACTCAAAGAAACCGAACTCCCGAAGATCGGGCGGGACTAGGTATTTCAGAATCGCGTCGCGGCATTTTTTGCGGAAAAACACTTCGTCTCCCACAAAAACATAAGCTGGACGCAGCTTCTTGCCTTCGACCTCAGACACGAAACGCTCGGCTTGGGCGAAGGCGCGCACTAAAACGCCTCCAGGACATTCGACACAAGGGTCCGGGCAAACTCCGATGAGAGGCGCCGGAAGGCCGGCGAGCCTTCATCAAAAAAAGTGCTCAGCTCTTGCGAGACCTGATACTGCTCGCGAAACACGTAAGACGGGTTCTGATAAATGTTCCTTCCCTTCCCATCGGTGAGCACCACGCTCATGCTGACGATCACTAATACGGTAGAGGCGCGGCCGGTGGTCGAGTCATAGGTGAGCGGAGTGGTCGCGGCTGCGGTGACCGTCCCACGCAACGTTGCGTCTGCTGAATGCGGGTCCGAGATGACGCGGTAGTTGGTGCGGGTAGTGAATTCCTGGATTACCGCGGCGGTGAGCATCTGTTCGATTTTATAAGTCTGCGTCTGATTGACGAACGCCGGGACCGCGAGCACGCGCAGGTCAGAAGGAAGCAGGTTGGCGCGGCCTGCGGTGTGATAACCGCATCCAGTGCTGAAACCGCATAGCAGCGCGAGAAGCCCGGCAACGCGAATCACTGAATTTTTCCTCGCGGCCGCGCAGCGGCCATGCTCTCAGCCAGCTCGACCCCTATAGAGGCCGCGACCCGAAGATTGTCAGAGGTCGCCCACAGCCAAACACTATTTGGATCAGCGGCGTCGGCGGTTAACGCAACCAGAATGTCTCCCTGACCCGCCGCATTGACGTTGCTGGGAGCGTCTTCGGAGGATGGCGTCAGAGAAATGTGTTCACCAGTGAGAGCACCGGAAATCTGAGCGATGTCCGCAGTGCCTTCCAATTGCAGGTTGAGCGAAACTGCATTTCCATGAAAAATTGGCGGCTGCAGAATCTGCACCGACGGAACTGTCGCCTGACCGGCAGTAATTTTCTTGTAGTGACGCAGAATGCGGTCGCCGACAGATGACAGTGTGGAAACCGCCTTCTCGCCATAGCGCGAGACCAGGTTAAACGCGACCTGCACGTCGAACATGTCTTTCGGCAACTGCTGGAAGGAGAGCAGGTTGACGGTCTGCTCGTGCAGCTCATCCATACCTTTTTGGCCGAATTCAGAGACTGGGACGAAAACCGTTGCCACCGCGCGCTTGACCGGCACGGCGACATTCACTCGAAGTACCAACAGGGCGAGGGCAACCGCAATGGGATCGGCCGCCACCACTGGGACAGGCGCGAGTTCCGGGGTGATGGTCTGACCCAACTGGCGCTCGATCCAAGGCGCCCGAACCACCGAGCCCGACTCGCCTTCCAGCGCATATGAGAGATCGACAATCGAACTGCCGGCCTGCGAAACCTGTTTCCAATTGCGGCGAGTGGAATCAGCGTCGGACGCGAAGAAGGTGAAATCAACCTTATCGAATTGCTCGGAGCGGACGCTCTGAATGAAAGTCATTTCATCTTTAACGGCTTCGAGCTTGCCGGTCGCCTCGTCGTCATCGAGCAGTTTGATCTCAGAGGAGGGAAAATTGCGCTGCTCCAGAACTTCCGCGACGTCCTTACCCTTCAGCGTTCCCGCCCCCACAATCGCCACCCGATAAAAACCGGGTATGGCTTCGAGGTTCGCAACGCCGGCTGATTTGATATTTGAATTCATGAAGGTTGCGACGCCTGGGTGTAAGTTGGCGGCGGATTTCGCTTGCGCCGGAAGAGCCAGTGCAGCCGCCAGAAAATTCCCGAGAACATATAGGTAAGCGCAATAACAAAAAGCACTGGGCCAGAAAACAGAAATATGCCGGCCAGCAGCAATCCAAAAACAACCACCAGCCGGAACGGCTGACGGGCGTGCATGTTGATATCTTTGAAACTATAAAAGCGCCAGGTGCTCACCATGAGATAACCGGCCAGCACCACTACGATCAGCCAAGTCAGTGCCGAGCCCCACCACAGCAGAGGATCTCCGTGCGAGAAATGCACCACCGCTGCAACCACGCCGGCTCCTGCCGGAATCGGCATGCCGACGAAATATTTCTTGCCGGGACGCCCAGGATTTGACGGCTGCGGATTGACGGCAATATTGAAACGCGCCAGACGGCTGGCTCCTGCGATCAGAACAAAAAACTGGCGATAGCGCCGAGCCGAGGCAGAAGGCTTGCCATATCGGGCCGGGAAATCTCCGCGGAAACCTGGTGAAATCCCCACGCCCAAGCGAGCAGAGCTGGCGCAATGCCGAAGGTGATGACGTCAGCCAGACGAATCAAGTTCGCGGCCAAAGTCACTGGTGGTTTTGGTCATGCGCGCAATTCGTCCGTCGAGTCCATCGAAAAGAACCGCGAACCCAATGGCTTTGGCGGCATTGTCGAAATGCCAGGACTGCTGGACCGTGACCGGAACCTGCATTGCGTGCGCGACCGCGTACGAGACCGCGCCGTGAATTACCTGAAGAATGGCATAGTAGCCAAGCAGCACATTCGCGGCGGTGAACAGCGAAGGCAGAATGTAAAGACCTTTGCGAAAGCGCCGTGGGCGCTGGTCTTCTTTTCTGCGCAGGGGATGTGATAGCTGTTCGTCCATCAGAAGTTCCTCTGTCGCTCGCGGGTAACCGCAGTTCCAGCGAGTTCCTTTTCCTGCTTAAGGAAGGCCAGTATGCTGGAGCCGCCTTTCACGTTGTCGCCAACCTTGACTGCAACCTCGGCGGAGGGATCGAGAAGCACATCGGTCCTCGATCCAAATTTGATCAGGCCCACGCGCTCGCCCCGTCGCACGCTGTCTCCCACTTTCTTCGTGAAAACGATACGCCGAGCTAGCAATCCCGCAATCTGCTTGAAAATGACGCGGTGGCCTTCGCCTTCAATCGTAACCGTATTCCGCTCATTTTGTTCGGCGCTGGCGGGATTCATAGCGTTCAGGTACTTGCCATGTTCATAACGGGCGCCGCGGACAATGCCGGTAACTGGCGAACGGTTCACGTGAACGTTGAATACGTTTAGAAAAATGCTGATGCTCTTGAAGGTTTCGCCATTCGCCTTAACCATCATGACGCTCGTGACCTTGCCATCCGCCGGCGACACTACAGCCCCGGCATCGGAGGGAATGACGCGCTCCGGATCGCGGAAAAACCATAGAAAGAATGCAGCCAAAATGAGCGGAACAATCGCCCACGTCGGGCGAGTCAGCCATGCCACCAGCACCGCAGCCGCAATCAGCACCGCCCCGTAATAATAGCCATCACGAACCATTGCAAGGGATTATATTGCACCCGGGAACACGAATTCCCATTATCACTAAATGGAAATGATTTGCGAAATATGTTTGCGATACCGCTGGATACATTTGTCCTGTGCCGCTTGAGACGGCAGCTCAACTGGACAAATTTCTAGGCTACTTGGCCGCGCGAGACGTGCTCACGATACTGGCGCTCGATCGACTCCATCTGGTCTTTGAGCCGGAGCTTTAGTTTTTTTAAGCGGACTTCCTCGACCTTTTCATCGTCGGTGAGGTAGCGTTTGTGGGTGAGGGATGAGAGGCGTTGCTCGTACTGCGAATGCTCCTGGGCCAACTTGCGGAACTGCTCGTGCGTGGCCAGGAGGTGATCTCTAGAGGCTAGCATCCTGCAGACCTCCTACGTTGAATTGTGATCCAAACTTAGCACAGGACCAGTGCTGGTTCAACGAGGAATTTTCATTGAAAATTTATCTATCAGCAACCCGATATTTTACATTAACGATTGGGTGCACCGGGCGGTGTGCAATTCAGGGCGAGTACCAGAACAATCGCATCTTCCGGGGGCTGGCTGTAATAGTTTTTGCGCTTGCCTTCAAGACGGAATCCGAACCGTTCGTAAAGAGCACGCGCCGCTGGGTTCGATGGTCGCACTTCCAACAGAATTCGCTCAAGATGACGGGCGCGGGCTTCGGTAATCAAAGCCTGCAATAATGACGATGCCCAGCCTTGGCGCCTGGAATCAGACGCCACCACCAGATTTTCTAGCTCGCATTCACTGGGCGCGAAACGCGCCACCAGAAAGCCTTGCAACTGGCCGACTTCTTCAACAACCCACAGGATTCGCTCCGCTGCTTCGGGTTTAAAAACGGCCTGATAGGTCTGCTCGGACCAGTGCACAAGGCCGGGAACGTCACGTTCGAGGGCGATGACGAAAGGAATGTCTGCGGGAGTGGCGAGCCGGAGATGCGTGGTTGATTCCCTTCTCAGTTAAACCTAGCTGTAGAGACGTTGCTTGCAACGTCTCGCACTGCGTGGTGATGCACGAGACGTAGCCGAGCTAGTCTCTATATTAGAGCCCGGAGTTCTTCGCCTCGGCGTCACTGCGCCGAATGTAGTTGGCGTCGAGTGTCTCGGGTGAAATCACTTCCCCTGCCTGGATCTTTTCGAACCCGAGGCGGGCGATAATGTCGGCGCGCGGGCGATCGATCTGAATAACGCGCAACCCTTTTTCGCGAACGAAATCCGCGATCTTAGGGTCCGGCGTGATGATTTGGCGCCTGTCGTTCATAGAAACAAATTCCGCGAACGTGAGAAGTTGCTGATTGCTGACGGTCGTTTTCGACCCTGATATCTGAAAGTCCGCTGCGTAAACTTCGCTGCGACCCGCGTCGAGCGTGGCGGTCAGTTCGCCGTCAGTTCCGAAGACACGGGCAACCGCCTCTAACAGCGACACGGCAGCAATCGGCTTTTGCAGAACCTCGGCAAGGGCTTTGATCGCAGCAAGTCCCACACGCAGACCAGTGAACGAACCCGGGCCGGAGACGACTGCAAGGCCATCAACATTTCCTTTGGTGAGACCGTGGCGATTGAGTACGTCAGAGATCTGCGGCACCAACTGCGCAGAAAAAGTTCCGCCTTCGAGCGGCACCACTTCGAGTGTGTGCTCTCTTCCTTGCCCGAATTCCACGAGGGCGATGCTGCCGTTTTTACCGGAGGTGTCCACTCCCAGGATGAGCATAGAGAGCAGACTAATGGCTGGCTTCAACCAGTTCAATCAGGACGCCTGCGGTGCTGGAAGGATGAAGAAAAATATACCGATGGCCGCCGGCGCCGATTTTAATTTCGTTGGAGACCAGGCGCGTGCCTCCGGATTTCAGCTTCTGGACGGCTGCATTCAGATCGGGCACGCGAATGGAAATATGGTGCAGGCCCTCGCCCCGATTAGCGATAAATTTGGCGATCACCGAATCCTCGGAGGTGGGTTCGAGGAGTTCCAGCCGGGTTTCTCCGACTGGAACCATCACTACCCGAACGTTTTCCCCGGCGACGACCTCTTCCGGGGAAAGGGCAAGGCCCAGTTTTTCGTAAATCGTCTTTGCATCCGCGAGCGACCTTACGGCGATGCCGAGATGGTCAAGGATGAAGGACATGGATGAAGGATACATATTGCCCTCGGCAGTCAAAAAAGCTTAACCACAGAGGGCACGAAGGTTACACAGAGGTACACAGAAAGAGTTATTTCACTTTGGCGAAAATGATAACCAGCGTATACAGCGCCAAAGATTCAATCAGTGCCAGACCGAGAATCAGCGCGAACTGAATTCCGGCGCGGGCTGCAGGATTTCTTGCCAGGGCTTCGGTGGCCGAAGCCGTGGCTCGGCCTTGGCCGATGCCGCATCCGGCAGAGGCAATCGCCATGGAAAATCCGGCGGAGATTGCGACCCAGTTAGTTGCATTGGAAGTACCGCCTTGCGCAAATGCCGGCACTGCAAAGCAGAGCGCCGACAGCGCCATAAACACATTGCTCAAAACTCGCATCAGGTTACGCATTGTTTTCTCCTATGAAATGCCGCCAGTGGGTGGTTGACGTTACCGTGCAAACGCCCTCACGCTGAACGGCGAGAAACCAGTTCGGGTTTCAAGATTCGGGTCGGAACCAGTGAACACGAAACTTGAAACTCGAAATTAGTGCTCGGTTGCGACTGCCCCCGCCAGATAAACCGTGGTCAACAGAACAAAAATGTATGCCTGCAACAGTGCGACGCCGATATGAAGCCCGAGAAAAACCACAGGAACCGCGAGAGGAATGAGAGAGAAAAAGACCAACGTGACCATGTCCCCGGCAAACATGTTGGCGTATAGACGTATGGTCAGCGACATCAACCGGGCAAGATGACTGATAATTTCAAGCGGCAACATGAGCGGCGATAGCCACCACATGGGCCCGAGAAAATGCTTGAGATATCCCACGCCGCTGGCTCTGAAACCCTGGAACTGGTAGTAGACGAATGCGCAAATTGCGCAACCAAGTGGGACGACTGGCGACGCTGTCGGCGATTCGAGTCCGGGAACAACGCCGAACAAGTTGGCGATCAGAATGAAAAGCCCCAGAGTAACCAGGAATGGGGTGAAACGCTCGCTGTGGTGGCCTATTACATCGCGGCTCTGGCCTTCGACAAACCCGTTGATGCCTTCAAACATGTGCTGCAAGCCGCTCGGGCTCTCAACCGACAGGCTGGCGCGAACCATGATGAAGACAATCAGCAGGAAGCCCACCACCAGCACTTCCATGGCGACCGCATTGGTAATAGGCGCCTGAGGATGTTCCGGATGCACGTGCAGCGCGGTCAGCATCGCGGTCACTGGACCGGCGAACCAGTGGTTCAGGAATCGCGTAAATAGAAGTTGTTCGGGCATGAAAAGTCGGCTATTAGCTTTTAGTTTGAATCTGGCCTTACTCAGCTAATGGCTAAGAGCTAAAAGCCAAGAGCTGATCCATCAAATCTTTCGTATCAACGCCGCATACGCCTCGTATGCGGCCTCGCACAAGATCGCCGCCACGGGCAGAAACAAGCCCGCAAACAATCCGTAAAGGCTCTCGCGGGAAACCGTAAGTATAACAAAGGCGACGATGGCCATCAAAAAGTAGCGCAGCAGGAAACGATGCACCACGCCGCGACTCGAAGCTGGTGTGCCTGAACCGATGGTGAGTTCCGCCAGCCCGGCAACAACTTTTTTGAGCCAGTGAAAATTCAGATAGGCGATGGTCGCGCCCAAAGCAAAGCCCATACCGATACGCCATCCAAAAAAAATGCACGCCGTGATGAGCGCGGCGATGCCCAGAACCAGCATGAAAGTTTGGATTCGCTCCAGAGAGCGAGCATAGAAGTCGTCGCTGGCGGGCTGGGGCTGAGAGGTCACGTTAAGAACTGTTTTTGGTTGCGGTGCGAATTAACTCCACAAATCCCGCGACAATGCCCAACAGCAGTCCCACGATGTAAAGCCACGTGGTGTGCAGCCAGCGATCGAGCGCAACGCCGATGAGCCATCCGACGACCGTGGCTGCGGGAAAGATAACCGCCAGCTGGGCATAGTTGGCCATCTGCACCCAGGAATTTTTCTTGTCCTGTTCTTGTGGATCGGTCGCCATAGCTAAAGAAACCGCCGAATTCAGCCGAAGAACACTGTAACAGGACTCCTGCCTATGCATACTCGTCTGTCGGTGTGGCTGGTTTTTCTTTGCACGCCAGGATTAGCACAACAAGCTGCAGACCTAACTCAGCTTAGCGTGGATGACCTGGCCAAGATTCAGGTTACGTCGGCCTCGAAAAAGGCTGAGAGCCTCTCGGAGGCGCCGGCGGCCATTTACGTGTTGACAAACGAAGCCATACGCGACGGCGGCTTCACCACCCTTCCCGAGGCGCTGCGAACGGTCCCTGGCCTTTACGTAGTGCAAACCAATTCGCACTCGTGGCAGGTGAGTACGCGCGGCTTTTCCGGAATTGACAATCGCAAAATGCTGGTCCTGGTGGACGGGCGCAGTGTGTACTCGGCAGCCTTCGGAGGAGTCTTTTGGGACCTCGAAGATGTTCCCCTGGAAAATATCGATCGCATTGAGGTAATACGCGGCCCTGGAGGCGCCTTATGGGGAGCGAACGCGGTCAATGGCGTGATCAATATTGTGACTAAAGCTGCGGACCACAGTCAGGGCATTACGACTTCGACATCTGTCGACGCTAACACCGGCTACACCGCATTTACTCAGTACGGAGGAGATGTTGGCAATAATTTTAACTATAGGTTCTATGGAAAGGCTTCGTATTGGCAGCCACTGAGCTTGCCGGGCGGCTCGGCGTTCGATAACAGCTTCGCTCTGCCCCAAGGAGGAATGCGAGCAGACTGGGCAGCTTCGCAAAAGGACGCAATCACAGTCGAAGCGACCGAGGTTGATGGCCGCTATCAGGGATTCACCGCGCTCGATAATCTTTCAATCCAGGGCGAGGTGCTGAAAGACACGAACTTTTCAATCCGCTGGAAACATCAAATTTCCGACCGCTCCAGCGCCGCGTTCTTTGGTTATTGTGACTGGTATTCGCATGGAGGCTTTCCCGAAGAAAAGCAAAATACCTGTTCGATGGAGTTCCAGCATAACTTCGCTTTCAACGCACGTAACTCGCTGATCTGGGGCGGATCATTAGTTACGACTGGCGATTTTTCATTAGTGGACCTGCGGCCTAATTATCGCCGTTTCGAACAGGAAAGCGGATTTCTCCAGTATGAGTTCGTGGCTATCCCGGACCGGCTTCGAATCCTGGCTGGGTCCAAGTTCGAGAGCAATCCCTTTTCCAGCTTCCAGTACCAGCCGCAACTGCGCGCAGTGTGGACCATTCGCCAAGCCCATTCGCTGTGGGGCAGCTTCTCACGGGCGGTCCGAGATCCCTCCCACGCCGAGGTCAACCTCGACACCATAGCTGGATTTGTTGCTACCCCGGCCGGAGTCGCGACGCTCCGTGCGTTCGGCAATCCTGACTTGCAATCCGAAAATGTGAAGGCATATGAACTGGGATATCGTTTCCAGCCCAGGGCGACATTCTCTCTGGATCTTGCCACCTACTACAACAGCTATGACAACTTAATCGTGTTCGCACCTGCCGCCATCCAACCGCCGCTGGAAATAGTGACTATCGCAACCAATGAGATTGCCGCTGCAGGCGGCACTGCGCAGACCCATGGAGCCGAATTCAGCGCTAACTGGAAGCCGCTCCCGCGATGGATGATTTCTCCTACGTTCACCGAGACCCGAGGCAGCGCAAATGCCATTGCCGCTGTGCCTAAACATCTGTTCGGAGTGCAATCGCGCATTGATGCGACACGCAGGATTTACCTGAACGCCGGACTCTATCACTACAATGCGCTCGCGCCGAGCGCAGGTCCGATCGTAGGGTCGCCCCCAGCGCCCGGAGTACCTACCTTCAACCGCGTGGATGCTGGGATTTCCTGGCACCCGAAATCACAATGGACATTCGGCGTGTGGGGACGCAATTTGCAATCTGGTAACCATGTTGAATTCGTGAAAGATTTTTTTGGCGGGGCCCCAGCTGAGATTCCACGCTCGGTTTCGTTCAAGCTTACGTGGCAGTCCGGTGCTGAATCAAAGTGAACCATGGGTTCCCGTCGACATTCTCGAGACACCCATCATTGCCAACGCGCGACGCTTGCATTATTGCTTCTAATCGCTATGGTGCCAAGCTGGAATAGGTCTGCGCGGGCGCAGCAAACCGCGGACGAATATCAAGTGACGGCGGCGTACTTGTACAATTTTGCCAAAATGGCGAGTTGGTCCGCGCAAAGCTTGCCGGATCGGGCAAGTTTGATCGTGGGAGTCATGGGTGGCGACGAAGATTTCGTTAAGGTGCTGCGCGATGTTTTGGCGGGCAAGAACCTCAACGGTCATAGTCTCGAGGTCCGGCATCTTCGTTCCGCAGAAGAAGTGAAATTTTGCCACGTAGTGTTTTTTAGGGCGCCCGAGCGAGCCACCCGAGGCGTGATCGCGCAATTTCGCCAGTCACATGTTTTGCTGGTGGGGGAGAACAAGGAATTTCTAAACGATGGCGGGATGATTAATTTAGTGCTGGACGGTGGAAAGATCGGTTACGAGGTAAACACGGCGGCGCTCGAACGCGCCCAGGTGCGCTATCAGCAAGCGAGTACGGTCATGGCGGGAAGCAGAGCGCAGATCCCCGAAGTGCTGGAGGAGAGTTCTCGCCCCATAGCGTTCCGTGTGATGCCCGAGTATCCCAGACTGGCGACATCGCTGAATCTAGCGGGAGCTGTGCAATTGCAGGCGACCGTTAAGGCCGACGGGACGGTGAAACAAGTGAAAGTGATCGGCGGCCACCCAGTGCTGGCAGAAGCGGCTGCGACCGCCGTCATGCGATGGCGTTACGAGGCGGGGCCGAGGGAAACGACCGAATCAGTGAGAATCAACTTCGGGGAATAGCAGGAGCGCCACGACTTGATTGGTAAGTCTCGATCAGTTCGCGAATTCGGATAGCATCCCGCTTGCGATGTCCGTGGCTGGTGATCGGGTCAGCGCCGCCGGTTGATTCAATCGTAATCTGTGACCAGATGATGCCGGTTGAAATCTCTACCGAGGCCACCTGCGAAATGGCAATGCTCTCTTCCGTGCGACCGAACAAATGTCGTTTGACCCTGCCGACGTGGAGCGGAGTAACCACAATGCGAGTGGGGAAAAACACATTGCCGCGGGTCCAGCGGCTGGCGGTGAAAGTTTCGCCGGTTGATGCCGGGATGGTAGACATGCTTTCCTCTCAGATTTGAGTAGTCGCGGCTCGACCATCGTACTTCACTGCTGAGGCGTCAGACAAGGAACTCGATGACTATCCGCGCTTGTCAGGGAAAATAAAGGAGAGGCGGGCTAGATCGGATTTCAAGGTGGCGTCTTCGTAGTATTGAGTGAGAACTCCACCTTTCCAAACCAGCAAGTCCGGGTTGCTTTCAGCGAAGTGATTCCAATCAAGTTGTTCTGTGCCAGATCGCGCAATGCGCTCGGCAATGAGAAAAATATATGCCCAGGTTATGGTTTCGTTGTAGAGCTGTGTCTTGCCGTGGCGAGCAGCGAATTTCTTAAGGGCGGCGGAGAATTTTTCCAGAGCGGGGAGAACCTGATGGCTCCGCAAATAGGCGAACGCCAGGCGGACGTGATCGGCATGATGAAAGCCACTTTCCGGTACATTACCGGACTCGAAGTGCTCGATGATTTCCTGGTCGGTCATTTTTCTGAAGTACGCTTCCGAGGGCCCTTGCCGCGAATTTCCTTGAGCCTATGGCTGGCCGCGGAGTCGAGATCGAGCTCGTAGAACTTCTTCAGTTCCTGGATTCGGGCAAGAGAAGCGGAAGAAAACGGCGGTTTGCCGTCGAAGGCGTGCAGCACAATTCCCTCCAGCAGGTCGCCCAGGGTCATGTCATGGAATTCGGCGAAGGCCTTCAGCACTTTGAGCAGTCGCTTCTCCATGCGCACGCCGGTCTGGACACGCTCGACAAAAAACTCTCGCTGTTCAGTCATTGGTACCATGGTAACATGGTACCATGAATTGGAGCAACCACGACCGCTGCGACGAGCGTTGGTTATAATCGGCTTTCACTTTTGGAATTCAGGACACCTTTTGGCTCTCGACGAAAATATCTATCAATTACGCCTCGACAAGCTCAAGCAGATTGAAGCTCTGGGCCAGCGTATTTATCCCACGAAGTACGAATTTACCCACACCATTCCGCAAATTCTGGCGGAGCACTCGCCGAAAAATGCCGAGCAACTGGAAGCCTCGCGGGTAAATGTTCGCGTTGCCGGTCGAATTATGGCCATTCGACTGATGGGCAAGGCCGGATTTGCGCACCTGCAGCAGGCCGGGCAACAACTGCAGATTTACGTGAAGAAAGATGCGGTCGGCGACAAAGGATTTGAACTTTACAAGCTACTCGATCTCGGTGACCACATCGGGGTGAGCGGATATTTGTTCCGCACGCGCACCGGCGAACTGTCCGTGCACGTTGAGGAGATCACTTTCCTTTCGAAAGACTTGCTGCCGCTACCCGAAAAATGGCATGGCTTGACGGACGTGGAGTTGCGCTACCGGCAGCGTTATGTGGATCTGTTTATGAATCCCGAGGTGCGAGAAGTTTTCCTGAAGCGCGCCAAACTGGTGCAGTCGATGCGGAATTTTCTCGACGTTAGGGGCTTCGTAGAAGTCGAAACCCCGATGATGCAGCCCATCGCGGGCGGCGCCGTGGCCAGGCCGTTCATCACTCATCACAACACGCTGGATGTAGATCTTTTTCTTCGCATCGCGCCCGAACTTTATCTGAAGCGGCTTACCGTCGGTGGCTTTGACCGGGTGTATGAGATCAATCGCAACTTTCGCAATGAGGGGATCTCGACGCGGCATAATCCTGAGTTCACCATGCTGGAGTTTTACCAGGCGTACACCGATTACCGCGGGGTGATGGATTTGACCCAGGCGCTGATTACCCAGGCCGCGCAAGATGTGACCGGCGGCACAAAAACTAAATGGGGACACCACGAGATCGACTGGTCAGACTGGCGGCGGATGACTATGCGCGAGGCAATTATCGAATACTGGCCAGAGAGCGCGGGGGCAAAGCCGAGCATGGCCGACTTCGCGTCGCACGATCAGGTGAAGGCACTCGTTATCAGATTCAATTCGGCGCATTCGCACATGGCATACGATCCCAAAGAGCCAGCGGGAAAAACGGTTGCGAGTCTGTTCGAAGCAGTTGCGGAAGAGCATCTGACTCAGCCGACGATCATCTATGAGTTCCCTACCGCGGTGTCGCCCTTGTCGAAGCAAAAGGCCGACGAACCGGACTGGACCGAGCGCTGGGAAATTTATATCGGGCAGATGGAGATTTCAAACGGCTTCAGCGAATTGAACGATCCCGAAGACCAGCGGCGGCGCTTCGAGCAGCAATTGCAAGCTCGCGAACGGGGAGACGAAGAAGCCCATCAGATGGACGAAGACTACATCCGGGCGCTGTCATACGGCATGCCACCTGCAGGTGGGGTGGGGGTGGGGATCGACCGGCTGACCATGTTGCTGACTAATTCACAATCCATTCGCGATGTGATTTTGTTCCCGCTGCTGAGGCCGGAGAAAAAGCAAATCGCAGAGGGCGCAGAGGACCACTGAGGAAGGTAGTTTGAAATTCCACACCGAATATCTGAAATTTCACACTCGCAAACATCGCGAGTACATCCACATCACGCCGCAGATTGAAGCGATCGTGAAGAAAAGCGGCGTCAAAGAAGGCATGGTGCTGGTGTCGGCGATGCATATTACCGCCGGAGTTTATGTCAATGACAATGAGTCCGGGCTGATCGAAGACATCGACCAGTGGCTGGAACAACTGGCGCCGTTTCGCGAGGATTATCAGCATCACGACACGGGCGAAACCAATGGCGACTCGCATCTGAAAGCTCTACTGATTCATCACGAGGTCATCGTGCCGATTACCGCTGGGCGGCTGGATTTCGGTCCGTGGCAGCAAATTTTCTACGCCGAGTTCGATGGGCAGAGAGACAAGCGGGTGATCGTCAAAGTTATGGGCGAGTGATAATCCATCACTCGAACCGAAGCAATCGCATCGGGTCTACCGAGGCGGCTCGTTTCGCAGGAAGCCATGCGGCTAGTATCGAGCAGACCAGCAACAACGAAACCGCACCGGCCATGGCCGTGGTATCGAGCGGCTTAACGTCAAACAGGAAATCCGCGATCAATCGAGTGAGTGCAAGCGAAAGCGCTAGCCCCCCGGCGATGCCCAGTCCTGTGATTTTCATGGCTTTGGCGAGCGTGCCCAGCAAAATATTTCCGCGACTGGCGCCGACGGCAATGCAAATGGCGATCTCGCGGTTTCGCTGAGCAACGGTGTAAGCCATCGTCCCGTAAATCCCCAGCAACGACAAAAACAGAGCAGTTGCGCCGAATGCCGTCACAATAACGGTATTGAAGCGGCGGGATGATTCTGTAGCAGAAATCACCTCATCCATGGTGCGCACCTCTGAAACTGCCAGCTGACCATCCAGTTGGCTAACCGTCTTCGCGAGAGTGCTTTCCAGTGCAGAAGGATCGCCAGTGGTGCGCATTTCGACATTCAAACTGCCGACCACGCCGATCATCGCCCCAAAAGATCCGAGGTCAGCCGCGGCTTGCGCCAGTGGCTCATACATCTCGGGCACAGTCGGTCGGTCGAGCGCGCCCTGCTTGATATCCCCAACTACTCCGACAATCGTCATTGCCGGCATCGGCGACTCGAAGCTGGGGCCGACCTTGATGTGCATTCCAACCGGATCCTTCCCGGGAAAATATTCATGCGCCAGCTTCTGACTGATGATTACGGCCAGAGGCGCGGCTGACTGGTTGTCCCTTGAACTGAAATAACGGCCACGAACAAGCGGAATATGCATCGCCTCAAAGTAGTTGCCATGGACAAGATAGTTCGACGCGATAATCCAGCCCTCGCCTGATTTTTTTACATACCCTTCAGGCGCGATCAAACGCCCGGAATTCTGTCCGACGACAGGGATATTCGAAGAGAATCCTACTGACTTTGCGCCTGGAAGGGCTTCCAGCCTGCGCTGCAGTTCGTTCAGGAAATCATCCACTTTTTGCTGGGTGGAATATTCGTGGGCCGGCAAAAACAGTGATGCCTTGAGCACGTGAGCTGGCTCGAAGCCGGGATCTACTGCCAGCATTCTTGCGAGAGACCGTAAAAAAAGGGCGGAGCCGACGAGGAGTACCATCGCCAGAGCTATCTCGGTCACTACCAGCGCGGTTCGAGTGCGATGTTGGCTGCGTTGTCCGGTGCTCCGTTCGCCTTCTCGCAGTGAATCGAGCAGGTTGATGCGAAGGCTTTCGATGGCTGGAGCGAGTCCGCAAATCAGGCCCGTCAATGCGGTGACGAGTGCGGCAAAAATCAGGACCGGCCAGTTCACGCTGACGTCACCCAACTCGGGCAAAGATTCGGGCAGGAACGCGGGACTTAGTCGTGTGAGCACTACTGCCAGGACCGTCCCGGCGATTCCGCCTAACGAACTTAGGAACAGGCTTTCCGTAATTACCTGCGAAAATGTCGCGCGCATATCGGCGCCAAGCGCAAGCCGCACCCCGAATTCGCGCTTCCGTCCGGCCGCCCGCACCAGCAGAAGGTTGGCGAGATTCACACATGCGATCAACAGGATTACTACGACCGCGCCGAGCAAGATTCCCAGCAATTGCCGGGCGCCTTGTACGGTCTCATCCTTCAAACTACGAAAATATGCGTGCAACCCGATGCGCGACATCGAGGGATATTGCCGGTCGATTGATGCCGTTACCAGATCGACATCTCGCTGTGCCTGGGTTTTTGTAACTCCGGGCTTTAATCGCGCTATTACACCGTAATCAAAATTGCTGCCCTCACTCTGTTTTTCCACCGGACTCAAACTTAGCGGCACCCACAGGTCCCGGCCACTCAGGCGACCGCCATCAAGCGGAAATGCGAAACTGCGAGGCATAACTCCGATGATGGTGTAGGGCCGGCGATCGAGATCGACGGTCCTGCCTAGGACTCGTTCGTCCGCGTGAAAGCGATCTCGCCATAACCCATAGCTGATTACGGCTACGGGTGAGCCGTCATCATCTTCCTGCTGCGAAAACGTCCGGCCCAAGCGCGGTTCTGCTCCAAGAACACGAAACAGTGAGGCGGAGACTCGTTCGGCTCGAGCTTCGAAAGGATCTCCGGCACCGGTGAGTTCGTAAGCTGAGGAAATGAAGCCGGCCAGCCCGGAGAAGGCGTGGCTTTCACGCTGGAAGATCAGCAGGTCCGGCGCCGTCACCCGCAGTTCATGTTTGTCCTCGTCGGAACGCTCGTGCAGGCTTACCAGTTGGTCCGGTTGCTTGAATGGAAGGGGCCGCAATAGTACCGCGTTGACCACCGAAAATACCGCTACCGTTCCGCCAATGCCAACCGCAAGAGTCAAGATGGCGGTAAGAGCAAACCCTGGCGAATTGCGCAGTTGCCGGGCTGCATAATGAAGATTGCGAAAGGCGGTATGCATCGCTGCGTGTCCTCTTGACTGCCGTTCGCATTTTTGCAGCCAAATGTGAAGAAGACAACTCTTTGAAATAGCGCGAGCGATTGCGTTAAGCAAGACGAGAATGTCCGAAAATGGAGCCGGGTGTTCAGAATCGAACATGAAATTGCCAGAAAACGCCGGTCGAAGCTGGTTGCATTCAAGCCAACGCAGCCGCTAACATCTCAACACGTTTTTGCGATCTACAAAATATGAGTGACGAACTTCAGGAATTACAGGAGCATGCCGAACACGCAGCGCACGACCGGTCAATGGCACCGGTGTCATTGACCATGGCGGTGCTTGCGGTGTTGGTTGCGGTGGCTTCGCTGCTGGGGCATCGGGCGCATACCGAAGAAGTGATTCTGCAGAATAAATCCACCGACCAGTGGGCCTACTATCAAGCAAAGAACATTCGCCGCCACACAGACGAATTGTTCGCGGATTTTGCGTCGGTAATGGCCACCAGCGATGCAAAGAAAACGGCACAGCTGAAAGAAAAATATCAAGCCGAGGCAAACGCCTACCACGATCAGCAGAAAGATATCGACGCTGAGGCGCGAAAATTGGAAGAGGAAACAAAGCTGGAGCGTCGCCGCGCTGACCGTTACGACCTGGCAGAAGTCTTTCTGGAGATCGGACTGGTGGTGACATCGATCACGTTGTTATCCGGGCGACGAATATTCTGGAAGGCGGGCATGGTTTTAGGAGTAGTCGGCGTCGTGGTCGCGGTCACGGCACCGCTGGTGAAGTAATTCCGCGGGCATCAAATTCCGTCCGCGGAGATCAAAAGCTTAACCATAGAGAACACAGAGGCCGACACAGAGAAGAACAAAGAACCTACACCTAAGGGATCCGGAGACCGAACGCCTTCTACTCTCGAAAATCGTCCTCGAAGCTAACCATCCGGGACTATAATCGTCCATAACAACTCTGCCCGGAGCTGAACCAACTCAACCTCTCCGGTTGAATCCAGGTCAACGGCCCTTGACGGAGGCCAGAACAGCTCGCCCGTATTGAGGTGTTGTATGTCGACTCTGTTCGAGCTTCTGATCGTATGGGGAGTGCTCACAGCTGCACTGATCGCTCTACTGATTTATCGCGGCACTCTCACAATGCAAGAGGATGACCAGCTCTTCCTCGGTGAATCGGAATCCCACATGGCGCGGGAACAAATGGAAATCATGAACCGGGTTCAGAAACTCGCCCCGTTCGTGAAGGTCCTGGGCACGGCTTCGGCGGTGCTGATCCTGACCATTGCCGGGGTCGCGATTTACCAGAAGATACTGGAGCAGGCAGCGCAATAACCGCGGCCGTGGCAGCGAAGAAGCAATGTTCTAGTAGTTGTGTGTTCCGAGTTGCTCCGGTAGCATCAGACACAAAACGAAGTGGTTGTGTCTGAGCTCATGCCAATTTTCCAGCGCATGGCGGTTATCGGCGGCGGCCCAGCGGGAGCTTTGGCGGCGGCAGAGCTTGCGCGCGGCGGACTCGAAGTTATTCTGTTCGACGAGAAACTGGCGTGGGAAAAGCCTTGCGGCGGCGGAGTGACCGATAAGGCCCTGGCGCAATGGCCGTTTCTTCGCGATGCGCGGGTTGAGCGTAACTGGATTGGCGATTGTGAGCTGATCGCTCCATCAGGACGGCGAGTGCGGTTTGCCTTGGAGCGCCAAATCGCAATCTTCTCCCGCCTGGCCTTGAATGGATTGCTGCTCGATCGTGCCCGCGACGCCGGATCGAAGCTTCTGCGCGAACGCGTGCTTCAGATCGATGGTGATTCTGGGAGATGGGTGATTCGAACAGCCAGGGGCAGCTATCCTGCGGATTATGTCGTGCTCGCTGCTGGGGCGCGAAATTCCTTGCGCGCTCGATTTACCTCCGCGCTCGGTCCGGAAAATTTTATGGTTGCGGCGGGATATTACATCCCCGGCAATCATCACACCGTGCAGATCAAAGTTCCTGAAAGAGCTTCATGGTTACATCTGGATTTTTCCTCGAGCTGATCATTTCTCGGCAGGTATCTGCGGGCGCATGCAGGGAAAAAGCACGGCGGAACTGCGGCGGATACTCGAAGCTTCCCTGCCCGAATTTGGATTGAGTCTGGATGGAGCGAGTTTTTATGCGCACATCATTCCGTCGCTTACTCCGGACTGCATTGCGCAACAGTTCGTTCGCCGGCGAGGGATGGGCCATGATCGGCGATGCGGCTGGATTCGTGGATGCCATTACCGGCGAGGGACTCTACTATGCATTGCGCTCGGCGCAGTTGTTAAGTGAGGCGGTGCTGGCGGGAACGCCGGAAATTTATCCTGCACTGGTGAAAGCCGATTTTCTTTCTGAGCTCGAGCATGCAGCGCGAATTGCGAATCGCTTTTATAGCGGCGTGTGGATGGGAGGACATGTACTCGAGAGAATGATCCAGCTGACCCAGCGTAGTCCGCAGTTTCGCGAAATCATGCGTGATTTATTTTCAGGCGCGCAGGAATATTCGGATTTAAGGCAGCGGGTGTACGAGAAGCTTCCTCGAATCGCGATAGAGGCAGCAGTGAGCACGTTGTGGAATACACTTGGAAGAAGAGGCGCAACTACACCAGGCAACTTAGGGAGTCTAAAGGCATGATGAAACGAGTTCCGGCTTACATGCTGCTCATCTTGAGTTTTACCTGGTGCATTCCAAGTCAAGCTCAAATCTACCGCGGTCCGAATAGCGCGCAACAGGCACAGAAGGCAGCAAGGAAAGATCAGAAAAGGGCGGCCAAACGCCAGCGCAAAGCCAATAAGAAATTGGTAAAAGCACAGCGCAAGGCCGCAAAGAGACCGAAACACCGCGCTTGAGCGTCCTGCAGCGAGGTGATCAGCCCCTTAGATTCTCGAAAGAGTACAAGGCTTAAGCGACCGACCGAATTTCGGGTCGGGTGACATTCTTCTTACCGACGATGGAGATCGCCAGCGGAATCGTCGTAAATCCTCCGACTATCGCAAGCGCCAATCCGGCTGCCTTCATCGCGTCCTTGCTAAGCCGTCGCGACACCAACATTCCTATGCCGACGCCAAGCGCCACTCGCGTACCTGTCCACAGAATCATCTCCGGCAAAGTAATATTGCGTTCAATCATTGCTCCTCCTGGGTGAAGTGAGATTTAGTATTTGGATGCGGACACGCAATGATGGGATCACCGCCAGTGCCTCAAATCTTCCTTAGCTGATAAATGAAACGTTGCGGACCTGTGTTGAACTCAGACCAGGTCAGATATTCCACCGAAGTCCGCAAGACGGTGGTGCCGGGAACAGGACTTGAACCTGCACGCCTTTTACGGCACTGGATCCTAAGTCCAGCGCGTCTGCCAATTCCGCCATCCCGGCCTGGGGTCATTTTAAATCAGGCGCACAATCCGGAGTAGTTCATCGCTCTGCTAAAATCCGCGTCATGCCAGACAGCAAGGCGCGCGCCAAGAAAATCAAACTGCTGCTTTTCGATGTGGATGGAGTTCTGACCGATGGCAAATTGTATTTCTTTCCTGCCCCCGCCGGAGCGCAACAAAGCATTCGTGATCAGGCGGCCAAACATGGCGGCCAGGGCGGCTTTGGCCTGCACAGCGAAAGTTTTGTCGAAGCCAAAGGCTACAACGCTCATGACGGCGCTGGGATATCGATGGCGCGCCTGGGCGGAATGAAGACCGGGCTGATTACGAAGAGAATTTCTGAGACAGTGGCTTTGCGCGCACGCGACCTCAAACTCGATCATGTGCATCAAGGGATCAACGACAAACTCGGCGTCTTCAAAGAAATTTTGCAGCAGGAGAGGATGACAGCGGCCGAGGCCTGTTACGTGGGAGACGACGTGATCGACTTACCTGTTATGTGGAATTGCGGCTTGGCTGTCGCCGTCGCCAATGCGCGCGACGAAGTAAAGCGTGATGCACATTACGTGACTAGGCACAGTGGCGGAGACGGCGCGCTGCGGGATGTGATCGAGTTCATCCTCAAGGCTCAAGGCAAGTGGAAGAAGGTTGTGGAACAATATATTGGAGAAAGAAGTCCTGGGAGCCAGTGAACCAAAACGTTTTGCGCTATCAATCCGGCGAGGAGATAAAGAAGGGTGATCGCGTGCTCTTTCATCTGCGACCCGCTGAAGTTGAGTTAGTGGTCACAAACGCCGATGACCCAATTTCGGCATGGTTCTTCGAGGAATTCGGAGGCGGAGTTTTGATCCGTGATCCTCGAGACCCAGACCCGACCTTCGTCGACGCAGCCGGCATTCCCAATTACGAAGATTTAGAATTTTTGGGGCGAGCTGGCTCTCAATAGGTAGCCACTGGTCGGTGGTCGATTTCGTCAGGACACACGCGTCAGATTGAAAAAACAAATTTTCTAACCTTGCCTGCCCTTGCCCGTCTAAGGCCGCTGGGCCTAAAATCGCCAGTTCGCCAAGTTCATCTTTGAGGTCAACCGTGCGTCGATATTTAATTCTGTTTCTCTTGCTCTCGATCGTTCCTTCTCTCGCGTTCGCCCAATCAAACAGCTCGCAACCGGCATCGGCCGCGCCATTCAGCGCCGTGGATAAAACCGCCAATCCCTGCACTGATTTCTATCAATATTCTTGCGGCAATTGGCTGAAGACGGCGAAGATCCCGCCCGACCAGTCCTCATGGGGCACCTTCCCCGAACTGCTCGACCGCAATGAAACCATCATGAAGGGGATTCTGGAGAAAGCCGCAGCTGGCAATCCGCAGCGTGATTCGATCGACCAGAAGATTGGCGACTACTACGAATCGTGCATGGACGAGAAGGCGGTGGACGCTAAAGGTCTGGAGCCGCTGAAGCCAGAACTTGACCGCATTGCCGACGTGAAGGACAAGCAAAGCTTGATCGATGCAATCGCGCGTGTCCATATGATTGGACCGAACCCGCTGTTTAATTTTTACAGCCAGCCTGATTTGCACGACGCGAACATGGTGATCGCTTATATCGACCAGGGTGGCCTATCGCTTCCGGATCGCGATTACTACCTTAAAGACGATGCTCACATGACCAAGATCCGTGAGCAATATGTGGAGTATGTGACTCAAGTGTTCACGCTGGCCGGACAGACGCCGGAACAGGCTGCGGAATCGGCAAAGACTGTGCTGCGCATTGAAACTGCGCTGGCGAAGGCGGCGATGGACCGCACGGCGCGACGCGATCCCAAAACGCGTGATCACAAGATGAGCACCGACGAGGCCTCGCAAGTGGCGGCTAATTTCCAGCTGGCGAGATTTTTCGCCGATGTGAACGCGCCGAAGATCTCTGAGTTGAACGTGAGTAACCCGGAATTTTTCAAACAGGTGAATCAGCTGCTTGAATCGGAATCGCTGGATGCCTGGAAGACATACGTGAGCTGGCACCTGCTGGACGGAACCGCGCCCTGGCTGTCGAAACCGTTTGTGGACGCGAATTTCAAGATGGAGCAGGCGCTCACCGGACAATCTGAGATCAAGCCCCGTTGGAAACGCTGTGTGACTGCGGTGGACGATGAACTAGGTGAAGCACTGGGCCAACGTTATGTGGATGTGACGTTTGGAGCGGAAGGCAAAGAGCGCATGTTGAAGATGGTCGATGCGCTGGAAAAGTCATTGTCGGAAGACATTCAGGAACTCTCCTGGATGTCGGATGAGACCAAGAAACAGGCGCATGTGAAGTTGAGCGCCATCCGCAACAAAATTGGTTATCCCGATGTGTGGCGCGACTACAGCTCGGTGGAAATCGTGCGCGGTGATCTGCTGGGAAATTTCCTGCGGGCCAATGAATTTGAGGCCAAGCGCGATGTCAACAAGATCGGCAAACCGCTCGACCGCACCGAATGGGGCATGACTCCGCCGACGGTGAACGCGTACTACTCGCCGCCGCGGAATGAAATCGTATTTCCCGCTGGAATCCTGCAACCCCCATTTTTCGACAAGGATGCGGATGACGCCACCAACTTTGGCAGCATCGGGGTAGTCATCGGTCATGAGCTCACGCACGGCTTCGACGATCAGGGGCGCAAATACGATCCTCAGGGGAATTTGCGCGACTGGTGGACGGCGGAAGATGGAAAGAAATTCGAAGAACGCGCCAGCTGCGTGGCCAACGAATACAGTGGGTTTACTGCGATTGACGACCTGAAGCTGAACGGCAAGCTCACATTGGGCGAGAACACAGCAGATAATGGCGGCGCGCGCATTGCGCTGGCGGCGCTGCATCATTACATAGCCGATAACAAGGGTGGAAAGGTCTCACAAACCATCGACGGCTATACTCCCGAGCAGCGGTTCTATCTGGGTTATGCACGCATCTGGTGCGAATTACGTCGGCCTGAGCTCTCCCGCGCGATGGTTACGACCAACCCGCATTCCCCGGGAAAGTGGCGAGTGGATGGCGTGGTGCAGAACTCGACCGACTTCGAGCATGCATTCAGCTGCAAAACCGGAGATGCCATGGTCAGCCAGAACGCTTGCAGGGTCTGGTAAGCAGAAGCTAGTGGCGGGCGACTGGAGCGAGCACGGGCGAGGGCGCCCGTGCCTCCACGACAGATCGTTAACCGCGAATCGCCGACACTGCAAATTTCTAACAAATAGTCACTAACCACCGACCACTGCTTTTGCTAACATCCTTACTTCCCTGCTCTGACCATGAATCACCTTGGCGAAAATGTTGTGCGCATTGAGGCCCAGGCCCTGTCTGATCTGGCGGATCGGATCGCTGGACCAATGGCGGACGCGTTCAATCGTGGAGTGGAGCTGCTTTATTGCTGCCCAGGGCGAGTCGTGGTCACCGGAATGGGCAAGAGCGGTTTGATCGCGCGTAAGGTCGCAGCCACTCTTAGCTCCACCGGAACGCCAGCATTATTCATGCACCCGGTCGAAGCATTGCACGGGGATCTCGGAATGCTGGCGCATGGAGATATAGTGATTGCTCTTTCGGCCAGCGGCGAGACTGATGAAATCCTGCAATTGCTGGCGACGATAAAACGACTGAGGCTGCCTCTGATTGCGGTCACATGCGATGAAATCAAAGGTGATGCGGAAAAATCAGGCGCGGCGCAATCAACTCTTGCTTCCGCCGCAGAAGTATTTCTGAGCTGCGCGGTGGCGGAAGAAGGCTGCACCATGGGCCTGGCGCCGACGGCTTCGACAACCGCAATGTTGGCGCTTGGCGACGCATTGGCAGTCGCGGTGGCCGAAAAAAAAGGATTCAAAGAAGAAGATTTCGCTCGACTGCATCCGGGCGGGAAGTTGGGCAAGCGGCTGGCACGAGTGGAGACATTGATGCATAAAAACGAGGCGGTACCCAGGGTTTCGACGCAGACCAAGATGCCCGACGTGATCTACGAAATGTCACGCAAACAATTGGGCGTGACCGCAGTGGTTGAAGGCGATCGGTTGGTGGGCATTATCAGCGACGGAGATTTGCGGCGATTGTTGGAGCGCAAAGGAAAAGACGTTCTCGATATGAGCGCTGAGGAATGTATGACCCGCAATCCGAAGACGGTTTCAGCCGAGGAGTTCGCGGCGACCGCGCTGGCAATTATGGAGGAGCGCAAGATCACGTCGCTGGTAGTGGTAAACGAGAACATGAAACTCGAGGGCATCGTTCACCTGCATGATCTGTGGGGAACGGAGATGGTGTAAATCAGAAGTCAGAATGTAGATTGTAGATTTCAATGTGCGTTAGCCGCAGATGTAGTCGTCGAATTGCCGCTGACGACCAACGACGTTTTCTATGACGTGGCAAATCTGGTTGCTGTTCGTGATGACCGAAGCGGTGCTGAGCGTCACCCCAGGCCCGGCGGTGCTTTACGTTTTGTCACAGGCGATCCGGCGCGGAGCGGGAAAACCAGTTTGGGCGAGTTGGGGAATTCTTGGCGCGAACGCACTTTACTTCACGCTTTCGGCGACCAGCCTGGGCGCGGTCATCGTGGCTTCGTACAAATTATTTTTTCTGATCAAGTGGCTGGGCGCTGGTTATCTGGTGTATTTGGGCCTGCGCAGTTTTTTCGCGAGGAGTTCAGTGCTGTCGCTTCCCGAGTCAACCGCTAATCTCCGCAACGGGCCGCGAATTCTGCGCGACGGTTTTTTTCTACAGGCTGCAAACCCGAAAGCAATTTTATTCTTTACCGCAATTCTTCCCCAGTTCATTGACGCTCGTCACAATGTCGCGGTTCAGATTCTGGTATTGGGGATCAGCTCGATTCTGGTGGAGTTTGCGATTCTGTTTGCATATGGACAGCTTGCCGGGCGCGCGTTGAGCACAGCACGCAGTCCGCGGTTTGAAAAATTGACGAATCGAATTGCGGGCTCGTTGCTGATTGGCGCTGGAGCAGGGCTGGCCAGATTGAAAAGAGCGTAGACCGAGTACGGGCGAAGGCGGCCCGTGCTTCCCATAATCTTTGATAAATCTCTGTACAATATTCGATTCCCTTCATCAAGGACCCTACTTTTATGCATCGCTGGTCACAGCTTTTTATTCCCACACTGCGCGAGGCGCCGGCGGATGCCGAGGTCGCCAGCCACAAATTCTTAATACGCGCCGGATATGTTCGGCAATTAGCGGCGGGGATCTACTCTTATCTTTTTCTCGGCCAGAGATCGTTCAACAAAATCACCGCCATTGTGCGCGAGGAGATGGACTGCATCGGCCAGGAATTTTATCTGCCGGCGCTGCATCCACGCGAATTGTGGGAGTCGAGCGGACGCTGGTCCGTGATGGGTGACAACCTTTTTCGCCTCAAGGACCGTAAGGGTGCCGAGTTGTGCCTGGCCATGACTCACGAAGAGAACGTGACCGAGATCGCGCGCAAGGAACTGCGCAGCTACAAGCAGCTTCCGCAAATCTGGTACCAGATCCAGACGAAATTTCGCGACGAGCCGAGGCCGAAGTCGGGACTGCTGCGCGTGCGGCAATTCCTAATGAAGGATTCGTATTCATTTGATATCGATGCGGCGGGGCTCGATGTTTCGTATCAGAAGCATCGCGCGACTTACCAGAGAATATTCGACCGTTGCGGTTTGAATTATTTGATCATCGACGCGCACTCCGGCGCGATGGGTGGATCGCAATCGGAAGAATTCATGGTATATACGCCGGCTGGAGAAGACCAGGTGGTGAGCTGCGCGAACTGCAAGTACGCGGCGAACCTGGAAAAGGCAACGTCGAAACTTGATGCGGTTGAGGATCTGAAGGCCGAAGGCGATGGCCAGCCACTAGAAGTTCACACGCCGGGGATGAAGACGATTGAAGATGTTGCGCGGTTTTTAGGAGTTTCGCCAAAGAACAAAATTAAGACGCTGGCATTGATGATTGATTCGACTGCCAGCACGGGCGGAGACGCCCGTGCCCCCAAAAATCAATCCGGGTCCGCGGACAAAATCGGCTCTCGGCCCGTGGTTGTTCTCATGCGTGGCGACCATCAATTGAATGAAGCCAAGCTTTCCACAGCACTGGCCGGCAAAGAGACCCGGCCGATGGAAGAAGAAGAAATCCAGCAGCTTTTTGCATCACCCGCAGGATTTCTGGGACCGCTGGGAATCGATTGGGCGAAACATCTTGCCGACAACGCGCGCCCGATTTTGCTCGCCGATAAGGCGCTCGAAGGCCGGACGAATTTAATCGCCGGCGCGAATAGGCAGGACTATCACATCAAAAACGTCACGCCGGGCAAAAATTTCCAGCCCACGGCTTATGTCGATTTGCGCGCGGTCGCGACTGGCGATGCCTGTCCAAATTGCGGGTCACCACTTCGTATGGACACCGCGGTGGAGATCGGACACATTTTCAAGCTGGGATCCAAGTACACAATTTCCATGAATGCCCGCGTTCTCGATAAAAACGGCAAAGAAGTCACGCCGATCATGGGTAGTTACGGCATTGGAATCGAGCGCATTTTGACGGCTGCCATCGAACAGAGCAACGACGAAAACGGCTTCTGGCTGCCCCGGTCGATCGCGCCTTTTGACGTTGTAGTTACACCGACGAATGTCTCCGACGAGAAGCTCAAAACTACCGCGGAAGGCATCGCCAAAAGGCTGGAATCAGCGGGATTCGACGTGTTACTAGACGACAGGGACGAAAGGCCAGGGGTTAAGTTTAAGGATGCTGACCTAGTGGGCATTCCCTTCCGGGTTAATGTGGGCAAAAAAGTTACCGAAGATAGGGTGGAGGTGGTTCAACGCTCGACCCGCCAATCCCAGGATGTTAGCATCGCGGGCATAGTTGAGTATTTTCAGGAAGTTCAGGAGACGGCGCACAAGTAATGCCAATGTGCTTGCTCCTGCGGAGCCGGCACATGAGCACCATAAAAATGTTCTTGTCGTTATTTCTGATCGGCGGCGCAGTTTACGTCGGCGCGAAGATCATTCCTCCTTTTTTTGAGAATTACCAATTCCAGGATGCGGTGAGGAACGAAGCCACACTGGACACCTACTCCACCAAGAACGAAAGCGATATTCGCACGGCTGTGTTTCGGAAGGCGCAGGACCTCGATATTCCGATCACGGAAGAACAGATCCGCGTGCAACGCCAGGGCGCGCTGGGCAGCGGGAGCATCATTATCCGCGCCCCCTATGTAGTTCACGTTGAGCTGCCGGGATATCCCATGGACCTGCACTTCGATGCCTCCACCGAAAACCGGGGCGTACTCTAGAGGTACGTTCACCCACCGTTGTGATCGATATAGACCCGAAATCTATTAGAATGAGAACTACTCCGGCCGTCGGCCGGGCATGCTCTGGTAATGATTGCTCGCGCCGCGCATCTCACCAGCAGTGACATGATTTGGTTTGAACCCTGGGGTTACTGCGCCAACAAGTGGCTATAAAAATCAGAATTCCGCGTCGAAGGAACCGGTCGGGAAAACCCGGACGCGATCCCGTGCTGCGTTTTGCGCTGGGAGCCTTCCTCATTCTGGCGGTGGTATTCGCGGTTTTCTTCTCCTACTACTACGTCCATTACGAACGCATCATCGCTCAGCGCTTTGAGGGATCGGTGTTCGCCAATTCGGCCAAGATCTATGCCCGGCCAGTTTCGATCGGCATAGGCGAGAAGGCCGACGTTAAGGAGATTGCCGCTGCATTAAGACACACCGGCTACACAGAAAAAAGCGGACAGTCGTCGATGGGCAGCTATCACGTGACCGCGGGCAGCATCCAGATTGAACCCGGACCGAATTCCTATCACAGCCCTGAGCCCGCCACCATCCGAGTGCGCGATGGAGAAGTGGCGAGCATCACCGGCAATGGGGGAAGCCAACTGGAGGCATATGAGTTAGAGCCGGAGATGATCACGTCGTTGTTTGGCGACCAGCGTTCGAAACGCCAAGTGGTGCACTACAACGAAATGCCCAAGTCGCTGGTCGATGCGGTATTAGCGATCGAAGACCGACGTTTCTTCCAGCATAACGGCGTCAATTTTCTGCGCTTCGGCGAGGCTGCTTGGATTGACTTCACCCGCCAGCGCCACGAGCAAGGCGGTTCGACGCTCACTATGCAGCTGGCTCGTGGCTTCTTCCTGACCCCGGAGAAGACGATTAAACGCAAGCTGACCGAAATGCTCATTGCAATGGAGCTCGAGCAACGGTTCAGCAAGCAAGAGATATTCGAGTTCTATGGCAACTGGGTAGACCTCGGACAACGCGGTTCGTTTGAGATCAGCGGGTTCGCAGAAGCGGCGCACGCTTACTTCAACAAGGACCTTAAGGACATAACGCTGCCGGAAGCCGCGTTGCTTGCGGGAATTATCCAGCGGCCAAGTTATCTATCGCCTTATCGCCATCCCGAGCGTGCGCAGGAACGCCGAAACCTTGTGCTGGATAGCATGGTCGAGACCCATGCCATCAGCCGAGAACAGGCAGATAAGGCCAAAGCCGCGCCTCTGAAACTTGCTCCGCCGAATGTGGAAGCCAGTCAGGCGCCGTATTTTGTCGACCTGGTGCGAGAATCGCTGATTCCCAAACTGCCTGAGCGGGAAATGAATGAGCAGGCGTATCGGATCTATACGACTCTCGATCCTGACCTGCAGCGCGCGGCAGCGCAAGCGGTCGAGAGTGGAATCAAGCTGGTCGATGATCAGGTGCTCAAGCACCGGACCAAGCGGGTAAAAATCGGCAAGGGCAAGTACGAAACCCAAGTCTCACCTGGACCCCAAGCGCAAGTCGCGCTGATCGCGATGGATCCTCATACTGGCGAAGTTTTAGCGCTTGTGGGCGGACGCAATTACGGGTTGAGCCAGCTTGATCATGCGGTCGCCAGGCGACCGACGGGATCGATTTTCAAACCGTTCGTGTATGCCGCTGCAATGAACACCGCGATCGACGGCAGCAATCCGGTTTACACCCCGGCGTCGATCCTGCCCGACGAGCCCAGCACATTCTCTTACGGCGATCAGATCTACGAGCCGCGTAATTACAAAGAGGAATACCACGGCGATGTCACGGCGCGTTATGCGCTGGCCATGTCATTGAACAATGCTACGGTAAAGATGGCTGAAGAAGTGGGGTACGACAAGGTCGTTGACCTCGCAAAGGCGGCCGGCATCACTTCGGTAAAGGCGACTCCGGCAATGGCTTTGGGCGCGTACGATGCCACGCCGATCGATATGGCCGCCGCTTACACCGTGTTCTCAAATAACGGCATGCGGCTTTCACCAGTGCTGGTTAAGTCGGTGCGTTCCGCGGAAGGCGATCCGGTGATGAGCTTTAACACGGAGACCCGGCAGGTGCTTGACCCCCGCGTGGCTTACGTCATGACCGACATGCTGGAAGGGGTCATCAACAACGGCCTGGGTTTTTCGGCAGTTCGGGCCCACGGGTTCCAGCAGCCGGCAGCCGGAAAAACCGGCAGCTCGCATGATGGATGGTTCGCAGGCTACACCAGTAATCTGTTGTGCATTGTCTGGGTTGGATTCGATGATTACAGCGATCTACGGTTGAGCGGCGCACAGACCGCCGCGCCAATTTGGACCGATTTAATGAAGAAAGCCGCCGAGTTGCCGCGCTACTCCGACATGAAGCCTTTCTCACAGCCGACCGGCGTGGTCGACGTGCAGCTCGACCGCATCACGAACCTGCTAGCGACACCTTCCTGCCCCCAGACGTACAGCGCAGCCTTTATCACCGGCACCGAGCCCACCAGCACCTGCGATCAGGGTAACGGTATTCACGGAATCCTGTCGAAGATTTTGGGCCTGGGTAACCCTCAACCCGAGCCTCCGCCAGCGCAGGCATCGGATCAATCGGGCGAAAAGAAAAAGGGGTTTTTGGGCAAAATCGCTGGTATGTTTAAGGATGACAAGAAGCCGGATTCTCCGCCCAAGGCGCCGGATGCGACCGCCGCTCCCCATTAAATTAACCTCGGCGAGAGCCGAAGTTGATGGGAACTTAAACGGCCTGCATGGTGTCTGTTAGATGGGAGTTCGTGCTCAGGAGGGGTGATATGTTTCAGGCGTCCTTCCGCCAAGCGCTACCATTGGCGCTTCTCGGTTTCCTTACTCCATTTGCGTTCGCGCAAAATCCGTCATTGGATCAAATCCAGATTGCGCCTCCTATGCGCCAGGTTGCGCCGCCATCGAGCACTGCGTCCGCCGCAGAGCTGGAGAAACAGGGCGACGATCTGCGCTCTCGAAAGCAGTACATGGACGCAATCGATTACTACCACGCCGCCCTGACCAAAGATCCCCAGAACGCGGCTGTCTGCAACAAGCTGGGAATCGCCGAGCTGATGCTGCAACGGTTCAAAGAGGCTGGGAAAGACTTTGAACATGCCATCAAAGCAAATCATAGCTTTCCCGAGGCCTATAACAATCTGGGTGTTATCGACTACGAGCGGCGAAAGTACCGGGCGTCCGTCAAGCAATATAAGAAGGCGCTCGCCATTGAGCCGGATTCGGCGTCGTTTTATTCAAACTTGGGAGCGGCCTACTTCGCGCGTAAAGAATTTGAACATGCGACAGAGGCTTATTCGAAAGCCGTGCAGCTCGACCCAGCGATTTTCGAGCGTACCTCACATACCGGAATTTCCGCGCAAATGGCCTCGCCGGAAGATCGAGCACACTATGACTTCGTGCTCGCCAAGCTTTATGCCAAGATGGGCGACCACGACCACTCGCTCGAGTTCCTGCGCAAGTCGATGGAGGAGGGCTACAAAGACGTCAAAGACGTTTATACCGACCCGGAATTTGCAGATCTGCGCAAGGACGCCCGCTTTGCAGAGTTGATGAAGATGAAGCCGATGGCAATCCCGGAGTAGCTCCAAAAGCCTTTAACCGCAGAGATGGCAGAGCAGGGCCAGAGGACGCAGAGAGAGCCACCTCGCATAGAACAGCAACTACAGCCCGTTATCTCGCATTAACTTTTCTCTGCGTGCTCCAGTTTTTCTCGGCGTTCTCTGCGGTTAAGAGCTTTTCTCCGATGGAGGACTCCCACTGCCTAACTTACTTAATCCGCTGGTCCGACTCTTCCCGAATCGGTCCTTCTTTGCAATATTTCCGTTCTGTCTTCCTTGCCACTGATTAAAATTCTCGGGATGCCTTCACATCTGACTCGGGAGATCATCGGAGCGGTAATCAAGATTCATCGGAAGCTGGGTCCTGGATTGCTGGAGTCCGCGTATGAAGCCTGCCTCGCCGATGAGTTGCAGCAAGTCGGGTGGAGCAACGCCGAATGTACGGCGCTGACATTCAGCTGCTCAGTCAGGAACCAGTACTGAATTTTCCACAATTTTTCGCGAAACTCCTGCCGCGACTCCGGGTTTCACTTCTCTAGTAAGACACATGCCCGCCGGCCGCCGACCCGAGCACGCCCCAAGCAGCGCGGCCGGTTAGGGCTTGTTTTCCACCGCACCGAAAACCTACTCTGCTCGCACCTAGCGTCTCCTCTGCGGCGCTGATATCCTCTTTGTTCTCAGAGGAGGAAGCATGTCTTTCAGCTTGGACGGCCGGGTAGCCGTTGTCTTTGGGGTGGCCAATAAGCGCAGCATAGCCTGGTCGATCGCGCAGGGACTGCATCAAGCTGGCGCCAAACTAGCAATTACCTATCAGAACGAACGTCTGGAGGAGGAAGCCAAGGACCTGATTCTGTCGCTTCCCGGCGCCGAAGCGTTCATGTGCGACGTTTCCAAAGACGAAGACATCGAGCGCGTGTTTACAAAGCTGAAAGACCGCTATGGGAAATTGCATGTGCTTGTGCACAGCGTTGCATTTGCCCCCGCGGAGGAACTAAAGGGCGAATTCATCAACACTACGCGCGAAGGATTTCGCGTAGCCCACGATGTTAGCGTTTATTCGTTGATCGCGGTGGCGCGAGCTGCGGCCCCGCTGATGGAAGACGGCGGCAGCGTAATCACTATGAGCTACTTTGGAGCGGAAAAAGTTGTGCCGCATTACAACGTAATGGCAGTGGCGAAGGCAGCTCTCGAATGCACGGTGCGATATCTGGCGTATGACCTCGGCCAAAAAAAGATTCGGGTGAATGCGATTTCAGCCGGTCCGATTAAAACCCTGGCTGCGCGCGGAATCTCAGGCCTGAGCGAGATGCTGAAGTCCCACGCCGAACGGGCGCCGCTGAAACGCAATGTCGACGTGAACGAAGTCGGCTCGACGGGAGTGTTCCTGGCGTCGGACGCGAGCTCGGGGATCACCGGCGAAGTGATCTATGTGGATTGCGGATACAACATTATGGGGTTTTGAAACGATTGCAGATTTGCGATTTCAGATTGCAGATTGAGAATTGCTCCCGTTTCAATCTGAAATCTACAATCTCAAATCTGTAATCCAGACCATTAAATCAATCTGCAATCTTGATCTTTCGCTTCATTCTCGGAAATTCTTTCAATCGCTGATCTCCACATCCCGCTCGCGCTGAAAGCGTCGGAAACTTTTCTCCCCACTCGATCAGCAGGACGCTGTTGTCGGTCATCAGATCGTCGAGGCCGAGCGTTTCCAGCTCACGCTGAGTGTCGATCCGATATAAATCGATGTGATAGAGAGTCGCCGAGGGCCCCCGGTATTCGTGGATCAAAGTAAAAGTCGGGCTGGTTACATCGTCGTGGGATGCAGCATGGAAGCCTTCAGCAATTCCCTTAACCAGCGTGGTTTTTCCGGCCCCGAGATCGCCGCGCAGAACGACAATCTTAGGCGGGGCCAGCAGAGACGCCAGCTCCTGCCCAAGGGCAATTGTTTCGTCAGGAGAATTTGTGGTGAAGTCGCGCGCCATGCGGCTGCCGATGAAACATCAGTATAGCCGGGCGCTCGAATCTTATGACTTGAACGAACTCCACTGGCTCGAGCGCAGACCCGCGAAGGTCTGGTCGCCTACGGATTCGACCATCATGCGCAAATGCTGGTGAGCGTCATCTTCAAGCGCGATAAACCGAAAGGGCTGAAAGACGCTGCCCGATGCGGCATGTAGCGGGTTCAGCATTTCGGCCATGCCGTTGACGTCGCCGGAATGGGTTTGAAATTCGACTTCGACGAAATCGCCTTCCGAGATCGCCACCGGCAACTGCAATAGTCCTCCGGTCGCGGAAATGACCTGGAGGCGCCCCTTGGCGCGAACCCCGTCGCTCAACTTAACTAGAGCGGGCGTGGTCTGAAGTTTTACACGAACAGCACGGTGAGTAGAGTTGCTCTGGGGATAGTGTGTCATCAGCACCACTATCGCATCGCTCTCAATACGAAGCGAGATTACTGAAGCGCAGTGGCCAAACTCACGCGGTCGGGGTTCGCCAGTCTCCGATTTTTACCCACTTTTCTGCCGCTTGCGCACGGAGTCGCCGGAAGGCTTCGGGCAGCGCGGTAATGAGGTCGGTAGCCACCAGCGACTGCTCGCCGGTCGATTCCTCAGCGACGTCGCCCGCCAGGCCATGTAGATAGACCGCCGCCAGAACCGCAAGAAAAGCACGCTTGGGATTTTGCGCCAACAATGCCGCGACCATGCCAGTGAGGATGTCACCAGTTCCGCCGGTTGCCATGCCAGGGTTTCCGGTGGTATTTACCCAGGACTCGCCCTCAGGGTTGGCGATGATTGTGCGGTCACCTTTTAGTACGAGAATCAGCTGGTGATCGCGAGCAAATGTGCGTGCTACGTTAACGCGGTCGCGCTGGATGGCTGCGGTGCTTAGTCCTGTCAGCCGAGCCATTTCGCCGGGATGCGGCGTGAGCACGAGGATTCGTCCCTCGCCGTTCAATTCCTGCGCCCGGCCCTCAAATGCGTTCAGACCATCGGCGTCGAGCACCACTGGGATTTGCGTCTTCGTGACCACTGCGCGAACAAATTCTGCCGTGCTGGGATCACGTGAGATTCCCGGGCCGATCGCGAGTACGGTTTTGTTTTCCGCAATACGATTGAAATCTTCGATCGCCTCTTTTGCGATGCTTCCGGCATCGGTTTCACTGAGCGGCTCGGTCATGAGTTCAGGATGGTAGCCAGCGATAATTCCTAAGGCGGATTTCGGTGAAGCTACGGTCACGAGACCAGCACCAGTCCTCAGGGCGGAAAAACCGGACATGACCACAGCGCCCGTCTTTCCCAGCGAACCACCGGCCACCAGCACGTGGCCGTACATCCCTTTATTGGAATCACGTGGACGCGGTCCGACCAGCTGCGCAATCTCTTTGGGCGTGATCACCTGCAGGTTCAGCGAGGACTCAATTGCCTCGGGCGGCGTGCCGATTGGCGCGATTACAGTTGGGCCCGCAGTCAAATTTCCGAAAACGTGCGCCGGGCGGGGCGCAGTAAATGTCACAATTGCATCGGCACGCGCCACCGAGCCAGTCTGGTCTCCCATGACATCGGCATCGGCTCCAGAAGGGACATCGACCGCAACAACCGGAGCAGTTGCGGCATTGATTTTTGCGATCGCCTCTGCATATAAACCGCCCACCGGGGGTCTAAAACCGCTGCCGAGGATCGCATCAATGAGTACATCACAATTGAAAATCTCTCTGAAAGCTGGTTCACCCCAGGCGTTGAAGATGACTAGCGAACCGCCATTAGGTTTCTCCGAAGTCTCGCGCGAAACCGAATTCTTTTGCAGACGACTGAAATTAGCCGCCGCGTCGCCATGCAAGTCGGCCGGATCAGCCAGCAGCAAAAGCCGTACTTCTCTGCCCGCGTGTTGGAGCTTGCGTGCAGCCACAAATCCGTCGCCGCCGTTGTTGCCTTTGCCACAGATCACTCCAAAACTTTTCGCGTGAGGATAGGACGCGATCGCGAACTTCGCTACTGCCGAGCCCGCATTCTCCATCAGGGTGAGTGAGGGCACGCCGAAGCGCTCGCTGGTCACGCGGTCGATGACGCGCATTTCGCTTGAGGTGACGATTTTCACGAGGGCTATTCGGTATCAGATTTCAGCCAACAGCTTAAAGCAGGCCCGCTGATGAGTTTAACGTGGTACGGCGGGGGCGCATTTGTGCGAATTTCAAAACTATTTATGGAGGCGCGGGCGCCCCGCCCGTGCGACCCGCGGGACAGCTAATCGGCCATGGTAGGCGTAGGTTTCGCATTCAATGCAGCCTGGTTTGCCAACTGCACCTTGCTGTGCCTGCGGCCATAGGTGAAATAGATGACGAGTCCGATGACCAGCCACACCACCAGCCGGAGAAGCGTCCAGCCGGAGAGAGAAATAATCAGCACACTAGAAAAAAGAATGGACAAAATCGGCACCAGCGGAACCATGGGCGTTTTGAAGGGACGATTTACATGGGGATGGCTCCTGCGCATCACCCATACCCCGGCGCTGACCAGGACAAATGCCAGCAGCGTGCCCACGCTGGTCATCTCGTCGAGAACGCTGAGCGGTATCAGGGTTGCAAGCACAGCAACAAAAAACCCAACCACGATCGAGCTCAGATAAGGTGTGCGAAAACGCGGATGTACTTTGCTTGCCCACGGCCAGAGCAGACCGTCACGTGACATGGAGTAAAAGACTCGCGACTGGCCGAGCAACATGACAAGCATCACAGTTGCCAAACCGGCAAGCGCTCCGATTTCAACCAGAAATGTTGCCCAGGGGTGCCCGGTCACGCGCATGCCAACGACTACAGGATCGGGAACGTTTAATTGTGCATAGGGCACGAGATGGGTGAGCAGTCCGGAAACCAAAATGTACAGGATAGTGCAGATCACCAACGATCCGAGAATCCCGAACGGCATGTCTTTCTTCGGATTCTTTGCTTCCTGAGCTGCGGTCGAGACTGCATCGAAGCCGATATAAGCAAAGAAGACAACCCCCGCGCCGCGCAGAATGCCCGACCAGCCGAACTCGCCGCGCGTTCCAGTATTGGGAGGAATAAAGGGGTGCCAGTAGTTGGGTTTCCATCCGTGCGAAACCAGAAACGCAGTTGCCAAAGCGATGAAGACACAAACCACGGCAACTTTCAGGATCACGATACCGGTGGTGAAGTTCGCTGACTCCTTAATTCCAATCACCAGAATGGCGGTGATGACCATGATGATTAAGAAACCTATGTAGTCGTATTTCAAGTGCACGGGCAATCCGAACAAGACAAAATTCGAACTCGGCATGGTGGGCAGGTTCACCCCAAGATCATGCATGAACGCCCGCAAGTGGCCGCTCCAGCCAACCGCCACGGTTGCGGCACCGAAAGCATATTCAAGGATCAGGTCCCAGCCAATAATCCATGCCACAAGTTCGCCAAGCGTCGCATACGAATAGGTGTATGCGCTGCCGGCGATCGGGATCATGGAGGCGAACTCGGAGTAGCAAAGTCCAGCGAACGCGCACGCGGTGCCGGCAAGGATGAAAGAGATGATAATGGCGGGACCCGCAAATTGCGCCGCAGCTTGGCCGGTTATTACAAAAATGCCCGCGCCTATGACCGCACCTATGCCAAGGGTTACGAGATTGAGCGGTCCCAATGCACGCCTAAGACTGTGCTGGCCAGTCTCCTGCGCCTCGCTCATCAGTTGTTCCAGCGGTTTTCTGGCCAGTAGATTAGCCATTAATGTAGGTTCTCCCTCAAATGACAGGCGCCTCGGCAACTCTCTGACGTGTGCGCCAAATGTAATACACCGGAATTCCGAGTAGCACGATAATCAGGCCCGGCCAAGTATATTGCGGTTTGTACAGCAATAGCACGATATCGATAAAAATTGCCATCACGATGTAAATGGCCGGCAGCACGGGATATCCGATGGCCCGGTAGGGCCGCTCCGCGTTCGGGCGCTTGAAGCGTAAGACGAATAACCCTGCGATCGTGAGAATGTAAAACACCAGTACCGCAAACACCACGTAATCCAGCAACTGCCCGTAGCTGCCGGAAATGCAAAGAATGCAAATCCAGACCATCTGCACCATCAGAGAAACCGCTGGCGTCTTGTAGGTGGGATGAAGCTTCCCCGCTCCACGAAAGAATAAGCCATCCTTAGCCATCGCGTAATACACGCGAGCGCCGGAGAGGATCAGCCCATTATTGCAGCCGAAACTGGAGATCATAATTGCCGCCGCCATGAGATACCCGCCGATTGCTCCGAACATTTGAGTGAGCGCAGCAGTGGCAACGCGATCCTCCGTGGCATGCTGAATTCCGCGCTGCAAAATAGTCGCCCCATCCACCGAACCGTACAGCGGCAGAACGTTCAGATAAATCACATTGCATGCGATGTAAAGGGCGATCACAACCCCGGTGCCTAAAGCGAGGGAGATTGGCAAATTACGCTTCGGGTTGATCACTTCACCGGCGGTGAAGGTCACGTTGTTCCAGGCGTCAGCGGAGAAAAGTGAACCTACTTGCGCGACGGCCAGAATTGTCAGCGTGCTCACCAAGACCATCGGGCCACCGGCCCCGACCTGAATGGGATGCAACGCTTTCACGCCAGCCCAGAAGTTCGCGCCAAAATTCGCGGCCAGCGCAGCGGCGTTACGGCCGATGAAAAGCCCAACGATCACCAATCCCAGCAAGGCTGCGACCTTGGCGAACGTAAACACATTCTGGATCAGCGCCCCGGTCTTGACGCCGAATATGTTAATCACCGAGAGCGCGATGACCAGCAGAATGGCCATCAGATTTTGCGTGTTAATTCCAACGTCCATGTTGCCGAGAACGATCGAGCGACCGATGGGAATGGGCGGAACCTTGAACAGATGAAGCAGCCAGTGTGTCGAAGAAATCCAGGGGAAGAACACACCGATAAATTTCCCGAAGGCAACGCCCACAGCCGCGATGGTGCCGGTCTGAATGACCAGAAATAGTGTCCAGCCGTAAAGAAACCCCCACAGTGGGCCAAGCGCTTCGCGCAGATAAATATATTGGCCGCCGGCTTGCGGCATCATGGCGGCGAGCTCGCCGTAACTCAACGCGGCGGTGATGGTAAGAAATCCGGTGATCAGCCACGCGCCGATCAACAAGGCAGGCGAACCCACCTCGCGGGAAATTTCCGCAGAGACAAGGAAGATCCCGGAGCCGATCATCGAACCCATCACCAGCATGGTCGAGCTGGTAAGGCCGAGACCTTTGACAAATTCGCGATCGGTTGACGGCGTTAGGTGAATACTCTTCGCCGGTTTGGTTTCGACCGTCAGGCGTATCTCCCGGTAAACGGACTTCTCGCGGATCAGGTTAGCAACGACCCACTATCCCCTAGACTCTACCTTAGAATGCGCAAAAATTCCTCTGCTGATTTGCGGGGATCGCGCACCAGATCGGATATTACCGCGACTGAGTCAGCTCCGGCTTCGATGACCGAAGAGCCATTCTGACGAGTGATCCCGCCGATAGCTACCAACGGTTTCGACGTGAGCTCTCGGGCTCGTCGTACGCCAGACAACCCAACTGCCGGATCAGAATTGGCTTTGCTTGCAGTTGCGAAAACTGGGCCGATCGCGATGTAGTCGGCAGAGGTTCGATCAGCTTCGGCCACCTGCTCAGGATTATGCGTGGACACTCCCAGCCAGCGTTGAGAGCCGATAATCTGCCGGGCACTCTGCGGCGAAAGATCGTCCTGGCCGACATGAACACCGTCGAACTCCGCTGCCAGGCAAAGGTCCGCACGATCGTTCATGATGAGCTTGGCGCGGGCGCCGATCCGACCTTGCAATGTTTTGGCCTGCGCGAGCATGCTGCGAGCGTCGCCCGACTTGTTGCGATATTGAATGACCTTCAATCCAGCAATGGCCAGCTCGTTCGCCGCGTCGAAGAGAAGTTGCGAAGACGAAAAACAGGAAGCGTCGACAATGGCATAGATCCTGCCCGCTTGGTCTCTCCAGTTCATAGTTTTCGCCGCCTTCGAATATAGCTGAAATGAAGCCATTCGCAGGCCAATGGAATCTAAAACCAAACAGGCAGTCTATGGGCCAGATTCTTCGAATCAGTTCAAGTCCGAGAGCACAGCGGTCGTGAAACCACCGCTGGGATTATCCAGCGCGACCACTGTACGGATCTGGCCGGCGCTGAATGAGATTGCATTGCTGTTGATCAGCACATTCTTGGATCCCGCTTGCGCAAACTCGATCTGGTAACTTCCCGCCGCCACCGTGGCGTAGGACGATGCCGACTGATATGCGAGCGCAGAAAAAGTCGGATTCACGGTTGAGATATCAATGCCCGGGGCGACTACGTAAACGTCCGCTGTCCCCAATGACGTGGAAGCGTTGATGGCGCGTATCTGGATGTTGCCGGAAGACGGAGTGGTTTTGTTATCGGTGAAAATGGTGGGGCCGGAGTTGGTTGCCAGGACTGTGTTATTCCCGGAAGCAACGCTTAGGGTTTGATTGAAAAGAGTCGCGCTGTTGGCTTGAATTTCGAAAGTGTGCGAGCCCGAACCCACGGATGCATAACCCGATGCTGCCCCAAACGCAACCCCGGTTGCGAGCGTGTTGTTGTCAACGACCATATTGATACTGGTTTGCCCGTCCATTGCATTCACCAGCCTAATTTGTGTGCTACTTGAACCACATCCGGCAGTGAAAAGAATAGTGCTCAACGAAAACAGTGCAACAGTGAGAGGTGCCGATTTCCACAAACGAATCACGAAGCTCTCCTAGAGATGGGATTGGTATATCGGCACTGATGCGACGCGTTGTTGCGAGAGTTGCAGATCTTGCGTAAAGAGTAGTCAAGCTGAGTAAAGGGGTGTAAAAAGCTGTGGAGGGATAAGGCGACAAAGAACTTACAGAGGTACAAGAGGCAAAGCAAGTTGCTGCCGCCTTACGTCGTAGTACAATGTAAGACATGACTGATTTAAGTGGAACATTTACCTCGAAGGGGCAACTTGTTGTGCCAGCCGAACTGCGACGTAAGCATGGGATTGAAGCAGGAACTCGGGTGAAATTTCTCGAAGATCAGTTGGGCCGAATCATTCTGCAGCCAGTGACCGACGAATACATCGATCGTCTGATGGGATGTTTGAATGGGGGGCCGGATCTGCTCGCCAAGTGGGGAAAAGAACATCGAGAAGAGAAATAGACGCGCATGAAAACCTACGTTTTCGATGCCAGCGCACTATTTATCTATCTGCAAAAGAAGCCTTCCGCAAATAAAGTAAACGAACTATTGAAGCAGGCTCTCGACGGCCGTGCCGAAGTCCTGATGTCAGCTGTTAACTTCGGAGAAGTTTACGGGATTGTTCTTCGCGACCATGGCAAAGAGCGGGCACTGGCGGTCACGAGCGCATTGCAATCCTTACCGATTCGATTGATGGATGCCACACGGGCAAGGGCGTTTGACGCCGCCGACGTTAAATCCACGTATAGGCTTTATTACGTCGATAGTTTTGCGGCGGCTCTGACGATCGAGCAGGAAGCGACCTTAGTGACAAGCGACAGCGATTTTCGAAAAATGGGGCACGGCTTCCCGATACTCTGGCTAAAGCCTTGAAGAGATAAACCGGCAATTCTCTACAGTTGGCTCATCTTGGCCAGGAACTCGCTGTTGGTTTGCGCTTTGGCAAGACGCTCGATAAGAAGTTCCATAGCTTCCACCGGCGATAACGGGTTCAGCACTTTTCTCAGAACCCAGATGCGAGCCAAATCGTCTTTGGGGATCAACAGTTCTTCTTTACGAGTGCCCGAACGCTGAATATCAATGGCCGGGAAGGTGCGCTTGTCGACCAGCTTGCGGTCGAGAATAATTTCGCAGTTGCCCGTGCCTTTGAATTCTTCGAAGATCACGTCGTCCATGCGCGAACCGGTGTCGATCAGGGCGGTGGCGATAATGGTCAGTGAACCGCCTTCTTCAATATTTCGGGCTGAGCCAAAGAACCGCTTGGGGCGCTGCAGGGCATTCGAATCGACGCCGCCAGAGAGAACTTTACCCGATGGCGGAACGATGGTGTTATAGGCGCGAGCTAGACGGGTAATCGAGTCGAGCAGGATAACGACATCGCGCTTGTGTTCGACCAGTCGTTTGGCCTTCTCGATGACCATTTCGGCAACTTGCACGTGACGCGCAGCGGGTTCATCGAAGGTCGAAGAAATGACTTCGCCTTTGACCGATCGCTGCATGTCGGTGACTTCTTCCGGGCGCTCGTCGATCAGCAGAACTATCAGAACAACTTCGGGATGGTTCGTGGTGATCGAATTGGCCACGTTCTGCAACAGCATGGTTTTGCCGGCGCGTGGAGGCGAAACGATCAATCCACGTTGGCCCTTGCCAAGTGGAGTGAGTAAATCCATCACCCGAGCACTGATGTTCTCGCGGACGGTTTCAAGCTTCAGCCTTTCCTGCGGATACAGCGGCGTCAAGTTGTCGAACAGGATCTTGTTGCGCGCTTCTTCGGGAGATTCGAAGTTGACGGCTTCGATCTTCACCAGCGCGAAATATTTTTCACCCTCATGCGGCGGCCGCACCTGGCCGCTGATGGTGTCGCCGGTCTTCAGGTCGAACTTGCGGATCTGAGACGGCGAGACGTAAATGTCGTCCGGGCCGGGGAGGTAGTTGTAATCGGGTGAACGCAGAAAGCCGTAGCCGTCGGGAAGGATTTCGAGCACGCCTTCGGCGAAGATGTGGCCTTCTTTTTCACTCTGCGCCTGCAGGATTTTGAAAATCAGGTCCTGCTTGCGCATGCCGCTGGCCCCTGGGAGATCAAGGGTGCGGGCGATCTTAGTTAATTCAGTTATGTTTTTTTCTTTAAGTTCAGCAATGGTCATTAGCTCACCTGCGAGGAGAATTGAGATAGGAGGGTATTTTCAGGGAGATTCAGGTTAACTCAGGCAGGAGGACAGGGCTGCTAACTTAAGCAGCCCGCCGTTGTGCCTCAACAAAATGCTCCGGTTCAGACAAAACCGTCTGCCGCTCAGAGCCAGCGATCCGATCCAGGACTTCATTCATGGTTTCCTGAATACGGGTATTAGGCTTATGAAACTTACGGGTCGCCTTGGATGCCAGCTGACAGAGCATGTAACGGTTCCGCAAAGTATGTAAAGCGTCGAAGACACGATCAGAGCGCATGGTGAAATCCTTTCCGTTTAAGAGTTTGCGACAAGACACCGGCTCGGTGACGCGGGAACCGGCGGCGAACGCCTACCCACCAGAACTGTAAGATACTGAAAACAGATGATTTCTACAGGAAAAAGCTCTGGTTATTTAAATAGATGCTCCGAAGTGGCCGAAAGTTTCTCGGATACATTTGACCAGAACCATGCGAGCGGAGGTTCATCAGGAATCTGGCCAAGGCCTTCAGAACGTTTAAAGTTACAGGCGAATGGCGACTGCGTCAAGGGAATTTGTGAGCTGCCTGTTAATAACTAGGCACGTCTTTGTCGGTTCGGGAACCTCCCAAACCTGAAAATCACGCCCAAAACACCCGGTCCAGACTACGGTATTGAATGGCCTCGGCTATGTGCTTAGGCTCAATGGCTTTGGCTCCTTCGAGGTCGGCAATGGTTCGAGCCACTTTTAAGATTCGGTCGTGCGCTCGAGCTGTAAGTCCCTGCTGAGTCATAGCCCGCTCTAGCAGCCGTTCGCAATCGGCTGACAACTCACAAAATGCTCGAATGTTTTGCGCTGTCATCTGGGCATTGGAATATACCTTGGTTCGGGTGACTGACGAGAACCTTTCCTGCTGTAGAGCTCGGGCCTTTATCACTCGATCACGGATCCGGCTGGAAGGCTCGGGTTCCGAAGCCGAACGCATTTCTTTATAGTTCACCGCCGGAACGTCAATGTGAATATCAATACGATCCATCAGAGGCCCTGAAATTTTCTGCATATAGCGCTGGATCATGGGCTGGGTGCAATGGCATTCGTGGGACCGATCATTGAAAAAACCACATGGCTGTGGGTACTTTCGTTGCTGAAGATTGCCGGATTCAATCCAAGTCCTTCAATTTCATAGTCTGCAACCCGAATATCGGGCGAGATCGAAGCCAGAACCGAGCGCTTCTGATCACGGCTCCAGAACTCCCATTCAACGAGCGGACTAAACGCCTGCACCAGGGAGGCCAGATCAACGGTCTGCGCGGGATTGATGCGCGTCAGGAGATCCTGAGTTGACCGAATGTCACGATCGACAGCCGCCAGCCGTGAATCACGCTCTTCGCGATCGATTGCCGCATCGAGAAAGGCTTCCACGACCCGGCCGCGTTTCTCGCTCAACGTTGTGACCTCGGCGCTTAACCTTTGGATCCGAACGGCAGAATCGTCCTGCGTCCCACGTCTTTGCAATTCCTCGATGCAGTTCTGCAGAAATTCCGTGCTCGTCAACCGGTCTGAAAATAGCTCGTTCAAAATAGCCTCGAGTCTCTCCCGGCCCATGTATTTCGTTGTGCAGGTGTGGCCCGACCTTCTGCCTTTGCAGGCATAGTAATCGCGCCTGGCAAGCGCAGTATGAATTATTTCGCCGCATGACGAGCAGGTCAGAAAACCGTTGTAAGTGAAGCGATGTTCGACGTTCGGCTGAGTGCGCCAGTGCTTGGTCTGCTTCAGATCCATGATTCGCTGAACTGCCTGGAAATCCTCATCCGTGATCAGCGGCTCGGCAATCACCTTGACCCGGATCACGTCCTCGGGCGCTCGCGCTATCTTTCGCCGGTCAGCCTGGCGGCCGTTGACGCTGGCGTAGCGGCCGGCTGCCGATGAGTCACGCTTCTTGTCGATCACTCGCCACCCGGTCCAAATCGGGTTGCGCATGATGATGTGCATGCCGCGCGGGGTGACCCCAACCAGTTTCGAGAGTTGCCCATAGCTATGGTTGCCGGCGAGAAATTGCCGGAACGCCTCTCGCACCCGTTCCGCTTCGGGTTTGTAGTAAAAGCCTCGAGTTGCATCGTGCCCAACTCCCCATGGAAGCACGATCTTACTTTGGCCGAGTTCACCGCGGCGCCGCTTTTCTTCTTTCGCGGACCAGATTCTTTCAAGGATTTCCGTTCGCTCCATCCCTGCCATAGCAGCGCGGATGGTTCCCATGAGCCGGCCGGTTTTACTGTTCAGATCAAGCGGGCCCTCGGGTAAATACAGCACGGTCTTCGAATCTACAAACGCCTGCAGCAATGCAAAATCCTCGAAGTTCTCTGGGCGCATCAGGCGGCTGAACTCGCGTGCGACAACGCCATGGATTTCAGACGACCGCATTGCGAGAACTAATTGCTGCATTTCCGGAGCGAGTAACACGCACGCGCCGGAAACGTCCGATATCTCAATCGAGCGAACGATTTCAAGCCCGTATTGCACGCAGGTCCGGCGGTTCACTGACCGCTGAGCTGGAATCGAGGCGCGATCCGTTGCCGCCTGCGCTTCAGTTGATACGCGAATTAGCTCGATTACTTTCTTCATGCCCAAGTCCACATAACTGCCGCGCAAATTCGAGTGCCAGAGAATCGTCGCCCGATTGTAAGGCTCTACGCAGCTGTACTAGAAGATCTTTCCGCTGCCGCCCTACCTCCAGTATCGCGTCGATTACCCCACCGACGTTTGCCGATGGGGCAAGCGATCCGGGCAGCTTTGATTGTGAGTTATTTCGCATCAGTCAGCCGCTGTCCCGCGACCGTTTGAAAGAGTCGTTCGCTCAAAGAATTGCAACCGCTTCTCGTCGAAATACACCGGCAGCGACCCAACGCCACCATTGCGATTTTTCCCAATGATCAGCAGCTGTTCTTCTGGAATCGGCATACCATTCTCGGCAACAGGTAGGTACGGCAACAAAACAACGTGTGAGTGCGCCTCGATGTCTCCACTCTCTTTCAGATCCAGCATCGACGGCCGTGCATTGATTCCGCCTTCCGGCCGCTTCAGTTGTGAAAGCAGTACGACGGCCACCCGTTCTGTTTTTGCGAGCTGCCTCAATGCGTCGGCGATGTGGCCCACGCGTTCACGGAGATCACGCCCTGGAGCATCCACCAGTCTGAGGTAGTCGACCACGATCAGCTTGACTCCGTGGCGCCGTATGTAAAGCCGCGCGCTTGCAAGTAGTTCCTGAATTTTGAGCACTGATCGCTCATCGACGTAAATTGGCATCTGCGCGAGCTCGGCCGCCGATTCCATCAACGCCATCCAACGCTCTTTCTTGATCCAGTAGGGGTTTCGAAGTTGAGCGGCAGAGAATTGAGATTTTGCAGCCAGGAAGCGCTTGCCGATTTCGAGTGCTTGCATCTCAAGGGAAAAAGCGCACACCGCGGTGTCAGCCCCGCCGCTTGCCAGCAGGATCTGCACGCCGAGCGCTGTTTTGCCTCTCCCAGGCAGCGCGCCGATGGTCCACAACTCCCCGGGTCGTATCCCGCCGGTCGCGATATCCAGGGAATTGAGACCTGTGGGCATTCCCACTAAGCCCTGATTGGCAGCCTGGGTCTCCAATTCGTGCAGGAGTTCCGGCATGATTTCCTTCAGGTGGTAAGCCGTGCTCTTGCCGGATGCAGCTTCAATTCGCAGCAGAGCATCTTGCACCTGCTGCAGCGCTTCGTCAGTACTGACCAAGGCGTTTTCGGTCTGCGCCGCTAGGCATTGTGCAGCCGCGCGCGCTTGACGCCTTCGTGATTTGTCTACCAGCAATTCTGCGTAATGCTCGATATTCGTCACACGAGCAAGTCCTTCATCCACGGTTCGGCTGAGATCGGATACAAAGGCGACACCTCCGACCGACTGGAGTTGCTCGGTCGATGCCAGATGTGTGCATAGCGTGAGATCATCAACCGGTTTGCCGGCGTTCGCCAACTCTGCGATGGCGTGAAATATTCGGCGATGCGAATCAAGCGAGAAGTCCTCTGGCCGCAACAGAGGCAGGGCACGGAAGAGTGCACCAGCGTCCGACAAAGCACACCCCAGTACCGTTCGTTCGGCGTCGAGATTTGCGAGCGCTTCCATCACGCACTCTCCATTTGGGCGAGCATTCGAGTGGCTGGGTTGTCCTTCAGAACGCTCGTTTTTGCTTCGCATCGATCTGCCCCGGTGCAGTACAGCCCCTGTTCGAAGAATTTCTGTGGCCCGACCGCGAATGTTCCCTTGGCTGACTTGTGATTCGAATATGCCTGGATGAGCCGTTCGCCGACTTCCTCCAAATCGACTTCAGGCATTCGTTTCGCTTGAAACTCGAGTGCCGCCTGGAGAGCCCAGATCATTCCCTTGCCTGACCAGCCGTTCTGCTGGCATAGAATTTGCGCTATTTCTGTGGAGTTGAATCTCAAAGATGTGGGTGGCATGCTACTGCCCAACATGACCGATCCTTCCGAAACGGGGTTTGAACTGGTTTTTTGTTCGGAAGAATTATTTACTCCCTTCCCTTCAATTCCATTCCCTTCCATTCCCTTCCATTCAGGCGCGAGCGTTCGCGGATCATTCCGCGAATCTTCTTGGACTATTCCTGTCTCGTTCGTGGAATCAGCGCCAATCGGAGCGGGAATTGAGCTGGACTTCGGATGGTCTATTCGCTGATGCTTTCTAAAGTTGGGAATGGCTAGATAATCTCGCTCTCCCACCCTATACACACTGACCAGCTTGCGCGCTGAAAGTTCTTCAACCAGCGGGGTGACGTCGATGTTGTCTCCAGGAAAGACCTGCATCTTCAGCCTCTTTGCGCTGTATTCCATGCGGCCGTCGTCATCAGCGAAATTCCAGGTTCCAATGAACAGAAGGCGGGCACCGAGACTACATTCAGCGAGCCTCTCATCACTCCAAAATTCCGGCTTTATGGTTCGTATGCGCGCCATTACCGGCCTCCTTCCGTGAAGAGAGGAATGGTTTCCGGAGTCGGAACGATCGCGGTTAGTGGCTGCACCGGTTTGATTTCTGCTTCCAGTCGAAACCACGAATATTTTTCCCCATCAACCTCGCGCGTCCGGTTCTTAATGCGGAAGCCGAGCTGCCGTAATTCGAAAATTCTGGCGTTATATTGCGCTGCACACGAAACTATTTTGGGAAGCGGAACCCATTCGCCTCGGGCATCGATCAGCAGATCGAGAATGCGTCCGCGTTGGGTGGCACGGGAGTCTTTCATTGAATTGCTCCCACGCAAAGATGGGCATCGGTGTGGGTGGCAGCTCGATCGTTGTCGCCTCGCAGCAACTCGATTGACAAGCAGAGGCGATCTACACCTTGCAGCAGCCGGTTCAGGCAATCGGTTTGCTTGGGCTGGGACCTGGCGCGAGCTCGTCGCAGCAAAAGCTTCAACTGGTAGCAATGTGTTAGCGCGGAGGTCAGCGGCTGTTCCGAATGCAAACGCTGTCTGCGCGGATTATTTTCGTCACCAAGTTGATATTTGTGTTCTGGTTTGCTATGTTTCTTTTCGATCAAGCGTTTTTCCTTTCGGGCGGCCTGTGGCGGGCCGCCTTTAATTTTTGAAACTGCAACTTCGTCGCCTTGTCTAAACCAAATGTTTTCCGCATCGCCTCTCTTGGGGCGAAAGTCGAGGCTCTACGTTGTTGAATCCATTGCACGGTTTTGACACCTAGAAATAGGGTTTTCGTCAATCCCTTTCTTGATCCACGGAATTTCAACGCCACGGTCTCGTATCTGGCACTGGAGCTTGTCGATTGCAACTTCCACGGTGAGCAGTTCCCTAACCAGCCGGCGTCGATCGAGTTCGAGTCCGGCGAGTTCGCGGAGCTCGTCAGGCGGTTTGGGTGCTGCTGGCATTGTTGTCTCCTTCACTGCCTCTCATGCATTTCTTGCAATCGGCGAATGGCTCTTCCGGCCAGTGTCCGTGGCTGGTATAGAAATTGAGTTCATCTTTATCGCGTCCAGCGAACATGCGCTCATGTTCCTGCCAGAGTTTGATTAGACTCTTGCGATCGAGCGTGTCCAATCGGCTCTGTCCACAGGGCAGCGGAGCCGGCAAGGGATCTGGGAGCCGGAAGTTCTTTATGTAATCTTCGAGTTGGAAATCGCTGAGGCTTTCCAAGAATCGTTGAAGTTCCAGCCAATCCCGAAAACGTTGTTCTTCCTCCAATAGCGCTAGTCGATTTTTTAGCGAAGCATTCATTGTCCCGATGGCCCCTTACCTCTACTCGGCTGTCGTAACTCAAGCGCTGCCAAACGACTCTCGAGGCTGCTGAGTTCAATCGCCCTGAGCAGAGTTGCCCCCGTGTATGCAAGAGCATTTGAAGTCTTCGTATCCAACTTGCCGAGGTTCACCTGATAGACGGCTGCCGCAAGAAGGTCACGGAGACGCTCGGCAGTTGTTGGCAGGTCAACCGGGTCAACCGGTGAGGCAGCCTCGTCTGCTGCTGCGACACTCCTGGTCGCGCGGCCGCGCCCACCCTTGCTGCCCAATTCGGCAGCTTTGTTCGGATCCGCGTGTAACGCGCAGGATTCTTTGCCTTTGAGCGCCCGCGCTCCGCATCGTTTTCCGTCTAGATTTTTTCTTTTGCACCGCATCAGTTTTCGTGGCACCGCTCAGGGTGACCGCTCAACCTTGCGCCAAATACCGCTTTTCATCGTTAAGCGGCAGGGGTGGCACCTCCCGCTAAGAAGTCCCAACCAGGTTAGGGCCGATCTGCATGACTCAGTTCCATCTCTGGCTCGCCAGTTAAATGGGTTGCAGAATTTGCCCTTGGGTCAGCGGTTCGTTGAGCAAATTCAATCAAGACCTCACGACGTATCAGTACACGCCGGCCGATGCGGAAGGCGGTGAGCTTCCCGGCCCTTATTGCGTCGTCGATAACACGCGCAGAGACATCCAACATCTCTGCAGCCGCACCACGACCGTAAAACAACTTCTCAGCCATAAACGCATTCCTCCAGCATTGATCTAAGAAACTCATTTATCTGGCCAGCACCGCTCTGTCGTCCCCCACAGTTCGCCATGAGGCGATCTTGGCCTGAGCCGCCTTCACTCGTCCTCGATTGGCTAAAGCTCCAACTTCACCACGCGTGATACCAACGTTGGCTTCCATGTCGCTAGCGTTAATCGCGGCGGGGGCCGTGCATCCCGCAGTCGGGGAATTGAGCCTGGGCTCTGTAATTGAAAGCAGGAGCCTAATCCGTAGAGGGCGCTCATACCGAGCGCTAATGCGTTCGGCGGCCCCTGAATCAATCAGTGCTTCCGCTTCCGCAACCGGGATGGTTGTCAGGAACTTTCTGTTTACGTCGCGCAATACAGCTCTGTTTGCATGTCTGCCCAAGGCGGTCCTCTCCGACTGACGGAAGCCGAGAGTTACTCTCAGCGGATTCAGTCGAGCCACTTGCGCTGACTAGCGCGGGGTGGAACTGAATTTCAATTTCAATGTCTCACAACTTCTGGGAGCTACGGGGAACAAACACAACTCGTGAGGAAGTAGTGGAAAATGGCAGGAAATGCAGTGTTTATGCGGGTGTTTCTCGAATCAATCACAGAACTCGGAGTTACTAATCTTACGTTTTCTCCTCACGCGAATTTTCGGAGTTTTCGATTTATTTTTAAATTGGAACCACGCTTCCTTGACAACAGCCAATTTTTCTTCCAGGAGCACCGCTGCAAACTCCTGTGCTCGCAATACGAATTGCCGAGAACGGGGAAGGTGCTCCATCAACTTCAGCTTTAGCTCTGGATGTTTTGTAGCCGCATCGAAAACCTGATATTTTGGGTACTGGGATCTTAACTGGTGGAACTCCTTACGAATTATGGAATCGCGTTCCTCGAGACCAGCGGCATCCAGCCTGTCTGTAAATTTCTTGCGTAACATGTATTCCCTGAGCACCTCCAGCTCTTGGTGAACCATTTGGACCATCTCTCCAATTTTGCAAACAAGCTCTTCGCGCATCTTCTTGCGAGGCGCCTTGGAAAAATCCCTAAACTGAATGAAGAGTACCTTCGGGCCATGCCGGTGAAATTTGATATCGCGAATGCCGGACGCCATCACCCTGCGTCGGAGAAAATCCTCAACATCGGACACAGCATCGCACTTAATGAAGGCCTTTTCGCCATACCTGGCTACATCACCGATTACCCTAGATCCAACCGACTCAACCGCATATCGCACGAGCCTCGCCCGACGAGAATCTGTACTGTTTGATCCTCCAATCGGTGGACTCAAAGGCGAGATGATGCCGCCCCCGAAGCGTCCGACCATGACTTCGCTTGGTTTATCCAACTCGAATGTCGGATCCTCGGGACAGAGCGATGGCAACTCTGGGGTTACGGTCAGATTTTGTTTCGCCACTTGGCCACCTTCTCGTGTGACCTTCTCGATTTAGTAGATTCCCTGGAAAGAGCGGCCGAGAAGGACCGCTCCTGTCCTCGCACAACCGTCGCTGGCGAGTAATCCGGTTATGGCGCGATGATGTGCTGAGTCCCGTCCGGGTCCCTATACCAGCAGTGAAACCGAAGCCGAAGCGCTCACACGACCGAAAGCCAGATTGCGAGCCGAGATTGCCATTTTGCTACAGTGGCAAAAAGGTCAATCTCAAACTGGTGCACAGGCTTCGCAATGAACAGAGATTGCCCGTGGCGCGTTATTGCTGAGCATGTCGGGCTAACGGAGTGTAATCTGCGGCGGCGGTTGGTGGACCGCAAAGCCGGAGATGAAGAGAACTCGCATAATCAAGCCACAAAGGGACTGGAAAACCGCATGGGGCAAGATGCGGAAGGAAATCGGGATGCCGACTCTGCGCATGTACGACTTGCGCCACACCTGCATTACCAGGCTGCTATCGAATCCTGACGTATCCGAGCGAGTAGTCATTGAGACAGTCGGCCACGTGAATAACAACATGCTCCAGCGATACTCGCATCAACGATTAGAGGACAAAGCCAAGGCGCTCGACACATTGGCACCAGCGTTTAACTTTCTGGGGATGGCGGAAGCATGAGACTCGGCACATGCTCGTGCGAGGCCGCTGGCTGCGATGTCCTGGCTGTTATTTGAGCGATCATGGGTATGGCAAGTGAACGCTGCAATTCACAGTGCGGAAAATCGCATAAAAGAAAAGGTTTGTTCCACAACCAGATGACGAGATATTATTTGCGCCGCAGTAATCAACGGAAGACGGGTAGCCCTCCCCCGAGTCCACCCGTCTTTCCGGACCTTTTCTTTTAGCTCGGGGAAAAGTTTAAAGCCTGCGGTTGCGGATATTACCACAGAATTGTGCGGTTCCGCACATATTTAGTCTCCGAAGCGTACCGACAAGACTTGTATCGGGCTTGATACTTTTTCAGCCTTCCCCCACTACATGAAGGCATCAGGCCAGGGCGAATCGCCAGTTTTCGTTCTGGCCTTGATCTTTCTAGGGACCGCCCACTTAGTTCGTCCGCATCGTCGGGCCATCTTTTGCAGCCGGAATTAAAGTGTAGCCTCCATTACATTGCTCTAGCGCAGAGACAAATACTGGCACTTCGCCCTACAATTCGTTTCCAACTATTGCGCACCGATGATGCGCAGAAGTGTGTCCGAAGCCAATATGGATTCATGTGATTTCTGCCGTGCTGTGCCGACACTTCGAGGTTATCTGTGCCACAATTTCTCGCTGAACGGTATTCCCGTATTCAGCAAAGCTTCGGGCATGTGGATGGCGTGTCAGCAATGCGCTGAACTAGTGAATGCTGGAGAATGGTCGGCATTAGTCGAACGCGCTTACAAGAGTTTCGCGGGACGGTATGGGGTAGAGCCTGTCAATGCCGTTCGAGCGCAATTCTCTGAACTCGTGACGCAGTTCGCCGCCCATTGGAAAATCGAGAGCTAGGCGCATCCCCACGCGCGGAAGATCGCGTAAAGCGATTAGGGCTTTAACTGTCGCTCCAGATCAATGGCCGTGCGAAAGTGTGTAAGCGCCAAGTTGGTGGCTCTGATGTCAGCCTCAATTCGATTAAGGTCAACGCGGCTTAAATGTTGTTCCATGGCCTCTTCGTTGAGGCGCCTGATACGGGATTCCAACTCGGCGATGTGTTCTCCGAGGGTTCTGTTCATGCTGGTATCACCCTATTAAGCAAAGTACGAATGGACTGTACTCCAAAACGCGATCCTGAACCGCATAATAAACTTAAAGCATGCGCCGCTCGTTGAAAGAGACACGGAAACAAGAGAAAGAAGCTCTCGCCCGAGCGTTTCAATCTTTGGAAGGGGTAAAAATGACCCGGCGCGAAGATCCTAAGCTGGCCGAGTTGAAGGACGATATCCGCCGTGCGATTCGAGCAGCCGGAGACTGAAAACGCAGAGCCACTGCCCCATCTCTTTGGCTGTTGGCCCGAAATATCAGCCCTTAAGAAATATGTATGCCAAGCCTGTAATTGAAACAACAATCATGGCCAGATATAACACCTCTGGCCATCTGTGCTCCGGGTGTTCCCTTTGGGAAGGCTGAGGATTTGTAGCGATTGCCATAGGTCTTCTACCTACCCCGCTTCAAGAATGTCCAGTTCTTCGCGGTTTTGTGGAGCCGTTCGGCTCCCGTTTTTCTCGCTCATCTAGTGCGCGGTTCAGCGCGGTAACAGTTTCCACTAATTTCTTGGGATCTTCTTCCTGAGCGGCCTTCTCGGCAAGAATCCGCCATTCATCGGTTGACTGCAACGGAATGCCTCTTTCTGGATGCAAGATGACTGTACGCTGAAGCCAGAGCGCTGTCTGTCGGGGAAAGCCTCTAAAATGTCGCAGCGGCCCGCCGAATAATATTTCCAAACCGTGTGCGATGTCGAACCTACAAGTGTGCGATCTCGTGTTAACATTTGTTGTCAATTACACATCCCTCCGTCGCCTACCGGGCGGTCTCTTGTGCAACTGAGACGTTCGCCAGGAGGTCGCGTCCATGCTTATTCGCTCGGCTATTCTCTGCATTGACGACGAGGAGTTAGGCCTTTCGATCCGCAAAATGGTGTTAGAAACTGCCGGTTATGTTGTCTTCACGGCAACAAATGAAACCAAGGGGTTGGAGTTGTTCAAGGCCCACCACATCGACTTGGTGATCACCGATCATCTTCACGGCCTGACCGGAGACGCCTTCGCTGCGGAACTGCGGCGACTCATTCCTCGCCTACCCATAATGATTCTTTCCGGGGAAACGAAGCTTCCGCAAGCGGTGGAACCTCCCGACTACTACGTTCACAAGCTGGAAGGGCCAACGGAGATGCTCGCGAAAGTTCGATCCGCTATCGGTTAACAGAGCTTGACCAGATCTTCCTAAGTCATGTTCCGGTCAGGAATGAACTTCTCGCCGCACCAAGGGCATTCTTGGTGTTCTCCATCCACGCGCTTGTACTCTTCCGGCTCAATCCGAGCTGAGCAATGCGGACAGATGGTTGCTAGGGATGCGCGAATGCTTTGCGGATCGAGCTTGCGAGGGCGGGGCATGGCGGAGTCTAATCAAGGGAATGAAAGCAAAAGTAACAGAGTTCCCGAGGCCACGGGTGTGGCAAGACAAAGTTTATCGCTCTATGTGCGATCTAGCTAATTCGGCGCACGAATACCTTAAAGAATCAGATGATCCAAATTGGCGTAAGGAAGTCGAGAATCGCCTTAAAAAAGCTGTCAATGAAGCTCTCTCGATCATTAAAGAAACCGAAGGTTAATTGTCCCACCGTGTCACATCGCAGTTGCTCGTAATCGAGCCTCAGGTACTCAGCGGGGCTGAGGATCGCTTTGCAGTGCGGACATTTTCGTTGCCCACTGAGCAGATCTCTTCCAGTGTGAGCTTGCTACAGCGGGCATTCTGTCAGACCCTCTGAATATGCCAATACAGAGTTAACTACCGCAGCAACGTCCTGAAAATAAAGGATAAATGGGGGTTGAATCCAAGACCCACTTCGGAGCATCATAGCAGTAGCTCATCCACCATTGTGGAAGGAGTAGCGGGGTCGTCACTAACATGGCGACCCCAGAGTTTTTTTGTAGTCGTTGTGTTCTTTTTCTAATTTTCGACGACGATGCGTTCTCTCCACTGGATACGCTGTCCACGGCAGAAAATAGCCGTTTCGTTCAGCAAGCACCACAACATAGCTAAAATCTGCGAGTGCGACGACGGTCCGCCATTCGCCTTTACGAACTGAGCGCCATGCCTTTAGTTCCCCGCACGGACATTTTTGGATGATTGGCCTTGGCCACCTAATCCGTTCACATCGCGTCTCTTCCGGTGCACGATGTGTTTCGATCTCTCCTTCCGAAATTAAATGCCAAAAGGTCGCTTCTCGCCCATCCTTGAGTGGATCTCGCTTTATGCGCGTTGGGTGTCCCTGAAAAGTCGGCAGCGAATCCAAAAAATCCTTCTTAAACAACAGATAAAGCACATCCGTGTATACAGCCCATTCGTGGCCTGAGTCCGACAGCAACACAAGTTCGGGGAGCCACGTAACCGTCACGTTATCGCTCCCGCGGTGTCCAATGAAAGATGTTAATCTTTTGGGCCCGCATCAAGGTATTCCCGGTCAATGTATATCGGGAGCGCTGCTTAATCCTGGCAACAATTTCAAGTTTTGCGCGACTGGAGTCCAGTTTGCGATTTGCGTACCCAACTGCTCCGATCAGCAAATCTGCGAGTTGTACCTGTGCTACCTCCTTGGAGCTGACAGTTTGAACTCGATCGATTATCTGTTTATCAAAATCGTGCATGTTGTTACACAGGACATCGTGAAGTTTCGAGACCTTCGCGGCGCTTCGAGAATCTTTGATATCGAGGTAGATTCGGTACTTGCATTCTGGGTCGAAAAGGAAAGAAAGCATCTGGAAATACATCTTGAAGTACCATTCGTCATGCGTTTGGCCAAACTCCAAATGCTTAAGTCCCTCTTTTTTCGCGACGTAGGCGCGAAAGTGCAAATCGTCATCATCAAAAAAATAATCAACGAGATCCAAATAGAACTGCAGTTTTGCAGGGGAGACTCTTTCCCATTTAACTTCGTAGTCTCGCGGGATCCCGTGTTTGCTTTTAATCTCACGGATTCGAAAAGCTATCTCGTGGATTTTGTCTAACGGACACCAAACTGCGCCCAAAGTCATAATGGGCTGACCATCGTGCTCGAGATGGCAGCTTTCATCGCAATACACGTTGTAAAACTGGGGCATGGGAGAAGACCCTTATTTTACCCGCGCGGACGCGGTTTGCGAAAAAGCTATGTCGTTTAGAGCGCCCATGCACCTTCTCACAGCGAGTGAGTTGCTTGCCGGGACAAAGTTCTCCCTTAGGTGAAATTCCATTATCATTTTCACTGATGCTATTCTCGCCCCATGCCTCTCGGCCGGTTGGCTGAGGCGTTCAACCACCCGGATTGGATTCTCGAGATCGAGTGGGATGGATTCCGCTGCCTCGCATTCATCGAAGACGGCCGCTGCCGGCTCGTAAAGGAAATCAGTTCAAATCCTTTCCGCTGCTGAGCGGCGCCCTCGCCGAAGAATGCAAAGCTGAGCGCGCCGTGCTCGATTGGGAAATCGTCTGCCTGGACCAGAGCGCCTGTTCTTCATAAATAATGTAGGGATTTTGCCGCCAGAGACTACAATCCTTTGAACTGAGGTGTTCAGCATGCTTCGCGTCGTTGCCACGTTCCTGTTGCTATGCTCTTTTGCTTTCGCCGGCGCGAGTCACTCTGGCCAACACAGCAAACCGTCAGCGGCGCATTCGGCAAAGACTCATTCATCTACCAAGACGGTGCATGTGCGCGGGTACTATCGCAAAGATGGCACATACGTTGAGCCATACGAGAGAAGTGCTCCTGGCACGGCTATTGATTCGGTGCCGAGTTCTACGACAACGCGCCACACGTACCGACGCAACTATCTAGCCGACGGCTACACCGTGGATCCTTCTGTTGTCCGCGATAGGAACGGCAAGATAAAGCGAAGTCACTCTGCAAAGACCAGCTTCGAGCGGCAGTCCCCGTGTCCTTCGACTGGTAAAACCAGTGGGCGATGCCCCGGATACCTCATTGACCACGTGAACCCACTCGAATGCGGGGGAGCAGATGCGCCATGGAACATGCAGTGGCAAACAACCACTGATGCGAAAGCAAAGGACAAGACTGAAGGGACTTGTCGGGTGCAGAGAAGGATCGGAACTTAGCCACCAGCGTTGAAAAGGCCCGGTATTTATCGCTCAGCAAGGCGTTCAAGACCCGCGGCGATAAGCTCCCTAAATACGCTGGTTGGGGTCTGTTGTATTTGCTCCATCGACTGATGCCCAAAGCCTCTAAGAAGACAAAACACCAGCAGAAGCCGCAACCCACCGAACTCAGAGGCTGGAAAGAAATCGCCTCTTTCCTAGGCCAACCAGTCTCAGTAGCACAACGCTGGGCGAAAGATGGGATGCTGGTGCGGCGAGACGGACGTTCCGTGACGGCAACACCAGGCGACCTGAACACTTGGCTGAGTCGTGAACCCAGCGGTGAACCTTTACACGTAGCTACCGATCAACTTGATCTTTCCGCAGATTTGAAGCGTGGGTTGGCCTACCTCGAGAGCCATAAGAAAAGCGCTCCCAAAGCGTAACCCCACCAGCGCAGAATTACTCGGTCAGATGGGCCGGGATTCACTATCCTTGAACTGAACAGCCGCCGGCACGAGAAAACAAATGACCAGGAGGCACATGCCAAGGCAAGCGAAGCTCTTCAACGCAAGCTCAGGTTCGGTAGTCAGAGGTTTTCTCAAATTCAGTGCGAATATCCCGCCCCGCTGGATTAAAAACGCGAGGGCTTCGCGGAAACGGCTCGAGCCTGAGATCGTGCGGATATTTGGAGATTTGAAACGTCTCAGGAAGACCAGGCCGAACGCACTCGTCACAATTAAGAAAACGGGCAAGGAGTTGAGAACGGCGTTAGATCTTTGGGAGACCGCTTACAAGAAAGAGACTTTCTATCGCGGACTGCGTGTCTTACTGGAGTTGCAACGGAATGGATCGTCGGGAATTTAGGAAACAATTTTCTGATACGCCGGGCTCAGACAACCAAGGCTTGTGATTGCGCTGACGTTTCGCCGTTGCGGACGCCCTGCTGGCGTTTTACACGCGTGTAACCGCGTCCGTGACATGTCAGGCAGGTGTTTCGATTCGGGTCCGCGGGGCGAGCTTTCGATAATGCCGAGCTCGCCCGTCCATTCCCGGTTTCGACATCGGTCGCCGGTATTCATCTTCGCTAATCTCCTGCCACTTTGCTGCCCCGCACCAGAACTCCGGCTCAAGCGGGTTTCGGATATATCCGATGGCTAAGATCCCACTGCACGGGCGCTGCATGTGACATTTTGGGCAGTCGAAGTGAGACCCGAACTGGAGCTCTGCGCTGACTCCTAGGCGATAAGTTCCATCGAGGTTACATTCCACTTCGAAAAATACAACCTTGCGGTATCCGTGCTTGAGTAGCTGGATCCCCAGCTGATCGAAAGTTGGTTGCATGCGCTCGGTCCTCGTTGTAATCTGAGTTTCCGAGCTCGAATCTTCAGGAAAATGAATTAGCCGCCTTGCTAGGGGCGGCTTTTTTGTTGCGCTGTCAGATGTGTAAGCAGCCTTGCCAAAAACCCACGAAAACCGATAGGGCATAACTGCCGTCTTCTCAGTAGTCGAAGATGCCGACTTTTCTCTGTCGAAAACACTTGTTTGTGGCAAGGCGCGATGTCAATGAGTGATATAGAGATTTATCGCCAACTATGAGAAGTACCGAGCTTCCAATACCTTCAATGGATCTGATCCACCACTGGCATGCTCTGTTATATTCGTAACCGTGTTTCTGAAAAATCTGGGTGTTCTCGCAATCTTACTTTTGCTATCTCTCTCGGTCAGCGCGCAGCGACCCTCTTACCAGTACTTCCGCATCGGTCTGAAGAGCGACTCAGACGCGAAAGCAATTACGGGGTACGCCTTGATGGGCGGCGGCAAGGATCTTGACGACGCTTTTCGTTGGCTCTGCGAAAAAGGGAACGGCGGTGACTTTCTCGTTCTCCGCGCTGCCGATGATGACGCTTACAACCCCTATGTAAATGGTTTGTGCAGAGCGAATTCCGTCGCCACATTAGTTATTCCGGACCGTACCGCGGCCAACAACCCGGCAGTCGCCAACATCATTGGTCACGCTGAAGCGGTGTTTATTGCCGGCGGTGATCAGGCGCACTATATCCGTGCCTGGCAGAATACTCCTGTACAACAGGCGCTCAACGCTCACATTGCCGTCGGAAAACCAATCGGAGGCACCAGTGCCGGACTCGCGGTGCTTGGCGAATTTGTCTACTCAGCGCTGAACGACCCGCCCGATGGCATGCTCGCTTCGCCAGAGGCATTGAAAGATCCATTCACTCCGCAAGTAGCCCTGCGGCGAAACTTTCTAAAAATTCCAGTGCTTCACGATACTATTACCGACAGCCATTTCGCCAAACGCGACCGCCTCGGCCGCAGCCTCGTATTTCTCGCGCGGTTAATGCAGGATGGATGGACGAACTCTCCACGGGAAATCGCTGTCGATGAACGTTCAGCGGTGCTGATCGATGGCAGTGGCAAAGCCACAGTGGTGGGCTCCGGGAAAGGCGCGTACTTCTTTAAGCCATCCCAGCTTGCTCAGGCGTGCAAAAAGAATGTACCCCTTACGTTTCTCACAATCTCCGCCTACAAAGCTCCCGCCGGCTCGCATTTCGATCTTTCATCATGGAAAGGAAACGGCGGAGGAGAGTACACACTGAATGTGAGGGATGGAACGGTCAGCTCCACGCAAACAGGTAACGCGCTGTATTGAACACCTATTGAAATGTAAATTTGGTTGACTTCCATCACACTTGTCTGACAAACTGCTCGCCATCCTTGGTGTTTCGGCCCGTGATGCGCATACCTCGTTCCTCGATCTGTAACAGCCTCGAACAGGTCGTTTCCCTGGTAAATTCCGGCAAACTCCAAGCCGGTTTGTGATTCCTTGATTGCTCCTCACTTTTCAGTTTGCCGCTCGTCAGATATCTAAAATCAATTTTCACCTTTATTAAATTAGGAGACCCCATGAGAGCGCTTCGCCTAGCATCAATTTCTATCCTTTTCCTGCTTGTTGGCCTGCCATGCTTGGCGCAGACGTATCAAGGAAGAATTCTAGGGTCGGTAACTGATCCCACAGGCGCAGTCGTGGCCGATGCCAAAGTAGTAGTCAGAAATGTAGCCACCGGTGTTGAGCGAACTCTCTCCACCAACCGCGCAGGAGAATATGTTGCTGCCGACCTCGATCCGGGCACTTACGCAGTTTCTGCAAAGGCCGCGGGTTTCCGGACCGCTGAAGTCAACTCCATCGTGTTGGAAGTCGCTCGAGACTCAAAGATTAACCTTACGCTTCAGCCCGGTAGCGTCGACGAGACGGTGCAAGTAGATGCCGGCGACACTATGGTGGACACCGTGGACAGCACTCTCAACGGCGTTCTCGAGAACAAAGCCATCAACGAACTGCCGTTACAAGGGCGTGATTTTCAGAATCTATTACCGCTTCATCCGGGAGTGCAGCGGAGTCCTGGTGGCGGCTTTCAGTCCATTACTTCTAACGGCAACCGCCCAGACGAAAATAATTTCTTTATTGATGGCGCTATCGACAACGACGTGTACTACGGCGAGTCGGTAATGAACGAGGCTGGAATTCAGGGCACGCCCGCCAGCTTTTTGCCGCTGGACGCCATTCAGGAGTTCAACACCCAGGAGAGCCCCACGGCCGAGTACGGCGAGAAGCCCGGAGTTGTAATGAATCTGGGCCTTAAGTCCGGCACCAACAACGTTCACGGAAGCGCGTACTACTTCACCCGAAACAGCGCGGTCGATGCACGCAATTACTTCAACCAGGCACCGAACCCGGTGTCGGACCTTATCATGCACCAGTTCGGCACATCTATTGGCGGACCCATCAAGAAAGACAAGTGGTTCTATTTCGTCAACTACGAAGGCATTCGCGACAAGGTCGGGAATCCTGGCGTATATGACAGTCCGGTAACGGTATCGCTGGCGTCGCGTGCTGCCGAACTGCCTGCTGGATTTGCCCCCGAAAACTTCAGTACAGTGGATGCAATTGCCGCCTGTGGAACGAGCTGCAATCCTTTGAGCGTTCAGCTTTCAAAACTTTTTCTGCCAAACCCAGGATTTACCTTGAAGGAGTCCGATCCGGCCGCCATCAACTTTAATTTTGATAACACCAACCGTGGCGACAACCTAATCGCGAAAACAGATTTCCATCTCAACGAGAAGAATGTATTCAGCGCCCGCTATTTTTATGGCAATAGCGATCTTGTCGAGATGGACACGATACCCTTGAGGCCGCAGTGGCTCTCAACAACTAGTCCCACAACTCAAGTTTTCGGTATCAACTGGACTTGGACTCCGAACTCGCGCTGGGTCAATGAAGCACGCTACAGCTTCGACAGCTTTAACGAAGGGATTTTTCCGCTCGATCACAATGTCAACCCAACAACGTACGGTCTCAACACCGGTGTGACCAATCCGTTGTTGTTTGGCATGCCGCGTATCAATCCGGGCTCGGATGCGTTCAACTACATGGGGGGCAACTCCGGTTGGCCGCTGGCGACAACTCCCAGTAAGACACAGAACTGGTCTGACACTCTCTCGTACACCGCAGGCAAGCACATGATGCGCTTTGGCGCGCAATTCATGGATGGCACGGTGGACTACTTCCGCGCCACCGAAGGTCGGGGCAGGGTGGATTTCAGCGATCTAACCGACTTCTTTGCCGGGGATCCGCACCGGTGGGAGTTTCTCTACGGCGACCCGGGGCGAAATTTGAGCATGAAATCGTTCGGGCTTTTCTTTCAGGACGGGTATCGCATCCGCCCGCGAGTGACGCTGAATTACGGGATCCGCTATGACGTGACCTATCCGATCAAGGATGCGCACAATCAGTTGGCGAATTACGTGCCGACTTTACCAAACGGAAATCCGGGCGGCATAGTGCAGGTTGGTCAGGGGATCAGTTCGCCATATCCAACCCGCTATAACAACGTGTCGCCACGCCTGGGATTTGCCTGGGACATTTTCGGAACCGGCAAGACCGTCCTGCGCGGCGGCAGCGGGATCATATTCTCGCAGCCTTCAATTCGCACATTCTTGTTTAGCGGGGGTGGCTTAAATCTGAATCCCACGTCTGGCGCTCTGGGCGTAACGCCGGGAAATGGAACCATCACATCATTCCTGCAGAATAGCCGCGACACAACTGCAATACATTGGGACACCACTGGTCCGATTTTCCCGGCGCTCTCAGGCTCCGGCTCAGCTTGCAGCATCGACAGCCAATGCTTCATCTTCGCAGTCGATCCGCACCTGAAAACTCCTTATACCGAAAACTGGAACCTAAACATTCAGCAGGCATTGCCCGGCGACAGCATGTTGCAGCTCGCCTATGTGGGCAACCACGGGGTGGATTTGTACAGCATCACCGATCCCAATCAGGTCGACCCCAACTCTCCCTTAGAAGTAGCGTGTGGTAATTGCGAAGCTGAAGGTCGGCCCCTTAATGCGAGCTGCTCCGTCGGCCAAGGTGGGCTAGGACTTGGCGGCCCGTGTTTCCCCTATATCGGCTTCATGCAGCTTCTCAGCAACAAGGCAAACTCGATCTACCATTCACTACAAGTCACCTACACCAAACGCTATTCGCATGGTCTGTATCTGCTTGCGGGATACACCTGGGCGCATGCGATTGATACGTCGACCAGCAACACGGCAGGTGTTCCGCAGAATAGCCTGGATTACACGGCCGAGCGCGGTAACGGTGATTTCGATATTCGCAACCGCTTCACACTTTCACTTAGCTACGAATTGCCGTCGCGCAAGTCGTTCGCGCAGATGCTCGAAGGCTGGCAAGTGACAAGTATTGTGACGCTCGAAGGTGGGGAACCTTACACGCTCGGCGATTTCAATGATGACATCAGTTTGACCGGCGAGTTCGAAGATCGTTGGAACATTTCGGGTTCTCCTGGAAACATACATTGGTCGCCGACTACGCCGATTCCGTATATTGACCCGTTATCATTTACTACTGATAGTAATGGCAACGTGATCGCGGGTAACGCTCAGTGCATCAGCGCAGCTGGTTCAGCCGTGAACCAGCTGGCCAACTTCGGTTGTTACGTTTCCGGAAACACTGTCTTGACGCCGCCAAACTACGGAACCTTCGGCAATGCTGGCCGCAACATCTTCCGAGGACCGGGGTTCCGCGACTGGGACTTCTCGGTTTCGAAAATCTGGAAGCTGAACGAGCGGGTGAGAATGCAGTTCCGCGGAGAGGTATTCAACATCCTGAACCATCCATCGTTTGACGTCTTCTCAATGAACAACGATGTGTCGGACCCCACTTCGGTCGGTACTCCAATTTTTACTCCTGACTTGGGTTCAGCTTCGAACCCAGTCCTGGGCACGGGAGGACCTCGCCACATTCAACTGGGTTTGAAAGTTCTATGGTAGCGGATGTACATCCTAACTTTCACAACCGGATAACCAAAGACCGGCGCTGACTGACGATAACCAGGCGATAGCACAAGTGTGCGCCTTTTCTTCGTCGCCCCACCATGCTTGTTCATAGAGCGCCGATTGTGCGAACACTGACGCGAGCAGAACCTGCTTTCGTGTGCGTGGTCGGCTCCGGCCATGCCAAGGCCATCTTGGCCCTTTGCGTAGTTCTGGTCGGCGGCTTTGCGAAACCAACGGCTTGCCTCGATGTAGTCCGATGACAGTCCAATGCCATCGTCATACACCGTGGCTAGATCGAACTCCCCCTTCGCATCGCCATGTTCAGCTGCTCTCTTGTACCAGCGCAGAGCTTCGGCATAGTCCTGCTTCGTACCGCGGCCCGTGACATACATGTAACCCAGACCATCCTCCGCGTCCGGTTCCCCTTGATCGGCTGCCATTTTGTACCAGCGGAACGCCACTGCATAGTCTTGAGGAACGCCCTTGCCGCGGTAGTAGGCGGAAGCGAGATGAAACTGCGCTTTAGCGTCGCCCTGTGCCGCGCGTGAGCTTAGCGCCTTGATACGTTTAACCGGGCCGAGTTTGTGCTGCCAGCACAGGAACGATCCGGCGCAGACCACCAATAAGCAGGCAATCGTAATCGCAGGCTTCCAACGCATTCTCGTCACATCTCTCGACTGTTTCTGGGGAGCGTGGTAATCGAGGGGAGTCTACCACGCTCGGTCAGTTGACGAAATCGCATTATAAGAGGGCGCCTCTTTTGGAGTAGGTTGTCATCGTTGGCATGATCACCTACGAAAGGAGCACCCTCAATGAGCAGTGAAAAGTATATTGGGCTGGATGTTCATCAAGCAACGATTTCGATCGCAGTGATGGATTCGCAAGGCAAGGTCATCATCGAGTCCATCCTGGAAACGAAAGCGTCCACCATCCTCGAGTTCTTCACTGGACTACACGGCAGCTTGTTCGTAACTTTCGAAGAAGGCAGTTGGGCAGCATGGCTCTACGACTTACTCAAGCCGCATGTAACTGAGGTCTTGGTGTGCAATCCGCGCAAGATCCCACTGCTCAAACATGGCAACAAGAGTGACAAGATCGATGCTCGCAAACTCGCCGAGCGGCTGCGCCTCCATGATCTCAAGCCCGTCTACCATGGTGAGACCGGGGTGCGCATGCTGCGCGAGCTGGCCCGAAGTTATCTGACCGTGGTCAAAGATCTTTCCCGAGTGATGAATCGTCTCAAAGCTTTGTATCGTAGCTGGGCGATCCCCTGTGCCGGCCGCGACGTTTACTACACCCGCCATCGCAGCCAGTGGCTGGAAAAAATCCCCGAAGCCGGAACTCGCCGCCGAGCCGAGCAACTGTATCAGCAACTGGACATGCTGCAGCACTTGCGCCAACAAGCGCGGCGCGAACTGCTGGCGGAGAGTCGCAAACATGCCATCACTGCTAAGCTGCGGCAGATTCCGTCCCTGGGGCCGATTCGTTCCGCATTAGCGGTGGCGCTGATTCAGACCCCGCATCGTTTTCGCAGCAAGCGCCAACTGTGGACCTATAGCGGACTGGGGCTGGAAACCCGCGACAGCGGGGAATATCACTACGTCCGCGGACAAGTGCAGCGGCGCAAAAAACAGACGGCGATTCGCGGCTTGAACAAGGATTACAACCATGACCTGAAAGGCCTGTTTAAAGGCGCTGCCACCCAGGCCAGTGTAAAGCCCGGACCGTTTCAGGAGTTTTACCAGCGCTCGCTTGCCAAAGGCATCAAGCCCACCATGGTGCGCCTCACACTCGCACGCAAGATTGCAGCCATTACGCTGACACTGTGGAAGAAGGGAGAAGACTTCGACATCCATAAACTGAACTCGCAAGCCGCTTGAGCGTCTCGGGTGAGAACCTCTTTCCATCTCCGGTGATTCTTTCTCGGGTGGTGGTCGATCGGGTTCTTGGGACGCTCGGGTTCGAGAGTGAGTATCCTTAACGCCTGTAGGCGCCAAGTGCCCACTGAGCACTAAGCCTCCGTGTAATCCCTATACCCTCTCGGACAACCCGAAAAAGCACTAGGCCAAGAGCCTCAGATAGATCTATGTGTTGCCAACCAGGCAACCGCCGCGGCTTGCCAGCTTCCGAACCGATCGACGTCGTCGCTACTCAATAAAGGACACAACCGAGATGGAACCATGCAAGATCCACGGCACGACCCAACGCCCGTCTCACGCACAGGGGCTGGAAGGCAAGGAATTATCTTCTCCTCCTGGTCGAGGGAGAAAAATGCCCTTGACTTCCCCTCTTATAGATCAGGCGATGTCGCAAGTGTGCGCTTTCCATTCGCCTTTTTCCGTGTCAATCAGCGATATAGAGATATTTCGCCAGCGACGATGAGCAGCGCCCGCTCCTTAGCCGCTGGCGAAATTAATAATGCGCCGTTCTATTCCTTCTGAGTGTCATCGTCATCACCTGGAAGCAGAGTTTTCAGCCACGGAGCCGAACGAATATCAGATCCGCTGGCGGTGGTGCACAGGGCGCCGCCCGGGCCAGCAGGACATCCCCAAAAGTTTTCGGTGGCGTCAATTCCCCCGGCGCAGACACTGGCGCCGTCGAATGCGCAAACGTCGTCGACCCCAACCTGGCCGCCTAGCAAATTGTTGAGATGGATATCAACCTGAGCGGGGTCGTTGATGGCGATATCGACGTCTTCATCGCGAATGGTGTTGCGCGAAATGACGGTGCCACGAACCGGCGTGCCGCCCTGACCGCTATTGATGTTGATTCCGACGCGGCCGGGAGTGGCGGTGTCGAAGGTATCGGCAAGATTTCCGGCGATAACGTTGTCGATGATCATGTTGCCGTCCATGTTATCGGGCGGGAGATGAAAAGCCGGGCCAACGTGAGTGTGAAGGGTAACGCCGCCAAGGCCGTTGTTGGTCAGACGGTTTCCGATCACCACATTGCCGGATACGCGGCCCGGGCCGGCGCCATCGGAAAACATGCCGACACCCGCGCCTCCGACTTGAACGCCGTTGTTAGCAGAGAGATTTTCGGCGATGGTATTGCGATCAACGCCGTGGTGAGGAGCAAAAGGCGGTGCGGTTTGTCCCGATGGGGCATGGGAAGCGAGAACGATGCCGCATTCGAGTGGATTGTTCTGCACGATGTTGTGAATCAGGAGATTGCGCTCGCTCTCAGCGGTCTCGTCGCTGATTAGGATGCCATCGGCGTTGCCGGCAATTACGTTGTTTGAGATGATCGAGTTAGAAGTTCCGACCAAATGGAGTGCACCGCCGCAGTCGCCAGTCTCGTCAGTCTCATAGGTTCCATTGCCCGGCTGGTTGGGGCAGCCAGTTAAAGCTCCGGTGAATTGCAGCCCCGAAGACTTATCGTTGTTGGTCATCCGGTTGTTGCGGATGACGACGTCGGTAGCACTCACTACCAGGACGCCTTCGAATAATGCATTGCTCACGGTGAATCCGGCGATGGTTACGTCGTGCAAGCCCGGGTGGCCAAAGCCATTAACGAAAATGCCGTGGGCAAAGCCGGTCCCGTTGATCAGAGAGGAATTTGTGCCCGCTCCGATCAGCGAAAGTGGAATGCCGATCTCCACTTCTTCTTTGTAGGTGCCCGCCGCGACATTAATTATGTCGTTTGCCTTTGCGTGATTGACGGCGGCCTGGATCGTCGCGAAGCAACCCTGCGAACCTTTTGGGTTCACACAAAGCGTACTGGCGGCGGCTGAAGAAAGCCCGAAGAGGCAAGTGACGCATAGCGCAAGCAGGACGCTTGCGCGCGGACGGATGGTTCTAAAGGATGAGCGCATAATTTTTCTCCAAAAAAGAAATTCGCTTGGCGCCACCGGCGGTAACAAGCGCACAACTCTGAGGGGGCTCGAGGGATGTAATACCTGATAGACAGCTGATGAAAATCCGGCGAAGAACAGCGCCCACCATAGGTTACAAACGCGATTGTGTCAACACTTTTAAATCTTTGTGGCCTTTCTTAAATGTGGGACAACTGTTACGTATTGACCGTCCAGTATCCGCGGGGCACCAGACTTTTTGCCGGGGTATTACCCCTAGCCGTTTTTACGAGGTAGCACGGCACCCCCTGTTTTCGAGCGAACGGGCGCAGCAAATTTGGCCCGACACGAAACTCTGGCGACTCGCGCCCCGGCGAAAACAGGCCATAGCGCTCAAAATCCTCTCGCAGGGTCAATGAGCGATATGGCGATTTTTCGTCAATATTGAACGGATCTGCGCTCCAAACGTCTAAAATGGCCTCGATTTCGACGAACTTCGCGATTCACAACCGTGGCCGAAAATAAAACACATCTAAGCGGTGCATCGAGAAAAATCATTGCGTTCGCGCTGTATCTTACCGCGATCGTCGTTCCTGGTTTCGCCCGAACGCTGCAATACCGTACATACGTGGTGCCCAGAGCAAATGAGGCGATTCAGAACAACTGTGAATATGAGCTAACAATACCTGACGCGAGCCATCCAGTTTCCGCTGTCCTAGTCGTGTTCGAGCGCGGCTGGCAGTTCGGCAACCTGTATTTTGATCCTGCCGTGGCTGCGTTCGCTTCGAAGCACCAAATGGCTACCATGCTTGCACACCATTGCCGCTCAAAGGAACGCGAGGACATGGATATTGTGCCAGAGCACGGCATTGGTCGGGCGCTGTTCACGGCACTAGATCAACTTGCGAACAGCGCTCAACATCCAGAATTGGCATGGAGCAAACTCATCCTTTTCGGCTTTTCTGGCGCTGGGTCGCTCGTTGCTCGGCTCATCGAGTATATGCCGGAGAGAGTCCTTGCCGGGATCGAGTATTCGCCAAGTCAATATGATCCTTTGGGAATGGATACTGTTGACCTTTCAGAAAGCGCGCTCGTTGTTCCGCAGTTGATTATTGCCAATGGTGCGGATGAGATCGCTGGTACGAAGCGTCCTTACGACTACTTCCAGCGACATCGAAAACGGAACGCGCCACTAACGTTTGTTGTCCAGAATCGAGTCCCGCATTGCTGTGTTGCAAACATGACTCCGCTTGTATTGCTGTGGCTAGGTGAGGTCATCAGACAACGAAGACCGACCACAGAACAGAAGCCACTCTCTAGTATTTCGGAAACACACGGGTGGGAAGGCTTCATAAAGACTCAGATCAGCGCCGTCAAGGACGAGTGGAAAGAATCTGTTTGGAACGTATCTCAAGCATGGATTGAGCCTCACGGCAAGCAATCTCCCGTGGCTAACGCACAAGATGCAGGCTGGCTGCCTTCCAAACGCTTTGCGGAAGCGTGGCTAACCTTTGAACGAGAGCCAGAGCACCCGATCACTCCGTTGGAATAGAATTTCTGCCCCTAACTGCTGAAACAGGCGATAGCACAAGTTTGCGCTTTCCATTCGCCTTTTTCGGTGTCAATGAGTGATATAGCGATTTTTCAGTAATTAGAAACTACGCGGCAACGTCCTAAAAAGAAAAGCCGCTACTGTGTTAGTAGCGGCCCGATTGTTGTCATGCTCGCCTCTTTGAAAACTATCTGCGGTCAGTTGCTTTCCAGAACTAGCTGCGCCGCAACTCCTGCATGATCTGATGGCCACAATCCATCTGTGGTGCGGCTCGCTGGGGTAGCGCCAAACAACTGAATATTTTGCGCACCGACTGGTCCCAGAGTAAGAATCAAATCGATTCGCTGATAGAGCTGTGAAACCGGATTATTGTCAGGTTCCGATTGGCAGCAGGTCAGTCCCAGGGCGCCCGGCTGCAATTGCGACCATACATCGTTGTAGCCCGCGAGCGTGAAGTCAATGTAAGTGGGATCCTGAGGCAGTGGTGCCGCCTGCGAGTTGGAATCCATCGCAATGATCACTGGCGTGGTTGTATTCGCCGGGCCGCTTCGCAGTTCTGCTGCTTGCGCTTCGCGAATACTCGGCAGGCCAAACAGGGTCGTGTCCACCGACTCCAGGTGCGTGGTGATGAAGCGGAACGGTTGGCCGTGCGATGTAGCGTCTACCGAAGCCCATGCGCGCGGTAGTTGTACTACAGCGACGGGAGTCGGGAAAAACAATGTGGCTGTATATTGTCCAGAATTCGGATTAGTCCAGCTGAACTGTGACGGATCTAAGTCGGTGCGCGCAAGAATCGCAATATTGTTCGCGAGTTGTACACACAAGAAGCCGGACGACGCAATTAGCCCTGGTGTCGGCGGAAATGCATATTGCTGCGCCTGAACGGCCACTTTGTAATGTGCGCCCTGCGCGGCGAGCGCATCTTGTAACTCCTTGACCATGTCAAATTCGAGAGTTGTGGCGCCGCAAGCGAAATCTGGATTAAGCGGCCCCGTGTACCACTGATCGAGCTCCTGCACGCCGACCAGCGCCGGAGACGCTGCGATGATCTGTTTCGCCAGCGCTTGCATCCGGGCCGGAGGGTTGGTCTCTCGCACCTGTGCAATAGTCGCCCCCACCGCGAATAGAAATTCTGTAGGTGTGGTCGCTGCTTGTACTTCAAGCAAGTCAGTTCCTTCGTTAGCGTTGTAGGTCATCACCCGCAAGTCGCCCTTTCCTTTCGAGAGCGCTTGCGCTGAAGCCAGTGAGCAGGCCAGAACCAGCGTGGCCGCTAAGATTTGGTTTTTCATTTGAATCTCCTTTTAATTAATTCGACTTCTGTTTATTCCGGCCACGTGCGGTTAAAATTCGCCGTGAGGTCAAAGCATCCGCCAGGGCCTAACGGTTTGAATTGCGTTTATTGCCGCAACCAACAGCCACAGACAAATTGTGCGAATCGTCGTCATGTGCTTTCCCGTTAGCAGTTGCGGTTTCACAAAGCTCCCAGTCAGTCGCGCGGTCAGTGTTTGGTTGCGATCTTCTTGTACTTTGCCTGCAGTGTCTTGTAGGGACTCAGATCTGGAACTGCAGGAGGCGTCCTAGTCACATGACGATTGCCCAGGCTATGTGGCGTTTTGCAGCGCACTCCTGCGGGAGGAGTAGCGTTTGCCTGCGCGAGGTCGCTGATCATGGTTGCGGTTGAGTCACAGGTGACGATTCCGCCGGTGTCACTGGAGAGCGTAACCCCGGTGAAATCGATGCTCGAATTCACCAATGCCAGGAACCCGGGTCCATTGTTCTGCGACACATCTCCGCCGCGCAGGAATGCTTCGGAATTTCCGTCGACGCGAATACCAGCACTCAGCGGATCGGTGCTCGTGCCGTTTCTGAGGATCTGATTCGCGCCGAAGAAGTTTGCCTGGCTATTGGCATACACGTCGACCCCAGCGCTGCTATGGTTCGTAATCTGTGCGCCTTCAAAAAATGTGGCCTGGCTCCCAAGATTGACAGAAACGCCGACGGCTCCGTTCGATTGAATTACGTTGGGCTGGCCGATACTCCAAAAGGAAATTTCTGATCCTTCTCCGATTGAAGCCCCACCCGCGAGATTTCCTTCGATGAGGTTCGGACCGAAAAGCGCACCAATTTGGGCTCTTGCTCCGCCAAGCAACATCATGCCGAGGCCTGCACCTTGAGGCGGTCCGGCCAAATTATTCGAAATGGTGGTATTCCCTAAGGTCCAGAGCGCTGCCTCGCTGAGATAAATGCCCGGTCCGGTGTTGTTGCTGATATCCATCACTCCACCCCAACCATTCAACGAAACCAGGGAATTACCAACTGCGTTGATTCCACCTCCGCCGTTATTGTCGAAAGAGCCCGTGGCGTTTACCACCACATCAGACATCCCGACTGCTCGCAAACCCGCACCTCCGTTCCCATTGCTCGTGCAGGTGTCCAGAACGATACTGCGGCTATTGGCAACGTTGACTCCGTCGCCAAACGGGTTTGTGATGTTCAACCCATACAGGTAAACCAGAGTTGAGTTGGTAATGGAGAGGCCACCGTTAATGGTCGCAGTCTGCCCCCACCAGCTGCCGAGGTTGAGGTTATTCACTGCCTGCAGGTTCACATTTTCGTTGCAGGTGCCGGTCACGATGATGGATGACCCTGGGCCAGCATTCGGCAGAGCAGCGTTAATAGATGGATAAGCGTAAGGATTCGTGCCTGAGCAGTCGACCAACAACTGCGCATGCGAGGCGATGGCGGATACCAGCATCACAACCGATGCGAGCATCAGATGACCACCGGTACGGAAGAAATTCTTGCAAGTCATTTTGGTTTCCTTCTGATTTAAATTTTTTGCTGCCGCGATTTGCGCCGGTGGTTTTTTTGGTTGTCGACACCGCTCGCTTCTGGATCAGCACCTTGCGGCAAAACAGGAAATGGGTCAATGCAGTGTCAATCACCCTTGCGGCATCTCTAGGTCGCGAGCTAAGTAGCTGAAAATGAGGATGATGCGGAATTGCTCACGCACTCGAGTGGAAAGTGCTAGACTTTTCCCACTTTTTCGGGAGCGTACTCTTTCGACATAAGTTATCATCTTGCCAATTCCCGTTTCTCAACTCGTCCGCTTTGATCGTTTTGAGTTGGATCTGCGTGCTGGGGAATTGCGTAAGGGCGGCCTTCGAATTCGCCTGCAGGAACAACCGCTTCTGGTATTACAGGCATTACTTGAAAAGCCGGGTGAGCTTGTAACCTGCGAAGAATTACAAAATAAAATCTGGCCGGCTGACACTTTCGTGGACTTCGATCACGGCCTGCATGCCGCGGTAAACCGGCTGCGTACTGCTTTGAGCGATTCGGCTGAGCGTCCACGATATGTCGAGACAGTCTCTCGCCGCGGATATCGGTTCATTGGCAAAGTAGAAAATTCTGACGAACTTATTCGCGTCCCGCCCCGATTAATCCATCCGCCCACGCCAAAGCCCAATCGCAGACTCTGGAATTCGTGGACAGGAATGTTTGGTGGCTTCCTGGGTGCGGTGGCGATCGCGGCGTTACTTGTCGCGGGAAATGTATATGGATTAAGGGACTGGCTGTTCGGAAGCGCAAAGCCGCACTCGTTTCGTTCGCTTGCTGTCCTTCCTCTCGAGAACCTGAGCGGAGATCCCAAACAGGATTACTTTGCGGATGGCATGACCGAAGAGCTCATAACTCAAGTGTCCAAGTTCGCAAACCTGAAAGTGATCTCGCGCACTTCGGTCATGCAATACAAAGGAAGCAAAAAGTCATTGCCGAGGATAGCGGCAGAGCTCCACGTAGACGCGGTTGTGGAAGGCGCGGTGCAATTAGTGGACAACCGGGTTCGCGTAACTGCGCAATTGGTAGATGGCGCGACCGACGAACACATCTGGGCGGATATCTATGATCGTGAGCTCAGCAATGTCCTGCTGTTGCAGAGCGAAGTCGCGGGCGACATAGCCAAACAAATCGATTTGGAGTTGACTCCCCAACAGCAGCTGCGGCTTAAGGCCAGTGCCCATCCTGTCAATCCGGACGCCTATCAGTCTTACCTTCTTGGCCGTTATTACTGGAACATGAGGACGGGTGAAGGTTTGGCCATGGCCGGAAAGTACTTCGCCGACGCTATCCAAAAAGATCCCAATTTCGCTCTCGCTTATTCTGGACAGGCCGACTATTTTGCTTACCTCACGGTTTTGGGCGGGCCCGAAATTATGAAGCCGCGCGACGCGATGTCGCAGGCAAGGACCGCAGCTTCCAAAGCCTTGCAACTGGATGACTCGCTTGCCGAAGCGCACGCCTCGATGGGGAACATTCTGCACAACTACGATTGGAATTGGGCGGCGGCGGAGAAGGAATATAAGAGAGCCATAGAGCTGAATCCTAATTACGCGATGGCCCACCATTTGTATGCGCACCTTTTGATCGAAACCGGACACACCCAAGAAAGTCTGGCAGAGGCGCATCGCGCGCTGGGACTAGACCCTTACTCGCCATTTGTAAATAACGGATTGGCTCGACAATATTATCTGTCACGACAATATGATAAGGCGGCGGCGCAATGCCTGATCGGCTTGCAAATCAATCCTTCATATTTCCCTGCGAGAATTCAGTTGGCCCTTGCCTATGAGCAAACTGGCAAGCTTCAGCAGGCGATTGTGGAGTTGGAGCAGGTAGCCGGTCAAATGGCCGGCAGCGGCGTGCCTGCCAATGCTGGCCAACCACCAATAGATGTTCCTGTGGTGCACGCCTTGCTGGGACATGCTTACGCCGTCTCGGGACGAAAGGCGGACGCGCTCAAGGAATTGAGCAAATTGCAGTCGGCGACTAAGCGGCGTTACATTCCGCCGTCTTACTTCGCCATAATATGGATGGGGTTGGGCGACAATAAGCAAGCTTTGACGTGGTTAGATCAAGGATATGAAGACCGTTCTGAGCACATGCTTTATCTTGGACTGGAACCGCTGATCGATCCGATCAGAAGTGATCCACGTTTCACTATGCTTTTGAAGAAAGTCGGCCTTCTGCGATTGTGAGTGAGCTGGCATTTATCGTCAATTGAATCGTATCGCGTAGGACGACGCCGCCGATTGACGGACCCAAGATCGTCGAACAGAAGCCTCAAAAACAATCAAGCCCACCAACACCCAGACTACCTGCAAGGCACGCTCACGTTTCATTCAGTTCTCAGTTTTGTCCTGTTTTTCTTACAGCAGATTGTGTAGCACCTTCAAGTTTCTTTGGGCGTTTTCGCCAGCTCGAGAGATGGCTTATATTTCCAGCAACGAGACGAATGATCGAGGAGATTAATTCCCATGAGACCGAGATGGCGCGGCGCGGGCAAGAGCTCGACGCACGGAGGTGACCGATGAAGGCGATTGTGGCAACGGATCAGGCTGCGGGAACCGCCGGCGTAAAGCTGGTGGATCGGCCCGAGCCGCAGGCGGCGATCAACGACGTTGTGGTTCAGATGCATGCCTCGGGATTTACCGGCGATGAGCTGACCTGGCCCTCGACCTGGACCGATCGCTCCGGCCGTGACCGGACGCCTTCAATCCCCGGACACGAACTGGCCGGAGTGGTCACCGCTCTCGGCTTTGGCACGACCGGGCTGTCAATTGGACAGCGGGTCTTCGGCCTCACCGACTGGTATCGCGACGGCACGCTGGCGGAGCATGTCGCAGTCGAGGCACGCAACCTCACACCGCTGCCGGGTGACGTCGACTTCGCAGTGGGCGCGGCCCTCGTGATGCCGGGCCTGACCGCGTGGCAGGGATTGTTCGATCACGGCCGCCTTCGAGCGGGGCAGAGAGTTCTCGTGCAAGGTGCGGCCGGTGTGGTCGGTTCGATGGCGAGCCAGCTCGCACGCCAGGCCGGCGCGTATGTCATCGGCACGGGGCGCGCCGACGCCCGTCAGACCGCTCTCGACTTCGGCGCACAGGAGTTCGTCGACCTCGGTAGCGACGCACTGGAAGATGTCGGCGAGGTCGATCTGGTTTTCGATGTCCTCGGCGGCGAGATCGCGAAGCGGTCTGCGGGCCTGGTTCGCGCCGGAGGAACGCTGGTGACAATCACCGGCCCGGCCGAGGCGCGGCCCTCTGCCGGCCTGACGATTGACTTCGTCGTCGTGCCCGATCACGCCCAATTGAGCGAGCTCGTCCAGCGTGTCCGCGATGGCCGGCTGCGGACGAACATCGGCAAAGTGACTACCCTCGACGATGCCGTTGCCGCCTTCAACCGCACCAAACGGATCAGGGGAAAGACGATCATCCGGGCTCATGCGTAAGGACTACCGGTCTGTAGGACGGGTGGACGGGTGGCCCATCAAGCCCGATTTTGGCTTGAGTGGGGCAGTTCAACTGCAGAACAAAGTATTCCTGCTTCCCGTTCCCGCCTCCGCGCAGTCCGTTCCGACTCGATCTCCACGCGTCCTTCTGCCCAGTCGCGTAATGGCGAAAGCTGCTCCACTCCCAATCCTCAGGACGCTTGCACAATCTCGCCCTTACTGGATTGCGATGAATGTAGCGAAGTGTCCCCGGCCTACCTAATTTTGGGTTATCGCGTACTCGATTTTCGAGAATGCAGAACCGGGAACAGTCACCGTTTCGCCGGATTCGAGCTTCACCTTGAATTGCGTCATATTAATTGATTGCTGAAGGTCGTCAGCAATGGCGGGTGCGATAATCTGCTCGATGACGCCGCGGACTTCGCCGAGCTCTTGCAGCTTGACAATGACTTTAATCCGCAGAAGTTCAGTCAACCTGGTCATCACCGTTGCTTGTTTGTTGAGCTGGAATTGAGCCATTTGCAGCCTCCTTGGTGAATCTCAGCGTACCAAAAGCGCGATGGCGAATAATTAGGATGGCCTAGCCTTCCCCGTCGTGTATTAATCTAAAGCACTGATTTGTGAGTTCCGCTTTCGAGGAAAGCGCCAGGCGGGGGCCAGGTCTCCCAGATCTTAGTTCTTGCGGGGCCTTGCAGGAGGTAATTTTGGAAACTGCGATCGGAGTATTTTCCTCGCGCCGTAGCGCAGAAGAAGCGGTAAAGCAGCTGCGGCAGCAAGGCGTTCCTGAAGAAGCGATCGTCTTCTTGACCTGGTCGGAAAATGAAGCGAAAGTCGCTGCCAGGCGATTGGCGGCGATGGCAGGGCTCAGATCAGGAGCTGCTGACGCATCCGTCGCAATTGCCGAGTTTCTGCTTCCGGGCTTGGGTACGGTTTTCGCACTTGGATTCGGCAAAGTCACGCTCTTGCGACTGGCGGCGGTACGGGCGGCTTCGGCCGTCGGACTGCGTGTCATGGACGGAGAGAAGATTCCGCAATCAGTTGCCGATGTGACGTCCCAAGAAAAATCCAAATATGCTACCTTCTTCCGTGAAGTTTTGAAAGAGGGCCGGTCGCTGGTCGTAGTCCGCACTAAATCAAGGGAAGTTGTGGCGTCCGCTTGCGTCATATTGGACCGGCTCGGCCTTCAACTTGAAAAACCTGAACTCGAGGAAAGGACCTCCTCTGAGTTGCGAATTACAAGCAGGCAGGTTGGTGAAGCGGTGGTTATAGAGATGAGCGGCAGAATCAAGGTGGGTGAGGGGAATCTTCTACTTCGTGAGATGGTCGGAAATTTGGCGGAAAGCGGAAAGACGAACCTCGTTCTCAATCTCGGCGAAGTCACCTACATGGACAGCTCCGGACTGGGCGAACTGGTAAAGACTCACACCACAATCCGCAACCTGCAAGGCGAAGTGAAACTTGTGAACCTGAGCAAACGGGTTGAGGAATTGCTTCAGATGACAAAGTTATCGTCGGTATTCGACATTTATCAAGACGAGGCCAGCGCCATCGGTTCATTTGGACAGCACTCATTGAGGCAGGCTACGGCTTGATGTCCACGCCCGGAGCGGGCACACTAAAAACTGAGAGCTTACAGCGGGACGCCGGGTGCCCCATCCTTCGCGTTTTTGCGAAGGGTGGGCATCACTACCGTATGCAGTCGGGGCTATAACTCGAGACAGGAGTAATACAATCTGGCGGAAAGAGTGGGATTCGAACTCCTCAGCTTTTTACGGACTATGTAAGTTAAACGCTCTTCAATGACTTAAAAGTCTGAGAAGTTCTACAAGCAAGGGATCGAAAGCACAAATCAGCGAAAAAATTGACTAGGCTTTCTCCCGATTCCACGGTCAATGAGTGTAATGGGGATTTATCAACAGTTGAGACGGGTTCAAAGTAACAGCGCTAAGCGCCAGCAGCGGATGCTTGCGTCTGCTTTGCGGGAGTTAAGGCAATGAGAGCGAGACCGATGACAGCGATAATGGCGAAGCCGAGCAGATCGTTGCGTAGATCGTGATATTGGATGCCTTGCGCAATCATGACGCCGTCATGAGCTAGAGTGGACCAGCCAGCGAAAAGGATGAGGCTGCGATGCTGACGCGGGTTGCGGGCGGCGATCAGCAGGAAGACGCCGAGCGAGATGTAAATGCCGAGGATCATCTGGTCCTGCCTGTTGATCGTCGTTGCCGCGCCGTCCCGGAGCGCGCCCGCGAGCGGGTAAAGGCCGGCCAAGCAAGCTAATCCCGATAAAACCAAGAGAGCCTTAAGGGTCCGCTCTCGGATCATAACGAATCCTCCGCTTCTGCAAATGTCTCCGAACTAAATTTCGATGTTGCGAAGAGTCAGCCGGATTGGATGTTGTCTGTCACTGATCGGAAATTCTATAGCAAGTCGGAACATAGTTGATGAAAACAGGCGTTATCACTCATTGACCGGGAAACTCTTCCACGTACTTCGGCTTTCCGCAGACTTCCACTCTTAGACCCGTTCCGGTAATCGTCAGCCCCGTCGTTTGCTCAAGTCTGATCTCGACGCGACCTCGATAGTCGAGCGGGAGGGGTATCACGTTTTCCAATCGTTTATCGTCTAAGGAGACCGAGCCACCCCAGAGATCGCAAGGAAGATCAACGATCACTCCGGTTTGTGAAGCGTCCGAAACGTGGAACCGAAGCTCTTGTACCCAACCTGACCCTGCATCGACCCCGGGCTTGCCCTCAGACTGGTGGATGTATGCCGCCGAGAATCGGAGAGCCAAATTATTCCCATCTCTCTCTACGCCATCAAAGGTCGAGTCATGAAACTCCATTGCACGGTTGGGCACCCTTCCATTCTGCCTTAGATCAAATGTTGATAACAGGCGATTACACGTTTTGACCGCTGGTCATTGAGCGCTATCGCGATGTTTCACCAACTCGAACGGAGTATAGGTCGGAGAGCCGCGCGGATCAAGCTAATTAGCTTGACTTGACCAGGTTGACTGCATAATTGCCGCTAGAAGGCTGGTTGCAAGTGATCGGTGAATCGGTGGTTAACGTTTTCCTAGCCAGCACGTTTGACACGACGTGCTTTCCGCATTTTAGTAACAACTCCCTTAGTTTCAGGAACGACCCTTTCGATGGTGATCTCCGTCGGAACCACACGCTCAACGGTCACTGCTTCGACGAGAGCCTTGGGGGCAAAAAGCCGAGCCATATAGTCGTCCTTGCATTGGACAGAGCAAAAGTGAACGGCTAACGGATGGAGGGCGGTTGTCCGATTCCACGCAGATTCAATATTGATCTCCCGCCGGGCCGACACAGCGCCCACGATTTCGGCCGCTAGGCCCACAATCCAGAATTCCTCTGGCCCCTTGACGACTGAACATGTGTCGCAGACGTATTGAATCATTGGAACACCTCGCCAGCGTTCGATGCGGGGCATTCTTCGGGGGGTTGCAGATCGGGGACTCGCTAATTGGCGAAATATCGCCGTATCACTCATTTACTCCGAAAGGAGATCGAAGGAGACCGTTATCCAAAGCGTCTGCCATGAATTTCAGTGCTTAAACCATCATGGTATTTCTTAACTGAGGGCTTTTTTCGTGAGGGCCGCGCGGATTCGCTGCCCCACGATCGCGTCTTCACCGGGCTGCAGCATCCAGACCCCAACCACCAGCGTGTTCGCATCCGCCGGGATGCCTTGGTTGGGCTTTTGCCCCGTATTCGGGTTCAGTTCGATCGACGGCGTGCCCGTGCGCAAAACCGCGACCACCTCGCCAGTTGTGACGCCGGTGACCGCCGGGTCGAAGCGTATGAGCAGATGGGGAACATGGTTGGCGATCTTCGGAACTACCGTTTCCGTCCTGACCGAAGGGATACCCTTGACGGCGCCGGCGATGAGATCAACCCGCTTCTGGTAGTCGCCCTGCATCGACTCTTCCGTGTGCGAAAGGACCCAGTCGACTGCCGCAACCATACCTACGATTCTGTTCCTTTGCTACTTTCATGCCGCGGCCGATCCCATCTCCCGGGTTATTATTTGCGTGGGCCAAATCTGTCAGGACCTTTCGGCCTAGCAAAAGACCCGCGTTTTGGGGACCACGTATCCCTTTGCCGCCAGAAAAAGCCACAAGGTCGAAACCCATGCCGGTGTATTTCCATAGATTCGAAATTGGCGGCATATCGGCAGCTGCATCTAGGTGGCAGGGAATGTTGTGGTCATGTGCCACCTGCAACCACTCTTCCCGGCCAATCTGTGCGCTGCTTGCAATCCCATCCTCGTCCTCCGCGGCATTAAAAAAATTTGTCATCACCGCATTGCCTGCGCCGCATGCACGCTTATAGTCGTCGAGCGTGACCACCTCGGTCACCCGTGCCCCACAAAGATACATCGCCCGGTCATACTCATAGCGGTGAGCCCGCTGTACGATGACCTGATTTTTCATGCCGTCAATTGCCTGCGGCATGTCCAGAATTTTGATGTTATTCGCATGCTGCATACAGGCCGCTGCCGCCAGGGTGATAGCTCCCTGAAGCTCCCGAGGTCACGACTGCCCCTTCGCACTTGAGGCGGCGCGCGATGTACTCCCCCGCCTTCTGCTGCAGGTCGTGCAATCGCACCGGATGAAGCGCTGCCTTCTGCACCGCCGCCAGGACCTCGGGCGGCATACATGCAGCCGTTAGCGTGGTATAGGTGCCTGCGGCATTGATAATCGGCGAGACCCCAAGCTTTGCATAGTAATCCTCGCCCTCTGACGTTACCGTCGGCGATGAAAGAGATTTGGCACAGGAAAGCAAAGGCGCCGCGCCGATGGCCCCTGCCAGAGAACTGGCCCATCGAAAGAAGCCGCGACGAGAATGGAAGCCTCTTTGCGATTCAGACGATGCTGACATGGTAGTCGCTCCTTACGCTAGAAACTTTCGGACAGAAAAGTGTATATCCGGCATGGCTGGTGATAAATCGCTATTGCACTCATTGACTCTGAAAAAGGCGAATAGAAGGCGCACACTTGTGCTATCGCCTGGTTACAACAGGTATCCTTTGAAAGCCATGAAAACACAATTGCTTCTCGACTTGGCCGATCCGCGTTATCTTACATGTCAATTCATTTTTGTGAATCGACGGAGGTCGAAGAGACGCTGCCCGAATTGCGTGAACAGAACATCGCTGTAATGGAAATTGATGGTTCATGCCTCACGTCACGTGAAGATGTGTTTAAAGCCTTCGCGATTGCTCTACGAATGCCGAAGGGCTGGTATGGAGACGAAGAATACGCTCCCAATGTTGACGCTTTTCTGGAGTATCTTGACAACAATTTCAGGCCACCATGGCACCGTTCACCTTCTGTTCGTCTGGTGAGGGTTGGTGAAAAATCTCCATATCGCTCATTGAGCATTTCGGCGCGATTGCAAGCGCGAGCAGAGGTCCATTGCCCTATACAGTCGCAGCCGATTGTAGCGTTGAAATTGTCATGGAATCAATATCACGCAATATAAAAAGGCGCCCACTTTTACGGTAAGTTGTGAGTCGATGGAACACCACACCTACCGAAGAGGAGCGCCTTTATGAGTCAAGAGAAGTATATCGGCATGGATGTTCATCAGGCCACCATTTCCGTTGCCGTGATGGACGCGAAAGGCAAGCTGATCATGGAATGCTTGCTGGAAACCAAAGCAGCCACGATTCTAGAGTTCATTCAAGGACTGCGTGGAACTCTGGCGGTGACCTTCGAAGAAGGGACGTCTGCTGCCTGGCTGCACGACCTGTTGAACCCCCATGTGAACCGGCTGGTGGTCTGCGATCCGCGGAAGAACGCTCTATTGAAGGATGGCAACAAGAGTGATCGGGTGGATGCGCAGAAGTTGGCAGAGTTGTTACGCACCAATCAAGTTAAGCCGGTCTACCACGGGAAGCATAGAACTCGCGCCCTAAAAGAGCTGGGGCGGAGCTACTTGACCATCACCAAAGATGTGACGCGGGTGATGAATCGGATCAAGTCTGTGTACCGAAGTTGGGCCATTCCGTGTGCGGGCACCGGTGTCTACACTTCCCGTCATCGCGCCGAGTGGCTGGAGAAGCTAGTGGAACCAGGTGTTCGGATTCGAGCCGAGCACTTGTACCAACAACTGGATAGTCTCCAACCCCTGCGCCTGGAAGTGCGTCGCCAGTTGTTGCTGGAAAGTCACAAGCATGCAGCGGTGAAATTGCTGCGCCAGATTCCTTCGATCGGTCCGATTCGGGCGGCTCTACTGGTTGCGCTGCTGCAGACACCGCACCGTTTTCGCAGCAAGCGCCAGCTTTGGGCATACAGCGGTTTTGCCGTGGAGGTTCACGACAGCGGTGAGTACCGCTGGGTGCGAGGCAAACTGCAACGCAACCGCGAGCGCATCACGGTGCGTGGCTTGAATGACAACCACAACAAAGATGTGAAGAGTCTGTTCAAAGCTGCTGCCATAACGGCCAGCACACGCCCCGGTCCTTTGCACGATTTTTATGTAGCTCGGGTCGAGAGTGGGATGCGCCCGACCATGGCTCGTCTCACGCTAGCAAGGAAGATTGCCGCTATCACCCTAACCATGTGGAAGAAAGGAGTGAGCTTCGACCCCAAACAGTTGCAGCCACAAGCAGCTTGAGCATTGCTGAGAAATAGGCTCCATCTCAGGAGTTTCTCTTCCGTGGTGGTCGCTCGGGTTCTGCAGATGCTCGGTTCGAGGGAAGTATCAGTCAATGAGATCCGGCCCAGCGTGCCTTAGGCACCGAGTCACTCATATCACGTTATGCCCCCTCGGATAACCAGAAATAGCTATAGGCCACGAGCCTCGGATAGAACCATGGTTGACATACTCAACCCACTAGCTTGTTGCGCTCTCAACTCGATGGCATCGCCACCTGTAGCAGAGAAACTTATGAGAATCGAAAAGCAAAACTCATTGCAATTGCATCGAAGCCAATGGTCCGTGGGCTGGCTGTCGAGAAACAAATCTCGATTCCGGTCGAGGCGGAACTTTTTTCTTGACATCCCTTTTAATAGAACTCATTG
>CAVPEQ010000014.1:0-278164 GCA_963703465.1 uncultured Acidobacteriota bacterium | reverse complement strand
AGTTATCGCACCAGCAAGTTCGGAGAATCGGTAATTCGGGGGATGACGCGGCTTGCTAATGAGTGCGGCGCGATCAATCTTTCGCAAGGCTTTCCGGACTTCGATCCTCCGGAGCTGGTTCTGCAAGCTGCCGAGCGGGCCGCGCGGATGGGGCCGCATCAGTATGCAGTGACCTGGGGCGCTCCGAATTTCAGGTCCGCTCTTGCCTGCAAAGCCTCGCGGTTTATGGGCCTGCCGATTGATCCCGATGAGAATGTCGTGGTCACCTGCGGCAGCACCGAAGCCATGATGGTCGCGATGATGACTGCGTGCAATCCGGGCGACAAGGTCATTGTGTTTTCGCCGTTTTATGAGAACTACGCCGCAGATGCGATCTTATGTGGCGCGGAGCCAATTCACGTGACTCTGCACCCGCCGGATTTCAGCTTCGATCCGGATGAGATAAGACGAGCATTCGAGCAGAAACCGAAGGCGCTGGTACTGTGCAATCCGGCGAATCCCTCGGGGAAGGTTTTTACCAGGGAAGAACTCTTGTTCATTTCGAATTTGGCCGAGGAGCACGACATCTTCGTACTTACTGATGAAGTGTATGAGCACATTGTTTACGTGCCCTACCGGCACACATATTTTGCGTCGCTGCCGGAAATGTTCGAGCGCACTCTGTGCTGCAGTTCGCTATCGAAAACATATTCGATGACGGGATGGCGGCTTGGATATGTGATCGGGTCGCCGACCGTGATCAACGAAGCCCGTAAAGTTCACGACTTTTTGACCGTGGGCGCCGCAGCACCTTTGCAGGAAGCGGCGATAACGGCGCTGAAATTGCCGGATACTTATTACAAAGACCTGCAGAGGCTTTATACGGAAAAGCGGGCAGTGTTCCTGGAGTATCTGACTGCTGCAGGACTCAAATACAGCGAACCGCAGGGCGCTTACTACGTGATGGTCGACATATCCGAATTTGGATGGAAGAGCGACACTGCTTTTTGTGAATGGATGGCACGAGAGGTTGGTGTTGCAGCCGTGCCCGGATCGAGCTTCTTTCATGAACCGGTGAACAATTTGATCCGCCTGCATTTTGCGAAGCGATCAGAGACGCTGACTGCGGCCGGAGAACGCCTGCTCAGCTTGCGAAATAAGGCGGGCGAGGCCGGGCGGAGTTTCCGCGCAACACCTAAGGCCTCTACGGTAATTTCCTGAGCAGGCGTGGCACTTACCTTCTATACAGGATGAGAAGTATCACCTCCCGGTCATCTGGGGTGTCAGGCTTGGCATCATAAAGCACGCGCCAAAGATCCTTCTCATGCCCAGAATTCTTCAAATGTTCAAAGGAAGTAAGCGCCGGAAGGGAAGATTGCGGCAAGCCTTAGGACTTCCCGAGAAAGCGTCCGCTCCCAAGGTCATTGCTTTTCCTCCCGTCTTCGCGGAAATTCAACAGGAGGAGTATCCCGACTACGAGATCATAAGCCGGTGGCTCAAGCTCGCGGATGAAATGTTGGGGAGCGGCGATCACCCGCATATGGACAATCGCGACGCGAATAGTCGTAAAAAGGCGTAGCTGTCTTAATTCCAAAACCGATTACCACGAGGCATCTCGAAAGAAATCCTATTGATTCACTCCGCTGGCCAGCATACCTCCATCGACAACCAGGACTTGACCGGTAACGAAACTCGCGGCGTCTGAGGCGAGAAAAATTGCCGCGCCGCCTAGTTCGTCGAGCTGGCCAAAACGGTGCATGGGTGTGCGCAACAGAAATTCGCGGCCGCGCTCTGTGCCATCAAGAAGTGCCGCGTTCAGATCAGTGCGGAAGACTCCGGGAGCAATTGCGTTCACGCACACGCCTTTGGTGGCCCATTCGATAGCCAGCGATTTGGTAAGAGAAGCGACCGCGGCTTTGCTGGCGCCGTAAGCGGCGACTTCGTAAAGCGCACGGAACGAGGAAATGGACGCGATATTGATGATACGGCCGTAACGTTGCTCGATCATGTGACGTCCGAAAATACGGCAGGTGCGCATGGTGCCAGACAAATTCGTCTCCATGATCGCGTTCCACTCGGACTCGGGAAAATCAAGCGTGGGCATGCGCTTGGTGCGGCCGGCGGAGTTCACCAGAATGTGCACGCTGCCGAGTTCAGCGGTAACTTTTTTCAGCAGGTTTTCAATGCTGGCGTTTTCAGTGACGTCGCAAGCCTCGGCGAGAGACCGGCGACCGAGGGCTTCAACTTCAGCGGCTGCTGCTTTTACGAGCTCGGCGCGCCGGCCGGTGGGAACAACGTTAGCTCCGGCTTTGGCCAATGCTTTAGCGATGGCGAGTCCGATGCCGCTGGTGCCGCCGATGATTACTGCGGTTTTGCTGGTGAGGTCGAGAAGAGGATGTCCCATATAGTCGACGATCTAAAGTTCGGAAAAATTATACCGTCAAGCGAGTGTGAGTGATTCTAAAGGCGGTGTTGTTTTCTGCCCGTCATTGATGCGGTAAAGAATTTCTCCGGCGTGCGGAATGAACTTGATGCCTTCAGACTCGCGATTCTTCCAGTCTTCCAAATTCATGGTTCGATAATCGATGTGGCCAAGATTCAACTCGCGGCATTGGGCCTCGGGAATTGAAGTCGCGAGGGTCACGTGAATTCGGGGCTTTTCGGTATCGGTGACGGCATCGTACGAGCCTTGACCATAAAGATGGACAGAATGGGCGAGAATTCCGCGTGGTATGTCGGCGAAGCGCTTCGGTTGTTTCAGGAAATATTCGGCGCAGTGGTAGCCGAGTTTGTTTAAAAAGTGGCCGTGAATATGACTCGCGTGCTTGATGTGCGGCGCGTAAAGGATCACTTCGCCGCCATCGGCGATCGCAGGATCGGACTTGTACATTCCCTTGGCGCCGGTCCAGAGGTCGGGGTACATTTCGGGGATCACCGCAAGCACGCGCCGGAATGGGCGATCGACCCACTGGATGTGAGTTTCAGAAGAATGTTCGGCCGCCAGCGTCCATGTTTCTTTTGCCGAGCCGAAATAAATACCCTCCATTTCTGAACCTTTCAGTACCAATGCCAAACATGACACTGGAACCGAAACTTTGGCGGCGGCGAGATCGATCAGTTCACGGACCGGAGTTGTGCCGGTACCAATGATGTTGTAGCTGCCGAGGAGTGCGCCCAGCCAATGTGTCTGGTGAATCATTTCGCCCGTGCTCACGCCGGGGAACAAATATTTATTTCCGCCGGAGAAGCCGACAACCTCGTGAGGAAATACGGGCCCGCAAATGAGGACGTGATCATAATCGAAGAGCAGGCGATTAATTTGAATGCGGATCGGTTCGGAAAGCACGCCGCCGGAGATTCGAGTGACGTCAGCGGTGGAGATGACTCCGACCTCGACAAAGGTTTCGGGAATTTCCCAGCGGTGATTGAATATCTTCGCGCCTTCGCACATTCCGTTGGTGAGGGGCCGTCCGAACATACGGCTGAGTTGCGCTTCATCCATGGGAGCGTGGGTTCCGAGGGCAACCAGGTAATCGCACGCAGCGGCATGGGTACCGATCTCAGACTGTAGAAGTTCGAACATCAGCGGCATGGGCATGGTGCGCGTGCTGTCAGGAATGATGACGAGGACGCGTTCGCCTTTGACCGAAATCTGCGAAACCGATTCAGCAATGAATTGTCTGACTTCATCACGAGTCAGATTTGTTCCGGAACCGCGTTTGCTGAGCGTAGTCATTGAATGCGGCGTTTAATACTCCGGCTGAAATGCCTTTGCTTCTGCCAGCGTAATCCGGCGCTGCTGGCGGTAAGACAGATTTGACATATGGGCTACGACAGCGGACCGATATCCTAGTTCGACGGGAGCGTTGGGGATTTTGCGGCTGCGAATGCAATCAATCCAGTTTGCCATATGGTTTGCAGTCGGGCTCTTGCCGGTCAACGCCTCACCGTTGGTGCGGTTGATCTTCTCGGGATAATAGTGGATCTGCTCTTCGGATTCTCCGCTGACCATGTCGGTCGCGCCAGCGATGTATTCGACGGTGCCGTCGCTGCCCAGGATTCTCTGGCCAAGCCCATAACGACGATTGCTAAATGTGGATTGCCAAGTGACTACGACTTCGTCGGGGAAGTCCACTGTGACCGCGATAGTGTCGGGGACCTCGCGGCCGTCTTTCTCAGAAAAAACCCCGCCAGACATGTAGGCCGCTGTGGGCAACGGAAGATCGAGCGCGCTCATTATCCAGGCGATCTGGTGGATCATGTTTTCGGTAATATTCCCGCCGGAGAACATCCAGAACAAGCGCCAGTTCATGAAGCGGTAGGCGTCGAAACCCTTGTCAGGCCTGCCATTGAGAAAGGCCTCCCATCCTACATTCTGCTCGGTGCAATCGGCAGCCGGCTGCCGAACCCACTGGCCGTGGCCGTGAGGAGTGTTTCGGCTCATCCACGATTCGACTTGATTGACTTTACCGAGCATGCCATCGGCGATCCATTTCCTGGCGTCGACGAATGGGCCGCCGCTCTCGTGTTGTAGACCGATTTGAATTACGCGGTCGGATTTGCGAGCGGCATCGAGGCATTTCTCAGCTTCCGGAATCGACCATGTCATAGTTTTTTCCGCGTACAGGTCTTTTCCGGAGGCAAGCGTGTCAACGAAGTGACGGGCGTGGATGTGCAGGGGAGTGGCGACGATTACGCCGTCGATATCTTTCATATCTAGAACGCGGCGATAATCGCCAAAGGTTTGGATGCCGGGAGCGATTTGTTTCGCTTCGTCGAAGCGGCGAGTGTAGACATCGGCAACGGCGACGACCTGAGTTCCGGGGACGGCGACAATCTGCTTGAGAAGGTCCTGGCCGCGCGAGCCGACCCCGATCATGGCGATGCGAACGCGATCATTGGCGCCGAGTGCTGCGGATGCAAATTTGGGGGCGAGGAATGCCGCGCTAGCAGCGGCAGTGGTCTTCAGGAAGTCACGTCGAGTGTTGTCGGTCATTCGAACTCCTTGCGATTCATGGCATCGAGTCAGACTGTTATTTATTCTGCCACGAACCGCAAGGTATTACGCGAGGACTCTACCGGACGCAGCCGTAGAGACATAGCTTCCCTGCGTCTCAGACGTTACAAACGTCTCCACCCATCATTTGAAAGCGAAGATCGATTACCGATCGCGATCGGTCAACATATCCATGACATCCGCATAAGAAGCATTATCTGGGATGTTGTGAGCGGACATGATTTTCCGCATGCGCTCTTCCATGCTCGCAGACTGTTGACGGTTGTTGCTGCGTTTGTAATTCTGCCAACGGGAATAGTAGCTGCGAAAGTCGTTAGCATCGTTGCCCGAGAAACGTGGAATTTGCGGACCTTGATATCTGGCGACTGAATCCGACGCGATCTCGGAGAATTGCACGTTGGGAGGAATCGAATAGTGGCCCATCACATCGCGCATGCGCTTTTCAGCGCTGGCGGTTTCACTGCGGTCGCCTGATTGGCGTGCGGTCAGCCAGCGTGAGTAATAACTGTTGAACCGGTTTTGGTCTTCCGGGGACAAGCGCGATTGCCAGCGGTCGTGATCTCCGTAGCTTTGGTCGACACGCCGGTCATCATCCGAATGTTGATTCTGCGCGGCGGACGACATCGGCAGAAGCAGTGCCACCGTTACAACGACTACTGCAAATAATGTGTTCATTGTGCTCCTTTGTTTCTGAACGGCGAGTACGAAAGGCGGGCCTGCCTCGACGAAGTGCCTCCGGGGGGACGAAGGCGATACGGCTGCGGGATCCGGCTGATGAATCAGCGGATACGGCCCGCGAACCACCTGTTTGGGCAAGCCCTTTTCTCAAGAAGGCAAGAGATCCGACAGCGGACAACTTACTTCTTGATCTACTTCAGAGTGACCTAACGGGCGGCGGAATGCTGTTCTATTTTGCTCATTCCAGCAAATAACACACAATCGGAGGTCGGGCCATCAGCCACTTTATGCAGATAAAATTGTGACTCCTTCTCCTATAATTGACTGTAAAAATGAGAGCTACTGCAAAGAAAAGGGCCCGACCGTTCAACCCCGACGTCTTCCTTGCCACGATTGGAGAAGGCAGGAGAATACTGTCGTTTCCGAAAAAGCGGACCATTTTCGCGCAGGGGGATGAAGCCGACGCGGTCTTCCATATACAAAAAGGGAAAGTAAGACTCACGGTCGTTTCTAAGACCGGTAAAGAAGCGACCATCGCGATATTAGGCGAGGGAGATTTTTTCGGTGAGGGCGCACTGGCGGGACAGGTCCGGCGTATGGGGACGGCAGTAGCCATGACCGCGTGCGAGGTGGCGCGGGTGGAGAAGACGGCGATGATAGCGGCGCTGCATCGCGAACATGCGTTTTCCGACATGTTCGTTGGTTATCTGCTGGCGCGGAATATCCGTTACGAAGAAGACCTGGTCGACCAGCTGTTTAATTCCAGCGAAAAGCGGCTGGCGCGTGTGCTCCTGCTGCTGGCGCGTTTCGGCAAGGAGGGAACGCCCGAAGAGGTGGTGCCGAAGATCAGCCAGGAGACTCTAGCCGAGATGATCGGCACTACGCGATCGCGCGTAAGCTTCTTCATGAACCGATTCCGCAAGCTGGGGTTCATCCACTACAACGGCGGACTGAAAGTCCACAGCTCGCTGCTCAATATAGTTCTGCACGACTAAGCATCTCGTCGGGTGCTGAGATCAGCCGTCAGATATGCTGGAGGCGCAATTTTCGACGGGTTGCGGCTGCCAGGATTATCAGCCCCGTGCCCAGCAGTCCCATGGTGCCAGCCTCGGGAACGGTGGAGACCACGCCGCTTGAGCAACTGACGATGGTGTTGCCCTGAAGGGTGACCGCACCGTTTCGAGCTAGTGCACTCCCGCAGGTGATGGTCGCGCCGGTATTCAAGCTGATGCTGGTTAGCGCAAGGATATTTCCTTCGAACGCGGTGCTGGTTCCGAGCGTCGCGGAGCTGCCGACCTGCCAAAAGATGTTGGGGTCACTCGTCGGCTTGCCAGTCAGGCTATTGATAAAAATGATCGATGAGCCGCTGGCAGTAGTGAGCGTGCTTGGCACTTGAAAAACAAAAACTGCGCCGGGCTTGCCAGTGAGAGTCAAAGTTCCGGTCAGCAGGGCAGAACTAGAAAAGGAATACACTCCGCTGGTGAGAGTCGCGGTGCCAATCGTACCGGCCAAGGCGCCTGTGGATTTTAATCCTGCGGCCTGGTTGTAAGCGGTGGTGAGGTCAAGCTGCGCCTGAGCTGCGGCCGCGTTAGCTGCGTTGATTGTCCCATGGACGATTCCGGGCGGAAAACCTGTGACTGCCGTTCCTGGGCTGACACCCAGGTTCCCGAAGAGGACGCTGGAGCCGGTATTGGTTACGGTTGAGCCGGCAAGAACAGCATAACTGCCTGCGGTGCCTAGATCGATGGAATCGGCATAAGCACTCAAAACTGAAAATGGGAGCAGCAAGAACAACAAAGCTAAAAGACGAGTGGCGTGGGATTTCATATTTCCTCCTAGCTGCAGAACTTCAGAACCTAGAAGCGAAGGTGCTAGTGAATGCCAGCGGCGTTCGCTAGAGCAATTTCTGATGGTGGAATCGGCAACACCAGGTTTGGAATTTGTATGTGAACGATCTCATTCCGTATCGCATACGTCACCAACTCGACCGTGGAGTGAAGCTTAAGCTTGAGCATGACGTTACTACGATGAGTTTCCGCCGTTTTAACGCTCACGCCCAACATAGTCGCGATCTCCTTGGACGTCTTGCCCTCACTTACGAGCTGCACAACTTCCCTTTCTCGCGCGGACAATCTCGCAGGCAGGGCGAGGGTCGAAGTTGCGGTGTGGTGTTTGAGATAGCCATGCAAGATGAGGTTGGATATGCCTGCGCTGAAGCTGGATCTACCCATTTGCAAAGCCTCAATAGCCGCGGCCAGTTCATCGGCCCGGTCAGACTTGAGAACCCAACCGCGCACACCGGCCTGCAGGCAGCCGCGGATGACCTGGTCGGATTCCACGTTCGTCAGGACCAGTATTTTCTGGTCCGGGTTGTGTTTGAGAATCTGGCATGCAGCGTCAAGGCCGTTGAGATTCGGCATGCAGATGTCCAAGACGAGAAGGTCTGGTTTCAGTTGCGTGCATTTTGTAACCGCTTCGCGACCATCAGCCGCCTCTCCGCAGACCTCCCAACCTTCATGAGATCTGATCAGCGTACTCACACCCATGCGAAAAACTGGATGATCGTCAGCCAGCAATATGCGAAAAGTATTCATGGAAACCTCCTGAGAGCTGAAAACATTGGACGAGACCATACAAGACTTTTCTTGTACAGAGTTCCCGAATTATGGCAGTCAGAAACTCTGCGGTCTGCTCACAATTGCTCACTCGTCACCAAATTTTCCGCGTTCCATGCCGCACCCAGAAAGACAATCATGACGGAAAATTCCATCCATATCATGAGACCGAAAACTGCGGCCAAGCCGCCGTAGACAGGCCCGTACTGCATTTTGCGGACGTAGGCTCCAAATAGAAGATTGACCGCCCACCACAGAATTGTTGCGGCAGCGGCTCCGGGCAGAATGGAACGCCAAGTGGTTGGTCGGCTCCGCGCGAGACGGTAAATCAACGCGAGCACGAACATGGCCAGGACCATCGCCAGCAGTGGAAGGACAAACGTCCATAAGCCGCGAACCAGAGGCGAGGCGCCGAACCCGAGGATCATCCATTGGCGTAAGGGGCGGCCAAACACGCTTAAGGCGACTGCCACGACCCAAGCCACGACCGAGACGGAGAATAAAAATAGACCCCGAAGCTGACGCCCGAGAAAAGAGTGTTTCTCGTGCTCATCGTAGATGAGATAGATGCCCTCCATGATGAGCTTCATCACTTGTGATCCCGCGAGGAAGGTGCCAGCCCAGCCGATGACCACCCAAATCCAGGGATTCACGCCCCGTCGGAGAACGAAATCGGATATCAGCTGCCAACTGCCAGGAGGCAGAATTGCAGTGAGACGAGCAGCAAGATCCTGTCCGTTCTTTCCACTCAGTGATCGGCTCATCAGTCCGAGCGCGAGCAGCAGGCTGGGAAAGAAAACCAGAAACATATTGAAAGCAACAGCCTGCGAGACCATGCCGCACTGCGGAATGACACGGCCTGCGGAGCGCCCCAATTTTTTCAGAAACGAACCTATATCCATTCCGTTCGCCCGAGCTTGGCGCCGATCTTGGTTGGTTCGGAACGAACCGATTTTTTATTGGCAGCGGGCGCTGTCGCTGCGCTGATTCCCGCAGGCACGGAGTTTTCCTGCGGCTTCAGGAAAGCGGCTTTCCATGCTGCCCGCTTTTCAGGTGAGTTCACAGAACGGGAAAAATCGATGATGTAGGTGACCTCGTGAGGGCAGTAGATGCAGGAGGTTTGCAAAATTTCACCCGTGGGTTCGTGGTCTACCGTGAACGGAAACGACCGCAAGCACTCGGTGCAAGTCAGGACTACGAATGGTTTGCCGTTATGATCTGTACCGTTTCGTGGAATCCAAACAGGCGCGTCCTGTCCGTTGTGGTCCTTAGGCCCCGTCCGGATTAGGGTGGCGATAATTTCCAGGAGCCCGGAGGCATTTTCTCGTCCTTTAGCGTAGAAAGCATCGGCCAGGACTCCATTAGGAACCTCACTGGAATCATACGCCCCGCTGGAGGCCACAACCAGAACCCCCGGAAATCTGCGTCGAACCACTGACAGCAGCTCGAATCCGGACATTTGCGGCATGTTAAGGTCAGAAAGTATCAAGTTCGGGACCTCCTGCTGCAAGTGCAACAGCGCGTCAAAGCCGTCGCTTGCAGTTGAGACCTCGTACCCCTGGTCGGCGAGCAATTTGCAGATGGTGAGACGGACAGAGACGTCATCTTCAACGACTAATATTCGTGATTTAGATTTAACCGGCATGGGCGTATACCTTTCGGAATCGCTGTTAAATAGGTGCACAGCAGATTCTGGCTGGCGTTTCTGATAGGTCACTTTTTTCGAAACTTCGCTTCCACAGCGTCGGCTGCGGAAAGCTTACGCTCCCGGTGTGGTTCGGTCCGCAAAGCACCCGAATGCAGTTCACAGGGCTCGTCGATCGCTGCGGCGCAAGTCGGACAAGGTACCGAGTGGATCTGCTGGCGGGTCAGTTCTTTGCTTTTCACTGTCCCATCATGGAACGTTCTGAAGCGGGGGGATGCTCAATATTGCTCAGTGTTTGCTGTCGATGCGAGCGAAGGGCACATCGGTGGGCTTTGGGGGTGCATTTGTGAGCAAAAGTGAACAGATTTGGTAGGAGCTTGCTGACAAGATGTTCAAGAGTGTAGCTCCGGGAGAAGCCATTGATGCCAGCCGCCATCCCCGCTAAGAAAGCGGATGATTTCAATCCGTTGAAATTCCTTGCCACGATTGGCGATGGAAGGAGAGAGGTGGCGTTTCTCCGTAAGCAAACAGTCTTCAAGCAAGGGGATGCGGCTGACGCCGTGTTTTATATTCAGGAGGGCAAGGTCAGCCTTACCGTGGTTTCCAAGAACGGCAAGGAAGCGACCCTGGGGATACTTGGCGAAGGGGATTTTTTCGGAGAAGGCAGCCTGGCGGGACAGCGGCTGCGCATGGGCTCTGCCAGCGCCATGACGGATTGCGAACTCCTGCGCATCGATAAGAAGGCCATGATGCTGGCGTTGCACCGGGAGCATGCTTTTTCTGATTTGTTCGTTGCGTATCTGCTGGCGCGGAATATTCGCTACGAAGAGGACTTAGTTGACCAACTTTTTAACTCTAGCGAAAAGCGACTGGCGCGCCTTCTGCTCTTGCTTGCGCACTTCGGCAAGGAGAGCGCACCCTCATCTGTAATCCCTAAAATCAACCAGGAAACATTAGCCGAGATGATCGGCACAACGCGTTCGCGCGTCAGCTTTTTTATGAACCGCTTTAGAAAAATGGGTTTTATCAACTATGACGGGGACGGGATGCAGGTGCATAGTTCACTGCTGAATGTAGTTCTTCACGATTAGCCTGCCTTGAAAGTCTAGAACGAATTGACACAGTTTCCGGACTAGATGTTCTCGGGCCCTTAGTCGCCTGAGGCTTGGGGAACGGCCAGATTCGGCATAGGGCGGCCAGCGAATAAATGCTGACATGGCCGGGCCAACAATCGCACCCAGCGTTGAGAGCGCGATACGCGGGCGCTGTCGGTTGCGATGCCGGTGTCGGCGTACATCTGACGATAGATTTTCGAAATCAGTACAAAAGCCAAACGCGCTCGCATGGATTTAATGAAGCGGGAGCGGGCCCAGATCGACTTTAGTCCATAGAAGGTGTCCCAAACCGATTGGGTGTTGCTGCGGATTTCTTCCGCAGACATAGTAGGGTGCGACCAGTATAGTTTGGGCCGCAGAGCTTGCGGGATCAACCATCGCCGCGTAATAGGAATGCCGGCAATCTCGACCGGCTTGGCTTCCATTTCTTTTTCCCAGCGCATGAAATCTACCGTGCCGGGGTAAGGCGTGAGCGTGACAAACTGTGCGAAAGCAATTTCCGCTTCTTGCGCGGCGCGCGCCGTAGCATCGAAGGTCTCGGCGCGGTCACTGGGTAATCCGAAGATGAATGAGCCAAGAACGTACACACCGTGTTGCCGGAAGTTCTTCAAGCGGTCAATCAGGTCGTTTCCGGCCAGGTTGAAATCCTTGTAAATATCTTTCAGTCCAGCAGGAGTGACGGATTCAACGCCCACCAGCGCGCCTTTGATGTGCGCCTTGTTCATAGCTTCGAGGAATTCCGGATCTTCCGCGGCTTCCATGGTGATCTGGGTGAAGAAAATTGTGTCGGGAGGAAGTTGCGCCAGCCGCTTCATCAGCGTAAAACGCTCGGCACGAATAGCTTTAAGTTCGTTCAAGCGGGCCTGATTGTTTTGTTGCTCAGCGAGGCGAAGGTCGGTCAGGGTAACGGGATAAAAATTGTCATCGGCGAGCGCGATGAAACGGAATCCCATTCTTCGGAGTTGAACGATTTCCTCCATTACTACGTCTGAAGAGCGTTGGCGAGGACGCTGACCGTCAGTCCGCCAAACTGAGCAGAACGAGCAATGCTTTGGACATCCGCGAACGGTCTGCACCGACGCCCACATGTATTTTTCGCGCGGAATTAAATCCCAGCGCGCAGGGAGGAAGGAGTCGGCTTCAATCCGGCCGCCTTCGTAGACGGGAAGGGGAGTGCCTTTAGTGACATCCGCCAAAACCTTCGACCACGCGACGTCGCCATCACCTTTCACAACTGAATGCGCGCCACCCAGTTCACGGGCTTCATTGGGATAAAGGGTGGCGTGAATTCCACCGAAGACAACATAGGCGCCGCGATCGCGGGCCATTTTCCCTAGTTTGTAGCCGCGGAGGGCGTTGGCAGTGTGGATGCCGATGCCAACAATGTCGCCGGGCGCGATGATTTCAGGATCGAGCGGTTCGAGGGTTTCATCGACGAGAGTGGGATCGCCAAAAGTCACCGGGGTCGCTGCCGCCAAAACATACAACCAGCGGGGAGTAATTACAGCCGTACCAAAAGCAACCTCACTCGGATTAATCAAATGAACACGCATGTGTCGCCCTTCCCTAAAAGGGACCCTGGGGTTCTAAGGCAAGTCGCTTGCCTCCGAAAATGGACATGCGCCCAGCGTGCTGGTCTCTGTGTAGATTTGAAGCTTACTCCATAAGTGCGCTAGCGCACAAATCCTGAATACAAACGATTAGGCAGAAAGTAGACGCAATTGCTACGTTTGTGTTGCAAGTTCTCTCTAATTTGCCAGCGTGAGATAAAATTCCTGCCTTAACGCGACAACGCGACGGAATTTTATTTGGTTATGATTAGCTCTCGCATATTTCAACTGCAGATTTTATTTATTACTCTAGCGTGCGTGCTGGTTTTACCCACTGCAAACGCCCAAGCTGCAGCCGAAAAAGGGTCCTGGAAAATTGAAGGAAAAGTGAAAGAGGTTAGTGGATCTGCCATTCAGGGCGCGTCAGTTCGATTGGAGAGGAATGGCGCGATGGCACAACAAATCACGACTGACGTTACAGGGAAATTCTTGTTCATGACGCCCGGGGAAGGCGCCTACGTGTTGCGGATTGAGAAGGCGGGCTTTCGAACCAAACTAGAATTGGTTGATGTTCCGCTCGAACAATCCGGTCCGTTGATCATAGAGTTGACGCCCGCTGAGCCATCGGTCACGAGGGGCAAATCGTCGGAGCCAATGCAATTCAGCGATAGCACGGACTTCACCGTAGCGGGAATCACAGACTGGACAGCGGCAGGGGGACATGGCTCTGATGTGAATCTGAGAACCAGTGAGGCACTGGCAAAAGACACACGCGGGCTTGGAGGCGAAACTTCGAGCGATTATGCGCGGGTGGATTCACAACACCTGACGCGCAGGCGCGACCAACTGCAAGAAATGCTAGCAAGCGTTGACCGGGCGGATCTGCATCGGCAACTGGGCGATATCGACGAGCAAATGAATGACTCGCTGGCGGCGGTTCATGAATATGAGCGCGCCGCACAACTGGATCCAAGTGAACAGAACTATTTCGCCTGGGCCACGGAGTTGCTCTTGCACCGGGCGATTCAACCGGCGACAGAAGTTTTCAAGAAGGGCGCAGCCGCACATCCGCATTCGGAAAGGATGCTGGCGGGATTGGGAGCTGCGCTCTATGCGAATGGACTGTATGCGCAGGCAGCGGGGCAGGTGTGCGCGGCCTCGGATTTGAATCCCGCTGATGTTACGCCTTATCTTTTTTTGGGGAAAATGGCGCAGGCTTCTTCGCAGCCGTTGCCGTGTACAGAAGAAAAACTGGCGCAGTTTTTGCGTGAGCATCCGGAAAATGCTTTTTCAAGTTATTACCTGGCGGTGGCATTGTGGAAACGCACCGGACAAAACCAACCAGGGGCGACATTAGAGCGAGTAGAACGGTTACTGAAGAAGTCCGTGAGCATTGACCCTAAATTTGCCGAAGCCCACCTGCAACTGGGAATTGCGTACGCGGCGTCGGGTGAAATTACAACTGCTGTTACCGAATTTGAACGAGCACGGGATGCAGATCCGGACTTGGCTGAAGCGCATTTTCGACTGGGACAAGCTTATAAAAAATTGAACCAGCCAGAGACGGCGCGCCAGGAATTCACAGCTTATGAGAGGATTCAAAACACCAAAGCTGCTGCCATCGAGCAACAACGCCGCGAAATCCAGCAGTTCGTGGTTGTGTACAAAGACAAGCCGCCGGTATCTACGGCGCACACTCCGTAAATTTGGCAGCGATTTTTAAAGTATCGGCTTCGGACGAGTTGAAGATAACCTTGGCAAGTAAAGAGAGGAACCATGAGGAATTTCGCAGGCTGGCTGTTGATCGGTATAAGCATTTGTTTCACGCAGAAAGCGAACGCGCAGTCCAGCTATGATTTGCGCTCACCGGACAATCGCATCGAGGTCAGGATCCGCACCCTAGGTCAGATCCGTTATGACGTGATTTTAAATGGCGCGGCGGTGCTCGAGAATTCCGCGATCTCTCTTGACGTCGATCACAAGAAACTTGGCGTGGACCCGAAGGTTATCGACACGAAAAAGAATTCTCACGATCAAATGGTTGAGCCCGTGGTACGTCAGAAATTCGCCAGAATTCGCGATCATTACAACGAGCTGCGCCTGACGTTCGACGGCGGATATTCGGTCGTGTTCCGTGCCTACAACGAAGGTGTCGGCTACCGCTTTGAAACTGCGTCTGCCGCAGAAAGAAATTAAAGTTTATGGGGAAGAAGGCAATTTCAAATTCGCCGCCAACTACGTTGTTTATTATCCGCAAGAGGACAGTTTCTATTCACACAATGAGCGGAAATACTTACCGCAGCAGTTGAGTGCAATTGCGCCTGAATATATTGCAACCCTGCCGGCAGTGGTGGATGTGCGTGGTGGCGCGAAGCTCGCGATTGCTGAATCCGACGTCGAGGATTATCCGGGACTGTGGTTGCGCGGTGCTGCTCCGGAGTTTGCTTTAGCTGCGACCTTCCCGCCATATCCGCTTAAAGAAGTGCAAACCAGCGATCGCGACTACAAACCGGTTGAGACCGCCGATTACATTGCTACGACTTCCGGTACACGAACTTTTCCCTGGCGCGTGATCGGTGTCGCGAACAACGACGGCGAGTTGCTCACCAACGAAATTGTGTACTTGCTCGAAAGGCCATCGCAGTTCGAGGACACGTCCTGGATCAAACCCGGCAAAGTAGCGTGGGACTGGTGGAACGACTGGAACATCGACGCGGTAAATTTTAAGGCGGGAATCAACACCAAGACTTACGAGTACTACGTCGACTTCGCGGCGAAGTATGGCCTGCCTTACATCATTCTGGATGACGGTTGGTACAAGTTGGGCAACTTGCTCGAGGTTACGCCCGACCTCAACATGGACGAACTGACCGCTTACGCCAAACAGAAAAATGTGGGACTGATTCTTTGGGCTTCATGGAAAACATTGGACGACCAGTTGATACCCGCGCTCGATCAATTTGAGAAATGGGGAGTCAAGGGCATTAAAGTGGATTTCATGCAGCGCAGCGATCAGATCATGATGAACTATTACGCCAAGGTCTGTCGCGAGGCGGCGAAGCGCCATATGCTGGTGGATTTCCATGGCGATCAAAAACCAGCGACGATGATGCGTACCTGGCCGAACCTGATCAACACCGAAGGCGTGCGGGGAATGGAATGGAGCAAGTGGAGCTGGGAGTCTGAGCCTAAGCACAATGTGACTTTGCCGTTCACACGAATGTTCCTCGGCCCCATGGACTACACGCCGGGTGCGATGCGAAATGCAACCAGGACCACTTTTGCGCCGATCAACCACCAGCCCATGGCGCTGGGGACACGTTGTCATCAACTCGCGATGTATGTGGTGTACGATGCGCCGCTACAAATGCTGTCTGATAGCCCGTCGAATTATTTGCGGGAGCCGGAGACTATGGAGTTTCTGCGAGCGGTTCCTACAACCTGGGATGACACCCGTGTGCTGGGTGCGCGGATTGCTGAATACGTATTAGTCGCGAGAAAGAGTGGGCGTGATTGGTATGTAGGCGGGATGAGCGATTGGGATGCGCGTGACCTGGAAGTTGATTTTTCATTTTTGCCGGAAGGGAACTTCACACTTGACGCGTATCAGGACGGAGTCAATGCCGATCGCGAATGCCAGCGATTACAAAAAGACGACTACGCAGGTGAACCGAACGACGAAACTGAAAATACATTTGGCATCCGGAGGAGGATGGGCCGCGAGGATCCATCAATAGCTATTTCGATTGTGGCGGAACGGAATGAATGATGCCGCTGCCTTCTTTTATGGTGAGGATCTGGTTGGGCTTGACGTGCAGGAAGCGCTCGATCTTTTGTGTTGTCGGCCACTTCACCTCGATGCGATCGACGACTTGGGCTTTTCCAATGCCGAAGTGAAGTCGCAAATCGCCTTGCGACATTACGCTGGAACCGCTGTGCACTTCATCGATTTGCGAATGAGTACCAGTCACTACGCGTACGCGCGCGCCGATTGCGGTGCGATTGCACGCGGTCCCGATCAGCTTTAGCTTGATCCAGTTCTGCTTGTTGCCGCCATCGTTGCGCAACAGGGATGGAACGTCGTTCATATTGAGAACCAGTACATCGATGTCACCATCGTTATCGTAATCACCAAAGGCCGCGCCGCGGCTGGAGAATGATGTTGTAATTCCCGGCCCCATCTCGGACGAGACATCTTTGAACTGGCCCTTACCCATGTTGCGATAGACAATGCGCGGGTTCTTATAAACCTGGCCGATATCGTGGGCGTCAATTTCGGGATACACGTGGCCATTAATCTGAATAATGTCCTGCCAACCGTCGTTGTCATAGTCAACGAACCCGCAGCCCCAGGCAACGTAGCGGTTATTAATTCCAACTCCGGATGAAAACGTCACGTCGCTGAAGGTGCCGTCGCCATTGTTGTGATAAAGATTGCAAGTGTCATCGGCGAAATTCGTTTTAAAAATATCCAGCCAGCCGTCGCAGTCGTAATCACCAACGCCCACACCCATGCCGGCCTGTTCGTGGCCATTCTCGCTGTAGGCGCATCCGGCTATAACGGCAGTGTCGGTAAAGGTGCCGTCGTGATTGTTGTGGTAGAGAATGCTGGCCTCGGAATCGACCGCGACATAAATGTCCGGCCAGCCGTCGTTATCGAAATCGTAAGAAACAGCGGTGATGGAATATCGCGGGCCGGGCTTGAGGATTCCAGCTTTTTCTGAAACATCGGTGAAGGTGCCGTCGCCGTTGTTGTGGAATAGAACATTAGTGTCGCCGGTGAGGCCACGGGGCCCGCACATTACCGGGATACCCTTCCACTGGCAGACGGGCGGAGCGCTGGGGCCCGGAGTCTGCGCGGGATCGAGTTTGATGTAGTGGCAGACAAATAGATCGAGGTGCCCGTCGCGGTCGTAGTCGAGAAAGGTGCAGCCGGCCCCCCAGCGAATCTGGTCATCGTAAACGCCGGCTTTGCGGGTCACGTCGGTGAAGGTTCCGTCACCGTTGTTGTGAAAAAGAATGTTGTGGCCCCAGAAGCAGCAGAAAAGGTCGTCCCAGCCGTCGTTGTCGTAGTCGCCTACGCAGACGCCAGTTTGCCACCCAGTGCGCGCCAGGCCAGACTTTTCAGTGACGTTAGTGAAAGTTCCGTCGCGATTATTTTTGAATAGCTGCGAGGTTGGCGCCTTGCCTTCCGGCCACTTTTCACCCAGGCGCGTGCCGTTGGTGAGGTAAATGTCGAGCCATCCGTCGTTATCGTAATCAAAAAATGCGATGCCGCTGCCCTTGGCCTCAATGATGTAACGTTTGTGATCGGGATCTCCCCAAACATTCGAGATGTTCAGCCCAGCTTCGTGTGCGACGTCGACGAACTGGACGGGCGACGTGGATGTTGCTGCAGACGGACTGAGAAGTAAAGGGCGGTGCCATCTCCAGAGCGGGGTGGTGAGTGCGTCCAGCAGCGTGCTGCCGAGAACGACGAGGGATGAGCCGAGAAAATGGCGGCGAGGAAGATTCATTTAGTGTCTGGAATTCTGGGGAATTTGCGAGGCACGATCCCAGCGCCTTCTTTCACCGCGATGATCTGATCCACTGGAACATTCGTCAGTTTATCGACCTGACCGCTCGGCCATGTGATCTGGAGCGATTGAATCTTTGTCCGCTTGCCCAATCCAAAATGAATGCGCGGATCGCTCGCCGACATATATCCCATCCCGCCTTTGGCCTGCTCGTATTGCGAGATACCGTCTGAGGTCAATTTGAGAGAAGCGCCAATGCCGTCGCGATTAGATTTTGTTCCGATCAGCAAGACCGTCAGCCAATGGTTTGCGTTTCCACCGTCGTTGCGCAGCAGAGACGGAAAGTCGCCACGATTGTTGGTGACGATATCGATGTCGCCGTCATTGTCGTAGTCAGCGGTTGCGATGCCGCGCCCGACGATGGGACGCATGAAGTCTGGCCCGAGAGATTCTGAAACTTTCTTGAACATTCCTTTACCCAAATTTCGAAACATCAACAAAGGCTCAGGGTAGGTCACTTCGCTGTGATAGAGCTGAATGTTGTCGAGCATGGCGCCATTCAACTGCAGAATGTCGTTCCAGCCATCGTTATCGTAATCGAGAAATTTCATTGAGACGCCGCTCAACAAAAGAGCTTTGTTGCCGATTTCAGAACTGAAGGTGGCGTCAGTGAAAGTTCCGTCCTGATTATTGTGATACAGGCGATTCAGTTCGAAATCGAGATGAGTGATGTAGATGTCCTGCCAGCCGTCGCCGTCGACATCCGCGGCATCAATGCCCATACCGGCTTCATAGCGGCCATCTTCGCTGGCGGCAATTCCTGACACAAGTGAATCGTCTTCGAAAGTGCCGTCATGTTTGTTGATAAATAGAAAATTCGGCCAGGAATCGTTTGCGATCGCAATGTCGGGCCAGCCGTCGTTGTTAAAGTCGGCGAGGACCACTCCCATTCCCTTGGCTTCAGGTTTGCCTACGCCCGACGCATCACTCACATCGGTAAAAGTTCCATCGTGATTATTGTGGTAAAGCTTGATGCGCTGGCCTTTGTAGTTTCCGGGGTGGCAATAAGAGCGGTAGCCAGGGCGGTGTTCGCCGCACCAGACATTGTTCTTCGGCGACCACTCGATGTAATTGGTGACTACCAGATCGAGCCATCCATCTTTGTCATAATCGAACCAGCCGGCGCTGGTTGACCAACCGCCTTCATCGGCGAGGCCGGCTTTGGCTGTGACGTCGGTAAAGGTGCCGTTACCATTGTTGTGATAGAGAATTGCGCGGCCGTAGCCGGTCACGTAGAGATCGGGATAGCCGTCATTATCAAAATCTCCGACGGTCACGCCCTGGCCATAGTGCCCTTCGCCGGCGAGACCAGCTTTTTCGGTGACATCAGAAAAGGTGCCGTCACCATTGTTGTGATAAAGGGCGCAGCGCAGTGGTTGCGGCGGCTTGTAAATATCCGTGGCTGCCGATTGAACGAAAAATAAATCCATCAGACCATCCTGGTCGTAGTCGATCCAGGCTACCCCAGTGCCCATAGTTTCGAGGTAATACTTTTCTTCAGTTTGGGTTGAGTCCTGCTTGAATGTCAGGCCGGCTTGCTGGCGAACGTCTTTGTATTGGACTGGGATTGAAAGATCACGCTTGGCCGCAGCCCCTTCTGCATGGGCACTTACATAAATGGTACACGCCAAAACCGTAACAATGACCAGAAGCAGACCACACTTAAAGAATAGATCTCTATTCAGTTTTGCGTGATTCCCCATTACTCACTGGCCGAAGCGTGCTGTTAATTGAAAATTCAAGACGCTCGGAAGATAGTGTACGAATTCTAACCCATCGAAAGTTCGGCCAGCTTTACAGCGTCCGATCGGCTACGGAAAGCGCGAACTGAAGCAACTGCTGGCGGGCTTCCATGGGAATAGTGCCGTCGGAGGCAGGAGCATTGTTAGGCGCGCGGGATAGCGCTTCTTCAATCCGGCTTACATCCAGTCCGCCCGCGTTGCTGCCTTTGAAGCGGTTCAGAACTTCGCGAGCTTTATCGACCTGTCCGGTTTCGTAATAAAAGACTCCCAGGGTGGAATAGCTTCCCGCCCATTCGGGCAGAAGTTCTACGGCGCGCTCAAGTTGCTGTGCCGCTTGCGTGGTATTGCCTTGCAGTACCGAAACGACTCCCAGTCCCCAAAGAATTTTCCCGGAGCTCGGAATTCGCGCCAATCCCTTCTGCAAAGTCTGCTCGGCGCCGCTGAGGTCATCGCCGCGCAACTGCACCAGGGTTAGCGAAAGGTAGTACTGATCATTGTCCGGATTACGCTCAATCGCGTCCTTGAAAATTTGAACTGCTTTTTCCGAATCGCCCTGATGCGCGTAGATATCCCCTACTAGAGCGAGGTAAGCATCATCCTGTTGACCCGCAGCCGACACCGATTGCGCTGCAGCAAGGGCTTCGGGATATTGCCGCTTGCGAAAATAGACGTCGGCCAAATCGAACTTGATGTCATCAGAATCGGGATTGGCGCGAAGCGCATTCTGGAAATGAAGAATCGCTTCGTCATAAAGGTGATAGCGGGCCAGCAGCACCCCAATTCCAGTCTGAGTGCGGTAATCATTTGTGCTTACTTGATCCAGTTGTGCGATGGTTTTTTCGGCCTCATCGCGTTCACCGAGCTTCAGGTAGGTTTCGGCGAGGAGGTACAGGTCCTGCGGCTGGCCAGGGTTTTTTTGGATTTGCGCAGTGAGCTCAGACACATCGAGCTGAGTGCGTTGTTGGGATGTCAACTGGGAGCGATTCTCTAAATAATCGAACAAATGCTGAAAAGGATAAGGGCCGGTCGCCGAATTTTTTGAGAGCGATTGGAATACGTTCAAGTCGCGCTGGGCAGCGGCGGTTTGGTGCATGCTGCGTTCAACCATTGCCAGCTTGTAATATCCGGCGGATGGGATCGCGGCTGACCTTGACGTATTTTCTTAACAGGTCTTCAGCTTCGGCGAATTTCTTGTCGCGGGTGCGAAGGTTGGCCAACTCGAGCAAGACATCCTCGAAATCAGGATTGGATTTCAGCGCCTGTTCGAAGAGACGTTCGGCGGCAGCATAATTTCCCTGGCGCTCTTCAATGTAGCCGACGTTGAACAAGCACGCAGCATTATGCGGATCTTTCTTGAGCCCTTCTTCGAAATATTTTCGGGCTTCATCGAACCTGCCGAGATGGCGATATGAGAGTCCCAGAAAAGCGTAGGAGCCAGCCGAGGGATCGACCTCGACCAGTTTCTTAAATTCGTCGATTGCCTTTTCTGTCTTTCCTGACATGAAATAACTTTCGCCGAGCGCCGCCCGCAGGTCAGCGCGTTTGGGAGCGATGGTCAGGCCGGATTCGAGCAGCGGGATGGCGTCTTCGTAGTAATTTTGCGTCATGCTGACGCGGGCCATCAGAAAGATGATGTCGGTATTTTGCGGCGCGAGTTTATGGGCGCGCACCAGCAACTCCAAGGCATCGACAGGCCGCGACTGCTCCGTATAAACCTGTGCCAGCAAGTACAGAGTGTCAGGCGAATCGGGTTTGAGTTTCAATGCCCGGTTCAGCGTCAGCTCGGCTTTCGAAAAATTGCCGGCGCGCAAGTAAGTTTGCCCAAGATTGAATAGGATCTCGAAGATTTCGGGCTGAAGTGCATTGGCTTTTTCCAGTTCGAGTTGGGCAGTCTTGTACTGTTTTTTGGAAGCGAGCATAACTCCGAGGGTGAAGTGCAGTTGCACATCGTCTTTTCGCTCGACGGAAAGCGCCTCCGCTGCTTTCAAAGCTTCGGCAGTTTTTCCGAGATCGAAATACGCGCGCACTAGATGAAATCGCGACTCAACCGTCGGCGGATGTACCCGTAAAAGATGAACAATTGCGGGCGATGGCAATCCCTTCGCAAGTAGGAACAGCCCGTAGTTGTAGTTGGAATCGCTATCCGCAGGCGCGAGGGCCAGTGCAGATTTAAACTCATTTTCCGCAAGGCCCGGCTTGCCTTCCGCAAGAAAAAAACTGGCAAGATTGCCATGAGTCTTGACAGATTTGGGGTTGAGCCTGAGAGCCTGCTGAAAAGCTTCCAACGCATCGGGAAACTTTTTCTGATTGCTTAAAATAATTCCTAGCAGGTTGTAGCCTTCGACGCTGCTGGGGTCAGCATTGAGTTGCTGTTGGATCTTTTGCTTTGCCTCATCCAAGCGGTTTTGCCCGAGTAATTCCTGCGCTTCGGCAAAAGCGGGCGATGCTTCACCTTTCGGCTCTGCCGGATGAGGAGCGGGGTGATGTGGGGTTTGCTGTGCCAGGCAAATTAATGGCAGGAACGTCAAAGCGGCAAAAACGAAGCTGAGTAATGCCTGACTGCCTATTCTGGCTAAATGACGGAATGAAGGCCCATTCAACATCGGGGTAAACACGCTCAATGTAGCATCTCCAGCGCTTGCTGGGCCAACTTGTGTTGAGGTTGCTGGTGTAGCAGCGCCTCTAAAATTTCGCGAGCTTCTGGCTTGCGATCCAGAATTACGTAGAGCCGCGCAAGATTAAGATAAGCCTGATCGTACTTGGGAGCGGACGCAATGCAGGTCTTGAATTGGTTCTCTGCCTCCGGATAACGCTGCTCACGTACAAACAAGACTCCTAAATTATTGAGGGCATCGGCATAATCCCGTCGAAGGCTGATGGCTTTTTGTAAATACTGTTCTGCGCTGGGAATCTGGTCCTGCTGCGCGTACAACATGCCCAGGCTGTAATTGACTTCTGGATTATTTGGTTCGAGTTGCAATGCCTCCCCCAATAGTTTCGTCGCTTCATCAAAAGATTGTTGACGGCGGTAGAGGTTTGCCAAATTGACCATTGCGATGACGTAATCAGGTTTCAGCGTCAACGACTGTTGGAAATCACGAATGGCTTGCTCGGGATCGCCCTCTTGAGCCGAAAGCATGCCCAGATTGTTCCAGGCCTCAGGATGGTTTGGCCGGAGCGCCACCGCTTGCTCAAGATTCTTCCGCGCCTGTTGGGAATTATTCCTCCGCAGGTAAAGAGTCCCAAGGTTGTAATACGCCTCAGCGTCGGTGGGCTTGGCTGCGATTGCTTGCTGGAATGATTCAGCGGCCTGGTCAAGATATCCACGCTGGAAAAAAGCGACGCCGTAAGTAAAGGCGTTGCGCTGGAAGTCGCCTTGATAAAGCTTGCCGGGGAAGGGAAGCGCGAGTCGGATTCGATCTTCGCGCGTGCGCGGTACCGATCGAATATCGTTAAGTACCTGATCAGGATGGACGAGGCCCTGGTACAGTTTCACGATATTGCCGCGATCATCAATAAGGAAAGATGCAGGAAGCGGAAGATCCCTGCGGCGATCGAAGAGGTATCGATAAATAATGTTGTATATGCCAATGACTTCCGGCGTAGCGATGAGAACCGGAAAGCGAAATTCTTTCGTGGACGCATGCGATCCGCTTTGGTCGATATCTACTGCCGCTATGCGTACAGAGGGATAAAGTCTGGCGTAATCGTTCTGCAATCGCTTTAACTGTTCCTGCGAACTGTCGGAGTTATTCGCGCAAAAAGTCAGCAGAACAAAGTTTCCGAGCAGAGAACGCAACTGCCAGGGCTTGCCTGCCGCATCGGGTAACGAGAAATCGGGTGCGGGCAAAGGCTCAATGAGCCAGGTTTCGCAGAACGAAGGCAGCGGCTCGTTTGGTTCGGAATTCTTAGCTGAACTCTGCGGCCACAGAGAAGGTGAGTAAGCTTGAGCTGAGAATTTGTCCGAGCCTTCGTCGATGTGGATGCGTTGATTTACAGGCAGTCGCGTCAAGCTTTGAGTCAGCCCGCTGGGCCAGTGAATGGTCGCGCTAACTGTTCCGGCAAAATCGCGAACTCCAAAGAAAAGCTCTTTGCTGTGTTGGGAAAGAAATCCCGAACCGGCCTGCAGATATTTTGTCTGCCGACGCTCGCCGGCTTCCACGGTGATTGCGGCGCCGATCGCATCGCGGTTGCTCTTGGCGCCACACAGCCGAAACGAGATTGAGTTTCCAATCTCACTCATTACGTTACGCAGAATGCGGAGTTGCGGCGCAGTACGGTTCTTGAGAACGATTTCCAGCCGCCCGTCGTGATCGAGATCGGCAAGAGCAAAAGAACGGCTGTCATCAACAAAGTCCAGGCCGACTACGCCGGAGACGTTCGAAAATGTGCCGTCCCCGTTGTTCAGGTACGCGATGTTTCGCTCGTAGCTACTCCATCTGCCGTCGGAACGGATCAGTTCGTTGATGGCGTTCCACCCGTGTTCGTAGTTGGGCGACGGAGAAGAACTTTGCGGTGACTTTGCCACCAGTTGGCGCCAAAAAAAACTTCCCAGGTCCGGAGAATCGGGACCGGAGATATAGCCGTTGGCGGCGTAAAGATCGGGATGTCCGTCGTGATCGAGGTCCCATGCATCGCAAGACCATGCCCAGCGCCCGATCTCAGCCCCTGCGGGCGCGCTCACATTTTTAAAATGCCCGTCGCCCTGATTTTGATACAGAGAATTACCGCGCGCGTGTTGGCGGTAAAGGGCACGAACGCTTTCGGGCTCCAGTTCGTGAAAAATCTTCTGATCGGAGACGCGCATTCCGGCGGAAGACCACATGTTGCCGGCGTAAATATCCTGACGGCCATCGCCATCAAAATCGAACCAGCAGGCGCTCATTCCGGCGCCTACATCTTCCACGCCCGCTTCGGTCGCCACCGATGTAAATGTTCCGTCGCCATTGTTACGGTAGAGATTGTTTCTGCCGAAGTCATTGGCGACGTAAAGATCGGGCAAGCCATTTGAGTTGTAGTCACCCCAGGCGCAGGCAAAGCTGTAGCGGTCGTTGTCGACATTCAAACCAGCCGCTTCCGTTCGATCGACGAATTCAGCGTTGCCCTGGTTGTGAAGTAGAAAGTTCGGCGGTCCATTGCGCGCGTCGAAGTACGGCGCAGGATAGTGATATTGATCTAACCCGAGGTAATAGTTGTAAAGGCAAAAATAAACGTCCAGCCGCCCGTCGTTATCGTAGTCTGCGATTGCGGCATGAGTGAAGGTTCCCTGTGGCGCACGCGAAAATTTGAAACCGTCGGGCTTGATCTTAAATTTTCCATTTCCCTGATTTAGGAAAAGCAAAGGACCGCCCTCACAAACTACCAGGAGATCTTGCAGCCCTTTGTTTTCGAAATCAGCGAATAGCGCGCAGGAAGAGGAATCCAAAACATTCACGCCCGCCTGCTCGGTCACGTCGGCGAAGGTGCCGTCTCCGTTATTGCGATAGAGGCGATTCGGAAGCCCGGCGGGCTGACAAATGTAGATATCGTCGAAGCCGTCGTTGTTGAAGTCTCCGACAGCCACGCCGTTGTTTCCGTAAACGTCGATTCCGCAAGCGCCATCGAGCACCGTGCGCCAGTAATCATTCCCGCGCAGCATTTGAGTTTTGTAGGATTCGACGGGCGCAAGCGCTTGGGAAGCAATGTCGATGAAAACCGCGCCACGAGCACGGCTGATGGTTTCGCCGGTGGTTTCGCATTGAACAAGCTGCCAGGCGGTCGATTCGGCGTGAGACCACCGAGTGTTCCAATAACCGATTCGTTGTTCCCGGCCACCACTCTTGAGTGCGCCCACAAATTCGTAACGTAATTCTGCTTTCACCGTCAGTGGAGAATCTTCGATTTGTTCTATGGCTGTAATTTCGAATTCGGCAATATCGAGACTCGAGAAATCAGCACGGTACCGGGTGAGATCATCGAGAAACCGCGTGCGTCCGGATAGCAATTGGTTCGGAAATCTCCCGCGCCGAACATCAATGCCATATTTCGAACGCACGGCCGTTTGTTTACTCGTCGTGAGCGGCGTTGCTTTCAGCGCGGGATCGATAAATTTTTTCAACACGCTGCCCAGCGCAGAAGCAGACACCTTCAGAGCTTTGCTCCATTCGCCGAGGATCGCGAGAATTTCGAACGCGTATTTTTCGGTCAAATACTCATCGCTGCCGGGAACTACCTGGCGCAAGACTTCATCGAGCGGATTGCTCGCGGGATAATGCGGCGTAACGCGAAGATCGGCGAACAAGAAATCGCGGGACTGTGAGCTCCGCAGTGAGGAAGAAAAAGGCCATCCCAGCATGCGGATCGGCGCCGGCAGAAAAAGCGCGGGTGCGAGCTGCATGCCTCTGAGGAAAGTTCGACGGGAGAGTTGGTCCTTGGGAGCAGACATCCTGAACGGTTGCGGCAATTAAGCCAGCGTTAGTGTTGTCGAGAAGTGTACAGCTGAAAAGTCTATCAAGGCTCGATGATGGGAGCGGGCCCGGAAGATTCTCCTAAGATCAATTCCGCTCCGATCTGGTATTCCTTGCCATTCGGAGTTGCCGAGCTCGACAGTTCATGCAAAGCATCGGCGGCGATTTGGCCCAGAGTTTCGCGATGGATATCAACCGTAGTGATAGAAGGATTGCTATATTCTGCAAGTCTGGTCTTATCGAATCCCGTGACGGATACGTCCTGCGGCACTCGACAACCGGCACTCATTAATCCCTTAATTACGCCAACGGCAGTGAGATCGTTGATAGCGATGACCGCAGTCGGTCGAGGAGTCATTTGCGCGACCGCCAATCCCGCAGACATTCCGCCTTCGAAGCGCAAGTCGCCTGGCAGTATCGGCCCGGGTTCCAATCCCAGCAGGCGCATGCAATCTTCGTAGGCTTCCAATCTGGCGAGGTTTGACTTCAGCCCCTCCCTTCCGGCGACGAAGGCGATGCGCCGGTGACCCAGATCGTAAAGGTGTTTGACGGTCTGGTCTATGCCCGAGGCGTAATCAATCCGCAAATTGCTCATGTAAGCGCGGGTGGGAGCGAGGTCGAGAAATGTGACTGCGATTTTTCTGCGCGCCAGCTCGTGAATCAGGCGCAGACTGATTTCTGAAGTCATAATGGCGACGCCGCGAGCTTTGTGCTCCATCATTCGCTCAGCCGCGCGGCGAGTGCGTCGTGGATCGTAATTGGTGTCGCTCAAAATCGCGTCATAACCCAATTGCTGCGCTCGCAATTCGAATCCCTTGATGACTTCGGGGAAAAATGGATTTTCAATATCAGAGACGATGATTCCCAAAGTTCGGTGACGATCGCGCGAGGCCAGATGCCGCGCGTGCGCATCCGGAACATATCCGAGACGCTTTACCGCGGACACCACCAGTCGCTGAGTTTTACGTCCAACCTTCCCGGTTTTATTCAGGACATTGGAGACCGTTGCAGTCGATACCCCTGCGGCTTTCGCGACATCACGGATGGTGAGCGTCATTTTTGTGCAGAAGCGAGGTGAGTATAGCCGACAAAAATTTGCTTGACAATCGATATTTGCACGTGATAACACTCGCAAACACGTTTATTACCAGCGAGATTAAACGGTTAAGCGATTTTGCTGGCAGGTTAAGCGATTAACAAGTTTTCGTGGGTTAAGCGGTTCATCCGTTCTTTGGGGGTTGGGCGTCGAATTCAAGGATCAAAATTTCCAGATTCAGAGAGGCTGACGTCGCGCTACGCGCACGCCGGCCTTGCGGTCGCTTTGTCGGTAATCGAGCTTGAGAATCCCGAGCATACGAGCCGAAGACTTAGGAGGAAGGTCATGAAGCGAGTTGGCATTTCATCTTGCATGCCGAAAATCCTGCTGGCGATGTTGGTCGCCGCTGTGCTCTTAACAACCGTCGCGCAAGCGCAAGTTGATACCGGCTCAATTATTGGCACCATTTCGGATCCTTCCGGCGCCGTGGTCAATGGCGCCAAAGTCACGCTGACCAACGTCGGGACTGGCCTTGCCCTGTCCACGACTACCGGCAGCGACGGCGTATTCAAGTTTTCTCCGGTCAGAATCGGGACCTACAAAGTTGACGCTTCGTTTCAGGGCTTCAAAACCGTAAGCCAGGGTGACGTAAAGGTGGACGTCGGCTCTAACGTGGTCGTAAATTTCACCATGACCGCTGGCAGTACGTCTGAGACGGTTGAAGTGACTGCGGCAGCTCCGGTGTTGCAGACGCAGGACGCATCGGTCGGCCAAGTAATTGACCAGCGCAGCGTGAACGACCTGCCGCTGAATGGACGCAATTTCACATTTCTCGCACAGTTAGTCCAGGGCGTGAACTCGCCGCAATCTGATACCCGAGGTAATGCATCGACAGGTGCTTTCTCGGCAAACGGTTTCCGTCCGGCGCAAAACAACTACATGCTCGACGGCGTGGACAATAACTCCGACACAGTGGACTTTCTGAACGGAACTAACTTCGTAGTTCTGCCTCCCGTCGATGCAATCCAAGAATTTCGAGTTCAGACGACGGACTTCAGTGCCGAGTACGGGCGTTCCGGCGCGGCCGTGCTGAACGCGACGATCAAGTCGGGGACCAACCAGTTCCATGGCGATGTATGGGAATTTTTCCGCAATGACAAATTGGACGCGGCTGACTACTTCGAGCATACGCAAAACGCCGCCGGCCAATGGCAAACACAAAAAGGTGAGCTTCGTCAGAACCAGTACGGGTTCACAATCGGCGGTCCCGTGGCAATCCCTCACGTATTTGATGGACGCAACAAGGTGTTTTTCTTTGGTGACTACGAAGGGCTGAGGCGGCGGCAGGGAACAGTACAGACCGGGTCCGTGCCCACCCTGGCAGAGCGCAGCAGCGGCTATACGAACTTGCAAGACGTAATTACTGGACAAGGCAGCGGCAATTGTGTCAATTCCAGTACTCCAGGTTGTCATACAGATGCATTGAACAGGGTCATGCCCATCGGGACTATTCTGGATCCGGCAACGACTCGACCCGTGGGAGGTGGATTTGTTCGCGAGCCGTTTACGACCGCTTGTGCGAATGAACCAGCTAATTTTGTTTACACACTGAGCGCATGTCCCGACCTAAACATTCTCCCAGCGGGAAGATTAGATCCTAACGCTATCGCTCTCCTGAATCTATATCCCAACCCGACCAGCGGAAAGCTATCTTCCAACTTCACACGGTCGCCAGTTCTGATAGAAAACCGCCAGTCCTTCGATACGCGTCTCGATTTGGATTTTAGCCAAAAGGATCAGATATTCTACCGTTTCAGCTTGGCGGATGATCCCCAGCTCATTCCGAGTATTTTTGGAGGCGTGGCCGATGGCGGTGGGTTCTTCCAGGGCAATCAGACGGCATTGGCGCAACAGAGTGCGTTAGTCTGGACCCACACAATCTCGCCTACGACTGTTAACGTTGCACGGGTCGGATTAAACTACCTGCACACAACGCGAAATATTCCTGAGGCCAACAATCTCAGCAATCTTCCGTCGACATACGGCATCCTCGGAATCCCCCAAGTGCATGAAAATGGCGGGTTGCCGGCATTTGGAATTAATGGGTTGCAGACCCTGGGGGGAACTCGTTCTTGCCCTCCGACGAAGTGAGTTCCACGATTCAAGTGAACGATGACTTTACCAAGATTTACGGCAAACACACGTTCAAGATGGGTTTCGAATATCAGCATGTTAAGTTTTCGACCTTGCAGCCACCTTGGTCACGTGGACAGTTCAATTTCGACGGAACCTACACCGATATTCCTAACGTGGGAGGCGGGAACACCGGGCGCGCGCAATTCTTGCTGACACCAACTGCCGCCGCCGGCCCTGGCACGGTCAACTATGTTGGAGGGCCGAACAACGAATTCGCGTCCAACATTTCGTTGAGCGACAATGGCAAGAATTACTACGGCAACTACATTCAAGACGATTGGAAAGTTTCTTCGAATTTGACTTTGAATCTGGGGTTGCGCTGGGATTTCTTTGGGTTGGTTTATGATCACTTTGGCAAGCAGGCGAACTTTGTTCCCTTTGGGCCTCCCGGCGGCGCGCCTCTATACCTCATTCCACCAAGCGCCGGGGCGTTTCAGCTCTCGACTAATTCCACATGCGCTTGTAGTACCAGTTTTAACGACCTGCTAGCTCAGGATGGGATTGGGCTTGCAATTACCAAGCAGTACGGCAAGGGTTTGGGAACATCACAGACCAGCAATTTTGCTCCGCGATTTGGTTTTGCGTATCAAGTAACACCGAAACTGGTGGTTCGCGGCGGGGCTGGAATGTTCTACAACGGCTTTGAGAATCGCGGGTATTCTCCAAACCTAGGTGAGAACTATCCATTTCAGTTCTCCTTCCAGTTCCAGCAGAAGAACGACTCTAGTCCGATCACCCAATTTGCCGGCTGCAGCAATGCCACGCCGACGGGTGGTCCAACTCTGGAAACCGGCTTTGCTTGCATTCCACTCGACCCACTTACGGTTAACGCTCAAGGATTGCAATTGCGCGGAATCCAATTTGCATATCAGACGCCGTATTCGATCGGCGACAATTTGACCATCCAATATCAGCTGACCCCCTCTATGTCTGTCCAAGCAGCATACGTAGGAACCTTTGGACGGCATCTGGAGGTTTTCCCGGGTTCAAACAACCCAACTGCCCTTCTGCCACCGAACACGACACTTACCGGTTCGAAAATACTCGCAGGTACGTCAGGCGGCCCCCTGCCTGAATCTAAGGGCGGGTTGCCGTTCCCGGATTTTGGGCAAAACGCCAGCTATGCAACCACGCAGGGCAGCAGCTACTATCACGGCTTGCAAACCAGCGTGGAAAAGAAATTCTCTACAGGCCTCAACTTCTTGTTGGCATACACCTACTCAAAGGTTCGCTCTGACGCTCTTGACCTGCTGAACGGGTTCGCTGGGAATGGCTATCGCGCGCCTTATGTACCGGGTTTAGGAATTCATGCTGATTATGGTTTGGCGAATTTCGACATTCGAAACGTCGTGCACTTTAGCGGCAGTTACGAGCTGCCGTTTGGTAAAGGGAAACGGTTCATGGGCGATGCGAGTGGGGTGTCTAATGGCCTCCTAGGGGGTTGGGCGTTAGTATGGGCTACAACCTTGCAAGGTGGGCAGCCATTTAAATTGGATTGCCCCTCAGCTACCACATCGGGAACTAATTGCTATTCGTTTGTTGTCCCAGGACAGAATCCAAGGACTTCATTCCACAAGACTGCGGATGGGAACGTAGCCATGCTGAATGCGGCCGCGTTTGCTCAGCCGTGCGGACTTGGAACACCTGGAAAGCCAACCGGGTGCGTCAACATTCCAGGGGCGGGCATTCTTGGCGGCACTCAACCATCGCAAATTGAAGGCCCAGGTTTCCACCGACTGGATTTGTCGCTATTCAAGAATTTCCAGCTCACGGAACGGGCTCGTCTGGAGTTCAGATCAGAAGTATTCAACGTCTTCAACCATCCCAACTTTAACTATCCAGGGTTCGGCGGCAACGGTGTAGTCGCAGTATCTGGAGCAAACAACTTCAACGATTCAACCTTTGGCGAAATCGGATCGACTCGCGATGCTCCTTACGATTCGCGAGAAATTCAGTTTGCGCTGAAGTTGTATTTCTGAGTGTGCAGGTGGCGGGGAGGGCGTCAACCAGCGCCCTCCCCACGCCATCTGACGCAGCCCTGCAGTCCCACGCGGTGCTAACATACGAATGCTGTGACCCAACGTTTCCGGCCACTGTTCATACTCCTCGTTCTGGCGGGACATATGCCGGATAGCGCCGCCGAAACCGAACCAAGTCAAAAGCTGGATACTGCATTTCAGGCAGCATTGTCGCAGTACAACTCTGGACATTATGCAGAGGCCGCCGGTCAGCTAGAGCAACTCGTGCGCCAGATTCCGCAAAGCTTTGACGTTCACGAGTTGCTAGGGATGGTGTACGCCGCTGAATCGCAGGAGTCCAAGGCCAATGATCATCTGGCGAAAGCAGTGCGATTGAAGCCCGAATCAGCGGAAGCACGAACGAACCTTGCGACCAACCTGGTCCACATGGGAAAGGTGGCGAGTGCGGAGACGGAATTCAGAAAAGCAGTTGAGCTTGATCCAGGCAGCTATGACACCAATCACAATCTCGGCGAAATTTGCCTGGCGGCCGGCAAGCTGGACGCTGCCGTCCCTTATCTTGAAAAAGCACAGAAAATAAACACCGGCGCTTACGACAATGGTTATGATTTGGCGCTTGCTTATGCAAAAACAGGCAAGCTGGATGACGGCAGAAACCTAGTGCAGGAGCTTTTGAAGCAGAAAGACACGGCCGAACTGCACAATGTGCTGGGGGAAATTGACGAAAGGGACGGCAAGTTTGTCGCCGCCGAGAATCAATACGAGACTGCGGCGCACATGGAGCCGAGTGAAAGCAATCTGTTCGATTGGGGAAGTGAGTTGCTGGTGCACCGCACTCTCGATCCAGCGGTGAATGTATTCCAGAGTGCGGCTGAGCATTATCCGAATTCGCCGAGGCTGGCAATAGGTCTCGGCATGGCCTTGTATTCGCGCGGCAATTACGATGACGCAGTAAAAGCGCTGCTGAAGGCCGCCGATCTGAATCCCTCCGATCCGCGCTGCTATTACTTTTTGTCGAAGGCATACGACAGCTCCCCGGGCCAGGCCGATGCCGTAATTCAACGCTTCCGCCGGTTTGCAGAACTGCAGCCGGAAAATGCGCGGGCCCATCTTTATTACGCGATGAGCCTGTGGAAGGGCAGGCGCGCCCAGGATGCGAACCTGGACATCGGGAAGATCGAGTCGCTGCTGAAGCGTTCAATTGCGCTTGATCCGAAATTGCCTGAGGCCCATTTGCAGCTGGGAAATTTGTATTCCGATCAAGGCAAATACGCGGAAGCAATTCCGCATTATCAACGCGCTCTGCAGGAGAATGCCGATCTCGCCGATGCCCACTATCGCCTGGGGCAGGCGTATGTTCATACTGGGCAAAAAATCCCTGCGCAGGAACAGTTAGAGATCTACCAGCGGCTGCGAGCGCAACATTTAGCAGAACTCGACAAGCAGCGTGCAGAGATTCGGCAGTTCGTCTATTCAGAAAAAGACGGGTCGCAGCATTAGGGCTTTGATGAAGAATTTTTTATCAGGCAGCGCATTGATTTCTCGTTCGCGCCGGGAATTTTTGCGCGATGCCGGCGGTTTGGCATTAGGCAGCACGCTGTTGTCGTCGCGATTTTCCCGTGCAGTTACCGCTCCCTCGAAAAGGAAAGTTATCGTGATCACATTCGGCGGAGGAGCGCGCGATCAGGAAACATTTGCGCCGGAAGGTCAGGAAAACGTTCCCCATCTGATGCGGGAATTAATTCCGCAGGCCAGCTTTTTTACCCAGGTAGTCAATCATGGCATCCTTGGCCACTACGTTGCGACCGCGAGCCTGGCGACCGGAACCTACGAAACCTTTAACAACTTTGCCACTGTGGCTCCAGAAAACCCTACGGTCTTCGAGTACTTCCGCAAACAATTGCGGCGCCCCTCATCTGACGCTTGGGTCGTCGCGCCCAGCAACGGGTTTAACCGCATCGGCGAAAGCAGCAACCGTTCGTACGGGCCTGGACTCGGCGCGAGAGTAATTCTGCCCAAGCATCTGCTAAGCGCTGCAATATCTGGGGGGAATGCCGACTACCAGCACTTGCTTCGCGATAATTATGAAACGCCTTTTTACTCGCCGGAACTCGCAGGCCAGGAATTCGAACTGCAGCAATTGGAAACAATCTTGAAGCTCTCGGGTGATGACTTCAAGGCCCACGCGCGGACGCTGTCGAGCCCGGACGAGCTTTCGGTCTATATTGTGCGGCAACTCATGCGGCAAGTTGCACCGAGCCTTTTGTGGATTACATTGCACGACATCGACGTGGCGCACGCGGGAGCCTATTCGCTCTACATCGACGGCATCCGGCGCACCGACCGGCTGTGCAGCGAGTTGTGGAAGATGATCCAGACGGAACCGGAGTACGCGGGAAAGACCAGCTTATTTATTCTCCCGGACTTCGGACGCGACAGTGACGAAGACGCAGGTGGAAACGGATTCCAGCACCATCGCACCGGCGACGCTCTGTCTCGGACAACCTGGCTAATGGCGCTCGGGCCGGGGATTCGCGAGGGCGTGGTGTATGACCGTGCAGTGGACTCGACAGACCTGGTGCCTACACTTGGATCTATGCTGGGCTTTTCTGCTTCGCTCTCGCAAGGCAAGCCCATCGGGGAATTGGTCTAGCCATGCTGCCGCGCGATCTGAAACCCGAGCAGTTCAAGTCGTATCCGCCGGAAGCTAGAAAAGCAGTTGTAGATTATTTGACGGCGCTGCAGCCTTTGCCTTTGAGCTTCGTGGCTTCATTACTCAAAGAGATCATCGAATTTGATTTCAAATTTCCGGCTGAGCGCCGGGCGATTGAGAGCGAATTGGAAAACCTGCGCTCACTTTCATCGGCTCAGGTCAGCGACTGGTTTCAGGAATTCTCCGCCATTCGTCTGTCGGCGAGCCTTGAACACGCCGACTGGGTGAACGCCCCCGGCCAGTTTGTCGAGCAACTCTCCGCTCATCTCTGGAGCACGCATCAACAGGATGCTTTCCGTTTGGCCGCAGTGCATTACGCCGATCGGTTGAGGGCAGCGCTTCCGCCGAAACCGCCAGCGGTGGCGAGACTCGGAATCAGCATCATTGGGAAGGGCCTCGATTCCTACGACCAGCCACTGTTTCGCAAGCTGCGGCCGCATGGAGCGTATTGCACCCGAGTGAATCCCGAGAATGGAGTGAAGCTTTTACTTGACGTGGCGGCAGCGCGCGCTAAAGCGCATCCAGCGCCGTATGCGCATTGGTACATTGATGGCGGTGAGGAAGCTGAGCATGATCCGGCGCTGACTGTGGTGTCCTACGATGCGCTGGCTCCGGCGCGGGCTGCGCTCTTACGCAAAATGCAAAGCGATATTTCGCGGCCCGGCATGGGCCCCGAGACGTTGCGCACGCACATGGCGGAAATGCGTCCGTCTGAAGTGGGCCTAGACAAAGCGGGAGATGCGGTGCTCTCTCGCTTCCAGCTGAAGTTGCTCACGGAAGGTTCGGGAACGCAAATTTTCAGCACCACGTTCGCGCAGTGGGCGGCACGTGAAACTTTGCGCCGGGCGCAGCCTTTGACGTTGCTGGTTCGATTCGCGCCGCGGCAACGGCAGAAGCCGATGAATGAATTGCTGTCGGCGAGCGCCGGAAGGTCTGAGCCGGACTTGATCGGCTCGCTGGTGGATGCCGATATGGGCGCGTATTACAACTGGATCAATCAGCAACGCCTGCCTGGCGCTGAACGATCTTCATTTCTAGTGTGGTTCGAAAATCATAGCAGTGCAGTTGTCATTGGACCGTCGGTGCCTCGCGGTACGGAGTCAAGCGGCGCGACCGATATTTCGCAGTTGCTGTCCTGGATCGCATAGCTGGTTTGGTATGGTCGGATTCCGTCTGGCCGCGATCAAGGTAGGGTGTTGTCAATCGAAGAAATGACAGGAGAAAAAATGGATAGGCGCGATTTCATCAGGAACACGGGTACGTTTATAGCGGGCGCGACTTTAGCGTCGCATGGGCTTGCTGCCAACGTAGAAGGAACGACCGCGAACACGGTGGCCAGGCTAGTCTTTCCGATGAATCGAAATTGGCTTTATAACTCTAAATTTACTGAAGCCGCCAGTGAAAAAACTTTTGATGATGCGGGCTTCGACCGCGTAGTGGTTCCGCATACCAATATTCGGTTGCCGTGGCACGGCTTCGACGAGAAGCGATATGAACTGGTGTCGATTTACCGACGTCATTTCAAACTTCCAGCGGAAGCGCGCGGCAAGCATATCTTCGTGCACTTTGAGGGCGTAATGACGGCTTCGACGGTATGGCTGAACGGCCAGCGACTTGGCGAATATAAAGGCGGCTACACTCCATTCTTCTTCGAACTGACCCCGCATGTGGATTTCGATGGAGACAATGTGCTGGCGGTTGCGGTCGATTCTAGCGAGCGGCCTGACATTCCGCCGTTCGGATATGAGATTGACTATCTGACCTTTGGCGGAATCTATCGCGAAGTCTCTCTACTCGCGGTTGCGCCCACGTTCATCGAGAATATATCTGTTCGCCCGAAAGACGTACTCACGCATCCCTCGCTCGAAATAGATTGTTTTTTGCAGCATCTGGAATCATCGGGGCCACTCACACTGCAAGCTGAACTGCTCGATGATGAAAGTGTGATCGCTAAGGCCTCAGCTCAGGTGCCCAAGGGCGGTCCTTCGGGGGAGCCGGTTGCTCACGTACTCAATATTGCGTCGTTGACCGGAATCAAACTGTGGGACCTCGAACATCGAAACCTGTACTCGGTGCGGGTACGTCTGTTGCGAGGCGCTCAGGTTGTTGACGAAGACACGAGGCGATTTGGCTTTCGCGAGGCGCAATTTACCGATCACGGGTTTGAATTGAATGGAAAAGTCATCAAGTTACGCGGTCTCGATCGTCATCAGACCTTCCCCTATGTTGGGCAAGCGATGCCTGCACGTGCCCAGAGGCGTGACGCGGAGATCCTGCGCAACAAGCTCAAATGCAACATCGTAAGAACATCGCACTACCCGCAATCGCGGCATTTTCTGGATGCATGCGACGAGATCGGTCTGTTAGTTCTCGAAGAGATTCCCGGCTGGCAACATATCGGCGATCAAGCCTGGCAGGACATTTCTGTCGACAATGTACGCCGCATGATTCGCCGCGACTGGAACCATCCGTCGATTATTTTGTGGGGAGTGAGGATTAACGAGTCGAGGGACAATCACGATTTCTACACACGCACCAACGCGATGGCGCACCAGCTCGACCCCACGCGCCAGACCGGCGGAATCCGGTACTTCCAGGAATCTGAATTTCTCGAAGATGTGTTCACCATGAATGACTTCGGGTTTCCGTTGAAGCCGCCGAACCATCCGCGCTACCTGAATACCGAATTCGTCGGCCACACTTATCCCACCAAGACCATCGACAATGTCGAGCGGTTGGTTGAGCACACGCTGCGTCACGCCCGCATTCATGACCAGCTGGCGTCAAATCCGCAATATGCAGGGTGGAATTGGCTGGTGCGCGTTTGATTACAACACCCACGGAAATTTCGGCTCTGGCGATCGTATCTGTTACCACGGGGTCACGGACATTTTTCGTGAACCGAAGCCGGCGGCGGGATTTTATAAGTCGCAATGTGATCCCGCCGAAGAAGTGGTGCTTGAGCCAGCCTTTCATTGGGCGCGGGGCGATCAATCTATTGGATTCTCGAAAGCCGTCGTATGTTCAAACTGTGATCATTTGAAAATCTACATTGCCGACCATCTCGTAGCCGAAGTCGATCCTGACCGCAAACAATTTGCTCATCTTAAATATGCTCCGTTTGTGGTTGAACTCGGCGAACTATTTCACAAATGGGGAGACATGCGGATTGAAGGTTACATACAAGGGAAGCAGGTCATCGTAAAGAATCTTTCGGGCGATGGCGTGGATAAGAAGTTCGCGCTGCTTCCGGACGATACGGCGTTGTTGGCTGATGGCGCTGATTCGACGCGCGTGGTTCTGCGGGTCACCGATGAGTTTGACCGGATTCGGCCATTCGCGAACGACTCGGTGAAGCTCGAGTTGGACGGCCCCGCCGAACTGATCGGAGACAATCCCTTTTCGCTGATCGGAGGCACGGGCGCGGTGTGGGTGCGAGCTAAGGAACAGCCAGGAACAGTGCGGCTGACGGCCATCCATCCGCAGCTCGGAACTCAGACGGTGGAATTTGAAGTGGGCGCGGCCCCCGCTGAGAACATTTAGCCGCTTCTACACTTAATAAAGGATACGAATTTGGGCTTTAGGCGCTCAGGTGCGATGACATACCGCGTCGCGCGAAATCAGAAGCAGCTGCCGCGGCTATTCGACCATTCTTGCTGGACGGTGTACTGACCTACTTTCTTGGTTTTCCACGCACAAATGTCTCCGATCTCACCATTCTGACTGTCGTACCAGCCCTGCCCAGGGATAGGATCGGTGATGGCCTCACATAGCTCGTGAGAGGCAGTGACGGTAAGAGCCTCGAAGCTGGAAAAGTTGGAGGAGCATCCGGAGCATCCGGGGAAGGGCATTACTGCATAGAAGATGTCATTCCCGATCGCGTCGTGATATCCGCAAAAAACTTTGCAGGAAGCCGAGCCTCCTTGAGTGACCGTCACCCCCGACGGCAGGAAAACAAAATAAAGGATATCGGGACTCGACGCCGGAAACTTCTTGGCAGAAATCTGGTCCTGGATCATCTTTTGAATTGCAGAATCGTCAACAGTCTTGCTCACATCGGGACTCGTGAGCGTGATGGTGCCAATTCGCTTGCCATGTGAAATTTTATATTGCGGCACGTTATATTCTGACAATTGGTCGATGAGCCGACCGGTCAAAATGTAGTCAAAAAATCCATTGAGTTCGTTGATCATTCCCGCCAACGTTGTTTGTTGCCAGGCGGATCCCCAAAAGACGGTGAATACTTGGCACTGCGCGATCAGCGGCCCATTGTTGTAGGTCAAATGAGCGGCTGGCGCGGTGGTCCGCTGAAGTACTTCAGGCGTCGCCAGAGGAACGATACGAACATGATCGGTTCTGTGAGAGTGCGACTTTTTTTCAGGCATGGTTTTTAGATGCCTTGCAATTGCGGTTAAGTGATCCCGAAAACGAATCGGCCCTAATGAGTTGTCCATCAATGGACAGTCAATTCTGTTAGCGGACAATACTCAATTCCAAACAAATGTCTGCAACCCATTAAGCCAAGAGCATTCAACGTCATAGGGGCAATCCCGCTATGGCCTCAGGGTTGCAGGATTGCGGCATATGGATATAGCCCGGCCAGAATTCAAACAGCAAAAACGCCGTCGCCAAATCATTTGGTCTGCGGTGGGAATTGTCGTTTTGGCCGCTGCTACGGTGGGCATATCTCGCTTAAAGCCTGCGGCCCCGGAAGTCGAACGCAGCACGGTATGGACCGACACCGTGAAGCGCGGACCAATGCTGCGCCAGGTGCGAGGCTTGGGATCGTTGATTCCCAGTCAGGAGTTCACTCGTCAAATACCTGCAGAGACGGAGGCCACGATCGTGCGCATTCTGAAGTTGCCGGGCTCTCAGGTGAAGCCGGACACGATTCTGCTGGAGATGAGCAATCCGCAAGTGGAGCAGGAAGCGGTTGACGCCAAGCTGCAATTGAAAGCCGCCGAAGCGGAATATCAAAGCCTGCGGGTGACGTTGCAAAGCAATCTGATGAACCAGAAAGCCGGAGCTGCAACGGTGAATTCTGATTACACGCAGGCCAAACTTCAGGCCGACACCGACAAAGCTCTTTACGACCTCGGTGTAATTTCAGGGTTGGCGTACAAAAACTCAAAGAGTAAATCGGACGAACTTACGACCCGCAACAACATTGAGGACGAGCGGCTCGACATCAACCAAAAAGCAATTGAGACGCAGATGGCGCAGCAACAGGCCAAAGTGGACCAGGTGCGCACTCTCGCCGGTCTAAAAGAAAAACAGTTAGAAGCATTGAGAGTGCGTGCCGGCATCGAGGGTGTTCTGGTCGATCTGCCGTTGCAGGTAGGGCAGCACGTTACCCCGGGCGCGATGCTTGCGAAAGTCGTGCAGCCGGACCATCTGATTGCGGAATTAAAAATTGCTGAGACGCAAGCGCGAGATGTGCAGATTGGCCAGCCCGCGCTGGTCGATACGCATAACGGAACTGCTTCCGGAACCGTAATGCGAGTCGATCCGGCAGTGCAGAACGGAACCGTTACGGTAGACGTCAAGCTCACTGGCGAACTTCCGAAGGGCGCGCGGCCCGACCTGAGTGTGGATGGAACCATCGATCTGGAAAAACTTGATGATGTGCTCTACGTCGGACGGCCGGCATTCGGACAGGAAAACAGCACCATCAGTTTGTTCAAACTCGACTCCGATGGCAAGGGCGCAGTGCGTGTCCCGGTCAAAGTCGGACGCGCTTCAGTGAATGCCATTCAGGTTATTGAAGGATTGCGTGAAGGCGACACGGTAATTCTGTCTGACATGTCACGCAACGATAATACCGACCGTATTCGACTGGATTAGTTGATTCGGCATTTAAACAATCACAAACACGAAGGGCGCGAAGTTACACGAAGGACCTGGAAACCGAAGAAGGAGCCGAGGAAAATCTATGACTGAAGCAGGACAGCCGTTAATTCAGATTGAAGATCTGACAAAAGTTTTTTACACCGACGAGATCGAGACCCACGCGCTGTCAGGCGTGCACCTGGCGATCCGCAAGGGCGAGTACGTGGCGATGTCGGGGCCGTCGGGCTGCGGGAAATCGACGCTGCTTTCGATTATCGGCTTGCTGGATACGCCGACTGGCGGGAAGTATCAGCTGAACGGACAAGGAGTCGAAAATCTCGACTTCGGCGCGCGCTCTCGGATTCGCAATCAGGAAATCGGTTTTATTTTTCAGAGTTTCAACCTGATCGGCGATCTCACGGTCTACGAAAATGTTGAACTCCCGCTGACCTATCGGCAAAGAATGCCGTCGGGGGACCGCAAGGCGCGGGTGATGGAATCGCTGGAGCGCGTGGGCATGGCGCACCGCATCCGACATTATCCTTCGCAACTCTCCGGCGGACAGCAGCAGCGCGTGGCAGTAGCGCGCGCACTCGCCGGGCATCCTTCGATTCTGCTGGCCGATGAGCCGACGGGAAACCTAGACTCCCGCAACGGCGAAGCAGTGATGGAGTTGCTACAAAACCTGCATCGCGAAGGCGCGACTATCTGCATGGTCACTCACGACCAGCGCTTCGCCAAACATGCGCAGCGGGAAGTCCATTTGTTCGACGGCAAAGTCGTGGCCGAAGAAGAGCTGCAGAAACTCATGGCGGATGCCCACGTATGAACGGACTGCTCCAGGATCTGCGCTACGCGGCCCGGCAATTGCTTGGAAGTCCGGGCTTTGCCATCGTTGCAGTGATCACGCTGGCGCTCGGCGTGGGGGCCAACACAGCAATATTCAGCGTGATTAATTCGGTACTGTTGCGATCTTTGCCTTTCACCGATCCGAGTCGCGTCATGGCAGTGTGGAAGACCATGACCAATGGCAATCCGAATGCTTTTTCTACGCCGGAATTTCTGGAGTGGAAGCAGCAGGGAGAGTTGACCGGGCACATGGGTGCGTTCTCTTCAATCGGGAAAAACCTGGGCAGCAAAGACGTGCCGGAGCGAGTTGCCGGCGGAAAAATCAATTACGACTTGTTCTCCGTTCTTGGAGTTCAGGCGGCGAGCGGGCGGATTTTTTCGCGCCAGGAGGACATTCAAGGAGCGGCCCCAGTTGTGCTGTTGAGTCATGCGCTTTGGGCGACACGGTTCGAATCGCGGCCGATCGTCGGACAATCCATCGATTTGGATGGCACGCCATACACAGTTGTCGGGGTGATGCCGCAGAACTTTCACGTCATGTCTGACAAAGAATTGTTCTGGATCCCGCTACAACTCGAGTCGGCGAATGCACAAGCCTCGGCTCGAAACGTGCATTGGTTGTTTGCGTTCACCCGGCTGCCGGACGGTATGAGCCAGAAGCAGGCTGAGACCGTGATGGCGACGATTGCCTCGCGGTTTAAAGCGCAAGATTCGCACGGCGAGGGGGCGCTGGGTGTGACTTTGCAACCAGTCAGCGATGCTCTGAACGGAAATATAAAACCGGCGCTGTTTTTGCTGATGGGAGCGGTTAGCTTCGTGCTGCTGATTGCGTGCTCGAATGTTGCCAATCTGCTGCTGGCGCGAGGCAATATCCGGCAGCGCGAAATTTCGATTCGCACCGCGTTGGGTGCGGCACGGTTCCGCTTGGTCCGGCAACTTCTTACCGAGAGCATTTTGTTGTCGCTGATAGGCGGACTGCTTGGCCTCGCATTTGCCTGGAGCGCATTGCGAGTGCTGTTAGCGATCGATCCGTCCAGCATTCCATCGGTGAAAACCATTGGAATCGATGGCACGGTGTTGGGCTATACGGCAGTTTTATGTGGGGTGGTTGGAATCTTGTTCGGCATTGCTCCTGCGTGGGAAGGATCGAAGGCGGACGTCAGCGAAGCGCTCAAAGAAGGGTCGCGCGGCAGCAGCGGAGGCTTTGGAAAGCATCGCGCAATCCTGGTCATAACTGAAACCGCGCTGGCTTCTATTTTGCTGATTGGCGCCGGCCTCTCGCTGAGGAGCCTGTGGGAGACGGAGAGTATTGCTCCCGGATTTAATCCTGCCGGCGTACTTACATTCCACTTGGCAGCGCCGGCGCAATTCTCCGGAGCGCGCATTCCAATTTTTTATCAGCAGGTGCTGAATCGAATCAACGCGGTCCCGGGAGTGCAGTCGGCAGTGTTGGCCCGAAATCTTCCTATGAGCGGCACCGACCCGTCCATGCCAATTGCGATTGAAGGCACGCCGCCCCCGCCTTCGCAAATTCCTATCGTCTCGCGTTTTCGTGCGATTGGCCCCGGCTATTTTCGTGGGCTGCAGATTCCATTGTTGAGCGGGCGCGATTTTCTTGATGCCGACACCGCGGCCGCTCCGAAGGTTGCAGTCGTGAGTCAAAGCCTGGCGAAGCTGTATTGGCCAGGACAGAATGCGGTTGGCAAGCGCCTGAAGCCGCAAATGCCGGGCGCGGACTGGTGCACCGTAGTCGGCGTGGCTGCCGATGTCCGGCACTGGACAGCCGACGTCACTGATGTCGAGCCCACCGCCTATTACCCGTACACGCAAGTCCCGGAATCGTTTCTGCCGCTGCTCGAAGGCAACATGACCATCGCAGTGCGTTCGCAAAACTCGTCCGATCTATTGACTGCCATGCGATCGGCTGTCGGAGATATCGACAAGACGGTCCCGCTTTACGACGTGAAGACCATGGATGAAATGGTCGCGGATGCCGGTTCGCTTCGTCGCTTTGACATGTGGCTAATCGGGACTTTTGCGGGGTTAGCACTGATCCTTGCGGCGATTGGAATTTATGGAGTGATGGCGTATTCGGTTTCGCACCGCACCCGGGAAATCGGAATCCGGATGGCGCTGGGAGCAGAACGGCACAGCGTCTTGCGGCTGATCATGGGACAAGGCGCGCGGCTGGCGATCGCCGGAGTGACGCTCGGAATCATTGGCGCATTCGGATTAACACAGCTTATGGCGAGCCTGCTATTCGGTGTGAGCGCGCGCGACTGGGCGACGTTTTCCGTCGTCCCGTGGATTGTGTTGAGCATGATTCTCGCCGGTTGTTACATTCCCGCGCGGCGGGCGGCGAAGGTCGATCCCGTGGTGGCACTGCGGTATGAGTGAGGAAAAACAAATCATGACCGGACTAATACAAGATTTTCGATACGCAATGCGCCAGCTGCGAAAGGCGCCGGGATTCGCCGCTATCGCGGTGATCACTCTCGCGTTGGGTATCGGCGCGAACACCGCAATCTTCAGTGTAGTAAATGGCGTGTTGCTGCAGTCTCTGCCTTTCCAGGATGCCGCTCGGCTGGTGCGCATCTGGCATGTGCCGCCGGAGAAAAGTTTCCCGGGAATGAAGACCTTTTCGGTTTCCGCGGCGAACTATCTCGATTGGCAAAAGCAGAATGACGTTTTCGAGAAGATGGCGATTTATTCCTACCACGGGTTCACGCTCACCGGAGGCGACAAGGCGGAGCAACTGGACGGAACAGCAGTGTCCGCTGATTTCTTTTCCACGTTAGGCGTCCAGCCGGAGATTGGGCGAGCGCTGTCCGCCGACGAAGATCAATTGGGACACGCAAACGTTGTCGTGCTCAGCCATCGTTTTTGGCAAGAACATTTTGGATCAAATCGCGACATCGTAGGCCGCAACGTCACCCTTGACGGCGGTACTTATCTGGTTGCAGGCGTCATGCCCGCCAGTTTCCGGATTCCTGACTACGCGCAGATGTGGACCCCAATGGCGTGGACTGATAAGGAGAAAGCAGTTCGCGGAGAACATCACTACTCGGTGGTTGCGCGTCTCAAGCCCGGAGTTGATGTGAAGCAGGCGCAATCGGAGATGAACACTATTTCCAGCCGTCTTGAGCAACAGTATCCCGAAGACGATAAAGGTTGGGGAGCGCTTGTAACTCCGCTGCATGATGATCTGGTGAGCGATGTGCGCCCGGCCTTGTTGGTGTTGTTGGGTGCCGTTGGTTTCATTCTGCTCATCGCCTGCGTCAATGTGGCCAACCTTTCTTTGGCCAGAACTTTCAGCCGGCAAAAAGAAATTGCCATTCGTACTGCGCTGGGTGCGAGTTCGGCGCGCGTGGTCCGCCAGATTCTTTCGGAGAATGTAGTTCTGGCGATGCTGGGCGGCGCGCTGGGCCTGACTTATGCGCATTTTGGAATCCGGCTAATCATGGCTTTCCTGGCGGGGAAATTGCCGCAATCGATGTCCGCTGGCATCGACATCAAGGTCCTCGCATTTACCGCGGTGATTTCGGTTGTAACCGGTGTTCTTGCCGGAATTCTGCCGGCTTTGCACTTGAGCCGCGGCAATCTCAACCAGGCTCTTAAGCAGGGCTTGGGACGCACTGACTCCGACTCCGGCGGCAACCGCATGCGAAGCACGCTGGTGATTGTGGAGGTCTCGCTATCGTTGGTGCTCCTCATCGGCGCCGGCTTGATGATCCGAAGCTTCCAGTTTCTGCGCGACGTCAATCCGGGATTCGAGTCTCACGGCGTGTTAACGCTGACCGCGGCAGTTTCACGGGAAAAGTTTTCTACGCCGCTGCAGCAGGTCAGTTTTTATGAACGGGTGCTTGAACGCGCTCGCGCTTTGCCAGGAGTGGTGTCGGCAGGGGCCGTCGACGACGTTCCGCTCGATGGCAATGGCTCGCATCAGCCGATTGCGGTCGAGGGGCGTCCGGTGGTGCCGATGGCGGAACAGCCCGAAGTCGATGTGCGGCTGGCCAGTGCCGGGTACATGAGCTCACTTCGCATTCCCATATTGCGAGGCCGTGATTTTGACGGCACTGATGTCGCATCACGCCCGGCGACGATTCTGATCAGCGCATCTCTCGCGCGGCAGTTCTGGCCACATGAAGATCCTATCGGCAAGCACATCACTCTCACATTTTTACCCGGCATCGCGCGAGAAATTGTCGGAGTTGTAGGTGACGTCAAACTCGATGGCCTTGATCAGACGCGGCCAGCGGCGGCGCTCTATATGCCGCTGGATCAACTTAGTTCGCCTGCAAAAGCAGACTGGCAGTCCTTTCCCATGTCAGTTGTGGTTCGGTCTAATGGCAATCCCGCGAACCTTGCGCCTGCAGTCACCAATGTGATCCACGAAATCGACCGCGATATTCCGGTGCGCGATGTGCTGACCATGGACGAACTCGTGGCCACATCGCTCACCCAACCGCGCTTCAATCTTCTGTTGATGGGCGCGTTCGCCGCGCTGGCAGTGGTGTTGGCAGCGATCGGAATTTATAGCGTGCTGTCTTACAGCGTGCGACGGCGAGTGCAGGAGATTGGAATTCGTTTAGCTCTAGGCGCGCGATTGTCAGATGTGCTGCGCATGATCGTGATGGAAGGCATGAAGCCGACACTCCTGGGAGTGACTCTCGGGATTGTCGGAGCTTTGGCGCTGGCGCGAGTAATGTCAACGCTGGTTTACGGAGTCAAGCCTACAGACCCGGTCACATTTCTGGCGGTTGCAGTGTTGCTGGCCATAGTGGCGCTGTTTGCGACCATCGTTCCCGCTTACAGGGCGGCCAAAGTCGATCCCATGGTGGCGTTGCGATACGAGTGAGGAGTTTTGCAGATGAACGGATTCCTTCAAGACATTCGCTACGCATTGCGGCAACTGAGCAAGAAGCCCGGCTTCACTGCCGTAGCGGTCGTCACTCTTGCGGTTGGCATTGGAGCGAACACTGCGATATTCAGTGTCGTTGAAGGCGTGGTGCTCGCTCCACTCAATTATTTCCAGCCTGATCGCCTCGTTATGGTGTGGGAAAACAACCCACGATTTCCGCGTGTGTGGAATTCATATCCAAATTTTCAGGATTGGCAACGCAGTGCTCGGTCCTTTGAGCAGATGGCAGCGTTTCGGAAGCAAGCTATTGACTTGACATCTCCGGGTACGCCTTCGCACCTCAATTCCAAACAGATCTCGCCCGGTTTCTTCAGCACTCTGGGTGTGAGACTTGCGCTTGGACGAGAATTCACTCCGCAGGAAAACCAGCGTGGCGGCGTGCCCGTGGCTGTAATTGGCAATCGCTTGTGGGAAGAACGGTTCGCCAGAAGCGCCGAAGTATTGGGTAAAACCGTGACCGTCAACGGGGCGAATTGCTCAATTGTGGGAGTTGCCCCGCAGAGATTTCGTATCGAAGACGAGGCCGACGTCTATACGCCACTCGGGCAGTTGGATCCGCTTGTTCTTACAAACCGGGCGAGTCACGACGGACTTTTCACCATCGCACGCCTGAAACCTGGAGTGGGCGTTTCTCAAAGTCAGGCGGAGATGAGCACAATCCAGAATGGTCTGGACCATCTCTATCCAGTCGATAACCGCGATCTCGGCATTTACGTCGAGCCTTTGAAGCGGGCCATTGTCGGCGATGCCGGCCAAATCCTGGCTCTGCTGTTGGGCGCAGTTGGGCTGCTTTTATTGATCGCCTGTGCGAATATCGCTAACCTTCTGCTGGCTCGTTCAGCGGCGCGCAGTCGAGAATTTGCAATTCGCGCGGCACTCGGTGCGAATCGAGCGCGCATGGCACGGCAATTGTTGACCGAAAGCGTGGTTCTTTCGTTAGCAGGCGCCTGCGTCGGGACTTTGATTGCGTTGTTCGGGACCAATCCCATTCTATCGGCGCTGCCCGGAACCTTGCCCCGCATCGACGAGGTCGCGGTAAATGCTCCGGTTCTGCTTTACACATTGGCGGTCTCGATAGCGGTTGGGATTCTCTTCGGCCTCGCGCCCGCGGTGAAAACTTGGAGCGCCGCGCCGCAAACGTCGCTCAAGGAAGGCGGCCGCGGTTCTACCGTTTCACATCGTCGGGCGCAGAGCAGCCTCGCGGTCATGCAGGTGGCATTGACGCTCGTGCTGCTGGTGGGTGCGGGTTTGCTGTTTCGCACAGTTCTCCATTTATCGAGTGTTAATCCCGGCTTCCAGACGCAGAATATCGTCACCTTCAAAGTCGGGATCTCGCATTCGCTGACCAAGACTCCAGCGGGCACTCGCACCGCTTACCAGCAATTGATTGAACGTGTTCGCCGGATTCCTGGCGTGCACGCAGCAGATTTCACCACTGCCGTTCCTTTGACCGGAGAAGGCGGGTATTTGCCATTCTGGCTTGACTCGAATAAGCCCGAGTCACCGCAAGCAGCGCCGCGGCTGCAATGGTTCCTTACCGGACCGGACTATTTGCGCGTCATGACAATTCCGGTGTTGCAAGGGCGCTTCGTTAATGAGAATGACACCGCAACCTCGCCATGTGTCGCGGTGATCGATAGCAATTTCGCTCACAAATTCTTTCCTGATGAAAAACCGATCGGGCACACGATTACCGCCGGGTTTGCGGCCTTCGGTCCTTGCGCGATTATTGGCGTCGTAAATCACGTGAAGAATGCGGGACTGAACGACTCAGATGCGGTCAACCAATACCAGACGTACTATTCGCTATATCAGGTCCCGGACCAGTGGGTACCGATTAATTATCCCGATGCACGCGTGATCGTTCGTACGCCGCTCGATTCGGCGGCGCTCATTCCTGCCGTTAAAGCAACGATTTATCAGGCCGCTAGCGATCAGCCAATTTACGACGTCCAAACTATGCGGCAGATCGTCACGGACTCGATGTCTGAACAGCGTTTCCCCATGATGCTTCTGGGAGCATTCGCTGGCTTGGCGTTGCTGCTCGCGTCGGTTGGAATCTACGGGACGATTTCGTATTCCGTCGCGCAACACGTACAGGAAATCGGCATCCGCATGGCTCTCGGGGCCGATAAAGCAAGTGTTCTTCGTCTGTTTATTGGGCAAGAACTGAAATTGGTCTTCGCTGGCATTGCGCTCGGCGCCATTGGCGCACTGCTATTGACGCGACTGCTGTCCAGCTACTCTCGTCTGCTCTATGGAGTGAGACCGAGCGACCCGTTAACCTTTGCCGCGGTATCGATCCTTCTAATTAGCGTTGTCGCCGTGGCGTGTTACATCCCCGCCCGTCGCGCGGCCAAGGTCGATCCGGTGGATGCGCTGAGGTGCGAGTGAGGGAGGCAAGATGACTGCGATGGTTCAGCATATTCGTTTCACCCTGCGGCAGTTGAGGAAGAATCCCGGCTTCACTGCGGTTGCAGTCATCACCCTGGCGCTGGGAATTGGCGCCAACACTGCGATCTTCAGCGTGATTTACGCTTCGTTGCTCGCGCCTATGCCTTACCCGGATGCCGACCGATTGGTAATGGTGTGGTCGAAGATCTCTCAAGGACGCAATTCGGTTTCAGCCGGCGACTACCTCGATTGGAAGCGCCAGAACAGGACCTTCGAAGATATCCAAGCGTGGACCGGCAACCAGTTCAACCTCGCGACACCTGAGCAGCCGGAGATGGTGCAGGCGCGCATAGTGACTCCCGGCTACTACCACATGCAGGGCTTCGCATTTTCCATGGGACGCGATTTCGTTGACGACGAGAGTGTTCCGGGAAAAGACCATGTTGCGATTCTCACTCACAAGACATGGGAACGGCTCGGATCTAATCCGAAGATTATCGGAAGCCCAATTCGCCTGAACAATGAGCCTTACACGGTAGTGGGAGTGTTTGCTCCGGGGCTGGCGGACCGTTTAACAGGGGGCGATGTAAGCGTGCCTCTTGCCTTCAAGCCGCAGCAATTGACCCACGACTTTCACAATCTACTTGTGATGGGGAAACTTAAGGCGGGTGTCACACTGGCACAAGCTCAGGCGGACATGCAATCCGTCACCGATCACATTGCGCAGGAGTTTCCGAAATCCAATAAAGGATGGGGCGCCAGCGTCGAGCCATTGCATCTTGATTTTCTTCCGCCCGGTCTCATCAAGAATTTGTGGCTCTTAATGGCTGCCGTTGTTTTCGTATTGCTGATCGCGTGCGTGAATGTCGCGAATCTTTTACTGGCACGCGGCCTATCGCGTAATAAAGAAGTTGCGGTGCGTACTTCGTTGGGAGCAACCCGTCGCCATATCTTCGCGCAATTCCTTACCGAGAGCTTGATCATGGCTGGCGTCGGGGGGGGTGTCGGCATCGGCTTGGGCGTGGCGATGTTGAGAATACTGATGGCGAATATTCCCTTCGACTTACCTTCGGAGGCGGACGTGAGGCTCAGCATTCCGGTCTTGATCTTCACCCTGGCTGCGACGACGTTTGCCGGAATTCTTTTTGGATATGCACCAGCATGGAGCGCATCCCGCGTCGATCCCAATGAGGCGCTCAAGGAAAGTGGACGCGGCGGGGCTGGCGCAGGGAAGTACCGTCTGCGCAGAATTCTGGTGATCTCGGAGTTCGGCCTGGCGCTGACCCTCCTTGCGGCTTGTGGGCTCGCCATGCATAGCCTGTGGAATGTCAGTCGAATCGATCTCGGTATCCGAAGAGATCATCTTTTAACATTTTTTCTGCCGGCGTCCGAGAAGCGCTTTGCGCATCCCGAAGGAATCGATCCATATTTCCGTCAAATTTTGGACAAGGTGCAAGCGGTTCCGGGCATCGTGAACGCTACTGTTTCCACTGGCGGCCCGCTGCAGGGAACGTTTGGAGGAATGTATTTCAGCGTATCCGGACAACCGGTGGCGGATCCTTCTTTGCGTCAGAGCGCGCCGTTTCAGATGGTCACGCCAGGCTATTACGCAACTTACGGAATTCGAGTGGTGCGAGGCCGCAGCTTCACGGATCAAGACTCGGCGACGTCCACGCCAGTCGCCATGGTGAATGAGAATTTCGTGCGCCGCTACTTGCCCGGCGTGGATCCTCTCACCCAAACCGTCTCCGTGGATCAATTGATTCCTGGCGAGACCCGCGTAGGCGCCACCATCGCATGGCGAATTGTTGGCGTCTTCCACAACGTGCGGGTCAATGGTCTGCGCAACGATGACGATCCGGAAATAGACGTGCCTTTCTGGCAGAGCCCGTGGCCACAGGCAGGTATTGCGGTGCGCACTACTGGTGACCCAGAGACGATGACCAAAAGCATCGCAGCTGCGATTCACTCGGTAGACCCCGAGCTGCCGTTGGCTAACGTCATCACCATGGACCAACTTCTCAACCGCGCGCTGCTGGGCGATCAATTCATCGCCAGCCTGTTTGGCACTTTTGCGGTGGTGGCTCTGTTGCTAGCTGGCGTCGGGATTTATGGGGTGATGGCGTTCGGCGTAACCCAACGCACGCATGAGATCGGTTTACGCATGGCCCTGGGCGCGGACAAGCAACAAGTTCTGGGATTGGTTTTGCGCGAGGGATTCTCTTTGGCCCTGGGCGGTCTTGGTTTAGGACTGGTGGGCGCGATGATTCTCGGACATGCGATGCAAAGCACGTTGTACGGAGTCGGTACAGTCGATTTCGGACCATTTGCTGTCGTGGCAGTGGTCCTGCTCGGATCGGCAATGATCGCCTGTTACATCCCGGCACGTAGAGCGGCGCGGGTCGATCCCATGGTGGCGTTGCGATATGAGTGAGGTATGACTATGAACCGACTTATGCAAGATTTGCGTTACGCGTTCCGGCAATTTAGGAAATCGCCGGGGTTCACATTTACGTCGGTCATCTCGCTGACGCTCGGAATTGGTGCGACCACCGCCATATTCAGCGTGATTTATGCCGTGCTGATTGATCCCTATCCCTATAAAGACGCCAATCGCATGGTGCACGTTGAGTTGCGTAATAAAGAAGACCGTGGGCCGTTGCTGGTGGTGAATGGAAGTGAATATCAGGACCTGCGCAAGCTGGCGTGCGTTGACGATGTTTTCCTGCAACAGCAAAAGCAGGTCGTGTTGACCGGCGATCATTTTCCGATTTCGGTGCTGGCTGGACAGTATTCGCCAAACCTCTTTACCTACATGGGAGTGCCGCCGGCGCTGGGAAGGGAATTTACTTCCGCAGATGCGCCGGACGGAAAAGCGTCGCCCGTCGTCGTGTTGAGTTACCAGTTCTGGAAGCATCAATTCGGTGGCAACAAAAATGTTATCGGTAAGACGCTCGAACTGGACCACAAGCTTTACACCGTAATCGGCGTTGCTGCCTCACGGTTCACGTGGGGCGACTCTGATGTTTACGCGCCGGGCATGCCGACAGCCGATCCGCACGATTATTGGCTCGCGTTTGTAAAACTCAAGCCGGGAACGAACTTGACCGTAGCTACACAGATGTTTCAGAGCGAATTGAATGCCTTTGTCAAAGGCGATTCCAAAGACTTTCGCTACGACCGGCGAGTGAAAATTGTTTCGCTAAACGAAGAAGTGCTTGGCAAATTCTCTGGGACATTAGTTTTGCTTTTCATCGCTGTGATTGCTCTGCTTGTAATCGGCTGCGCCAATGTTTCGATCCTGTTACTTGCGCGGGGGACCGCGCGCCAGCACGAGCTCGCGATGCGATCGTCCATCGGCGCGAGTCGCGGCCGATTGATCCGGCAATTGCTGACCGAATCGATATTGCTTTCATTTACCGGTGCTGCACTCGGGGTGTTTGCGGCGTATCTAGGAGTCGATGCGATTTCTTCGTTCCTGCCGTTTTATTCCTTTCCCCACGAAGCCTCAATTCATGTGAACGCTGCGGTACTGGCATTCAGCGTTGCGGTTGCGCTGGCCACCGGCATTCTGTTTGGGATCTCGCCGGCCTGGGAACTCTCGCGGCCTTCGATTAATCAGTTGGTGCAAGCCGGAGGGACTCGGCATTCAGGCTCGGCGCACGGACGAAATACGCATCGGTTTCTGATTGCAGGTCAGGTTGCGCTCACATTATTGTTGCTCGCCGGGGCGGGCGCGGCCATGAAAGCGTTTCTTGCGCTAACCCACGTCCCGCTTGGTTTTGACGCCGATCATGTTTCTAACTTTAACGTGTCGCTTCCTAAAGGAGCGACTTCCACATGGGAAGCAAGAGTCAATACCAACGAACAGGTGCGCCAGGCAGTTGAGCAAGTACCAGGTGTTTCAAGCGCGAGTGTTTCGACGACTTATTTTCCTCCGTTCGGTGGCTTCAACGCCAAGGTCGAAGTGCGAAGCCAGCCGTCGCTGTCAAACTCCGACGCGATGCTCGGATTGGTTAGCCCCGAAGAATTCGCGACTCTGCACATTCCTCTGATAGCGGGCCGTCTATTCGATGACGGTGAGGTAAAGCGAGGCGCACACCTGGCGATAGTGAATCAGGCTTTCGTAAAACAGTTTCTCGCTGGGCATGATGCGATTGGAGAGAGAGTGCGCAGCCCAATACTCAAGCTGCAGCAGCCTGATCTTATTTCAGCACAGAGTCCCGACGACTGGCTGGAAGTGATCGGTGTGGTCGGCAATGCTCGCAATGACGGATTAGAACGCCCTGCCAAGCCCGCAGTCTTCCTTCCGTATAGTTTCATATTGCCGCCCGACGAATTTCTTATCATGCGGACACAAATCGATCCTGAAGCAGCGATGGTTTCGGTGAAAGAACGCCTCCGGCAGATAAATCCAGAAATTGTGGTCAGTCAGGATCACACGTTGACGTGGTGGCTATACACGCAAGGCTGGGGCCAAGGCCGATTCATCGCCACATTGTTTTCGATCTTCGCCGTGCTGGCGCTCGCGCTAGCGGCGACAGGTTTGTATAGCGTCGTGTCTTATGCGGTGACGCAGCGAACGCAGGAGGTCGGGATTCGCATGGCTTTAGGCGCGCAACGTGCCAACATTTTGCGACTAGTGGTGAGTTCGACCATAGCCGTACTAGGAGCGGGAGTGACCGCAGGCGTGGTGTTGAGCGTCGCATTGAGCAGAACCATGTCGTCGTGGTCAGGCGGCACGCCCCGCGATCCTTTGACATTGTTCGGCTCTTCGTTGCTGCTGATGCTGGTGGCCGCAATCGCATGCTTGATCCCGGCATGGCGCGCGGCGACGGTGAATCCAGTGGTCGCACTTCGGTACGAGTGAGGAGAATATGATGACCGGAATCATTCACGATCTTCGGTACGCAGTGCGCCAGTTGCGCAAGAATCCTGGATTTACTGCCATCGCAGTGCTGACCATCGCTCTCGGCATCGGCGCCACCACGACCATGTTCAGCGTGGTGAATTCGGTATTGCTGCGCCCCCTGCCATTCCGTCAGCCTGATCGATTGATGGAAATCGGCGAATACGACACTCGGGATGGCGATCCCGGAAATCTTATTGGTAGTGTCTCGTATCCTGACGTTGCGGATGTGCGGGCCCGTAATCACTCCTTTGAAGACGTTGCCGCTTACGACTTCAACCAAGGGACATTGACCGGCTTGCGCGAGCCGATGCACGTGAATGTTTCGCACGTGAATGCGGGCTTGTTCCGATTGCTTGGTGTTCAGCCGTTCATAGGCCGCGATTTTCGACCGGACGAAGACCGACCTGGGCATTACGTCGCCACCATTAGTAATCGGTTGTGGCGAAATTATCTGAACTCCGACCGCAATGTGATTGGGAGCAGTCTCTCGCTCAATGGGCGAAGTTTCACGATAGTCGGCGTCATGCCGGCAGGATTCCAGTTTCCCATTTCGTCCGACACTCGCGATGTTTGGCTGACGTTCTCTCGCGAAGCGGAAAAAGATGCTCCCGATGACACGCCGGTCATCAGCCAGCGTGGCAATCACACATTTCTGGCGATTGCGCGGCTGAAAAATGGCATCACGCTCGAAACTGCGGCCGCCGATGCGACGTCAATCGCACGTGCGCTGGCCCACGAATACCCAGGGTCCAATGCGTACAGCGGCATTGCAGTCCTGCCCGAGCTGCAATTTCTTGTGGGAGAAACCAGGACGCCACTGTTGATCCTCCTGGTTGCGGTTGGCTTGGTTTTACTCATTGCATGTGGAAATGTCGCCAATCTGATCCTGGTCCGAAGCAGCGGTCGTTCTCGAGAAATCGGCGTGCGCGCCGCACTCGGGGCCAGGCGCTCACGAATCATTCAGCAATTAATTACTGAGTCGGCGCTTTTGTCCGTGACCGGCTCAGTACTTGGCCTGATATTGGCGAATGGAATGTTGCGGGCGCTGCTGCGCTTTTATCCCGACAATTTGCCACGCGCGGAACAAATCAACATCGACTTGCGGGTTCTTTTATTTAGCGCTGCACTCGCGATTGTGACCGGAATTTTATTCGGTCTGGCGCCGGCATTGAAGACATCGTCGCCAAATCTCGCTGAAACTATGCGCGAAAGCAGCCGCACTGCAACCGCGGGAACCGGAACTCACCGCGTGCGGTCGGCGTTGGTAATTGGTGAAATCGCTCTCGGAGTGATGCTGCTGGTAGGCGCAGGGCTGTTGTTGCGCAGCCTGAACCGATTGGCGCACGTTGATTTAGGCTTCGATCCCAATCACCTGCTCACTGCCAGCTTCGATATATCCGAGACTCGTTACAAGCCCGACCAGCAAGACCGGTTCGTGCTCGACCTTCTGTCGCGCTTAAAAAATCTGCCAGGAGTGACCGCTGCTTCCGGAGCAATGCCGTTGCCCCTTAGCAATAACGCGTGGAGCATCTCGTTCAACTGGCCGGATCATCCGGTGCCGCAGGAGAACGAACCCAGCGCGAACGTGTATCTGGCATCTACGGGATTATTCGAAGCCATGAAGATTCCATTGCTCCGTGGCCGCACCTTCGAGGATCGCGACCAACGCAATTCAGAGCCGGTGATGATTATCACTGATTCTTTTGCGCGCAAGTTCTTTCACGATCAGGATCCGATCGGACGGAAGCTCACCATTGGCGCGGGCGAAGGTCCGCCACGTGATCGCTATAAAACTCGCGAAATTATCGGAGTTGTGGGCGACATCAGAACCAGCAAGTTGGACAAGGCGCCGGAACCAGCCTACTACATTCCTCTTTCTCAGCTGATGTGGGGAATGCCCACTTTAGTCGTCCGCACCGCCGCAGACCCCGCGACAGTCGCGGGCAACATTCACAAAGTTTTGAACGCCATGGATCCCGATGTGCCGCTGTACCAAATCCGCACGATGAGCGAGTATCTGGCCGTCGATCTGGGACGCGCACGTTTCCAGGCAATTCTATTGGGGTTATTTGCGGCGATGGCACTGATCTTGACCGCAGTCGGCCTCTACGGAGTTATGTCACAAGCAGTAGTGCAGCGCACCCACGAGATCGGAGTGCGGATGGCCATGGGGGCCACGCGGGAGAGCGTGCTTGCAATGGTGCTTGGCCGCGGAACCACGTTGACCGTCATAGGAACGGTAATTGGAATTGGCGGCGCGCTGGCCCTAGCGCGGTTGATCGAATCGCTTCTCTATCAAATCCCGCCGCGTGATCCAACTACCTACATTGCGGTTAGCGTGATTCTAGCTTGCGTGGCGATCGCAGCCAGCTACCTACCCGCGCACCGTGCGGCGAAAGTCGATCCCATGGTGGCTTTGCGATATGAGTGAGTAAGACAATGACTGGATTTGTGCAGGATCTTCGTCACGCATTGCGGCAGTTGCGCCAGAGTCCTGGATTTACGGCGGTCGCCGTACTCACGCTTGCGCTGGGCATCGGTGCAAGCACGGCAATGTTCAGTGTTTTGAATGCAGTCCTGTTACGCCCGCTGCCATTTACGCACTCTGACCGCCTGGTCAGAATTCTGTCCATCGATGGAAACCGAGTCACCGGTCCTTCACCTCTCGATGTACGCGACTTTGCAAGTCAGAACCGTACCTTCGAGAAGCTGGCCATCTATGACTCCGGCTGGAGAAAAAACGTCAGCGCTCTTCCTGGATCGGCGGAGCCTGAGCAGATGCCGGTCGGCCTCATGTCCGCGGATTATTTCGAAGTGTTGGGCATTAAGCCAATTATGGGCAGGCTGTTCCGGGACGAAGAGAACCAATGGGGCAATCAATTTGAAGTTCTATTGAGCTATGAGTTCTGGCAGAGCCGGTTCGGCGGGGACCGAACCATTCTGGGGAAGAGCATTCGCATCAACGACGAGCCTTACACGGTCATCGGCATAGTTCCAGCCGGGCTGCCGGATGCGTCATTCGACAGTAAACACGGCAAGGTGGAGTTGTGGACGCCTTTTGTTCCGTATCTCAGCGCCGGTGACACGGTTTGGGATGAGAGTGCGCGAGGCGAGCGCGGTTTTTGGACCATTGGGAGGTTGAAACCGGGAGTTTCAATGCAACAGGCCGCTGCTGATTTACGGCGCATTGCGCAGAACTTGGCTGATCAGTATCCGCTTGACCGAGGAGTTGGAGTGAAACTGCAGAGCCTGCAGGAAGATCGTGCCGGTACTCTCCGCCCCCTGATCCTGCTATTGATGGGAGCGGTACTGCTCATTTTGTTAATCGCCTGTTCGAACGTCGCAAACCTCTTGCTGGCGCGCAACTCCGGGCGCACCCGCGAGATTGCATTGCGGCTGGCAATGGGCGCGCAAAACCTCCGGATGCTCAGACAATTCATCACTGAGAATCTGACGCTCGGGCTGGTAGGAGGAATTCTGGGTTGTGGTCTCGCGTGGTGGGGCTGTGCAATCCTCAAGCGAGTTCATCCCGTGCAACTTCCCCAGCTGGCAACCTTGAACATTGATTTTTACGTTCTTGCGTTTGCCTTCGGACTTTCAATGCTCAGCAGTGTTTTTTTTGGTTCGGTCCCCGCGCTTACCAGTTTGAAAGTAAGCCCGCTGCAGGCCCTGAATGAGGCTTCGCGCACAAATACTGGCAGCAAAACGCGCAAGCGCCTTGGACGTTTATTCGTCACCAGCGAAGTCGCTTTCGCGGTGATGCTGCTGATCGGCACCGGGCTGCTGGTCCAGAGCATCTTGCGATTACAAGAACAGGATGCCGGCTTTCGCTCCGATCATTTGCTGAGAACTCATATTTTTCTTCCCCCGGTGCGCTATCCAAATTCTGCGAGCATCACCAGATTTGCCCGGGATTATGCCGATCGCGTGAGCCGATTGCCGGGAGTGGAAGATGTGACCATCAGCGCGGCATATCCTCCGGTTGATAACTGGTTGCAGAACTTCGCCATTGCCGGGAGAGCTGCGTCCAGCCTGCAGAACATGCCTTCCGCATTCTTCAATGTGACCGATCCAGAGTATCTGCACACATTTGGAATTCCGCTCTTGCAGGGACGCAATTTTTCAGAGTTCGATACCGAGACCAGCCCGCCGGTGGCGCTCATCAATGAAGCAATGGCAAAGGCATACTTCCCCAACGAAGACCCAATTGGAAAACAGGTGCAGGTGATTGTGCGGCCCGTTCCCGCACCCATTGGAAATCTTCGCTTCACGATTGTTGGCGTAATGGGAGACGCGATGAACCTGGGTCTTGCGCTTCCTCCCGCTCCGCAGTTGACGACGCTGTTCCGCCAGACTCCCGACATGAACTTTGGCTTTAAAAACTTGATCGTGCGCACCACGCTCGATCCTATGCAGCTCGCGCCTTCCATCCGCCAGCAACTGCACTCTATCGATCCAGATGTGCCGTTCGCGGAAGTTTCCAGTATGGACGATGTGATGAAGCAGGAAACCGCCGACCGCCGTTACACGACTGGCTTGCTGGCGCTGTTCGCGGCCTGCGGAGTGGTGCTGGCCTTGATCGGCGTATATGGCGTGATCTCTTACGTAGTGGCGCAGGGCACAAGTGAGATCGGCTTGCGGATAGCAGTGGGAGCGCGACCAGCAAACGTACTTTGGATGGTATTAAAGCAGGGTATAGTCATGGCCGTCGTGGGTGCTGCAGCTGGAATACTTGGAGCGATCATTCTCCGTCGAGCCCTCGCACCACTGGTCTTCGGTATTTCGCCCAACGATCCGGTCACGTTTTCGTTTGCTGCGGCGTTAATAATTCTCTTTGCGGTGGCGGCGAGTTTTGGTCCGGCTCTTAAGGCAACCAAGGTCGATCCCATAGTGGCGTTGCGGTACGAGTGAGTAAAACAATGACTGGATTTATTCAAGATATTCGTTACGCGCTACGGCAGTTGCGCAAGAGCCCGGGATTCACCGGAGTTGCCGTGCTCACGTTAGCGCTGGGCATTGGTGCAAACACTGCGATTTTCACTGTGGTCAATGCGCTCTTGCTGAAGATGCTGCCGGTGAGAGATCCGCAACAGCTTGTTGTCGTTGGCGATCCATCGGACCCGAACCGCCGTTCTAACGGGACTCCGAGCACCGATATCTTCTCTTATCCTTTATATAAGGCACTTCGCGATCGCAACTCGGTTTTCACGGGTTTGTGCGCGGCTGCGAGTGATCATCGCGTTGACGTGGACTCTGGTCAGGGTGAATTGTCGGAGAAAATCACCGGACGCATGGTCAGCGGGAACTATTTCACCCTCCTCGGCCTTAAGCCTGCCGCGGGACGGTTGTTTTCCGATTCCGACGAAACCGCCGAGAACGCAAATCCAGTCGTGGTGCTGAACTATAGTTATTGGCAGCGTAAGTTCGCATTTTCTCCGTCCATCATCGGTAAAGACATTCGCCTGAATGGATATCCATTTACGGTCGTCGGCATCGCGCCTGCCGGCTTCGATGGCGATGTTGTGGGCGAACGCATGGCTCTGTTCGTCCCTTTGACCATGCAGCCGGAAATCGTTCGCGGGCGCCACTGGCGCAATTCCCCGAACAATTCGTGGCTCTCGCTGATCGGGCGCCTGAAATCAGGCATTACTCCAGCTCAAGCGGAGGCCAACCTCAACATAGTCTTTGAGCAGGCATTGAGAGCAGACTACGGAGCTGGACTTTCATCCGACGATCGAAATGCAATACGTGAAACCCATCTTGCCATCCATGTCGCACCCGGCGGCGGTGGCGTATCTGACCTTCGCGCTGATTATAAAATCCCGCTGCTTCTGCTGATGGGTATGGTCGGAGTAGTGTTGCTTGTGGCTTGTGTCAACGTCGCCAACTTACTGCTTGCCCGGGCCTCGACTCGAAACAAAGAAATCGCAGTTCGGTTGGCTATCGGTGGTAGCCGCCAACGCCTGCTGCAGCAACTGCTCACTGAAAGTGTCTTCTTAAGTCTTCTGGGTGGAAGCCTCGGGTCGCTGCTCGCGGTTTGGGGCGTCCATCTTTTGGTTAAGATTTTTGGATCCTCGACGGCGCTTCCTTTGTCTCCTGATGTGCGCGTGCTGACATTCACATTTGGGGTAGCAGTGCTCACCGGGATTCTTTTCGGCCTGGTTCCGGCGCTGCGAACGCTGAACGTGCAGGTTTCCCCGGCGCTTAAAGATGCGGCCCGCGCCACACCCGAAGCGCGCTCGGCCTTCGGATGGAGTAAGGGGCTCATTGCCGGACAGGTCGCGCTCTCATTGCTGGTGCTCTTTGCCGCCGGCCTGATGCTGCGCAGTCTGCAAAAGCTAATGACGCAGGATTTCGGATACGACCGGGAACATCTGGTCGTCGCCCGACTCGATCCCACTGCCGGCGGTTACAACAGCGTCAAAATGAAGTTGTTGGCCCAGCAACTCGTCACACGTCTCTCCAGCGCTCCCGGCGTGCACGCGATTACTTATTCAAGCAATGGATTGTTTGCGGGCAGCGAATCCGACGACGCCATTCTTGTGCCTGGCTTCAAGAGCAGCAACATTGGTGATCGCGTTGCGATGGAGGATTACGTCGGCCCAGATTACTTCGGGGTGGTCGGCATCCCGATCCTCGCCGGCCGCGGTATTGAAGCGCAGGATACAGCCACATCGGCACGCGTCGCTGTAGTAAACGAAGCCATGGTCAAGTATTTCTTTGCTGGGCAGTATCCGATCGGGCGTCAGTTCCAAATTGATGACCCAGCGTGGGTCGATAAGCCGTTTACCATCGTCGGCGTTTCACGCAATGCCAAGGACCACGGCAGCGGTTTGCGCGAAGCGGTAAAGCCCCGATTTTATATGGCCTTTCAACAGACACCTGATCCTAATCAAATTGTGCTGGAGGCCCAAATTGCAGGAGCCGCAGGGGCGGCCGTATCGAACGTACTGAGTCAAATCAAAAGCGTCGACAGTAATTTGCCCATCTCCTTCGCTAAGACACTTGAAAACTTGGTTGACGACAGTGCTGCTAATCAAATCGCTTTGGCCAAGCTTTCCACCTTCTTCGGCGGGGTGGCGCTGCTCCTGGCATGCATCGGGATATATGGCGTGATCTCCTACACCGTTGCTGGCCGCACCCGGGAAATTGGTGTGCGCATGGCCCTCGGGGCAAGACGCGGCGACGTCATGCACCTGGTGCTGCGTGAAGGAATGCTGCTGGTAACGATTGGACTCGCGATCGGCGTCCCTCTGTCACTCGCTAGCAGCCGCTTGCTGCATAGTTTTTTGTTTGGACTGAAAGGCACGGATCCACTTTCTTTGTTTGCGGTCATTTTGTTACTTGGCACAGTCGCGGCAGTGGCAGGATTCATTCCCGCACGCCGTGCGGCGAAAGTGGATCCTATGGTGGCGTTGCGGTACGAGTGAAATCACCAATGTGACCCAAAACAATTGACGTTCGCGAATGAAACTAAAACCAGGGGAAATATGATTCAATTCAAAAATCTCGAGCGTAGCTATAAAACTCCAGCCGGACAATTCTTTGTGCTGCGGCGGGTGAATTTAGAAATTCGCGAAGGCGAATTCATAACGGTGATGGGGCCGTCCGGGGCAGGGAAGTCTTCTTTGCTTAACGTCCTGGCCCTGCTCGACGATGCCTGGCAAGGCGAGTACTGGTTTGGCGAACAGCCGGTGCATGAGTTGAAGCGTAAACAGCGCGCCGAACTGGCCAAGCGAAAAATCGGGATGGTCTTCCAGAGTTACCACCTGCTCGACGACCTCACGGTGCGCGAGAACATCGACCTGCCGCTTTCATATAAGGATATTGCGAGCAAGCAGAGGCAGGGCATGGTTGCCGATACCCTCGACCGATTTCAGATGGTGGCGAAAAAAGATCTGTTTCCCAGCCAGCTCTCGGGTGGTCAGCAGCAGCTGGTGGGAATCGCCCGTGCCGTGATTCATAAGCCACCTTTATTACTGGCTGACGAACCCACCGGAAACCTGCATTCTTCTCAGGCCAAGGAAATTATGGAAATGTTCCGGGAACTCAATCAGCAAGGCACAACCATTGTTCAGGTCACTCACTCGGACGCGAATGCCGCGTACGGCTCACGCACCATTCAGCTGCGCGATGGCTGGGTGGTCAGCGACACCGCGAATCCGGAGCTTCAGCCGCACGAGGCGGTGAATCAATGAGGTGCCGCGAGCAGTTTCGCAATTTGCTGGTGTGGCTGATGGTTGGTTTGACGGCTTCAGCTTCCGCTCAGACCACCGGATCGGTTTCGCTCGAGATGCCCAAGCCGCGAAGTCCCTTCAGCGCATACACCGCGGCCACCACTCCTGAACCTTCGTTGGCGAACTCTCCCGGACTGACGCAGCTGATTCGTGACGGCAAATTGTATTTGTCTTTGAAGGATGCGATCCGTCTGGCGCTGGAAAACAATCTCGATATCGCAATCGCGCGTTACAACTTGCCAATCGCCGATATGGATATCTTGCGCACCCAGGCTGGAGGAGTATTCCGAGGAGTAAATACCGGCGTGGTGCAAGGAACACCGGGCGGAGGTGTCGGAGGATTCGGAACTGGGGCGCCGGGCGCAGGAGCTGGCGGTACAACCGCAGGTGCGGGTGGGGCGGGTGCTGGCGCGTCCGGACTTGTGCAGTCAACGTTAGGCGTCGGCACCGCGGTGCAATCGTATGATCCCGTGATCATTGGAACTTTTGGCGAAGAGCACCAGACTACGCCGCTGGCTAATCTTCAGATTTACGGCGTGCCTTTATTGCAGCTTAATACCGGACAGGCGAATTTCGGCGTTGCGCAGGCGTTTCCGACTGGTTCCAGTTTTTCATTTGAGTTCAACAACAATCGCCAGACCACGAACAGTCCTTTCTTCAATCTTTCTCCGGCGTTGGGATCGATGTACCGGGTCTCGTTCCAACAGCAACTGCTGTCAGGATTCGGATTTGGCCCCAATCTGCGCTACCTTCGCATAGCAAAAAATGACAAAAAGATTTCTGACATCGGCTTCAAAGACCAAGTGATGGCCACAGTGACGCAGGTGGAAAATATTTATTGGGATTTGGTAGACGCTTACGAGCAGGCCCAGGTGAACGAGCAGTCGGTGGCGTTTGCACAGCAGTCGCTCGACAACGCGAAAAAGCAATTGCAGTTGCAAAGCATTCCTGCTATGGACGTAATGAAGGCCGAAGCTGAAGTTTCAAAGCGTGCTCAAGATTTGACCGTGGCACGCACCAGCTTGCAGTTGCAGGAATTGCTCATGAAGAATGCGCTGACAAAGAGCCTGGATGACCCGGTGCTAGAGTCGATTAATGTTGTCCCTACCGACCGTGCTCAGACGGCTGCGCCTTCAGCCGCGAATCAGTCGGTGCAGGCGCTGATCGATCAGGCGCTGCGAGATCGGCCGGAACTACAGGAGTCGGATATTGATCTTGTAAATCGTCAGATCAGCGGCAAGGCGGCGCGCAACGCCCTTTTGCCGTCGCTTTCGCTGGTAGCATTCTACGGTGGGTCAGGGTTGGCGGGGCCGTTGAATCCGGGGTACAACATTCCAGGCGTCCCCAATGTATCGACCGTGCCTACCGATTTTGGCGGAGCTATCGCGAATTCTTTCAACAACACTGCTCCAGATTATTACGTTGGATTCAATCTGAACATTCCGATTCGTAACCGAGTGGCGAAGGCCGATCAATATCGTTCCGAGCTTGAATATCGCCAGGCTGAATTACGCCGCGAACAATTGAGGAAGCAGATTCGGATTGAAGTTCGCAATGCCGAGTATGCGCTCGAGCAAACGGCCGCTCGCGTCGATGCAGCACGCAAGGCCCGAGATCTGGCGCAGCGTACCTTCGAAATCACGCAAAAGGAGCAGACTCTCGGGGCGGGATCGACTTTTCAAACCATGATCTCGCAACGCGATCTGGCGCTTGGCGAACTCGATCTGGTGACTGCCATGACGGTATACGAGAAAGCGAAGGTAGAATTGGATCGTGCCACCGCAAGCACTTTGGAACATAATGGAATCGAGATCCAGGCCGCGATCAAAGGTATGATTAGCAGTTCTAGACCCTAGGTCGGGCTGCTTATCGACCTTTGCACCCCTTACTCATGCCCACCTCGACTAAGTCACGAGAGGTCACAGTTCCTGCAGCTTTGGCGAAGACCGCTCAGGCTCCCCGGATTCTGGCTGCTGATGATCAGCAACATATTCTGGATGCCATCCAGCTTTTACTCAAGCCGGAAGGGTACAGAGTTGACGTCGTGCGTTCGCCCGAAGTCGCTCGCGAAGCTCTGAGCACTTCACAATACGACGCCGTACTCATCGATCTGAACTACACGCGTGATACGACCTCGGGTCGCGAAGGCCTCGATCTGCTTTCCCAAATCGTTGCGCTTGACAGCACGTTGCCAGTGATCGTGATGACGGCTTGGGGAAACGTGGAACTTGCAGTAGAAGCCATGCGTCGCGGGGCACGTGACTTCATCCAGAAGCCGTGGGAGAACGAAAGACTGCTTTCTATTTTGCGAACCCAGGTGGAACTCCATCGCGCGTTGCAGGAAGCCGAGCGCCTTACCGCCGAGAACCGGTTACTGAACGCTCAAGGCCGGCCGGAATTGATCGCCGCCGCACCGGGAATGGTTCCGGTGCTGGAAACCATCACTCGCATTGCCCCGTCAGACGCGAATGTGTTGATCACAGGAGAGCACGGCACCGGCAAAGAAGTTGTCGCGCGCACCATTCATTCCTTGTCACTGCGCAGCAGTCGTCCTTTAATCACGGTGAATACCGGGGGTCTTGCGGAAGGCGTGTTTGAGAGCGAATTGTTCGGACACGTCAAAGGAGCTTTTACCGACGCTCGCACCGATCGCATTGGGAGATTTGAATTGGCGGACAGTGGGACGATTTTCCTGGATGAAGTCGGAAACGTTCCCATGCATCAACAGGCAAAACTCTTGCGCGTGCTGGAGTCGCGAGAGATGGAACGGGTGGGTTCGTCCCGTAGCAAAAGCATTGACGTGCGCGTGATCTCCGCAACAAATATCGATCTTCAGGGCGCGTGTCAGAGCGGGCAATTCCGCGAAGACCTGTTGTTCCGATTGAATACGGTCGAACTGCATCTGCCGGCGCTACGTGAGCGAAAAGAAGACATACCGGCGCTGGCCACACATTTTCTCTCGCAATATGCGACTCGATATCGACGACAGGTGAAAGGTTTCGATCCGGCAGCGCTGCAGGTACTTCTCCAATATGCATGGCCGGGCAATGTGCGGGAGTTGGAGCATACTCTGGAGCGCGCGGTGTTGATGTGCCGCAGCGATCAAATTCAGTCCGGAGACCTGGGCTTAAATTTGCAGCGTGCTCAGGCGCACAATTTGGAGGAATTGAGTCTGGAGATGGTTGAAAGTATCCTGATTCGCAAAGCGCTACAGCGCTTTCAAGGCAACGTGAGCCAGGCGGCGGAAGCCCTCGGCCTGAGCCGCGGCGCCTTGTACCGGCGGATGGAAAAATATGGGCTCTAGCCCAGGCGCGAGCGGCTCATTCAAACCTAAAAAAGTCAAACGCCACCGCGCGCCATTCGAGCGGCGCGTAAACCGCTTCGCACTTTTTCTGGTTGCGCCTGCGCTCATCGTGAGCGCAATTCTCATCTGGCAACAGCCGTGGACGCTTGGTTCAAAACTTCTTTTGTTAGGTACTGAGTTGCTCGCCTGTTTTCTTATAGGTCTCGCTCTCCATGACCATGTGGTGAGGCCGTTGCAAACTTTGGCGAACGTCGTCGGTGCGTTGCGGGATGAAGATTATTCCTTTCGGGCGCGCCTCGCAGTTCCCAACGATGCTCTCGGTGAGCTGTCGCTCGAAGTAAACGCTTTGGCGGATCTACTGGCGCAACATCGCACCGGCGCAATCGAGGCGGCGGCCCTATTGCAGCGGGTTGTGGAAGAAGTCGAGATTCCAATTTTTGCTTTCGATCCCGCAGGCAAGCTTCGATTGTTGAACTCCGCAGGAGAAAAACTGCTGCAACAACCTTCGACCCTGTTACTCGGAAAAACGGCGACGGAGCTGCGGCTGGACAATTCCCTCTCCTGCGAGAACGAGACTCTGATTCAGCTTCAGTTCGGGACCGGGGCGCGGTGGTTCGTTCGTCGAAGTGCGTTCCGGCAGCAAGGCGTTCCGCATACGCTGGTGGTCCTTTCCGACGTAAGCCGTGCCTTGCGCGAAGAAGAGCGGCGGGCGTGGCAGCGATTGATCCGGGTAATGGGGCATGAATTAAATAATTCGCTTGCGCCGATCAAGTCCATTGCCGGCAGTTTGAACGCGAGGCTCTCGGCAATCGAATTGGGAAGTGAAGAGCGGCAAGACTTCGAGCGAGGGTTAGGCATCATTGAAAGCCGGGCGGCTTCGCTCAATCGTTTTCTCCAGGCGTACCGCCAGCTGGCGCAAATGCCGCCGCCAGTTCTCAAAAAGTGTTCGGTATCAGCGGTGGCCAGAAGAATCACGGCCATGGAACCTCGAGTTCCGGTTGCAATAATTCCTGGTCCAGATGTCAATCTGATGGCAGACCCTGATCAACTGGAACAGATGTTGATCAACCTGCTGAGAAATGCGGCCGATGCGGTCCTGGAATCGGCAGAAGCCGGAGGAAATTCCCACGGCTCGAAAGGTTCTCTTGATGAACCAAAAATTGAGTTGGCCTGGAAGCTGAATGGAAGAGACTTCGTACTCACAATTGACGACAACGGTCCAGGGCTGATGAATCCCAGTAACGTCTTTGTCCCGTTTTATACAACCAAGCCGGCGGGCAGTGGCATAGGGTTGGTGCTTTCACGACAGATTGCTGAGGCGCATGGCGGATCGCTCGAACTTTCAAACCGCCGGGAGCAACGTGGCTGCAAAGTCACTGTCACACTTCCGCTGAAAGCCACTGTCGAAGCCAATGGCGCGCAATGAGGTGCAATGGCGAAGGCCGGATCCTAGCAAACGTATTCTCGTTGTGCTACTATCCCTCGTCGTAAGTCCTCATGGATATCAAGGAAATTGCGCGGCGGGCAAAGGTTTCAACTGCCACGGTCTCACGTGCAATTAATCGCGTCCCAACCGTGGATCCCCAACTCGCCAAGAGAGTTTGGAAAGTTGTCGACGAGCTTGGGTATTACCCGAACACTCAGGCACGAGCCCTGGTTTCCGGGAAGAGCCGCATTTTTGGCCTGGTAGTCTCCGAAATTACCAATCCTTTTTTCCCGGAGATTGTTCAGACTTTCGAAGAGCTCGCCGTCCAAAACAATTACGAGATTCTTCTCACCTCCACCGTACACGACAGCACGCGAATGAAATCTTCGGTGCGGCGCATGATCGAGCGTCGGGTCGACGGAGTGGCGATCCTCACTTTCGGCATGGAAGAGTCGCTGCTCGATGATCTTCGCTTGCGCAAAGTGCCGTTGGTGTTTGTCGACGTCGGTCCGGATGCTGCCAAGGTCAGCAATATTCGAATTGATTATCAGAACGGCGTCAGGCAAGCAGTTCAGCACTTGGCCGCGCTTCGTCATACTGCCATTGCGTTTGTGGCCGGACCAACGCATTTGAAATCTGCGGAAGCACGAAAAGAGGCCTTTCGCCAGTCGATGAGCGAGATCGGGCTGACGGTTCCACCAGAGATGCTGGTTGTAGGCGATCACACCCTGGAAGGCGGGATGCGAGCTTTAGGAGAACTGATGCGATTGCCGGCGCCCCCAACCGCCGTGGTTTGTTCGAACGACATGACGGCAATTGGAGTGATGCGTGAAGCATACGATCTTGGCATCAAGGTTCCTCAGGATCTTTCAGTGGTAGGTTTCGACGATATAAGGTTGTCGGAATTCATCACTCCGCCATTGACCACAGTGCGGATGTCGCAGACTGAATTGGCGCGGATTGCATTTCAAGCCCTGATGAATGACGTCACTGACGAAGCTGCCAGTAGTGGACGAAAGGAATATCCGCTGAGCACCAGTTTGATTCTGCGGCGTTCGACCGCGCTGGCGGCAGCTGACTCAACCCGCGCAAGAGTTTCTAAAACCTGATAAGTAGGTGTTTGCTGATACAAATGCTGCTGGATTCGTCGGCACCAAATAAGAAAACGTGTACTCTCGGTGTCCACCATGCGTGATAGACCAGAGGGACCATTCATGAGTAAACGAACGTTGCTGTCGATTTTGCTGACTTTGGGTTTGATGTCGAGTGGAATTGCTTCTCAACAAACCCCCAGCTTCGCTCCCGACAAGATGGATAACGTGCTTTATGGAGTTGCCTACTACCCCGAATACATGCCTTATGATCGCCTGGACAAAGATGTCGACCTCATGCAAAAGGCGGGAATCACTGTGGTGCGAGTGGGCGAATCGACGTGGAGCAGTTGGGAACCGCACGATGGAGATTTTCAATTTGCCTGGATGCAGCGCGTGCTTGACCGGTTACACCAGGCAGGAATAAAAGTCATCCTCGGCACGCCGACTTATTCGATCCCGACCTGGCTGTACAAGGAGCACCCGGAGATTCTGGTTCTTCACGCCGGTACAGCGCCGCCACTCAGCGATCCTTACTATCCAAGTTATCCGAATGGTCTGCAGCCTGGGTTTTACGGCATTCGGCAGAACTACGATTTTTTAAATCCGTATTTTCGAGAGCACGCCGAGCGTGTGATTCGAGAAATTATCGGCCACTTCAAAGATCATCCGGCTGTGATCGGCTACCAGATTGACAATGAAACATTCCCGACGAATGTCTCAACCCAATATACAAACGCTGCGTTTCTCGAGCGTTTGAAACAGAAATACAAGACGCCTGAAACCATAAACGAGATTTGGGGTCTGACTTACTGGGGGCAGTTAGTAGACAAGTGGGAAGATTTGCCTCCGCGTGATGGAATTCTGAATCCCGGATACAAGCTGGAATGGGAGAAATTTCAGCACGACATAGTCACTGACTATCTTGCATGGCAGGCGAAAATCGTAAATGAGTACAAACGGCCCGACCAGTTCATCACCCAGGATTTCAGCGGTGGAGTTCACACCAACCTCGACCAGTGGGCGATCGCGCGCTCGCTTGATGTTGTGGCGGAAAATCCATACTTCGAAACTCAGGCAAGGCTCAACGGACGGACGATCTGGATGTCGGACGATCTGGGCCGTTCATTGAAGCACTCGAATTTCCTGATAACTGAGACGAACGCACAAACCATCGGATGGGATTCGCGGACACAGTATCCGCAATATCCAGGGCAGCTCCGGCAAGTTGTGTACACACACCTTGCCGCAGGCGCGAACATGGTGGAGTACTGGCACTGGAGTTCGCTGCATTACGGCCAGGAAACATATTGGAAGGGCGTTCTGTCGCACGACCTGGAGCCGAATCGCACCTATGCCGAAGTATCGAGAGTAGCGGGCGAATTGAAGAAGGTCGGCCCCGACCTGGTTGATCTGAAGAAAGATAATAAGGTCGCAATCCTGCTCAGCACCGATTCCGCAAATGCGCTCAGTTACATGCCGGTCAGCGACAAAGTGAATTACATGACTGTGCTTGGGCAGATGTACGGCGCGTTGTATGAACTGAACGTCGAGCCGGATTTTGTGCAGGCAGGAGATGCAAATCTATCGCAGTACAAGGTTCTATTGGTTCCTCCCCTATATAGCGCTTCGGATGCGGTGTTGCAGCAAATCTCCGATTACGTGAAGAGCGGCGGTCAAGTTGTGATGTCTTTCAAGAGTGGATTCACCGATGAACATTCCACGGTGCGCGATGTCATGGCCCCTGGCCCCCTGCGAGCTGCCTGCGGATTCCATTATCAGGAGTTCACGAATCTGCCTTCACCGGAACGCCTTATACCAGATCCATATCGAGTTGGCGACCAGAACATAGGCTCGGTGTGGGAAGAATTTATTGTGCCGGATACCGCCGAGGTAGTTGCTTCTTTTGGTGATCCGTACTGGCATTTCCCGGCGATAACTCGAAATAAATATGGCAGCGGCAATTTGACCTATGAAGGAACGTATTTGTCGGACAAGCTACAACGAGAAGTTGTTCGGGCTGTTTTAAAACGTGCAGGCCTCAGCGACTCCGATCAGGACCTTCCTGAGGCGGTCCGGGTGCGGCACGGGCGCAATCGTCAAGGTAAGCTTCTTTATTATTACTTCAATTATTCCGGACAGCCGCAGAGCGTTCATTACTCGCACGGCGTCGGTTCAGACTTGCTTAGCGAAGAGGCGATCTCACAAGGGCAAACTCTAACCCTCAAGCCATGGGACCTTGCGATCATTGAGCAGCGATGACCGGGCAAGGGCTAGTCTGTGCCGATTTGAGTGCGAAAATCAGTTGGTGGAATGCAGCCGTGAGGTTTGTGATCGCACATACCGGAATCACAAATCAGGTGTAGAATCCTTCCAGACAGACGCGTTTATGAGGGCTCCCTACGGTCTCAATATTTTGGATAACTGCCTGACCTGCCCGGTAAGGGAAGAGCATCTTTTCTGCAATTTGTCGCAGCCCGCCTTGCAGAAGTTGAATGAAATAAAGTCCACTGCGGTTTATCCCAAAGGGGCGGTGTTGTTTATTGAGGGTCAGCAGCCTCGCGGAGTTTTCGTTCTGTGCACCGGAAAAGTTAAGCTTTCAACTTCTTCAAGTGAAGGTAAGACGGTAATCACTAAAATCTCCGATGCCGGCGACGTTTTAGGACTGAATGCGACCATCTCGAACCATCCGTATGAAGTTACCGCCGAGATGATCGACCCGGGCCAGGCAAACTTCATTCCACGCGACGCCTTACTGCGATTCCTTGGGGAACATGGCGAAGTTGCGCTGCGCGTGGCTCAGCAGTTGAGCAGTAACTACTATACGGCCTATGAAGAAATTCGGATGTTGGGGTTGACCAGCTCGCCGGGGGAAAAATTCGCCAAGCTCTTGCTTTCCTGGTATCCGGAAAAAGAAAAATCCAACGGGCAGGCGCAAATAAAATTAACTCTGACCCACGAAGAAATTGCTGAAATGATCGGCACCACGCGTGAGACCGTCAGCCGTCTGTTTTCTGATTTCAAGAAAAAGCAGTTGCTGCAAGTGAAGGGGTCGGTCCTGATTTTGCGCAGCAAACTCGCGCTTGAGAAGATGGTCCATTAAACGCCATTTCATTACATTCAGACAAATGGAAAATTCCCTAAAGATGCAGAAGGCCCCCCGTTGCATTAGCGACTGCCGTTTCGAGCGGGCCTCGGCCGGTTGCGCCAGAGGGAGTTGCTGATGGCCATCGTTGCCGGGGTAGATTTTGGGACGCTCAGCGTTCGCGTTTCGATCGTCGACAGCGAGCGCGGAATGCTCGCGTCTGCAATTGCTGAATATCCGCTGCATCGCAAGCGAGAAGACCCCGAATACGCGACCCAATCGCATGAAGACCATATGAGCGCATTGGTTTCCGCCACTCGCGAGGCAGTCAAGCAATCAGGCATCTCAGGCGATCAGGTAGAAGCGATCGCACTCGATACCACTGGATCTTCTGTCATTCCAGTGGGAAAAGATCTTCAGCCGTTGGGCGAATACTATCTCTGGTGCGATCACCGCGCCAAAGGCGAAGCGGAAGAAATCACCGCTGCGGCTCATCGAGAATCTCTGGAAGCGATTGAGTGGTGCGGCGGCGTTTACTCATCCGAATGGGGATTCTCCAAGCTCCTGCACTGGCTGCGGCACAATCCTGAAAAGCGCAAGGAATTTGTTTCAGCATTCGAGCATTGCGACATGGTGGCCGCGACCCTCTGCGGTATAACTGACCCGAATGAAGTTAAGCGCAGCATTTGCGCGATGGGGCATAAGTGGCTGTGGAATGCCAAACTCGGCGGCCTTCCTTCTGACCAATTTCTAACTAAAGTCGACACGTTATTTGCGGGTGTTCGCTCAAAGCTCGAAGGTGAGTATGCGACCTCGCAGCAAATTGCCGGAAAGCTTTCATCCTTCTGGGCGGAGAAACTGGGACTCAAGGCTGGCATTCCAATTCCGGTCGGCGCTTTCGACGCGCACTGGGATGCAGTTGGCGCGGGCTGCCGCACCGATGACATGGTCAACGTCATTGGAACATCCACTTGCATTATTGGGATCACTCCTTCGCCAAATCTCGTGCCCGGTGTATGCGGAGTAGTGCAGGGAAGCGTACATCCCCAGCGCACAGGAATTGAAGCCGGCCTTTCCGCGGTCGGCGATATTTTCAACGCCATCGCGTCGCGCGCAGGTACCGATGTAGCCACGCTCAGTAAGGGTCTGGAAAAATATCGTGCTGGACAAACCGGCCTTTTGCGCATGACCTGGGACAACGGCGACCGCACCGTGCTGGTGAATCCCAACCTTCGTGGCATTACCCTGGGATGGAATCTGCAGAGCACGGCGCAAGATGAATTATTCGCCGCAATTGAAGGCACCGCCCTCCACACGCGAGTGATTTTCGATCGCATGGAAAGCAAAGGCGTTCGGGTGCAGCGCATAATCAACGCCGGAGGAATTCCGCAGAAGAACGAAGTGTTAAACCGGGTCTACGCCAATGCGCTTGGGCGTCCGGTTTTGGTGCCTACCAAAAGTGTGACCAGTCTGGGTTCTGCAATTTTTGCATTCCTCGCCGCCGGTACTTTCAAATCTGTAGAGGAAGCACAAGACAAGATTTGTCCGCCGCACCGTGTCTTCGAACCAGACCGTTCCGAGCAGAAAGTGTACGACGAACTCTACCGGGTATTCAGCCGCGTGTACTTTGCGTTCGGAGAGAGACTAGCTGAAATGGGCGATGTATTGCCCGCGCTGATCGGAATTTCAGGATCCCGGATGTAAAGACGGCGATTCTCTCCTGGCTAATGTTTATTGTCAGAGTTACCGCAAATACTCAGACCGCCGCCAACACCTCTGCCGGGACGTACGCTTCGGATCATGATCAGCTTCGTCGGTTCACTCGCTGTATGCAATGGTCGTTAGAAGGGCGTTCGCGTTCTGGCGCGAGTCTAACCGGGTATGTTGCACGATGATCGGAACGTCAGATTCAATCACGCTGGCATAATCGGTTCCTCGCGGGATGGGCGCCGGGTCTTTCAGATCGTTAAAGCGCAGGTGATTGGTGCGTTTGGCCGGAACGCTAACCAGGTAAGGGCCAACCGGATCCCGGTCTGAAAAATAAACGGTGATTTGAACATGGGCGTCGTGTTCTGTCGCATTCAAAAGACAGGCGGTCTCATGGCTCGTCATCTCGGGTTCGGGGCCGTGGCTAGATTCTGGAATGTAGCCTTCTGCAATTGCCCAGCGTTTGTGACCTATTTGATTTTTCATATCTCCTCTTGGGAAGCCGCCAATGAGAACATCTAGATCAGTTTGCCGGACCGCTCGACCTTGGCGGCAATAGATCGTCTTCGGTCGACGGATTAATTTAGCTTGCGATCTGATGATCCTTCATACCCTCCGATATTTCGTGAAATAACATCTGCACCCGCCTCTAATGCTGCACTCGACTTTCATGCTCGTCTGCTCTTTACCCAAAACAAACCGGTTGCGGCGATGGCTAGAGCGCCAATGGTGATTAACCCCGCCCGTAACATTGAGCGATTCACCGCAGCCTTGCGAGGATCGACAAATCGCCGCTCCGGGTACATGACGATGGGATCGCTCTCATCGGCGCGAATTCCTAAATCGAGCACTTCCGCCAAATGCAAAGCCTGACGATTGGTTTGCTGGGCAATCTGTTCTCTGCAGCTGAATCCATCGGCCACAATAATCGTTGACAAGCCGGCCTTGCGCACTTCCGGTAGCAGCGACCGTTCACCGCAAGCAATCGAGACGTCATATTTGTCTTTTTCATACCCAAAAGCTCCGGCCATGCCGCAGCAGCCAGATTCCAACACCCTCTGGTCAAGCTGCATTTTCTCCATCAATGATTTTTCTTCCTTCATCCGCATTACCGCTTTGTGATGACAGTGGCCCTGGACGATGGCTTGACGGTTGACCTTCGGCGGCTGGTAGCCGGGAATCTTTTTCTCCAGAAACTCGGAGAGCGTAAAAGTGTTTTCAGCGAGTTGCCTCGCTTCGAGCGAATCTGGAAACAAGTTATGCAACTCATCGCGAAATACCGAACAGCAACTCGGTTCCAAAACCACCATTGGCGTACCGGACGAGATATAAGGGCGCAGCGCTTTGAGGTTGCGCTGCAAATAGGATCTGGCCATGTCGAGGAAGCCGTAATCATAGAGCGGCCGGCCGCAGCAGAGATGTTGATTGAGAACCTCGACTCTGCAGCCAGCCTGTTCCAGAACTTCAACTGCGGCCTGCGCGGTTTCCGGCATGAAGTAGTTATTAAAGGTATCCGCCCATAGAAGCACTCTCAGCCCGGTGCCGGCACGCGGCTTGCGGTTATGGAACCAGGACTGGAAGGTGTGCGCGGCGAAGGCCGGAATTTGTCTTTGCCGTGGAACCCCGACTACCATTTTCGCTAGATCGCGCAAGCCGGGTAATTGAGTGAACAGGTTGGCGAATCCTGGAGCGATAGATGTAACCCGGGCCCACTTGTCGATCCACCCAAAAGCATAGGCATAAATCGGGCGAAGCCTCCCTTTCCAGAAGTGGGCCAGAAATTCAGCTTTGTAAGTTGCCATGTCGACGTTGACGGGACAGTCGCCTTTGCAGCCTTTGCACGCCAGGCAAAGGTCGAGTGCTTCCTTCACATGCTCGTCGTGCCAGCCGTCGCTGATAACGTCGCCATGCAACATCTCCCACAGCAGATGGGTGCGTCCGCGGGTAGAGTGCATCTCTTCGCGAGTGACCATGTAACTTGGACACATGGTGTCCTGCTCGCCCTCGCCATTTTCTCGGCGGCATTTTCCAACTCCTACGCAACGCAATGCCGCGTGAGCGAAGCTGCCATTATCATCGGGGAACTTGAAATAAGTTGGCGGATTCCACGGGTGGTAATCGGCTCCAAGTCGCAGATTCTCATCGATGCGATACGGTTCGACGATCTTCCCGGGGTTCATCTTCCAATCCGGGTCCCAGATCGATTTGAATTCCCGGAATGCTTCGATCAACTCGGGTCCAAACATTTTGTAAAGGAATTCGGCTTTCGATTGCCCGTCGCCATGTTCGCCGGAGATTGAACCGTCGTAACTGGTGACCAGGTCGGTGGCTTCTTCCATAAATGATCGCCACTTGCGAATTCCTGGCTCGCTCATGAGATCGAAGTTCAGCCGGCAGTGAATGCATCCTTGTCCAAAATGTCCGTAGAGCGCGGAGCGGTAGTCATATTTTTCATAGAGCTTGCACAGATCACGAAGATAGGCACCGACCTTTTCGGGGGCTACCGCCGAATCCTCCCATCCCTCCCACGTCAACGGTTCACCGGGGACGAAGGCGGTCGCGCCCAGCCCAGCTTCGCGCACATCCCAGACCTTTTGCTGCTCGGCCTCATCGGTGAAGAGTTTCATGGTCGGCGCACCTGACCCTTCAAGCGCAGACATAGCGGCCCGTGCCTGTTGCTCTGCCTCTGCGAGAGTTCCAGCGCCAAACTCGACGACAAGCCAACCCTTTCCCTCTGGAAGAACGGAAAGGTCGTCGATCTGGGGCATACCTTTCTTCTTTACGTTATTGATTAGAAAATTATCGAGGCCTTCAAAGCCGATGGGTTTAAATTCCAGAATTTTCGGGACGTGATCTCCAGCTTCATAAATACTTGGGTAGCCCAGAACCAGGAGCACTCGTTTGGGATAACTGAATATGAGCCGGACTTTGGCTTCCAGAATAGTGACGCAAGTGCTCTCGCTTCCCACTAAGGCTTGTGCAATGTTGAAGCGCCCATTCTCGTCGGGCAACAGATGGTCGAGATTGTAACCAGAAACACGGCGCGGAATTTTCGGATATCTCTTTTGGACAAGCTTGCCGTATTTATCGCGGAGCGCTTTCAGCCGATCATAGATAAACCCTTCCCTCCCGCCTTGCGCAATTTTTGTGTTAAGTTGCTCTTCATCCATAGACCCGACCGTCATTTGCGTGCCGTCGTAAAGCAGGATGTCCATCGAGAGGACGTTCTCGCCGGCCTTGCCTGCCATTTGGGCGTGCACGCCGCATGAGTTGTTGCCCAGCATGCCTCCGAAGGTGCAGTGGTCGTGGGTGGCGGGGTCCGGACCCCACGTCAAGATATGGGGCTTGGCAGCATCTCGAAGCGTGTCGCAGATCGTCCCCGGCTGGACCCGGGCATATTGTTGTTCCGGGTTAAGTTCGACAATGTGATGAAGGTATTTCGACCAATCAATGACCACCGCAACGTTGCAGCATTGCCCCGCCAAACTTGTTCCGCCGCCTCGTGACAGCAATGGTGCCCCAAATTTTCGACACGCAGCGACCGTCTCTATTACGTCCTGTCTGGTTCGGGGAATGACCACACCGATGGGAACTTGCCGATAATTGGAACCATCGGTCGCGTAAAGCGCTTTGCTGCCGGCATCGAAACGAACTTCACCAGTGACTGCTTGCTGCAAGGCACTTTCTAATGCGGCGACATCAACCACCTGCGAACGACTGCGCCATGATTGTTGAAGTTCCTCCGGGGCAACCAGCGGAATACGACTCGCGGACATCATTCCTCCTTAAGCTGCAAAACGCTGAGCATCAGCTCGCTTTAGTTCAATTCCCATCCCCGGCCGTGAAAGGTCGGGACTGAGTTCTCCATTAACCGGTGAGCGGACACCATCGAAGAACATGTTTTCAATGCGAACGTGATCGTGAAAATATTCGAGGTGACGTAACGGCGTCGCAGCGCACCCGACGTGGGTGTGCACTGACGGGGCGGTGTGCGCGGAGAGCGGCAGGTGATGCGCTTCGCAGACTGCCGTAGCCTGGAGAAATCCCGTGACACCAGCGCAGCGAGTCGCGTCTGCTTGCAAAACATCTACCGCCCCGGCGGCCAGCATGCGGCGAAAATATCCGGCGTCGTAGCCGTATTCGCCTGCCGCAATATCCATTCCCGCGGGCCCATGGTCGCGTAGCAACCGCAAGCCGGCAAGGTCGTCGGAGGATACCGGCTCCTCAAACCAGCTGACATTGAATTCCACAAACCTTTGAGCCTGCTGCTGGGCTTGTTTGCGGCTGTAAGCGCCATTCGCGTCGACGAACAGCTCGGCGGTTTCGCCGATCGCTGATCGAGCCGCCTGAACTCTTTTTACGTCAGCTGCCGCATCTCGGCCAATCTTCATCTTTACCCGCGAGATGCCTTGCTCTACCCACCCCGCCAGCTGGCGCTGTAGCTGTATATCGGGATACGATGTAAATCCGCCGCTGCCATAGATGGGAACTGATTTCCGCACCGTACCTAAAAGAATAGCCAGCGGCAAATCGAGCAGACGAGCTTTCAAATCCCAGAGAGCTATATCGACGGCGGAGATTGCCATCGAGACAATACCTGGCCGGCCCAGGTTGCGAATGCGTGCAACCATCGCGTTCCAGCTGGCCGCTGGAGCCATGGCATCCTGGCCTTTTACCACTTTCGATAACAGGTCTTGGATTAGCGTTGCCGTGGCTGTGTCTGCGTAGGTGTATCCGAGTCCGCACTCATCTCCGCCGTAAGCGTGCACCAGGACTAGCGTCGTGGAGCTCCACTCCAGAGTGCCGTCAGACTCAGGGAAGTCCGTTGGTATTGTGTACGTGGATACTTCAATGCGGTCAATTGCTACACGAGATGGCGTCGGAACTCCTTCGAGGCGCGTACGAATCGCCGTGCAGTGACTACTGTGATGATTCACCGCAGCGCACGTTCGAACCTACCTTGTACAGATGAGCTTTTGACCAAAGGGGTAGGCTTACAAATCGCAAACTTCTTTTAAAGCGTGTGACGCGCATCGTGCAGAGCTCCGCGTATTCGACCTTCAGAAAATCTCCGGCACAAGTGAACGGCGAGGAGTGAGATCGCATCACAATATCGCATAACGACATAAGCAGAGAAGCAGACCAGCGATTCTGATTTCGCACGGAGGATTTGGTATGACAGCCGCCGATGTATTAGTTGAAACGTTGTTGGATTGGGACGTGGAAGTTATATTCGGGCTTCCCGGCGATGGCATCAATGGCATCATGGAATCTTTACGGACACACCAGGATAAAATCCGGTTCATTCAAGTGCGCCATGAAGAAGCCGCTGCATTTATGGCATGTGGCTACGCCAAGTTCACTGGCAAGCTAGGCGTCTGTCTCGCCACTTCGGGACCGGGCGGAATTCATCTTCTGAATGGTCTGTACGACGCCAAACTCGACAACCAGCCGGTGCTGGCGATCACCGGACTTCAATTCCACGATCTGATCGGTACATTCACTCAGCAGGATGTGGCCCTCGATAAACTCTTCATGGATGTCTCCGTCTATAACGAACGCATCATGGGGCCGACACACGTGGAGAACGTTACCGATTTGGCTTGCCGAACCGCTCTGGCCTATCACGGAGTGGCTCACATCACCTTTCCGGTTGACCTGCAGGAAAAAGAAGTCAAAAAGAAGCAGGCTTCGAGCCGCAACATAGCTCATCACACTTCAGATGTGTATGCGCGCAGCGCCCGTCTTCCCGACCATGCTGACCTGCAACGCGCGGCGGAGATTCTGAATGAGGGAAAGAAGGTTGCAATTCTCGCCGGCCGCGGCGCGCTGGACGCAACCGATGAACTGGAGAAGACCGCCGAACTGCTAGGCGCTCCGATTGTAAAACCGCTGCTGGGAAAAGGCGCGGTGCCCGACGACAGTCCTTACACCACCGGCGGCATCGGACTGCTTGGAACCAGACCGTCGCAGGAGGCGTTGGAAGATTGCGACACGTTGCTGATGGTCGGAACCTCTTTTCCATATATCGAGTTCTTGCCGAAACCTGGCCAAGCTCGTGGAATACAGATTGAACTTGACCCCAAGCGCGTTGGACTCCGCTATCCGGTCGAGGTCGGATTAGTCGGAGACAGCAAAAATACGTTACGCGAATTGATTCCACTCTTGAAACACAAAGAAGAGCGGAAGTTCCTGCAGGCCGCGCAGGCTGGAATGAAAGACTGGTGGGAGCTGATGGAAAAGCGCGCCACCCGCCAAGATAAACCTATGAAGCCGCAGGTGGTGGCATGGGAGCTTGGCAAACGGTTACGCGATGATGCGATTGTAAGTTGCGACAGCGGCACAATCGCAACCTGGTGGGCACGATATATTTTGGCGCGCCGTGGTCAAATGCACACCCTGTCGGGAAATTTGGCGACCATGGCGCCGGGGCTCCCGTACACAATTGCCGCGCAGATTGCCTTCCCCAACCGCCAATGCATTGCTTTCGTCGGCGATGGCGGTTTCTCCATGCTCATGGCAGACTTCGTGACCGCCGTAAAATACAAACTCCCAATCAAAGTTGTGATCATCAAGAACAACACCCTCGGCCAAATCAAGTGGGAGCAGATGGTCTTTCTGGGTAATCCCGAGTACGGCGTTGATCTTCATCCTATTGATTTCGCAGCTTTCGCCCACGCCTGTGGTGGGGTCGGCTTCAGTGTCGAAGATCCGGCGGACTGCGGTCGCACTTTGGAGGAGTTTCTCGCAGCTCCGGGTCCTGCCGTTCTGCAAGCCGTAGTGGACCCGTTCGAGCCTCCAATGCCGGCGAAGGTGAAGGCCGAACAGGCATTGCACTTCGCCGAATCATTGGCGCGTGGAGAACCGAACCGCAAAAAAATTGCCCTGACCACAATCTCCGATCAGGTGCGGGAGCTCATTTAGTTGAAAGAACCGTCAGAACGGAGAGTCGTAATTTGAAGAATTTTGCGAACTCTTAGTTGCCGGATTTTCATTAACTTCTTTGAAATGTGGTGGCCAGGGACGGAGTTGAACCGCCGACGCCAGCCTTTTCAGGGCTGCGCTCTACCACCTGAGCTACCTGGCCATGCTGAGAGGATCGGCTCGATTGCCGGAAACGCGCGCATCGCCGAACATGCCCAAGATTGGAAAAATTCAACTGCGGGCTGCTGGAGAGCAAAGTGCGTGCGAAACATGCCGATTATAACAGCGGAATTACATTTCACTCAATGTGCACGTGGCGATGTGGTGTCCTAAATCTGATAAGACACTACTGATGGGGAGTAAAGTCAACAGGGCAAACCGATCCAGTTGAGGCAAATAATTACCCGATCAACTGATGCGAAAAGAACTCACCAAATCACTCCTGGACTTTGCGCTCCAATGCACTGATGAGCACAGCTATTTCTCCGCGTGAGTGCTCTGGGACTGCAGCCATGACGCAAGCTGCGGGCCTTGCCGCTCCTTCATATCCACACAATAGCTAATCTGCTCCAACGCCTGTTTCAGTGTGCGCGCGGCGGTGGGCACTGGATGAGAAGAAAAGAACTGTCTTACCTGATCGCGCATTTCGGGATCGCAGAAAGTGCCGGTGCTCGCCACTAAACTGCCAACGCTGCCGCCGCCGAAGGCATTATCCGATTTTTCACTTTTGCCCCACCGCGACCGTACGAAATCCCAAGCTATCTTCTGGCTGCGAGGATTTCGCATTACTCTTGCGGTAATAAGGTCCGCGTCTTGAGACCGAGCTTCGGAAACGGCGTACTCCAAAGTCTTTGTCACTAAAGCTGGATCGGAAAACGAGACCAGGGTTTGCTCATACAAGGATTTCTGTTCCGGATTTTCGGCGGTCTTCAAGCGCTGGAGTACTTTGTCGTAAAGGCCGGAGTCGCCGTTTGCAGCTGCGATTGGAAGAGCGCTGGCGGCCAGTTCGGGATCAACCGAATCGGGGTTTTCCAAAGCCTGGTCAGACAGTTTTCGGGCCAGGGCCTGGGTTGCACTGTCATGCGCAACGGTGCCAAGGGCACGCATCAGATCGCCTCGCAAGCTCTCTATTTCCTCATTTTCGCCCGCCTTCTTTTCCCAGCCCACATCAGTTGCAATCGGAGCGAGAAGATTGCTTACCCACGAACGGTAGGCCTGCTGGTCGGAATCAGTGATTAGATATCGGCCGATATATTCAAGTTGTGCCACCATCAGGCTCAATACCTGCGGCGTGCGGTCGGACTGCAGCCCTTGGGCAACCACGAGATAATCGCCAATTTTTTCGCGATCGACTCGCACCGATGCCCAAACATCGGAAAGGAGCATGATTCGTTCCGCCGGCGAAAGCGAGGTTTCAGCGTCTTTGGCCAGCGAACGTACGGCCTCGGCATCGTAACCTGAGCGGTAATAGCCATGGGCGCCGGCATTCGCGTCAACCCAAGGCGCACACGTTGCAAGAGAAAGGCTCTGTTGTTTTCTGGTGAGCAGTTCACACTTTGGCGTAGCGCTGTGGGCTGCGCTTTTCATGCAGATCGGGATTTGCCAGAGTTGATCGTTGCCGGCTTCGAACTTTGACCGATCATAGAGGTAGCGCTTCTGTTCAAACGATACGCTGCCAGAGGACCCCTGGCATTGAGTCTTTACCGACACGAATGGCGGGCCAGGCTGCTCGACAAAGCTGGACATAATCTTGTCCACCGGCTTTTTCGAGACGTGGGCCAAAGAATTCCAGAAATCCGCTGCTGCGGCGTTCCCATAGGCGTGCTTTCGAAGGTAGTCGTTTACGCCGACGCGGAAAGTTTCTTCTCCCAGGTAGGACTCAAGCATGCGCAATACTGATGCGGTTTTGTCGTAGGTGATTGCGTCCGCCAATTCAAGAATCTCATCGGCGGTGCGCGCCTCCTGATGGATCGGATGGGTATTTTCGAGCGAGTCAGCATTGAGCGCTTCGGTGGTGTCTCGCACATCATTCAGATCAATATGCCATTCCGGTTTCCACGCCTCGATGGGCTTGCTCGACATCCAACTGGCAAATCCTTCGTTTAGCCACACGTCATCCCACCACTGCATAGTTACAAGATCGCCGAACCACTGGTGAGCCATTTCGTGGGCGATCACGAAAGCGACGAATTTTTTTGTGTCGATCGAGGCATGCTTGTCGTCGAGCATGAGTAATGCCTCGCGATACGTGATGCAGGCAGTGTTTTCCATTGCGCCCGGACCGAAATCAGAGAGTCCAATCATGTCGAGCTTGCCGTAGGGATATTTAATGCCGAAGTAGTGATCGTAGTAGTGGAGCGTGTACTCCGCCGTCGCCAGTGCGAAAGATGCCAAATCTTTTTTGCCGGGATTGGTGTAAACGCGAATTGGAATGCCGTCCGCCGAACCCTCAATAAATTCAAAGTCACCGATTACGAACGCGACCAGGTAGCATGACATTTTCGGAGTGGTTGCAAAGCGGACCGTATGCTTGTCGGGGGAGGGGCCTTCGACGTCTGAGATTGATTTGGTGTTTGAGATGACCGTCATTCTCTTGTCGGCGACGATCGTGATATCGAATGTGGCTTTGAAGGCAGGTTCATCGAACGAAGGGAAGGCTCTCCGGGCGTCGGTGGCTTCAAACTGGGTAGCAGCATACCTATGGCCGTCATCCTGTTTGCCTAGGTAAAAGCCGCGCAACTCCTCATTCAGAGTGCCTGTGTATTTGATCTGAATGGTGACTGATCCCGCCGGAAGCGTGTGATCTACCGAAAGTGTCGCCTCTTCATTTTTCTTGTCGAGACTGACCTTAGCCTTCTGGCTCAATTTTTCTGCTGTGACCGTGACGTCTTCGAAGTTAATATCGATCGCATTCAGCACAACTTGCGTCGCGGGTTTCAAAAGGCGAAGGCGAATGGTCTCCTCGCCGCGGAAAGTGCTTTTGGGAAGATCGGGGGTAAAACTCAAATTGTAATTTTCAGGACTTGCAGTTGCGGGCAGTCGCTGGGCAAAACTCAAGGACACCAAGCTGAGGACGCAGGCAAGCCAGAGGAAGGTCAGTCTCATATTTTCTCCACGCAAAAGGGTGTTGTGAATTTGAGCCAGAGCACATCCTGGCTGATCGAGTTGTAATAACATCAAGTCTCAAAATCTCGAATGCTGAGACGGCCCAAGTCGCATTTTGGTCTGACCATGTTATTGCAATTTGCCATTCAACAAAACATTCGAACAATGATTAGCTGCCACCCAATACGTAATTTCACGATAGTCATCGACATCAAATATCGCGATATCGGCGTCTTTGCCCGGTTCTATGGAACCCTTAGCCTGTTCAAGCTGCAAAGCGCAAGCCGCGTTGATGGTGGTGGCGGCGATGGCTTCGGCCGGAGACATTTTCATCTGCGTGCAGGCCAGCGATAGAACAAACGGCATGCTGGATGTCGGAGATGAGCCGGGATTAAAGTCAGTGGCGAGAGCAACGGCGACTCCAGCGTCAATTAATCTGCGCGCCGAAGGATATTCGTGCGCGAGAAAGTAGTTTGCACCCGGGACCAGGGTTGCGACGGTGTTGCTCTGCGCCAGTTGTTTGATGTCGTCTTCATCGACGCAATCGACATGGTCGAGTGAGACAGGTTGCATGTGCAGCAGTTTTTCTAACGGAGTGCGCGCCAACTGCGAAACGTGGGCGCGAACCTGCATACCGCTTTTGTGGGCCGCAGCGAAAATTTCTAAAGCATCCTGCTCGCTGAATGCGCCGCGGTCGCAGAAGACATCGACAAACTGCGCAAGATTGCGCTCGGCTGCATGGGGGATCATCTGTTCGCAGATGATGTCGACGTATTTTCGTGGATTTCTCTTGAACTCAGTGGGGACGACGTGTGCGCCGAGGAGGGTAGGAACTATTGTGCCCGGCCAATGTTTAGCTGCCATACGGATGGCTTCGAGCGATTTCAATTCTGCGTCCAACGATAATCCGTAACCCGACTTCGCTTCGACGGTTGTGGTTCCCTGAGTGGACATTTGGCGAAGGGCGGTGAGGATATGTCCGGATAGGTCTGCCTTGCTGGCAGTACGGACGCCCTCAACGCTGGAACGAATTCCTCCGCCGGCTTCCGCGATCTCTTCGTAACTTGCGCCGGCAATACGCTTCTCGAAATCAACCAAACGCGGCGAAATAAATGCGGGGTGGGTGTGGGAATCGATAAATCCAGGCAACACCACTTTGCGGTCACAATCAATTTCCATCAGGCGTTTGCGGTTGCTCTTGATCCAGGGATCACGCAGCGCTTGGGTGGTAGTACCGACGGAAACAATTTTGCCGCCGACGCAGAGCACAGCGCCATCTCTAACCATCCCCAGTTCGCGAAGTTCGGGGCCGCGTCGCGGTCCACGACCGCGCATATCGTAGTGCAAAGTAAGAAGCTGCCCAATATTACGGAGCAGGATTGGCCGAGGCGATTGAGCTTTCGTTGAATTCGTTCTCAAGTACAGTTCCTGGTTGAGACCGCGATAGTGAGACCATCTTACCAACCCTCTTGTCGACCGCCGAGTTGAAATGAAAATCACAACAAAAGCCCCACCTCGCATTGCTGCGGAAGTGGGGCGGTTAAAGTTGTTGCAACTGCTTGGTTAGCTTACTGGCCGCAATTTAGTGGTTGCGGAGCAGAGAGCGCGGTTAGCGCAGTTTCGTTGGGATAGCTGTACGCGTTATCCATGGCGCTGGAGTTTCCCTGGAACTCAAACCAGGGCAGTAATGCCTCAGTCTGAGGATGGTATTTGACACCACCGATTGTAATTTCTACCGTCGGATTCGGCAGGTCCTCGATTACATCACCATCTTCCATGAGGTCCTGGCACTGGCCCGCGGGATTCTGCCAGAAAGGCGTGATGTTGTGGAGATTGTCGAAGCCGACGAAGGGATCGTTGAATGTCTCAGCGATCTCGTGGCTATTGGCGGTCACATCTTCGAAGCAGTTGGTGGGAGCGCAGCTTGAAGGGTCATCGAAAATCCCAGGTGTCATCCAACTGGAGTAGTTCAGGACATAAAACTTGGTGCGATTGCCGTTATTGGCGTCTCCCGCCTCAAAGTCAAAGGAGTGGAAACCCAGCACGCAGCAGTTCGCGGTGGTGCCTGAGAAAAGATAAGCATTCGGGAACAGGAAGGTGGAAATATCCTGAGTGGTTATGTTGCCAGCGACCTCGGCAGCTCCGATGATCGTCGTATTATCGGGTGCGACTGGAGGAAAGAACTTGGCATTGAAGGTATTCTCGTTAATAAGCACGAAAAGGCAGCATGAGCCGTCAGCGTTTAATGCAAACGAATAGACCGGACGATTAGGATTTGTGCCTTGCACCAACGTCATCACTTCCGTGGCCTTCACCATGGGGGCGAGAAGTGTGTGCCAGTCGGGACGGGCGTGATTCCCGAATTCAGCCTTCTGAACCGCATCAGTGACCTGCGTTGGAACTGAGCTGCTGCTGTATTGGGCGTTTTGGAATACCGGCCCATTCACGAAGGGTTGAATGAAGGGAGTGACATCAGAGAACAAACGCGTGCACCCCGGTGGCGCCGAGCCGTCAGCCGGGTTCACGCAAGTCACGACCTTCCCCGCAACAATATGCACGTAGCGCGGCGAACCGTCGGCGTTGCGTAGATCCAACGAAACCGGCACTATCGGAGCGCCATAGATAGTGGTTCCACCTTGTTCAGGCGGGTTTCCGACCATGCTGTACTCCCAGATATGATGGGGCGTGCCATCGAAATAGACACCCTGGGCCTCAAAGTGGCCGGTAAAGTTAACGATCGTGTCGACGCCCTGGGGAAAGCCGTGCGGTGTGGGGATGTTTCCTTGCTTAAGACCGGCTGGATTCGGGTGGGAATGCATTGGGTGAACGCCCTTAAGAGCATTCTTAGACAGAACATCAGCATCTTGCGCGAAGGCTGTTAAACAACACAGTCCGGCAATCAGAATTAGGGAACCGAACTTTCTCATGGATTTCGCTCTCCTCGGACAAGCTTTGGATGGATTTAAAAGCTGAGCAGGGAAGGCAACGCTGCATCCGTCACGCCACAGTTGTCACCGGGGCGTAAATTGTTTGGAGAATTGTTTTCAGATATTTGAAAGGGGAATGTAAAGTTTTTTGAAAATAGTTGTCGTGCATCGTGCAAAATTTTTCACTATCTGACCACGTCAATTCACCTGTGCAGGGACGGAGCGCGGGGAATTGGTTACAGGCACTTTAGTTGTAGGGACCAAAATAATTTTTTGGGCTGCCAGGTCGGAGGGGTGCTTTCGCGATCAGCTGATGGGAACCTTGACGCTCTTTTGTCGGGCGAATTCTTGCGCTTGCTCGTATCCGGCGTCGGCATGGCGAATAATGCCCATGCCGGGATCAGTGGTCAGCACTCGCACGATTCGCTTTGCCATGGCTTCGGTCCCATCGGCCACGGTGACCTGACCGGCGTGCAGCGAATAGCCGATGCCAACTCCTCCTCCGTTGTGAATCGAAACCCAGGAAGCGCCTGCGGCGGTGTTCAGAAGTGCATTGAGCAGCGGCCAATCGGCAACGGCATCACTGCCGTCTTTCATGCTTTCGGTCTCGCGGAAGGGGGAAGCAACCGAGCCGCAATCCAGATGGTCGCGGCCCATCACAATAGGAGCTTTGAGTTTGCCCATTTTGACTAGGTCATTCATGGCCAGCCCAAACTGCGCTCGCTCACCGTATCCAAGCCAGCAGATGCGCGCCGGCAGACCCTGGAATTTAATGCGCTTGCGGGCAAGGTCGATCCAGCGGCGAAGAATGCGATTCTCGGGGAATAGTTCGAGCACCAGATCGTCGGTCACGTGAATGTCAGATGGTTCGCCGGAGAGCGCAACCCATCGGAACGGTCCGCGGCCTTCGCAAAAAAGCGGGCGAATGTAGGCAGGCACGAAGCCGGGGAAGTCGTATGCGTTCTTTACACCCTGCTGGAATGCAAAGGTGCGAATGTTGTTTCCGTAGTCAAAGGTGACTGAGCCCATTTTCTGCAAACGCAACATGCCTTCTACATGTCGAGCGATGGCGTTTAGCGATTTTTCTTCGTAGGCTTTGGGATCTCGTTTTCGTAGCTCGACCGCATCCGCTAACGACATTCCATTGGGTACATAGCCGTTCAGCGGATCATGGGCGGACGTTTGATCGGTGAGAATGTCAGGAACCACGCCGCGATCGGCGAGTTCGGGAATTAAATCCGCACAATTTCCCACCAGGCCGACAGAAACATTTTCTTTTTTGCGAACAGCGTTTTTGAGAATGCGCAACGCCTCGTCGAGCGTTGTGACCATGAAATCGCAATAGCCGGTCTTGAGGCGTTTCTTGATTCGTTCGGGGTCGACATCGATCCCAAGAAATGTCGCGCCGGTCATGGTTGCGGCCAGAGGCTGGGCTCCGCCCATTCCGCCCATTCCACCGCTCACAATCAACTTGCCGGCAAGATCGCCGCCGAAATGTTTTTCGCCTGCGGCTGAAAAAGTCTCGAAGGTGCCCTGCACTATGCCTTGCGATCCGATGTAGATCCACGATCCCGCGGTCATCTGGCCGTACATCATCAGGCCGGCGCGTTCGAGTTCGTTGAACTTCTCCCAGTTTGACCAATGCCCGACCAGATTCGAGTTAGCGATCAATACGCGCGGCGAATACTCGTGGGTTTTAAAAACTCCAACTGGCTTGCCGGACTGCACAAGCAAGGTCTCGTCGTTCTCAAGCGCTTTGAGGGAACGGATGATGGCGTGATAGCAATCCCAATTACGTGCGGCTTTGCCGGTGCCGCCATAAACCACGAGATCGCGCGGGCGCTCGCCGACCTCTTCATCGAGATTGTTCATCAACATCCGCATCGCGGCTTCCTGTTGCCAACCTTTGCAGGAGAGCGTTGTGCCACGCGGCGCGCGAACGGGAGTGTATGCGGGAGCTTCGGTTTCGACCGGCATATCAAGATGGTATTGCTAAATGAGGCAGGGATTCAAACCGGAACAAGCATCAACCACGAAGGACACGAAGTTCCACGAAGGAAATCCAAAGAGGTTGACTGAAAACTAATCATGGAGCGACGAACGCCCCGGGGCGTGAAAGCACTTAATATTGGCTGTAGGCAACGCCGTCGGTGCCGATTTCGTTGGATGAGCTGTAGACATCGTCGATACCGCCTTCGTCCTGCTCATCGGGTGACATAATCGTGCCCTCGTCGGCGGTGTGCCAGGTCCAGTTGCTCTGGGTGGTGATGGGATCGGTTGGGATTTGTTTCAGATATCCGGCTTGCACCAGGTCGTCGGCAGATTGCGGCATCTTCTGCTTATCCAGCGTGTATTGCGAAAGGACCGAACGCATGGTGAAGAGGTCTTGGCGCAAAACCGATTCCCGCGCGCGTTTTACGGATGATCTATATTGCGGCACCGCGATTGAAATGAGGATCAGCAGAATGCTGACCACGATCATCAACTCGATCAGCGTGAATCCGCGGCTGCGGCGGGATCGTCGATACGGGTAATGAAAACGATTTCGATTAAGTTCCATTACCAGTCCTTGTACTTGGTGCCGTCGAGCGCCGTTCCGGTCGATTTTGTATGCACGTCAAATACGTTGTTGCCGTCCCATGAGTCGGAATCGGGATCGTCCTGCATGGAGCGCAATCCCCAGTCGGTGTCGCCCGTCATTGGGTCTGTCGGGATCCGGCGCAAAAACTTTAATTTCTTGCCGCCGACGTCGACTCCTTTAACCAGTGTGTCAAGATCCGGAGGATAGCCTTCCGATCCAACTTTGATCTGGAATGCGCCCCGATCGGCAGCATCTTTGTAGCGGTCGATGCCATCACGCAGTTGCCAGAGGGCCGCGTGCAGTTCTTTTTCTTTCGTGCGCTTAATGGTGACCCGTGCCAATGGCACTGCCATGCCGCTCAGGATGAGCAGGATAGAAGTGGCCACGATCAGTTCGATCAGGGTCAGTCCGCGCTCTTTAACCTTATTGCGCATCTCTCTATCCAGAACGTTCCGGGAGGACGAAATTGCAAGAAATCAGCGGCGAGCAGTTAGCAATGAGCCGACCACTCAGAGCTCACGGCTCATTGCTTTTATTGAATTGTAACCGCCGCGCTAGCGCCATTGACCGGAAGCGCCTGCATGGCAGGATCACGAGCCCCGCCCCTAGCAATCGTCAGCGACGCCTGACCCGGAGCTTTGGCTACAAGAGTCAGTGTGACCACAGAACCCTGGCCCGACACGCCCGCCGAACCCGGAGGCCTCGTGGCCACTACCTGCATGGTGCCGTCGTCTTCGCGATGGGTGACAGTTACGATTTGTCCATCCTGCGAAAGCAGGCTTCCATTCGAAACGTTCGCCACCTGCAGCAGCTTAGGATCGTAAGAAATCTGCATTGGCACCTGGAAGATATTTTGCCCGCCGTTCAACAGAACGTTCACCGTAAAGGTGGAACCCACATGCTGAGTTGTGCTGGCCGGATCGAATCCGAAGCTGGCTTGGCGCTCCATTAATTGCGGAGCGGGTGTGGCCGAATTTGCCGGAGCCGATTGGGGCACGTTCACTGAACCCGCGCCCGAAGATGGCCCCGAGTTGGTCGCAGGCGGTGTTGTGACTGTGGCAGGAGTCGTTGGGCTCACCCGCCGCAGTCCAATCGCGCTTGCAGTTCCCACGTCAATGGCTTCCTGGTTCATCGTAGTCAGTACCTGGCGACGTACGATGTGAGGAATCAAGACGAAGACGGTTTCAGTCTGCGAATGATCAACGCTGGTTTGCCCGAACAAGTATTTGAGAAGAGGTATTTGCGCCAGGCCAGGAATTCCGGTGAGGTTTTTGGTCTGCGAATCTTCCAGCATGCCGCCCATCAGATTCGCTTCACCTTCGCGCAACCGGACCACCTGCTCGATTTTCCTTTGTCCGATAATCGGCTGAGTAATACCACCAATATTTGTGCTGCTGGTGACGGATGAAATATCCATCGTGGTTTTCAGGGTTACATCACCATTGGCGTGAATAGTAGGCGTAATGTCAACATTTACGCCGACGTCGAGATATTGGAACTGGGTGTTGACCAGCGGATTAATGCCGACGCCACCGATGCCGGGCTGGAATGAGCCAGACGCGATGGGCACGCGTTCGCCGATCTTCAATGAGGCCTTCTGTCCGTCGAGGGCGCGAATCTGCGGGTTCTGAATCAATTTGGTGTTGTTGTCAGAAAACAGGGCACTGATAGTCGCCGGAGTGATAGTCACCTGGAAATCGGTGGCGTTCAAATTAGCCAGCGAGTTCAGGTTGATGGAGCTACCGGTAGTGGTTCCGCTTGTACCGGTGTTGAAGCCGTTATTGTTCAAACCGTTATTGTTGTTATTGTTGTTTGTGGTCGTCGTCACGTTCGGCTGCAACTGTATGGTGGCGCTGGTGGGTGGGCTGACGCCCAGAGTGCGGCTTTTGTCTTTGCTGATTTGCATTACCGCGACATCAACAACTACTTCAGGCTTCGATCGATCGAGGTCGTCGACTAGTTTTTCGGCGAGCGCGATCTGGTCCGGGCTGCCCCGCACTACGATTGCGCCTTCAGAGGGCAGGGGCTGGATACGCGCGATTTCCAGGATTTGCCGCAGCGCGTTCACAACATCCTGGAGTTCGGTGGGCTGAGACAGGTTGGAGAGATAAAAGGTCTTGATGATGCTCTGCTCAAGCTCCTTCCGCTTCGCCGGATTGTCCGCAGCGATGAAAATCGTGTTCGTGGTTACCGGTCGCCAGAAAGTTTTCGATTCGAGCGCGACGATCTGCAAAGCTTCTTCGAGCGAAACCGAATTCAACTCGACCTTGATGCGGCGCGAAGTGTAGTCGGGATCGAAGAGGACGTTGATTCCGGCGAGCTTGCCGATGGTTTCGTAAATAACTTTGCTGTCTTCCGTAATTTTTAGGTTGATCGGGATGTTGGGGATCGCGCCCAATTCCACCGGTCCGCCCGCCTGTTGCACCATCTTTTGGAGTTCATTCGGCGCCGGCGCTGAAGCCTGTGGGGGTGGCGCATTGCCCGCCTCGATCATCTGCTGAGTGACTTTTATCTCTTGCTTGGCAATGGCGCTGGAGGGGTCAATTTCGGCAGCTTTTTGGAACTCGACCATGGCCTCTTGCAGGCGACCGGCCTCGCGGAGCAACTGACCACGATGCACGTGGGAGGCACCAGCTGAAAACCGGAGGCGTTCATAGGCAGATCTATACGAAACGTCTTGTGGGCTCTGGTCGTAGGCTCTTTTGTAAAAGTCATACGCCTGCTCATAATTCTGGCGGGCCTCAGCGTTTTTGCCCTTGTTATACAGCGACTTAGAGCTTTCAGCGGAGGATGGAAGAATGAGCCCAAAAAGAAGAAGAATCGCCAACGCAGGGCGAATTTTGCGTTTCATCAATGAGATCCTCAAAAAGCCTTCCTCATTAGGCCGGTCGATCCGGCCACTGTAAGCTGTGGGAAAGCGCGATTATATCACTCGCGTAACCCGTCGAAGTTACTGTTTGCGCTGCACTTATACTCATAAGTGCTAACACCAGTGGGATGGCCTGCCGGATATAGGTTTCAAGGTTTCAAGGTTTCAGAGTTGCAAGGTTTCGCATCGGGCGCTGATGTTTTTCCACTGGAGAACATGAACCTTGCCGAATTTCGACCCACAGCTCTAACGCTGTAGCTTGAGATCTCGAAACCTTGAAACTCTGAAACCTTGAAACTCTGAAACCTTTCCATGCGTTACCCTATCCTCTATGCCTCGCCAGGCCGCGCACCAGACCAAACCGAATACCGAGAAGAACAAGCGCCGCGATCCCACCGCCGCGGGGCAGAGGGATGCCTCTGTTAATAGGATCGCTTCCCACAACTACTTCTTGCTGGAAAAATTTGAGACGGGCGTTGCCTTAACAGGTACCGAGGTGAAGTCGGTTCGGGCAGGCTTGGTCAACTTGAAAGATTCGTACGGCCTGGTTAAAGACGGCGAACTCTGGCTGCTCAACTGCCATATTGGACCCTACGAGCACGGGAATATTTATAATCATGCTCCCCTGCGAACCAGGAAACTGCTGGTGCACAAAGATGAAATTCGCAAGCTGATCGGGCAGACCCAGCAAAAAGGCCAGACCCTCATTCCGACGCGAATGTACTTCAAGAATGGCCGGGTCAAGGTCGAATTGGCGCTGGCCAAAGGCAAGCAGCTTTGGGACAAACGCGAGACTGAACGCCGCCGAACTGCGGATCGCGAAGCCAGGGAGGCGATTTCGAGATCGCGGAAGGGTTAACCTCCCGAGGCCGCGTGGCGCGGGCGCCCTCGCCCGCGTGATACTTGATCTCGGAACAAAGGTAAACCCCGGACGTGGACGTCCGGGGCTACATGATTCAGTTTTTGCGGACTGATGTTGTTATTTCGGCTCCGGTGGGGGTGCCACCTGAGCTTTCTCGGTTTGCATTACTGTTGCAACCGGCTGCTGGGTTGCGACCTGTTCAGGGGCTGTCGTCTTTTTCGCATTTTCAACTCCTGGCAGGTCAACTTCTTTGATCCGCGCTGTAGTCAGAATTTTTTCTAACTGCTTGAAGATTTTGCTGCGATCCACTTGAGCCAGATCTTCGTCAGCTTTGCGCGAAGTTTCGACGTCAAGTGCGAATTCGTAGCAGGCGCCGTTCTTGAACAGGTGAAAATATTTCAGATCGGACTGACGGTCTCCCGACGAATTCATCTGTTCGATTTCAGTGAACTGGTTCGTGCCAAGCTTAATCGCGGACGGCTTCGACGAATCGGCCGGTTTGGTTGATGAATTGGCTTCTGTGGATTTCGCGATTGCAGCATCATTCGATTGTGCCGCAAATTCTCCGCATTCCTCTTCGCTCAGTCCCTGATGAACGCTGACATTGAGCAGCGCGGAAGACAAATCGGTATCCGGATACAAGCCATCAGGCATATCCAGGGACGCGATCTCTACCGCTCCCGACTTCGAGAAGCCGGTCTGCAGCGGAACTTCTTTCAGTTTGTCGCCCGATTGCAAGCTGTATTTACGCGGATACGTCAATGCGACTCCATAGTTGCTGTTTACGTATGTCGCGGTTGTCGGACGATGTTTCTTCACTGCTTTCTTCGGTGTTTCCGAAACGACTGTGGACGCAGTGGTCGGCGCTGGGCTCTCGATAGCCGGCGCAACCGGAGCGCTGATTTTTGTGGTGGTTTCTGATTTTTTCGAACAGCTGACTGCCATGAATAAAACAATGGTCATTACTATTCCGGCGCAGATTGCCGGAAGGTAGATGCCTGACCAACTGTCGTTTTCGATCTGCTTAAATTTCTGCTCTTCGTTTGACGGTGTGCGATTGATGGTTGCCATATTCCCTCCTAGGAACTGCACTGAAAGGAATGGCAACAGGAAGGCCATTGCGATATTTGGTGCGGTACAACAAGTTAGCAAAGACGGCTTGGAGTTTTTGCGTGGATGGCCTGACACAGTGTTGCCGCAACCACACGGTAACGGCTAGGATCGCGGGGACTTGCCGATCGCTTCGAACGTCATCTCCTGTGCGGCGCTCTTGGTCTGTCGTTTCCACGAATTAAAAAGTCCGGCGTAGGTGTCGGTGATGTAATCTTTGCGGTCGATCTGAAGATCGCGAGCTACTGAGTCAATCCAGTCCGGTGAGCCCTCAATTTCGCCATAGGTGCCGATGGGTGTCTCGTCGATTACGACGTGCCCGCTCCCACCCTTCCATTCGGCGCGAAATTTTTCGTAGCGAAAAGATGGCTCGAACTGCAATGCACGGAGGATGGCTTCCATCTTTTCACCGTTGTCGACCCGAGTTTCAGTTTCGACACGAGTCTTGTGAGGGCCCTCTTGCTTTTTGCTTTTAGTTTTGTGGGTGAGCACCCAGGTTTCGCCGTACTTGCGCAGGCGGAGTACGTCGCCGCGGTCGCGAAGCGGATGTCCGGGCAAGTCGAACAACGTATTCATCTCGTGAGTTCTGGGCGTGACCTGCTGAAAGCCAAGCTGGCGGAGCTGTGCGACCAGACTTTCTATATCAGGAATGCGGAACTTAATTTCGACTTCGTGGGAGGAAGACATTAACGTCAGTATAGCGGTAGGCGAACCCCGTCCATCGTGACTTGGACGACGGCTGTGTCCCGCGAGAAAAAGACCTATTACCACGAAGGGCACGAAGTTACACGAAGGAAAGCACTAGCTGAACGTTGGCAGCTTGAGCAGATCGTTTTCTGGCACCTGCTCGACTGGTTGTCCCGCTTTACGCCAAGCGGCCAATCCACCGCGAATCACGAATGCACGAAAGCCTTGTTTTCTTAGTAGCCGCGCCACACGGGCGCTGGTGGCTTCGCGTGCTCAAGTACAGTACAAATAGATGTCCTTGTCATGCGGAAGGGTCTTCAGTTCATTTGCCAACTGACTCGGTTCGAGACGAATGGATCCGGCAATGCGCTGCGAGCCGGCATCGTAATATCCGTGGCTGCGCACGTCGGCGAGGATGACGTCTTTTCCGCCCTCTGATGCCAGACGAAGCGCGATTTCTTCGACGCCTGCTTTGGGGGGAGCGCCATAAACCCGCAATCGAAGATATTGCGCAATGCGGTAAGCAATGAAGGCCAACACCGCCAAAACAACCAGAATGCCGACGGTGCGACTTCCGGTTTCGAGGCCGTGTGTGATGCGAGCAACGAAATCGCGGAAGACATAACCTGCACCCGCGTACGCCAGGATGTAAAAGGTAGCTCCGGCAAGATCGAACTGCAGGAACTGCGGCAGTTTCATCTTCATGCTGCCGGCGAGGGGCGCCGCCATTGTATTCACGCCAGGAATAAATTTAATGAAAAGCAGTGTCAGGCGGCCGTGTTTGTAAAACGACTCAGCGGAACGAAGTATGCAGGTTTCCGGGTTCAGCGAAATACTGCAGATGAACCCGAGAAATGCCCATCCCGTATAGCGGCCCAGAAGAAAAAGAAATACGTCACCCACAAGCATGGCGCTGATTGCAATCACAAAGACGAACGCCGGACTCAGTGCATGCGTGGCAGCCGCGGACCCCGCGGCAACTAATGCCAGCGCAGCCGGCGCGGGCAAGCCACACGACTCGGCGAACACAATAAGGAACAGAAGCAGATATCCGTGATGTGAAATCGCTCGCAGTAAATCAGTCATGCTTTATCCAGAGTACAAGAAAAAAGGACGGCCGCAGCCGTCCTTGAACCTGAACCGGCACGGATTACATAGAGGAAGCTTGCTTCTTCAACATCTTGACGCTCATCACGTGGATCGAGTTTTTGTCTGCGTAAACATGCGCGCTGACCTGAACGTGATGACCTTCATGGCCCTTCAGTTTCTCGGGATTCATGACGTCCCAGCTCTTCTGGTCGGCATCGTCGACGAAGGTAATTTTGTCTCCATCAGCCTTGACCGTTCCCTTAAGTGTCTTGAGCGGTGCGGAGGCAGCCTTGTCCTTGCCCATGTCGCAGCTCTTGCCCATATCCTGTGCCACTGCGGCCATGCTGAAGGTGACACAAATTGCAATTACTAAAATCCACAGCTTCTTCATAATGCGCAATCTCCTTTTGAAAAATTGTCCCGTGAAATTAAACTCCCTTGGCCAATACGAATCAAGCTGGGAATTGGATGTAATAAGAAGGGAAATGTTACAAGCAGTGGAAATTATTTTTCGCGGGCGACGACGAACTCGGGGGCCCAAAGCAGAGCACGTTTGATTTCAGACATGGGAAACGTGCAGATTGCCTTGCTGGCTGACTCCGCGTAGCCTGCGGCGCGGGTGGTGGCGAAATCGAGCGAGCCGTAGCGTTCGAGAATACCCAGGATGTCAGAATGCGTGACGCCGTTGAATGCGCGCTGGTCGACCACGGTTTCGATCATTTCGCGCTCTTCGATCGTGCAACGTTGAAGCGCGTGGATCACGGACATGGTCACTTTGCCTTCGCGAAGATCGCTGGCAACGGGCTTGCCTAGAACTGTTTCTGAGGCGGTGAGATCGAGCACGTCGTCAACGATTTGAAACGCCATACCCAAGTCGCGGCCGTAACGCGCCACCTGGTCTTCCTGCTCGGGAGTCGCACCGCCGAGGATTGCGCCCAACCGCATGCAGACCGAAAACAGGCATGCAGTTTTTCGATAAATGAGGTCGACGTGCTCATCCAGCGAAATGAACTTGCCGAGTTTTTCCATCTGCAGCAGTTCGCCTTCGACCATCTGCTGGGTGAGATCGATGAGCGCGTCGAGAATGCGAAAGTTGCGCTCCTGCACTGCGACTTTGAAGGCCTGCATGTAAAGCCAGTCGCCGGCCAAAACACATTTTGAATTGCCCCACTGCGTATTTGCGGCAGGGCGTCCGCGGCGGGTCTCGGCTTCGTCGATGATGTCATCGTGAACCAGCGTCGCGGTATGAATAATTTCGACCACGGCCCCGAGTTTTACGGCGCCACGTCCCTCATAATTAAAGAGTTTCGATGCGAGCAGCAGCAACGCAGGGCGAATGCGCTTGCCTCCGCCACCGCGCAGGTATTCGCCAATCTCGGTAATTGCGGTGACGTCGGAAACCGTGTCGCGACCAAACTCGCGCTCGATGGCGGCAAGGTCGTCGCGAAGGAGTTCGAAAACCTCGGCTCCGTTTATGGCGATGGTGTTCATAATTGTTTACCACGGAGACGCGGAGTCACGGAGCTATGCGGAAGGATTAAATCGAAAGACGTGAATCCTCTGGCATTCAACATGAAAGATCTTCTGTGTCTCAGTGGTGAACTCAATTCGACCGGTAATTCGTAAACTGCATGTCAATTCCGAAATCCTGCTGCTTCAACATTGCGATAACTTCCTGCAGCGAATCGCGATCTTTACCACTCACTCGCACCAGGTCGCCCTGGATCGAGGCTTGCACTTTCTTCTTTGAATTCTTGATCAGCTTCACGATGTCGCGGGCTTTCTCGATGGGGATGCCTTGTTGCATTGTGATCTTCTGGCGAACGGTCGATCCGGCCGCGGGCTCGACCGCGCCGTATGTGAGACCTTTTAGCGGCACGCCGCGCTTGACCAGTTTCTGCTGCAATATATCGGTCACGGCTTTCAGCTTGTATTCGTCGACGGAACTCAGGACGATGGCGTCTTTTCCTTCCATCTCGATATTCGACTTCGAGTCCTTCAAATCGAAACGTGTATGGACTTCCTTGATTGCCTGCTGAATGGCGTTCGCCACTTCTTGCAGATTGATCTGGCTGACAATGTCAAAAGTATTCTCTGGCATGACTTAATAGATTAACGTAGTTTGGCGAATGATTCCCAATAGAAACAATTTCGTGGCACAGGTGCGGCAGGAAAGCTTTTGACCGTCGAGAACGCAGGGACCGCCCCAGGAATGCGTTATTGATCTGAAGAACCACGGGCGGATTCCGACAAATGGAAGAAGCGGTAGAAATTTTCGCTGGTTTGAGCGCCGATCTCATCGGTCGAAAGACCGCGCAGTTCGCCGATCTGGCGCGCGACTTCTTTGACGTAGGCTGGTTCATTGCGTTTGCCACGGAAGGGAACTGGCGCGAGGAATGGAGAGTCGGTCTCGATAAACATGCGATCAAGCGGGACCTGAGCTGCCGAATCGCGAATCTGCTGCGCTTTGGGAAAGGTGACGTTCCCGGCAAAAGAAATCATAAAACCCATGTCGAGCGCTCGCTTGGCATGCCGCCAGCTGCTGGTGAAGCAATGCAGCACGCCTCCTAAGCCGGACGGCTTCCAGTGCTGCTCGATCAGCGCGAGGCAGTCTTCCCATGCGTCGTTGTTATTTTCGGATGGGCGGCAGTGAATGACGATGGGAAGCTTGGCGGCGCGGGCGAGCTCCATCTGACGAATGAACACATTCTTCTGCGTGTCGCGCGGTGAGTGATCGTAATAGTAATCGAGGCCAATTTCGCCCCAGGCAATGACTTTTGGCTTGCGCGCGAGTTGCTCGAGTTGCGCGAAATCGGCGTCAGTGGCAAGTTTGGCTTCGTGGGGGTGAATGCCGACAGTGGCGTAAACCGAATCGTGCTGCTCCGCAATCTTCACCGCACAATCGAGCGTGCCGGGACCGTCTCCGGTGCCGACAGCAAGCATGTTGACGATGCCAGCCTCACGTGCGCGAGCGATAACCTGCTCACGATCAGAATCGAAGCGCGGGCCATCGAGATGACAATGGGAATCGATGAACATCAGCAATGTCTGTGTGGGGCGGACACTCTTGGCCGCCATTTTTTCGGCCCGTCCGAATTTCGCGGACAAGAGTGTCCGCGCCACATGTGCTACTTCAGCCTCGCGCCCACCGGCACTTCTTCTAAAAATGCTGCTAGTACGGGCTTCCCGCCTTCAAGTGACGCCGCCACGATCATCCCATTCGATTCGAGGCCGCGCAGCTTGCGGGGTGCGAGATTAGCCACGATCACTACTTTTCGGCCGATCAACGCTTCTGGAGCGTATGCTTCCGCAATTCCGGCCACGATCTGGCGGACTTCCGTCCCGAGGTCAACTTCGAGGCGTAGCAACTTGTCCGCGCCTTTAACTTTTTCGGCGACTTTAACTTGCGCGACACGTAGTTCGACTTTGGCGAAATCATCGATGGTAATTTTGCCGTCCGATGGCGCGGCGGCGGCGGGAGGCTTGTTCAGCGGGGCCGATCCCAGAGACGCCCGCGTTTCTATTGTGCCGGGCGAGGGCGCCCGGCGTTCCACAACCTCTGTGGTGACGGCTTCGGTCGCTCCTGCCGGCGTTCGTTGCTGCTCTTCGATCATCTGCATCCTTTCAATTGCGCTTTTATCGGAACGGGGAAATACCGGCTCGACCTTGCCGAGCCTTGTGCCCAGTTGCAATTGTCCCCATTGCAAATCAGCCAGCGAAGTTTTCGCGATATCGCCAAGTCCCATCTGTGCCCAGATTTTTGCGGTCGCTTCGGGCATCACCGGGTGGGCAAGGGCGGTGACAATGCGCAGCGCCTCAGCCGAGGTGTAAAGAACGGTGGCCAGGCGTGAGCGGCTATGCTCGTCCTGCTTTTCGCCCAGCGTCCACGGTTCGTTTTCGACAATGTATTTATCGACGGCGGCGACCAACGCCCACGCGAGTTCCAAAGCCCGCGAAAACTGATGCACCTGAAAGAGTTCGTGGAACTCGCTTACCGTGTGCTTCGCCAGCGCTGCAATCAGGTCTTCGGCACCGGTGTGCGCCGCGCCCCGGGACGGGTAGGGAACTTCGCCGCGGAAATAACGAGTGATCATGGTCAGCGTGCGGCTGGCAAGATTTCCCAAACCATTGGCAAGATCTGAGTTGTAGCGCTGGACGAGTGCGTCAAAAGAAAACGATCCATCCTGCCCGAATACGACTTCGCGCAACAAGAAATAGCGCAGCGCGTCGGCGCCGAGTACATCGAGAATAGTTTCCGCGCGAACAATGTTGCCGCGCGATTTCGACATCTTGCTTTCTTCGAATAACAGCCAGCCGTGGGCGACGATGGATTTCGGCCGCGGCAGTCCTGCAGCCAAGAGGAACGCCGGCCAGTACACGCAATGAAAGCGAACAATTTCTTTGCCGATCATGTGGACATCGGCGGGCCAGAACTTTTCGAACTTGCTGGGATCATCGGAGCCATAACCTAGCGCGGTGATGTAATTGGCCAGCGCATCGAGCCAGACGTAGATCACGTGCTTCGGATCATCGGGGACGGGAATGCCCCACGAAAAAGTCGAGCGGCTGATCGACAAGTCGCGGAGGCCAGAGCGAACGAATGCGATCACTTCATTGCGGCGTGTTTCGGGGCGGATGAAATCCGGCTGGCTCGTATAAAGCTGCAGCAGCGGTTCAGCAAATGCGGAAAGCTTGAAGAAATAATTTTCTTCTTTGACGGTTTCTGTGGGCCGGCCGCACTCCGGACATGGCTCGCCAGGGCCGACTTCCACGTACATTTCATCGAAAACGCAGTACTGGCCGGTGTAGCTGCCTTTGTAGATATATCCGTTGTCGCGGATGCGACGCCATAACTCCTGCACGCCAAGCTTGTGGCGATCGGATGTGGTGCGGATGTAGTCGTTGTAGGTGATCCGCATGCGGTCCCACAGGGCGCGGAACTCGGCGGAAACTTCATTCGTGAACTGCTGCGGCGATTTGCCGGCGGCTTCGGCAGCGCGCTGGATTTTTTGTCCGTGCTCATCGGTGCCAGTTAAGAAATAAGTATCGGAGCCGAGCAGGCGTTGACGGCGAGCAATCGTGTCGCACGCGATGGTCGTATACGCGTGCCCGATGTGCGGCCGCGCATTTACGTAATAAATCGGAGTCGTGATGTAAAACTTTTTTGTCATGCTATCGTTGAGGCGTCGTTGGCCAAACTAACTTCAAAATCATTAACCACGAAGGACGCGAAGTATCACGTAGGAAATCCGTAACATTTTACTCTTTGATTTTGCGTGGCTCGGGGGTTAGTGCTTTTCAGACTGCAGATATTCCTGCACTGCTTCCTGCATCACCAGCTTCAATGGTACACGGTGCTCGGCGGCGATGCGGCGGCAGTCTTCGTATTCGGGCGCGTAGTTGCTCACCGTCCCATTTAAATTTGCGATTTTGATTCTCACATCACCAAATCGAGTCGAAACAGTTTGCCATTTGCGCGCCAGCACGTGCCGGTTTTCTGTCCGGCGGCGTACGCCCAATGTCGTTGTCTCGGCAAAAATGATCTGCGCGAGTTTATCGGCGTCCTCAGGTTTTCCCAGGACGCTGAGCAAAGTGCCGGGGCGGTTCTTCTTCATCTGCACCGGGATGGCAAAGACATCAAGCGCTCCAGCTTCCAGCAGGCGGTCCATAACGTAGCCGAATACCTGCGGATTCAGATCGTCGAGATTGGCTTCCAGCACCGAGACGGTCTCATGCAGAGTATTTGTTGCGAGCGTCGAAGCAGCTTCGCCGACGGTGATGCGAAGCACATTCGCGTGACCACGGAAGTCACGAGTTCCGGCGCCGTAGCCTGCGCGTTCGATTGTCATTTCTGAGAACGACGTGAAACGTTTCGCCAGAGTCTGGACGATGGCGGCGCCGGTAGGTGTTACGAGTTCGGCCTGCAGTCCGGAAGAAAAAACCGGAACGCCTTTGAGTAGTTCAACGGTGGCGGGTGCGGGCACAGGGAAAGTTCCGTGGGCACAGGTCACGGTCCCGCCGCCGACGTTTAAAGGTGAGCAGACTATCTCATCGACGCCCAAGGCCCCGGCGCCGGCGGCTGCGCAAGTGATGTCTACCAACGCGTCAACCGCGCCAACTTCGTGAAAATGAATTTTCTCGATAGGGACGTTGTGAATCTTGGCTTCGGCTGCCCCAAGTTTCTCGAAGATGGCAATCGCAGTTTGTTTGGCCGATTCGGTCAGCACGGCTTTGCGGATGATCTCGCGAATTTCTACTAACCCGCGGCCATGCGTGTGCCCGTCATTGTCGCGAGCTGAATCGTGATGGTGACTGTGCGGGTGCTCATGCGAATGTTCATGGTCATGATCATGATCGTGGGTATGGTTGTGTGGGCCGGACACTGCCCGACTCGCTCCAGGTAAATCACGCTCCGCTTGGACAATCACATCAACTTTCGTAGCAGAGATGCCGCTACGATTTACGCGCGAAATTTCCAGGCTAGCGCCAACATCGAGAGCTTTAACGGTCTGCTGGAGAACTTCGGGCGCCACTCCGGCATCGATCAGAGCGCCAAGAAACATATCGCCGCTGATTCCGGAAAAGCAGTCTAGATAAGCGATGCGCATAAGAACGCCGTTAGCTATTGATCGGTGCCGGACCGTGTCCGCCCTGCTGATCGATTGTAAGGCCTTTTGAATTGTTGATTCCGCGCGGGCTAAAACTTTAACCACAGAGGACACAGGGTTACACAGAGGAAAGCACAGAGGGTATGTCGACAACTCGTCTCATGCGTTCCTCTGTGGTGTTTCTCTGTGTACCTCTGCGTCCTCTGTGGTAGGTTCTTTCGTCGAAGGCGCACGACGAACGACCAGCGACGGTTCTGCTAAAATCACTATTCTCTTCAACCACTTAGAGGGACTCTTGTATCGCTACCTGGAACGCCGTCTGGCGCAGCATGTTCGGGATTTTTTGCTCCGAACTTACAACATTGAGCTGGAACGAATTGTGATCGAGCAGCCTCCGAATGTGCAATTCGGAGAATATGCCTTGCCGTTGGCTTTCGAACTGGCGAAAAAACTTCGCAAAGCTCCGCGCAAAATTGCCGAGGAAATTGCCGCGGGAATTGGCGCGATTGAGGGCTTTGATAATTTTGAAGTAGCGGGCGCGGGATACATAAACGCGCATGTGAATCGCGCGGCCCTGGCGCTGTCAGTCGCGAAAAACGAAGAGCCGAAGACGGAGGTGCCTTCCGGGAAGGTCTTGGTCGAGCACTCCAGCATCAATCCCAATAAAGCTGCGCACATCGGGCATCTTCGCAATGCCATTCTCGGCGACACGTTTGTGCGCCTGCTGCACTACGCTGGGCGGAAAGTCGATGTGCAGAACTACATCGACAATACCGGAGTTCAAGTTGCCGACGTGGTTGTTGGATTTCAGCATCTCGAGAAAAAATCCGTTGCTGATGTCGAACGCCTGGTGAGCCAGCCTCGCTTCGATTACTACTGTTGGGATTTGTACGCGCGGGCTTCCCAGTGGTACGCGCAGGATCCGGAGCACAAAAAGATCAGGTTGCGGACGCTGCACGAAATTGAGCAGGGCGGAAATGAAACTGCCGTCACTGGCCGAAACGATTTCGACTGCCGTACTGCGGCGACATCTGGAGACAATGGACCGGCTGGATATCGAGTACGACTTTTTGCCGCAGGAGAGCGAAATTCTGCATTTGCATTTTTGGGATGCGGCGTTCACCAAACTCAAAGCTGCGGGCGTGCTCTATTTCGAAAACGAGGGCAAGAATAAAGGCTGCTGGGTCATGCTCCGCGCGGGAAGTTCTAAACCTTTAACCACAGAGGTCACAGAGAACACAGAGGAAAGCACAGAGGGAATCTCAGAAGAAGACCAGAAAGTGATCGTCCGGTCGAATGGGACCGTGGGCTATGTCGGGAAGGACATCGCTTATCACATGTGGAAGTTCGGCTTGTTGGGAAAAGACTTCGGATACCACAAGTTTTTTCTTTATCCCAACGGCCACCAGTGCTGGATTTCAGCGGAGCAGGGCGAATCTGACCATCCGCACTTTGGCGACGTGGCCGAAATCTATAACGTCATAGATGCACGGCAATCCGAGGCACAAAACGCTGTGATCGAAGCTTTGCGCGGGCTTAGTTACAACGAGCAGGCGGACCACTACACCCATTTTTCTTACGAGATGGTCGCGCTCACGCCGCGTTGCGCGGCTGAGCTGGGCTACGAACTCTCGGAAGACGAGCGAACGCGGCCGTATATCGAAGTTTCCGGGCGCAAAGGCTTCGGCGTAAAGGCTGATGATCTGATCGATAAGCTGATCGCCTCAGCGCAGAAGGAAGTCGATTCGCGGCACCCAGAGTTGGCCGATTCCGAAAGACGGAACATTGCAAAGCAAATTGCGATTGGCGCGCTGCGCTACTTCATGCTGAAGTTCACCAAGCAGTCGGTGATCGCATTTGATTTCAAAGAGGCGCTTAGCTTTGAAGGCGAAACCGGACCCTATGCGCAGTATGCGGTGGTAAGGGCAACGAATATTTTTCGCAAGGGCGGAATGGATGCGGATCGGTTTGCTGCGGAGATTGCCCGCACGATAGCCGCAGATGAGCTTGCAAAATTTCTGGCGGGCACCGACAACAACGAGCTCTGGGAATTATGGCTGGCGGCGTCGAAGACCGCTTACATCGTGGACCAATGCATTGCAACTACGGAGCCTGCGTATCTGGCGAAGCACGTATTCGAGCTGGCCCAGTTGTTCAACACTTTTTATCATCGCCATCCCATCCTGGCGGAAGCGGACGCAGAAAAGAAGAAATTTCTGTTAGCAACGGCAGCCGTGGTTAGGCGCGAACTTATTCGCGCGCTCACAGTCATGGGGATCGAATCGCCGCCGGCGATGTAAGGGCTAGCTTCAACTCTTGCGGCCGGCGATCATCAGCCCGGCGCCCACCACGACCAGCGCGATGCTCGCGGCCGGAGGCAAAAGATCATTGTGGTGAGTTTTGACGCCGAGGTGAACATCGCCGGCATCAACGCCGTGTCGTTCGGTGTGAGGGACCGCGACGAAAAACGAAAGAATGCCGAGTACCAGAATTATTAGCCCGACTGCGGAAAGTGCTCTCATGCTCAAATCCTCCGTTTAGATTTCAAGGTTATTCTGGCCACGACCGTCTTGCACGGTTCAGATGCAAATCCGAGTACATGCGATAGTCAAAAAAACCGGGTTCCTGTAGCAGTACCCAGACCTATCTGAGCTTAAGCTTTTTTCGAATTCCCAAACTCACGGGCAAACTCTATCAGACTTCTTACCGCAATCCCTGAGGGACCTTTGGCGATCCATGGCTTGTTGTCATCCATCCACGCGGTGCCGGCGATGTCCAGATGAATCCAGGGAGTGTCTTCGGCAAATTCTTTCAGGAACGCGGCAGCGGTTGAGGCGCCACCCCAGCGGCCCCCGGTGTTTTGCAGATCGGCAATCGAGGAACGCATTGCGTCGAGGTACTCGTCGCCGAGCGGCAGTCGCCACATCTTTTCGCCGGTCTTATCAATCGCCGCCTTGAAGCGATTATAGAAATCGTCATCGCTCGAAAAGACACCGGCGTTTGCGTATCCCAAGGCGACTACGACTGCGCCGGTGAGCGTGGCTGCGTCGATCAGATGAGTGCAGCCCAGTTGACGCGCATAACAGAGGCCGTCGGCCAGCACCAGGCGACCTTCTGCGTCGGTGTTGATGATCTCGATAGTCTTGCCAGACATTGCGGTCTGAATGTCGCCCGGTTTTTGCGCTTTGCCAGAAGGCATATTTTCGGTGGCGCAAACGATACCGATCACTTTTACCTTCGGTTTGAGTTGAGCAACTGCTCGCATGGCCCCGATCATCGTCGCTCCACCAGCCATGTCGTATTTCATTTTTTCCATGCCATCGGCGGGCTTGATGGAAATTCCGCCGGTATCGAAAGTGATGCCTTTGCCTACGAGTCCCAGCACCGGCTTTTCTGGAGCGCCCGCGGGCTCGTAACGCATCACGATCAATGCAGGCGGCTCATCAGAACCTTGCGCCACCCCCCAGAAAGCGCCCATCTTTAATTCTTTGATCTTGTCCGCGCCGTAAATTTCGCACTTCAACCCGACTTCCTTCGACATCTCCTGAGCACGTTGCGCCAATACAGTAGGCGTCATGCGGTTCGACGGCTCGTTGACCAATTCGCGAGTGAAATTTTGAGACTCACCCACAATGCGGCCTTCCTCGACCGCTTGCTGCAAGGCCTTCTGATTGCCGGCTGCGACGACTGTCAATGCTTCAATCGCCTGGTCTTTGCGATCGCTCTTGTAAGTGTCGGGATCAAAATTTCCCACTAGCGCGCCTTCGACGATCGCCTTGACGGATTCTTCTCCATCAATTTGGTCGGGCACGACAAACGCCAGGCTGCGCAGATTGCGCGGCTTCAGCGCACGCACTGCGGCTCCGGCAAGTTTGCGCAATTCAGTGGCAGAAAATTTTTTTGTCTTGCCGCCGCCGACCAGCAGCAGGCGCTTGGCTTTGAGTCCGGCTGGCTTGTGCAACCAGGAAACCTCAAAAGTTTTGCCGGCAACGTCGCCCGAGGAGAGCAATTCCGCCGCGGCCTGCTGCACGGGTTTGTCGGAAGCCGACACAAAAGCTTCAGGCTTATCGTGGTTTGGACGGCCCGGCTTTGCCTTGTCGTTGTTTTCGGCGCGATCGAGAACTACCACTACCAGGCATTCGGTTTCAACCTGAGCGGCAGGAGAGAGAGAAAGTGTGATCTTCATGATTGAAATACCAGTATGAGAGGGATTGAGGGAATTACGCAACTCATGCGGATTCCAATTCGAAACTCACAGCTCGCATTTTTGCGCCTGACCACGTCAAAACTGTTATATTTGTCGGAATTCGCCACTGATCCCAGAAACACTGGCCACAGATTTTAAGGAGCTTCCCATGGCAGGAAAAAGCGTCAACAAAGTTACTCTGCTCGGCAATCTCGGCAAAGATCCCGAGGTCAAATTTACGCCACAAGGCACGGCTGTCGCCAAGCTTACGCTGGCTACGAACGAACGCTACAAGGACAAAGAAGGCCAATGGCAGGACCGCACTGAGTGGCACAACGTGGTTCTGTGGCAGCGGCTGGCGGAAATCGCCGGCGAATACCTGAAAAAGGGAAGCAAGGTTTATATCGAGGGCCGGCTGCAGACCCGCTCGTGGGAAGACAAGCAGACAAATCAGAAGCGCTACATGACGGAAGTCGTGGCGAACGATCTGGTGCTGCTCGGCGGACGCGGCGAGGGCAGTGGCGATTCGGGCGGTTATTCGCGCGGCTCCGGGGCGGGGAATAATAATTTTGATCAGCGCACGCCTGAGCCTGAGCCGGCTGCTGTGGGATCGAGCCCCATTAGCGACGAAGATATTCCGTTCTAATGCAGATCCCGGACCTGGACGTCCGGAGCTACAGGTGACCATTGGACGGGCGATGCCGCCCGTCGCTCCACGTTTGTCGCAGTCGGATCCACGTCGTACCATGTCTGAACTTGCCAGGAAGACTTGCGTGCCGTGCCGGGGTGGCGTGCCTCCACTCAGAGGGAAAGAACTCGCCGAGCTGCACCGGAAGCTGCCGCAATGGGCGCACTGGAAGATAGTCAACGAACATCACATCACGCGCACCTTTACGTTTCCTGATTTCAAGCAGGCTTTGGATTTTGTAAATCGAGTCGGCGGTGTCGCCGAGGAGCAGGGGCATCATCCCGATATCCTGCTCACCTGGGGCAAAGTTGAAATCACTTTGTGGACTCATAAAATTGACGGGCTCACCGAAAGCGACATCATCATGGCGGCTAAGATCGACGGCCTATCGTGACGATTTCCGCTTATATTACTGACAATACAGTGTTTACCCGATAAAGAGAGCGGCACTTAAAGTGCAGAAACTTGCACTATTTTGCCTCTAAAATGGGGCCACCGCTGGGATAGACTGGGTAAACGGCTCATAATAAATGACTTAATGTTGGGGGCTGAGGTTCGTCGACTGGCCCCTCTCGTGCAGAGTTCTTAACGCTGTATAAAACTTCGCTTCCCAGAGGGGATCTATCGTGCGTTTAGCTGGTCTGAAAATTTCAGTTCTCTCAGTGATAGTACTAGCCGGATTAGCCTTGGTTCCGGCTGCTTCTGCTGATTCGCTCACCTTCAATCTCAATGCAAATAACCTAGGCATCTCCGGTTCTATCGGAACCGTAACTGTCGCCGACACCGGTGTCGCAGGACAGGTAAAAGTCACCATCGCAATGAACTCCGGGTTTTCCGTGAAGTTAAATGGTGGCGACATTGCTTTTAACGGAGCTTCGGGCCTGTCGCTTTCCGCGGTAAGTCAACTAACCGCAGATGGCAATACTGGATTGCAATTTAAGAATCTGAAAACGACCCAGAACGTCAGCCAGTTTGGAAATTTTGCGTTTGACTTTACTAACGTCAAAGGCGCGCCCCATGGAGTCGTCAGCGCTAACACTTTAACGTTCTTGCTAACAGCCAATGGACTTAGCGCAAGCAATTTTACTGGCGTGACAATTCATTTCTGTACCGCTTCCGGTTCGAACTGCGGCCCTAACACGGGTTTCGCTTTCGGAACCCCGGAGACTCCGACGGTACCAGAACCTAGCACTTTGGGACTGCTTGGCACCGGCTTAGTCGGACTAGCTGGAGTAGTCCGCCGCCGCTTCGTCAGCTAACCATTTAACCCGTTTCCCTTCTGTGAAAACCCTCGGAGAAATCCGGGGGTTTTTGATTTTTGCGTGGAATTCGGGTTGAAAGCCAAAAGGTTCCAAAAGGTTGAACCATCAGAGGGCGAGGAGGCGCACCAAGAGACACCACAAAGGAATTCATCGGCAATCAAGCCGCTGTGCTCGCCTCTGTGAAACTCAGTGTCCTCTAGTGATGCCTTTGTTCGGATCTTGCGGGGATCAGCTCTTGTGACCCAGCTTCTTCTTTAGGTCTTCTGCGATCTGCTGGCCGTGGAAGCGTCCGTTCTCGATGAAAATTTCGTTGGTTCTTGACCCGGCGACGATCACCCCCGCGACGTAGATGCCCGGCACATTGCTCTCCAGCGTGATTGGATCGCATACCGGACGGCACTGATCGCTGGAGAGTTCAATGCCCATGGCACGCAGAAAATCGTAGTCGGGATGGTATCCGGTCAGGGCGAAGACAAAATCATTTTTCAGTGTCAGCTCTCCCTCGGGAGTCTGCAGCGTGACGTTTTCGGGCGCGATCTCCTGTACGGAAGTGTTGAAGTAGGCAGCAATCTCCCCGTTCTTAATGCGATTCTCGATGTCGGGCAAAATCCAGTACTTCACGTGCGCGTGCATCTTCGGCCCGCGATGTACCAGGGTCACCCGCGCTCCGTGCCGCCACAAGTCCAGCGCTGAAATTGCCGCCGAATTTTTGCCCCCGATAATTAACACATCGTTATCGAAGTAGGGGTGCGGCTCGCGGTAATAATGGAAGACTTTAGGCAAATCCTCACCCGGAATGCCGAGTTGATTGGCAAGATCGTAATAGCCTGTGGCGACAATTACCTTGCGGCAAACATAGTCATAAACTCCGCCCAGCCGATCGCAAGTGGTGATGTGAAATTCGTTGTCGCGGCCGGTGACCATTTCGACGCGCTGATATTGCCGCACGTCGAGTTTGTAGTGTTCAGTGACCTTTCGGTAATACTCCAGAGCCTCAAGCCGATTTGGCTTGGGATTGGCGCTGCTGAAGGGAATATCGCCAATCTCCAATAATTCCGGGGTGGTGAAAAAGATCATGTTGGCTGGATAGTGAAAGATCGAGTTCACCAGGCAGCCTTTGTCGAGGGTGATGACTTTGAAGCCGGAGCGTTGGGCTTCAATCGCGCAGGCGAGGCCAGTAGGCCCGGCGCCAAGCACGATTACGTCAGCCTGCATGTTAGGCCGTGGCCGCAGCTGTGCTTTCGGCAGCGTGTCTGGAATCAGCTTCGTGGACAAGGCGGTTGTCCTGAGAGGGCAGATGCCGCTTGAGGATTGTCGATTCTAGCATGCGGCGCAGGCTACACCGCGCCGTTGCTATAATTTTTGGTTCGCAGGAGCACTTCATGGCCACTCTGACGCAATCGTCTTCATCTACCCGCACCGAAAAGGATTCCCTGGGAACCAAAGCGATTCCAGCTGATGTTTATTACGGAATTCAGACCGCTCGCGCGGTCGAAAACTATCCAATCTCAGGGATGCGTGCGCACCCGACGTTAATTAAAGCATTTGGCATGGTGAAGGAAGCGGCTGCCGAGGCTAATCGCGAGCTGGGATTAGTAGATGAAAAAATCGCCAATGCAATCATTCAAGCGGCCAAAGAAGTAGACGCAAGGCAAGTGGGACCGGGAATTCGTGGTCGATGTTTTTCAGGCTGGCGCCGGCGTCAGTTTTCACATGAACACAAACGAAGTCATCGCCAACCGCGCGATCGAAATACTTGGGGGTACGCTGGGCGACTATTCGAAGGCCCATCCCAATGACCATGTGAATTACGGACAGAGTACGAATGACGTCTTTCCTACAGGAATGCGACTGGCCACGCTGCTCGAGCTGGAGAAGCTGTATCCAGTGCTGGATTCGCTGGTCGATGCGCTGGAGAGAAAAGGAAAAGAATTTCATGGGATTTTGAAATCGGGCCGCACCCATATGCAAGATGCTGTGCCCATGCGCCTGGGTCAGGAATTTACGGCGTATGCGGGCGCTATCTCGCGTGCAGAAGTCGCGCTCCGAGCGAGTGCCGAACTGCTGCGCGAACTAGGACTCGGAGGATCGGCGGTGGGTACCGGGATCAACACCCACCCCGACTATCGCGAAATGGCCATCAGGAATCTGGCGCGAATCTCGGGACAGAAGCTCAAAGCCGTCGATGACATGCGCTATGCCATGCAATCGAACCTGGCGATGGCGGCAGTGTCCTCGGCCCTGCGCAATCTGGCGCTGGAAGTAATTCGCATCTCGAACGATTTGCGGCTGCTGGCCTCAGGACCAAATACCGGGTTCGCCGAAATTAATTTGCCCGCACTGCAGCCGGGTTCTTCAATCATGCCAGGCAAGATCAATCCGGTAATTCCTGAGCTCGCGGCGATGGTTTCGTTTCAGGTGGTGGGCAACGACGTTGCCGTGGCTATGGCGGTGCAGGCCGGACAACTTGAGTTGAACGTCATGATGCCGACCATGGCCTACAGCGTGATGCAATCAATCACGATTCTGACCAACATGCTGCGTCAATTTACAGACAAATGCGTCGCAGGAATAACGGCCAACGATCAGCGGTGCAACTTCTATGTGCAGGCGACAGTGTCGCTGGCGACCGCGTTGAACCCATACATCGGCTATGCCAAGGCGGCAGAAATCGCGAAAGAAGCCGTGGCCTCGGGAAGGTCGATCATCGAGATCGCACGCGAGAAGAAACTTCTCAGCGAGAAAGAGATCAACGAGATTCTGGATCCGGTACGGATGACGGAGCCGGTGCGGCCGCTCGAGGCCGCCAAGAAGCGCGAAGAGATCAAGAGTAAAAAGTAGCAGCCGGAAATCCGCACCATGGCAATCGTCGTTGATCGTTCGTCGTTGGCAAACTCAAAACCATCAACCACGAAGGACACTAAGTGTCACGAAGGAAATGCAGCCCCTGCAGCCGGGGAGCCAGCAGGGGCTTGATTCCGGCGAGAAGGGTCTCGACGCCCCGCCGGCATCCGCCAATAGGTACGCTGAAGCTGGAACAGAAGTTCAACGCACGTGGCGGCAATTATTCGCCGGCCGTTTTAGACGACTCAGTCGCATACTCGTAAACTCCGCGGCCGCTTTTCTTGCCCAAGCGGCCGGCTTTCACGTATTGCACCAGGAGCGGAGAGGGGCGATATTTTTCACCCAATGTCTTGTGAAGGTATTCGAGGATGTGCAGACGCGTATCCAGGCCGACGAGGTCGACGAGTTCAAAAGGCCCCATAGGATGATTCAGGCCCAACTTCAATGCCTTGTCGATGTCGGCGGCTGAAGCGATCCCTTCCTGCAGCATATAAAAAGCTTCGTTGCCGATCATGGCATTGATGCGGCTGGTGATAAAGCCGGGCGATTCTTTGATTACAACTACTTCTTTGCCCATACGCCGTCCGACATCGGCAGCCGCTGCAATCGTCTCGTCGTCGGTCTCTAGCGCGCGCACCACTTCGAGCAATTTCATCTTGTGAACGGGATTGAAGAAGTGCATGCCGACGCACTTTTTCGCGCGGTAGGTGACGCTGGCGATTTCGGTGATGCTGAGCGATGAGGTATTCGAAGCCAGAATCGTTCCGGGGCGGCAGATTTTATCGAGCAAGGTGAATATCTCGATCTTCGATTCCATTTCTTCTGGAACGGCTTCGATCACGAGATCGGCTTCGCGAGCGGCTTCTTCCACGCTGCCGGCATATTGCAGGCGCTTGAAAGCGGCATCGGCATCCGCGGAAGAAACTTTTTTCAGATCGACAGCTTTGTCGAGATTGGTGCGAATGTCGCTTTCTGCCTTGCGCAGTGCGCCGGGAATCAGGTCTTCAAGAACGGTGCGGTAGCCGCCGAGCGCCGCCACGTGGGCGATGCCGCGGCCCATGATGCCGGCGCCGATGACGGCGATCGTTTTGATCTCCGCCACTATTTCTCCACGAGAGTAATCAATTCCTGGATTTTTTCGCCGGCGCTCTTCAGGCTTCCTGCCAGGCGTTTTTTTTCTTCTACATCGACGCTGGGCAGGGAAGCGTGAATGCGGCGAATGGTGGTGGTTATATCGTCAACGTAGTTTATAAGGCGAATGAGTTCTCCGGTGGCTGCCATGAGTGCGCTCCTGATGCCACCTTGGTAATCAGTGGCAAACTCTTTATTCTCAACTGCCGCGCGTATTTAGTAAAGGCACGATCAACCGCAAGCGGCGCTAAACGGATCTATTGCGGAGCCTGCGATGGCTCTGAAGTCGGTGGTTTGTCGAGCATCGTATCGATATATGCCAGATAAGCGGCCATCAGTCGGTACGAGTCGTAGTAATCGTCAAGTCGCAGGGCAGATAGATTGTCACGCGGGGTATGCAGAATGTGCCATGTATTCTGGGTGACCGAATGAATCGTGATTCGACGGATATTTCGCCGTGCAAATTGCTCAGAGTCTGTTGATCCTACTCGCTCGACATTCATGCCGCTGATGGGCAACTTAAGAACTTGAGCGACAGCGGCTACGGCCATCGTAAGCTGCTTATCTGAATGACTGACCCAAACTTCAGTCGGTCCCAACCCAAGCGTATCCATATTTACCATCGCGGATGTTTTCTCGACATCATCATTGCTCATGTTCTTCACGTAAGCACGCGATCCAAGTTCACCCTTCTCCTCGCCGCTGAACGATACGAATATGAAAGTGTGTTGCCTGGGCGCGGTGCGCAGTCCCTGGTAGAGCGTCGGCAGCAAAGAAGCTCCGGTCCAATTGTCGACAACTCCATCGCCGGCATCGACATGATCGAAATGTGCTCCCACGATAATCACGCGTTCTGTCTGCCCGGGCAGAGTACAGACCAGGTCAGGCTGTTTCACACCTGCAACGGCTGGCTCGGAGATGTGCCCTCCGCATCCGGCTTCGACGAACATGTTTTTTAGAATTTCTTCACGCTTGGTGTCATTTCTCGAAAATGACTTAACGCGGCTCTCAATCAGGTCTCGCCCGAATAGGACATATTTCAATCCGGTGAAAGCGGCGGCGGAACTTACCAAAAAGACCAGCATTGCCAGCGTTTGTTTCAAATGATTGTTGCCTCGTCGGTTGGGATTGTACACGGCTCGCCTGATCGGTCTGCCTGAATCCTGAGGCAATATCAACTCATCTACCAGGCATGCTGGAACAATATCTTTCTAATACTCAGATTGAAAACGGACCGGTGCTCGAAACCACGCCGCTGCACCAGGATTCCGCGCTGCTCGACGCATACTCGCGGGCGGTGGTCACCGCTGCTGAGAAGATAAGCCCGTCGGTTGCAAAGATCGAAGTGACCCAGACTGCCGGACGCGCGCGCAACGGAGAGCCGCGCGAGCGGCATGGTGGAGGATCGGGATTTGTGTTCACTCCCGACGGTTTGGTGCTCACCAATAGCCACGTGGTGCATGAGGCCACGAAGATTGTGCTCTCACTTTCCGACGGACGGCGTTTTTCGGCGCATTTGATCGGAGAAGATCCCGCGACTGACCTGGCCGTGGTCCAGATCGACGCCGGCGCGGATGCGCTCGGTCTTACTGTGGCAGAACTCGGCGATTCGCAAAAATTACGTGTCGGCCAGCTGGCCATAGCGATCGGTAATCCTTACGGCTTTCAGTACACGTTGACGGCGGGAGTGGTGAGCGCGCTCGGGCGATCGTTGCGCTCTTATTCCGGGCGCCTGATCGAAGACGTGATCCAAACCGACGCTTCGCTCAACCCGGGCAACTCCGGCGGCCCGCTGGTCTCTTCTGATGGAGAAGTTATCGGCGTCAATACCGCGACCATCATGGGTGCGCAGGGATTATGCTTCGCCATCGGCATCAACACCGCAAAGTTCGTCGCCACGCGCCTTCTGCAGCAGGGACGCATTCGCCGTGCGTACATTGGAGTGGAAGCACAGAATGCTCCTCTCCATCGCCGGATTGTGCGCTTCTATGATCTGCCGAAAGAAACCGGAGCAATTGTGCTGGCGGCAGAAAGTGGAAGTCCGGCGCAAAAGGCCGGTCTGCGCGAAGGTGACGTCATCATTGCATTTGCCGGACAGCCGATCGCAGGTGTGGACGATCTGCATCGTTTATTAACGGACGCGCAAGTGGACGTGAAGACGTCAGTCACAGTCCTGCGCAGGACGGAGCGACTGGAGTTGGCGATCGTCCCGCAAGAGTCGAAGCAATAGCTGCCGCGTCTGCAACGGATTTCTCCGTATCACGAGCCGACTGGACTGCACCTTTTCGGTTCATTGCAACTCGCTTTCCCCTATGTTAGTTTCTGAAACAGAAGGGATTACCTTGCAGGCGACAGTTCCTGCCGGGCTGGACCGCAAAGAGGCCGAGATATACCAGCGGCTGGATCCGGCACGGCTTCCAAAGCACATCGCAATCATTATGGACGGCAACGGCCGGTGGGCGCGCAAACGCCACCTGCCGCGAGTGGCCGGACATCGCGCCGGAGTTACGTCGGTGCGCTATGTGGTCGAGGCTGCGTCGCGCATCGGCATTCCGTCGCTCACGCTGTACGCATTTTCTGAGGAAAACTGGAAGCGGCGCCCTAAGGCGGAAGTCGATTTTCTGATGAAGCTGCTCTCCCGCTATTTGAAGCAGGAGGTGCCCACGCTGCACAAGAACAATGTGCGCCTGCAATACATCGGCCGGCTGCACGAGCTGCCGATTTTTGTGCAGGAGAAGATGGAATGGGCACGCCAGGAAACTTCGCGCAACACCGGCATGGTGCTGACACTGGCATTGAACTACAGCGCGCGCTCAGAGCTGGTGGACGCCTTCCAATCCATGTTGAAAGCCGCAGCCAACAATGGCGGAATCGAGCACCTGAAGATCGACGAGGAGACGGTTTCGCGTCATCTTTACACCAGCCACTTGCCCGATCCCGATCTGGTGATCCGCACCAGCGGGGAGATGCGGCTGAGCAATTTTCTGCTGTGGCAGCTGGCTTATGCAGAAATTTACGTGACGCCCACGTTGTGGCCGGAGTTTCGCGGCGTGCATCTGCTCGAAGGTATCGCCGATTATCAGAAGCGCGACCGCCGTTATGGCGGACTGAACGATTCGCCATCTGCACGCGCTGTGCGGAGCTGATCTCCATTGGAACTGCTTAAGCGAGTACTCACCGCGGTAGTGCTCATCCCGATAGTTTTGCTTTTGGTGTTGCGCGCGCCGGTGCCGGTGGTTGCGTTTGTTGCCGGCACAGTAGCGCTGCTGGCAATTCATGAACTGCTAAAGCTGACGGAAGGCTACAACATCCGGCCGCTGTATAAACCCACTTACATTTTTGCCGGATTGTTTTTTCTGCTGATCGCCATTAGCCCAGCCCAAACTCCAGCGCTCTCCACTTCAGGGTTTGCGTTTATTGCGGTGTGCGCTGCGGCGTTCGCGCCGTTCGTATTTCTCGCGATTGCCATGCGGCGCGATGAGCTTTCAGCGGCTTTCCCGGCGGCGATGGTCGCGGCCTTCGCGTTTGCTTACATCGCACTGCCGATGGCGTCGCTGGTGCAGTTGCGTGAACAGTGGCAGGGCAGTTTTTTCATTCTTTATTTGTTGCTGCTGGTCTGGGCGGGAGATATCTTTGCCTACTTCATCGGCAAATCTCTTGGCACGCACCGCATGTCTCCGCGCGTCAGTCCAAAGAAAACCTGGGAGGGCGCGGTCGCGTCTGTGGTTGCCAGTGTTGCGGTCGGCATGCTCATGGCTCACTACGCGGTGCCAATCAGCCGAATCTTGCTGCACGCGCGATTGATCGAGCAGCGTGACGGAGTATTTACCGAGCCAGCGATGTTCTCCATGGTGATTCTTTCGGTGCTCCTCAATATCGCTGCACAACTTGGCGATTTGGTTGAGTCGGTCATCAAGCGTGGTGCGGGCGCGAAAGACTCTGGCGCCCTCCTGCCGGGACACGGCGGAATGTTTGACCGCATCGATGCGCTACTGTTTGCTGCGCCGGTTTTGTGGGCGTACATGGCGTGGCGAGTTCTGATGCAATGAACTCTCGCGACCAAAATTATGTAACAAGCTAAGGACGATTTCATGAGCGCAATGCAAATCTGTTCTTATCTCTGGACGGCGTTTATCGCGGTCTGGCTGGTCGCCTGGTTCAAGACCAAGCGTACTCAGGAGCGAGTTGGTTTTGGTTCTCGGCTGCTTTACGGAGTTCCAGTAGCAATCGGCTGTTACCTCCTATTCAGCGATAACTTTACTGGATGGATCCAGCATCGTGCGATTCCAAAAAATCTTGGGATTGAAACATTGGCGATTTCGCTGACTGCTGCAGGCATCGGGTTAGCCATCTGGGCCCGGTTCTATCTTGGAGAAAATTGGAGCAGCGCAGTCAGCATTAAAGTGGACCACCAATTGATTCGCACCGGTCCATACACATGGGTTCGGCACCCGATTTATTCCGGGATATTACTGGGGATGATCGGCACTGCCGTTGCCCGTCGGGAACCACGCGGTTTGTTTGCTGTGGTTCTACTTTGGATTGGATTCTGGATCAAAAGCCGAATGGAAGAAGGCTTTATGCGCAAAACATTCGGCGACCAATATCAAGAATACAGTCGCACAACTGGAGCCTTGATTCCGCGAGTGCGTCTCTAGCTATAGAGTAGTAGTTGCCTCACTGATTGATCAGTTTTTGCAGATCCTTCCACTTCACCAGAATGACGTGATGATCTTGCAGGGCCTGCTTGAACTCGGGACTAGTGATGACGTTGTAATCGCGCTGCCGCCAGGCTGAACCGTAATCAGGATGATCTACGGTGACGGCTTGCAGTTCGGCATCGTCGTGGCCCAGGTGCACGATCATCTCATTCAGCCCCGGCTTCAGATCCCTGACCGCATTCAGATAAAACTCTTGCCACTGATCGGCATGGACGGTGGGAGATGCCATCACCAGCGAGTCGAGAATAATGTCTTGCTGCGAAAGCGCGGCCAGAAGCCGGTCGGCGCCAGGAATGCGAACTGCTAAAAACGGAAGATGGAATTCATGCGCAAGCTTGACGTAAACGGCAAAAATTTCTGGAGTCGCCAGCACCGACCCCATGTGAGTATCGAGATGAGTGGGATGAATGCCCACGGCCAGTGCGCGCTCAATCTGGGCACGAATCTCGCGTTCGGCTTCGTCGGGTTTGGCATGTTGACCAACGGATGGAGTATTGCTCCACAAAGTTCCATCAGGCCCCAGTAAACCCGGAACTTTGTCAGAAGGGGCGACCGAGCCCCAACGGTAAGATTTCCATTCACTGGTTAGCGTGAGGTGCAGGCCGAGGTCCGCATCGGGATGCGATCTTGCGTAATCGGCGACCTCGGTCAACCAGGGACACGGCACCATAATGCTGGCGGATGTCACTGCATTTTTGTCGACAGCGTCAAAACTTGCAGAGTTGACGGAGTGAGCTACGGCCAAATCGTCGGCATGAATGATGAGCAACTTCGAGTCGGCAGGGTAGCCGAGACGTTCCGCGACGGTTTTATTTTGGCCGAGCATAGGCGCCACCCCAATCAGCATGAACAAAAATGAAAACAGAATTTTATGCGAGTGCATCAGCTCTCCACGTCTGGGTGAAAGAGGGTAGCATATTGCTTAACAATCGATGCCAAACGCCAAGAAAATTATCCGCTGCGATTGGGCGAAGAATGAACTGGAGATTTTGTATTGCCATCGCGAATGCAGGTAAGCAGGAAAGTTGCCCACGGTTTGGAATACACTGGGATGCACCACTAACATGAGAATTCGAAAACGTAGCGCCGCTTTATTGATTGCCTGCTTGTCGATTTTTGTCCAGGCTTCCTACGCGGGAAACGACGTGCTGGGCGAGCTACAGCTGGAAGGCGCCACCAAAGTCGAAAAAACCTCCGGTGTTTGGATTGACGGCCAGTATCTTGGCTACCTGGAAGAGCTCAAGGGATCGAAGAAGATTCTCTTGCTTCCTGGAGACCATAAGATCACCGTCCGCCAGAACGGCTACCAGGACTTCTCGCAAGATGTCGTGCTGCATCCGGGAGAAAAGCAACTCCTGAACGTGAAGATGGTAAAGGACACCCGCTTCGTAATGCCGGCAGTGACTGCAGAGGTCAAGCTATCGGTGAATCCCGACCGCGCCGCGGTGTTTCTGGATGGACAATACGTGGGCCACGCCGCCGAGTTCGGCGGGGGATTGATCGTTGCCCCCGGGCATCGCAAAATCAGCATCAGCTTGCCTGGATATCAGACTTTTGCCACGGAAGTCGACCTCGCCCCCAAACAGAAATTTGAAATCAAAACCGACTTACTCAAGTCAGGCGAACCGCAAATGAGCGTGCCGGAGAAGTGAGCTCCGCAGTCTACCTCCTCCAACACTCATCCCGAGCGAAGTCGAGGGACCTTGTGTTTGAAGTTCCGCTCCAGGCAGAAAAAAGTCAGAAGTAAAAAGTCAGAATGCAAAATTTCGACGGACTTAGTTCTGCATTCTTTTGATCACACGGGAAGAGCTTGCCGATGGCTGGCGAGCAGAAGTTCAAACGCTTTCACCGAATCAACTGGCGGGGAGTAGAGAAAGCCCTGGACCATTTCGCATTTGAGGTGCTTGAGTTCGTTGACCTCGTCTTGGGTTTCGGTGCCCTCGGCGACGACTTTCAATCCCAGGCTATGGGCCAACATGATGATCAGCCGCACGATCTCGTGATTGTCGTGGTCGGTCGACATCTGCGAAATAAAGACGCGGTCGATCTTGAGCGCATCGATAGGGAAGCGGGGCAGGCGGCTGAGCGAAGAGTAGCCGGTGCCGAAATCGTCAATACTCAAACGCACGCCGAGCGCCTTCAAATCAGACAATACAGAGAATGCGTGGTCAGCGTCTCCCATGGCGATGGTTTCGGTGATCTCAAGGTTCACCGCACTGGGATTAATGCCGGACTGGGCAAGAATGTCGCCGATTTCTTTTGCCAGATCCGGCTGCGCGAACTGCCGCGGTGTGATGTTCAGGCTCATAATGAGCGGCGGCGCACAATCGAGCTTCGACTGCCACGACTTCAGTTGCTGGCAGGCTTCGAAATAAAGCGCGCGATTCATGGGGATGATGAGACCGGTTTCGTCAGCGATTGGAATGAAATCGAGCGGTGAAACCATTCCTTGCACAGTCTTCCAGCGGCTTAGAGCTTCGAAGCCGATGATGCGTCCGGATTCGAGCGAGATAATTGGCTGGTAATAAACCAGCAGTTCCCCATGTTCAATGCCACGGCGAAGGTCGGTTTCGAGTTTCAGCCGTCGCACCGCGTTCGAATGCATTGCCGGATCGAAAACTTCGCAGCGCGCTTTGCCGGCCTGCTTGGCGCGGTACATGGCGATTTCGGCGTCGCGCAACACGTCTTCGGCGCCTTCATAAGCATTGCTGCTGGCGGCGATACCTATGCTGGCGGAGATGACAATCTGCTGTCCGCCAATTTCAAAAGGAAGCGCGATTTTATCGAGGATGCGTCGCGCCACACGGATAGCGTCGCTGGGTTCGGATACATCATCGAGCAGCACGGTGAATTCATCACCCCCGAGCCGCGCCAGCCCGTCGTTGGTCAACTTCGAATTTAACGCTGTTGCGGAGCGAGAGACAGTGTCGGTCTCACGAAAGCATGCGCTCAGACGCTTGGCGACCTGAATGAGGAGTTCGTCGCCGGCGGCATGGCCGAGACTGTCGTTCAAAACTTTGAAACCGTCGATATCGATGAACAGCACAACGAATGTGTAATCGGAGTGGCGACGCGCGCGGATCAGCGAATGTTGCAGGCGATCGACAAATAACGCGCGATTCGGTAACTCGGTCAGCACATCGTGCAGCGCGCGATGCTCGAGCATTTCCTCGGCGCGCTTGCGCTCGGTGATGTCGCGATTGACGATAACCAATCTGTCCAGGTTGCGATTACTGTTCTGAATGGGACTGGCCGTGGATTCCAGAATGCGCCAGTCGCCATTCTTGTGGCGTATGCGATATTCGAGTCTCTCCCCGTGTCCGCTGGCTCGCGCCTTCGCCGCAGCTTGCAGCACCCGCTCACGATCAGATGGATGTATTTGATCGATCGAAGAACTCGCCCTGAGCTCTTCTTCGGAATAACCCAACACTTTGAAGTACGCAGGGCTGTTGTAGAGCCGGTTCCCAGCACCATCCACCACCGCGATCAGGTCGGCGGCGTTTTCGGTGATCAGTTGGAAGAGTTCGTCGCGATCAGCAAGCTGGCGACGCACCCGCTGCAATTGCATGTGCTGGTACATCGTATATAGATCGAAAAGGAGGACCAGGGCGGCCAGTGCGCGAACCCAATCCTTGAGATCGGTCCAATACTGGGCGCTGATTCCGGACTCGTGATCGAAAAAAGTAAGGAAGATAATGCCGGCGGTAAGAGCAAGGGTGACAACTACAGCGAAGCCCCACAGCCACCATTCGCGACCCTCAATCTGATGGATTTTGAGCGAGGGTATCGAGTCTGGTTTGACAGAAGCGTTTTTGGGAGCGGAAGCCATTTAGGTAAAAGTTGATTCTAGGCTGCAAAAAAATTAAGCCAAAGTTACAGAGGTTGGTTGAGCTTTGGTGCGGCGCGTGCAGCGTGGAATGTGGTTGCGAGTTTGGCAAGCCTCGAAAGTACCTGCCGAAAAAGAGCCGTCGGTTAACCGACCGGTAGTGCTGGTTTGCGGTTACCACGGCTTGTCTGAAAGCTCAAGTTTGCTTGGTATTGGCCGACGGTGAGTGCCATACTGGTCGCAGTATTTATGAGCGCTGCAGCAGAAATTCGGGCGTTAGTTGTGACAGGGGACACTGGGTTGACTGGCGCGTTCACGGACATATCCCGGGAGTTTGGCATTAGCGTGCAAAAGAGCCGGAGCAGTAATGGCGAAGTGCCCGACGAGTTAAAGCTGTCGAAGTATGAGGCGCTACTGATCGATTTCGAAACCGTCCCACAAACCGTGCCAATTTTTACTACGATCCGACAAAGTCCCGCCAACCGGAACGCAGTTGTGTTTGCGGTGGTGGGCAGCCCTGACAGTCGACAGCGCGCGCGAGAGCAAGGCGCAACATTTTTACTGGAACGTCCGCTGAAAGGCGAAGGATTGCGGCGGGTCCTGCAGGCGGCATATGGACTAATGACCAGCGAGCGACGGCGCTACTTCCGCTGCGCGGTTGAGGTACTGGTGCAGATGGTGCGTGACAGCGGCGAGGAATTCAATTGCCAGACCATTAACATCAGCAGTAATGGCATGGCGGTAAGCACGCCAGTAGCCTTCAACCTGGGCGAGAAGATGCAAGTGTTATTGGCACTGCAAGATTCCGAATCGCCAATCCGTGCCCAGGCCACTGTAGTCTGGGATGACAAACATGGCAAAAGCGGCTTCCGCATGGAGTGCGCCAACTCCGCAATGCAAATGAAGCTGGACTCGTGGCTGGACACCCAATTCCAGCCGACCCTTAAGCAGTAATTTTCCCTTCCGACATTGTTGTTAATGAGTGCGCCATTGATAAGCGCGTTGCCCGAGAAGGATTTTATGCACGTTCGCGCTTAGAATAACCCGAAATGCCCTCTACAAACTCGGCTCCCCCATTTACGCGCGAGACGGCCACGTCAAAAGTACGGGCCGCCGAGAATAACTGGAACTCGCGCAATCCTGAAAAAGTTGCGCAAGGCTACTCTCTCGACAGCCGCTGGCGCAATCGCGACGAATTTATCAGTGGCAGAGATGAGATCATCGCTTTCCTTACCAGAAAGTGGTCGAAGGAACTCGATTATCGCCTTATCAAAGAGCTGTGGGCTTTTGATGAAAAAAGAATTGCGGTGCGATTTGCTTACGAGTCCCACGATCCTTCGGGGCAGTGGTTTCGCTCGTATGGAAATGAAATGTGGGAATTCGATGCCAGCGGACTGATGCAGCGCCGTCACGCCAGCATTAATGATCTCGCCATCCAAGAGCAAGACCGGCTTTATCGATGGCGGCAGGGGCCGCGGCCTGATGATCATCCTGGATTGACAGAGTTGGGATTGTAAGTTGAGTTGTCCGTCGTGTGGGGACAGCCGCCCTCGGCTGTCCGCGGATCGAAGATCCGATAATCTTATGTAATCGAATTGCGCTCGACGGACAGCCAAGGGCGGCCGTCCCCACATCGAAATCATGACTCCTGTTCGTATTGATAAATGGTTGTGGGCGGCAAGATTTTTCAAGACGCGCACTTTGGCTTCGCGCGCGTGCGACCTCGGCAGGATTCAATCCCGTGATCAACCCGCCAAGCCAGCCCGCGAGGTCCACGTGGGTGACATATTGCACGTCAAGAACGAAGCCGGTGATTTCGAGGTTGAAGTTCTGCTGTTGAGCGAGGTGCGCGGCCCGGCGGCAGTAGCACAAACTCTTTATCGGGAGACCGAAGCCAGCCGTGAATTGCGTGCCAAGGTTGCCGCGGAACGCAAAGCGGGAATGGCCTTCAGCCCCTCTCCCCAAGGGAGACCGTCGAAACGTGACCGGCGAAAGATACACCAGTTCAGAGGCGAGAAATAAGCGATAGTCCCACTTCTCCCAAACCGGGAAGAAGTGGGGCACCCTCACCTCCGGTGTTTACCCGCCAAAATAGATCAACAAACGGCGGGGTTGCGGAATCTAATTTAGCGTGAACCTAAAACGCATCATCCCTTTTATTTTGATTGCGCAATCTATTCTTTTTCTGGCGCATTTTTTGTTGTATGAGACGTGGACCCTCTCTTCTACAGCTGGCCATAATGCCGGGCCACTGTGGCTTAAGCTGGGTCTGGGTGTTCTATCCTTAGCGTTTCTTCCCGCTTCAATTCTTGCGTTCCGCTACACCAGCGTGCCTGTGCGGGTGTTCTACCGTATCGCTGCCGTGTGGATGGGATTACTGAGTTTCCTTTTCATCGCCGCACTTTGCAGTTGGATTATTTACGGAGTAGCGCTTTTTACCGGACTGCCTGCACACTTCCATCGTTTGGTCGAACTGCTATTCGGAGTTGCGGCGTTGGCTGGGGTTTACGGCTTCGTCAACGCAAGCTGGATGCGAGTTACTCGAATCACGGTCCGGCTGGCGAACTTGCCGGTTGCATGGCGAGGGCGACGGGCGGCGCTGATCAGCGATTTGCATTTGGGCCCGGTACGCAACGGTAATTTCCTCCGCCGCATGATCGCGAAACTTTTGCGGGAAAAGCCAGACGCAATTTTTATTGCCGGCGATTTGTACGATGGTACAGCGATTGACGCGGCAAAGGCGGCGGCGCCACTCAGTAAGTTAACCTCCACGCCGAACGGGGTTTATTTCGTAGCCGGAAATCATGAGCAGTTTCGTGACGACAGCAAGTATCTGCGAGCGGTTGCCGCGGCGGGAGTGCGCGTGCTCAACAATGAGAAGGTCGAAGTGGACGGTCTGCAGATAGCAGGTGTGCATTATGGGGACGCATCCCAGCCCAGGGGTTTTGAGTCTACGCTTAGCGGCATTGGTCTCGATCGCGGTCGCGCGAGCATTTTGGTAACACATGCGCCTGACTATCCCGAAATTGCCGAAGCTGCGGGAGTGTCTCTGCAACTGTCGGGGCATACTCATCTCGGCCAGTTCATACCGTGGAGTTGGATCGCGCGGCGAATTTACCGGCAATTTGTGTACGGACTAAGCCGCATCGGCAAGATGCAGGTCTTTACTTCCAGCGGTGCCGGGACGTGGGGACCGCCGCTGCGCCTGGGGTCGAATCCCGAAATTGTGGTGCTGCAGTTCGAGTAGAACGCTGACCGAGGTGGAGAAATGAAGCAGTTGCTTAGCTCAGAGCGCCGTGGCCCTCATGCAATCGCAATGGTTGCTACAGCGATCGGCGCCGTAGCCGTGGGAGCGTTCGCAATCGGTGCCTTCGCCGTCGGCAGGCTGGCGGTACGCCGGTTGTTGGTTGACATCGCGAAACTCAAGTCATTGGAAATTGAGGAATTGAAAGTGACCCGTCTGCAGGTAGGCGAAGTTACCGTGAGCGATTCGATCAAGCTTCCCGCTAGTGATGCCGAGCGAAAAATCTCGTGAGGAAGCTTTTCCGCAGAAGTAGGCTTACCCGGTGCGATCTAACTTCTGCTGCGACTAGCTTGCGAGTAACGCTTCGGTGATTGCTTGCCATTCCTGCTCTAGCGAATCCTTCGTCGGCATTTTCTTCGCTCGGGCATACCAATAGCTCGCATTCGATGAATCACCCTCTTTTCGATGCAGGTAGGCGTGCACCCATGAGCCGGCGGGGCCTTCGTCCTGCTGTGCCGATTCGTGTGCGCGTTTCCAGTCACCTTTCGCGTCCCACCACAAGCCGATGAGCGCCAGGTTCAGCCCCGGCGAAGGCTGATCCTGCGATAACGAATTGCGAAATTCTTCAAGCGTCATACGCAATAGACTAAAGCAGTAAGCTCGCCACTTTCATCTCGGCTTTAGTGATGTCCGCCAACTTAGAAGAAATTCTCATTTCCGTTTGGCAACAAGTCCTGGTTGACGATGCCGCCACGGTCAACGTCTGCGGGAGGAATTTTCGGATCAAAAAAACCAGCCGTTCAAGATTGCGTGAGGTGGATTTCGAATGCGATGGCCAGAAGTTGCGCGGGTTGGAGCAGAACCCCGACACGCAGTCCAACTGGGCCAAACTCGCGCGCGAAGGGAAAAAAGTTATGCAATTCCTGCGCGACGGAAAGTACGTGGCGAATGTAGTCGACGGCAAGGTGCGTTTTTATGGGCATTCGGCGGATGACTAAGCCAATGGCGTGCGAAAACGGCGGGCGGGAGGCTGCCTCACCCGCCTGCCAACGGTAACATCTCGTCGCGCAAGCGTTCGAGTTTCCCACCCATTGAAAAGTGCAAAGGGAGAAGTAGCCTGGACGAGTAGTCGCTTAGCTGCCAATGGTGCCGCAGCACACAAGACTTTGACACGGAAAGAGTTGGCCACTCAGCCCATTTAGTTCACGGGTTCTTCGTTGACCGGCGCCGAAGATGGCGGCGCGCGGCCGCGATCTCATTAACCCGCGGTGCAGGCGCGAGGAGCAATGTTTTCAAACCGTTGCTCGTAATCCCTGCGAACGTATTCCATTCCGCTATCGGTAACAGGACCGCCATTACACCGCCGCGCCGAGCAATTAGCTGCGGTCCGTTTTTTCGCACTTCGTCCAGCAAGTTACTGAACTGCGCCTTCGCATCATGTTCGTCCCATGAATTCACAATAGTTCCATCGACTACCTCCAATCTAACTAAAGCGATCCGTCGGGTATTCAAGGCAAAAAAATGCCGCCCCTTTCGAGGCGGCAGGAAGGCCTAACTATTTATCCCTGGGTCGGGTGCAATACGCGGAATGTAGTCCCGCCATTGGACCAGACCAGCACCAGCGCGTCTTCGCCTTTAGGCACGCTGGAGAGTTCTTTCTGCACGTCGGCTGCCGAGTGCACCGGGTGACGGTTTACCTCGGTGATTATGTCGCCGCGCTGAATGCCGGCGTCATCGGCTGAGCTGCCGGGGATAACTTTCTCCACGACTGCTCCGTGCACGGTGTTACCAGCTTGGGTTTGCTGGCGAATTTCCGGAGTCAGGTCAGCGAGTCCGATTCCCCAACGCGGCTTGCCATTCTCCGCGCTCGCAGTTTCGGCGCCTTTGTCGCGAGCACCCATGGCTTCAAGAGTCACCGGCACCTGTTCGCTTTTTCCCTCACGCATGACGGTGAGATCGATTTTCGTGCCGGGCTGCTTCTGCCCAACTGCCACTTGCAGCTGTCCTGCATCTTCAACCGTTTTTCCGTCGAGCTGAGTGATTACGTCGCCGGTCTTCAGTCCTGCCTTCGCAGCCGGAGACTCAGGTTCGACCTGACTCACCACTGCTCCCGACGCAGTTTTTACGGCGAAGAACTTCGCTTCGTCAGGGGTGACGTCGGCGATTCCGATTCCCATGTAGCCATGCTCGACCTTGCCGCTGCGGATCAGAGTATCGACGGTGGGCTTCACGATCTGCGTGGGTATTGCAAATCCCATCCCGGAAAATCCTCCCGAAGATGAAACCAGAAACGTATTGATGCCGATCACTTCGCCGCGTGCGTTTACCAGCGGACCGCCGGAGTTGCCCGGGTTGATGGCGGCGTCGGTCTGGATAAATTCGCCGGGAGCGCGCCGGTCAGCCGCGGGATTCGGACGATTGAGCGCGCTGACGATTCCGCGAGTGACGGTGAAGCGGTAGCCCATCGGATTGCCAAAAGCGAGCACTGTCTGTCCCGGCCGCAGGGTGGTTGAATCTCCCATGGGAACGCTCGGCAGATCGGACGCATTCACTTTAATGACTGCCAGATCGGTGAGCTTGTCGCGTCCGATCAGTTTTGCGGCAAGGATTCGGCGGTCGTGCAGCGTGACGCGAATGTCAGTCGCCCCGTCCACGACGTGGTTGTTGGTGACGATGTAACCGTCAGGCGAAATAATCACGCCGCTGCCGAGCCCGTGCTCATATTGTGGCTGCTGTGGCTGCATCTGGAAGAATTTCTTGTTGAACCCGAACGGGCCAAAAAATTGCTGCGGGCCGTTCGAGTCGTCGTTATCGTTGTCGCTGTTGTCTTGCGCGGAGGCATCGCCGTCGGCGCGCGAAGTCTTCGAAGTTACGGTGACGTTCACGATTGCGGGGGTGACCCGCGCCGCGACCGTCTCCATCGCGTGGTCGAGCGCCAGCAGGGCGCTGACGCTGTTGTCATCGAGCGCCGCCGCCGCAGGTGCCGGGGTGGGCGCCGAAGCGTTCGCCGGCTTGGCAAATTCATACGTCGCCAGCGACAGTGTTGCCCCAATTGCTATTGCCGGAACCAGCAGGCGCCGGGTTAATTTCTTGCTGGATTGTTCAAGCCAACTCATATTTGTTTCTCTCCTTTGTTCTGCAACTAATGATTTAGTTATTGCTCTCAAAATTTTTTTGCTACCGCTTCTGCGCGATCAAAGCGAATTCATCACGATGGTCTCTTGCATTGTTTGCTGCTCACCATCTGCTGTCCTGACTTTCCACACCGTCAATGTCCAAATTGTTTGGTTTGCTTCGTCGAAGAATTGAGACGAATGCCAAACCAACAGCCGCGCAGGTGGTTGCACATGATCCGATGCTTTTGCCATCACGACGAGCGAGGACCGATTATTTCTGTGTAGCATCGCTTTGGTCGGGAAAACCATCGGATCGGGCGTCCGCTGTAATTTTCTGCCGGGCAAGCGATGCACGCTTGCCCGGAGCGAAGTCGAGCGATCCGTGTTCAGATAGAGGCGGCTGCGCTCAGCCGACACCGGCTGCTTTAATACGACCGGAGTCGCTTTGATCGGCAGGGAAGTGACACCTTCTGACGCTGCCGAAAATACCGGTTGAGTGTTGTTTTGAAACGAGATCAACTCGGGTGCGTAGGGCATCGCGCCTACCGCAATGACTGCCAGCGTGCCGATCATGGCCAGAGCCGGTCGCCAGCTGCGATTTGATTTTGAACGTTTGGTGTCGAGAATTTGCGCAACTCGCTGTGAAACTTCGCGAACCCGTCCCAGCGCGCTTTGCGCCAGCGCCAGACGCTCTGCCTGTACGCAATTTTTCGGCGACGACTTTTTCCGCGACGGAGACCAACGAGGCCGCATACGTCCGCGCATTCGCGGTTTGCTCGAGCACCATGTCGTCACAAGCAATCTCGCGTTCCAGCGTCAGCCGGCTGTCGATCCACCACACCGCGGGATGAAAGAAGAAAATCGCCTTCACAAATTTTTGCGCCAGGTTGGTCCAGTCATCCCAACGCCGCAGGTGCGCGAGCTCATGCAAGCATGATGACCTTCAGCTCATCCGAAGAGAGATCACGGAGTGTCCATGAAGGTAGAACGACGGCGGGGCGAAAAAATCCCAGCGCAGTAGGAACGCGAACGTCATCTGAAACTAAAAGCTTCACTCGACGCGAGTGGCCGTTTATCAAAACTTTCCTTCACATTCCGTCAGAGCTGGATACGAATGTCAGAGTCGATCTCGCAGCAATTTGTCGCAGCTCAGAAACATGGCGCAACGACAATCCCGAGGCGAACCAGGAGCACGCTAGCAATCAGCGCCCACGCGGCAAACAATCCCGCCGCCCAGTCGCTCGAAAGGTTTAGTTCAGGCAGGTGCGATCCGGACTGCAGCAGAGGGGAAGTGGTCCGTGAAAGCAGCGGCAGCCCGGCAATAACCAAAAGAGTCGAAAACCAAACTGCAAACCGCGTCATGGAACTCCGGGCGCCAAAACAACGTAGAGCGGTCCAGCTCAAACCTCGCGAGCGCCAGTCCCTCGAGCAACGTATTCAGGCCGCGGCCGGCGACGATCTGAGCGACGGTTTGGAAATCGAGCGCGATCATTTCCGTCCGTCCTTGTCGTCGCTGTAAGAATCGGCGACGGGCTCGGCGCGCAGCATCTCCCGCAGACGTTTTAGTTCGAGGTCATTGATTTCATCGTCGCGAAGAATATTCAGAAGCAGCGCTTCATGCGAATTTCTGAAGAAGCGGTTTACCAGGTGGCGTGATCTCCGAGCGGCTCGCCTCCTGCTGGCCGACCAGCGGCTGATACAGATGGGCGCGGCCATCTTTCAGGTGGCCGACGTAGCCTTTTCTCTCAAGAACGCGAATCGTGGTCAGCACGGAGTTGTAAGCCAGCGCCGGCTTCTCAGGAAGCCAGTCGAGTACCTGCTGCACCGTCCCTGGGCCTTGTTGCCACAGGGTATTCATGATGCGCAGCTCGGCTTCAGTCAGGGTTGCGGATTGCTTTCGCGGCACTCAAGTCCCTCTGATCATTAGACTCACCAGGCACAGGAAAAGATCAACTAATTTGTTAGTTGCTTGACCGGCTGGCGGATGGTTGCCCTGACTGATAGGCACGTTACATGACATCGTTTGATGATATAATTGGTGCATCGAGCTACCATGAGAACAACTCTCGCACTGGACGATGAATTGGTACGTATTGCTCAGGAGTTCACCGGAGTATCAGAGAAAACTGCTTTGGTGCGCGAAGCTCTCAAAGCTCTCATCGAGCGCGAAAGTGCTCGGCGATTGGCTTCACTGGGAGGCACAATGCCGCAATTGGAGAATGTTCCCCGCCGCAAGGTACGTCCGGATTGATTCTCGCCGACACTTCTATCTGGATCGACCATCTCCGCTCGGGAGACGGGCAATTGAGAAAGCATCTCAACGATGGGGGTGTCGTGATCCATCCCTTCATCATTGCAGAACTTGCCCTCGGGTCCCTACCGGAGAGGGTTAAAACGCTTGCACTGCTGGATCTGTTACCCAAGGTGCGGGTGGCGCAAATGAATGAAGTACGGCTCGCGATTGAAGCTCGAAGCTTGTACAGTCGCGGCATCGGTGTCATTGACGCGCACCTGGTAGCTTCCATCCTTATCAATCCGCCCACACTTCTTTGGACACGAGATAAGCCACTTCGGAAAGTCGCCGAGGAGATTGGAATACACGTCAATCTGGCTTAGACCAGCGCTATCGCAGCTTCCCCCTGACCACCATGATTGAAGCCGCCGGAATTTGGTACGTCGTATCGGGCGACGCATCTTTTGTTAGGTGCAATGCCGGGCCGTCTGGATCTGCGTGGCCTTTGGTATTCGAGAAGACCGCTTGCTCGGCGGCCGAAGCCGAATGCGCCATGAATACCGTGGTCGCTGGATGCCACTTGTACTGCTCACTGCCAAAGGTAGAAATCTCAACCGGGCCCGTAAACGACTTGATGTTGTGCGCCGCGTCATCGCGAAAATTAATTCGAAACTGGTGGGGCGCTAACTGATCGCGGTTCACGATTAATAACGACCAATCGCCATCGGGACGGTCGAGCGCATAGGCGGTAAGCAGCGCCCGTCCGGCGCCGTCGGTGAGATCGCCTTTCGCCGAAAATACGCGGTGCTCGCCGTTGCCCGGCTTGATCCAATCCAGATTGATCAACTGCGAGGCAAAATATTGTGAGAGATATTGCTGCACCTGGTAGTCCTTGTTGATGGTGAACATGCCGAAGGTTCCCGGCGAATCGTTGCAGCCGTGTTCCATCTGCAGCGGCAAGTAGTGGAAGTAATAAAGACCCTTGCCTCCGCTGTTTAAAAACGCGCCCACATAATCCGCCAGCCACAAGCCCGCGAAAATATCCTGATTGGCTTCGCTCGCCGCCGAAGAAAGATTCGATTCGGTGATGAGCAACGGCATGTCTTGCGGCACGCCGTCTTCATGCCACACCTGCATGATGTGGCTCACCAACTCGGGCTCATCGTACAAACTACCCCATGGAATGCGGCAGGGATCGTATGGATAATGTTCGAACGAAAAGAATGCCAGCTCGTTCATGGCATGGTGCGATTTCAAGTAATCGATGAAGCGACCGGTCCATGAAGTTTTTCCGTTCTCATCCGGCCAGGCCTCGATGTCCTGATTTTCTCCAGTAAATGAAGGCCCGCCCAACTTGGCCGCCGGATCGACCTTGTGGATTGCGCGCGCAGCTTGAATGTAAAGCTCGGCATAATCTTCCGGTAGCGTAAACTGCCCGTCGGCTTCTTCTCCCAGTTCGACGTATGAAACCGGATAGCCACGCTTTTTGATGTATGCCATTTCGGCGGCGGCGTTTTCCGGAGTGTCATAGACCATTGCGACAGGAATAATCGCCGGAAGGTTTTGCGTGACACCGCTGTTGAAGAACAAGTCGAATCCCAGTTGCGCCTGCTTAGTGGATCCCAGATCTGACGGCTCGTGCCATGGATCGACCGACGAGCACTGGGTCGCAGTCTGCTCTTGGTCCGGCGTGTGGCGCATGACATCGTGCAAAACTTCGTCGGGAGTCATAGTGCCCAAATAAATTTCGCGGATTGCGTAACCGACGCAATTGCGTGGATCGCTGGAGCCGTGCGTATCGCAGGTGTTCGAGGATACGGTCATCCAGATGCGTAGAAACCGCACCGATGCCGGGCCGTTACTCAGTCGAATCGTTTGCGTCCCACCCTTTGCGTCTCGCAATTCGCCGAAAGGAAATGTCTTCCACACGCCGCGGGTGGGGTAATGCATAGGTTCTTCGGTGCCGGTCCAGTACTGCACTAGAAAGTCGGTTGCGTATGGGTCGGCCCAGGCGATGCGAACGGTGTCGACCGGCTGATATTGCTGAAGATCCAACGTCACCCACTGCGGATGCGCTGAATCATTCTCGCCGGTCCAGCGCTTGGTCAGATACGGATTGCTCTTCCAGTAGGTATTGAGGTCGCCATCGGTGAGGCGCGAAAATCCGCTGTTGCCGGTGCCGTCGTTGCGCGTCATGCCGCGATGCGGCAAATCGTAGCCGTAAGAGTAACGAGCATTGTCGGTCGAATCGGTCGCGCCGGTGAAATAGCCCTTGCCGCTGGGATCGCTCCACGTGCCTTTGGGATTCCAATGCCACGCCTGCACCATCAACTCAGTGTTCTGACGAAAAGTCACCGGGCCCCAGCCCGCGGTGAAAACCGGCTTCAACGCTTCAGGAGTCAGATCTTTATCGATGGCTTCGACGGATATGCGGTCGATTCCTGCGCCCAGAGTTTGATTGGGAATGAAGCGATTGGTTTCGTGGCCCGGGGTGATGTCAACGTCAATCGTCTGCGCGGAGCAGGCGGCAGTAAATAAAAATGCGATCGCTAAATACGATCCGAATTTCATGCGTAGCCTCAGAGACTCTGATTAAAACGTTTCAATCCTACGCATGACGCGAGAATGCCGCAACAGTTCTTGCCGGTGCAGGCGTCCGCGGTTCACCACTCTTTCGCAAAAAACGCGAAAGAATGGGGCACCCTCAGGGGAGTAGATTCACGCAAAGCTTCAGCATCCCCTTACCTCGCGAGCGCATCAACTGCCTGAGTGAAGCCCCCTTGTGATGACGCTGTAATCCGCTCGAACGCTGGCATTTCTTGTAGCGCGAAGGCGCGACGTTGGATTTTGGCAGCAACCATCCTTGGTTCGAGCATGGCGTTCATCGACAGCACGGTCGTCAATGTTGCGCTGCCTGCGCTTCAATCCAGTTTGAACGCCAATATTGTCGATGTGCAGTGGGTGGTCGAATCCTATGGGTTGTTTTTGGGAGCATTGATTCTTGTAGGAGGTTCCTTCGGCGATGTCTTTGGCCGCCGATTGATGTTTGTTTTGGGCGTGGCGCTTTTCGCGATAGCTTCTATCGGCTGCGGACTTGCTTCAAACATTCAGCAGTTGATCGTTGCTCGAAGCGTGCAAGGTGTCGGAGCCGCGTTTCTGGTGCCCGGCAGTCTGGCGATTATAAGCGCTTCATTTGACGAAAAAATTCGGGGACAGGCAATAGGCACCTGGTCCGGTTTTACAGCGATTACCACTGCGATTGGGCCGCTTCTCGGCGGATGGTTGATTCAGCGCGCTTCGTGGCGCTGGGTATTTTTTATCAACCTTCCGCTTGCCGCACTGGTGATTGCGATTTCGTTCTGGCATATTTCCGAAAGCCGCAGCGCCGGCGCTCGCCGGATCGACTGGCTGGGGGCGCTGGTGGGTACAGTTGGCTTGGGCGGTTTAGTGTTTGGATTTGTCGAATCTAGTAACCTGGGTTGGCGCAACCCACTCGTCTTCGGCAGCTTAATAGTTGGACTCGCTGGTGTCGTCGCCTTCGTATTCGTGGAGTCAAAGGTAGTTTCGCCGATGGTGCCGCTGAAGGTGTTTAAGTCGCGCACCTTCAGCGGAGCGAATTTCCTGACGCTGTTTCTCTATGCGGCACTTGGGATTTTCTTTTTCCTGTTTCCGCTGGACCTGATTCAGGTGCAAGGTTACTCCGCGTTCGCAACCGGCGCGGCTGTGCTTCCTTTAATTCTTCTGATGTTCGCTCTTTCGCGCTGGTCGGGAGGTCTGGTCGCGCGCTACGGTCCCCGCGTTCCATTAGTTGTCGGCCCGGTCATTGCAGCCGTCGGCTTCGCTTTGTTCGCGGTGACTTCAACCGGCAGCGGTTACTGGAAAGCATTTTTTCCCGCAATGGTCGTGCTGGGTTTTGGCATGGCGGTTACGGTGGCTCCTTTGACCACGGTAGTTATGAGTTCGGTCGATCAGGACCACGCCGGCACTGCATCCGGCATCAACAACGCAGTGGCTCGCATTGCCAGCGTGCTGGCCATCGCAGTTTTTGGAGTAGTGATGGTAAAGGCCTTTGATCTCAGGTTGACGCACGAGCTTGCGAAAATGAGCCTGCCTTCCGAGATGCTGCGGGAGATTCAATCTACAGTGACCAAACTAGCCGGCATGGAAGTACCGCCCAACCTGGATGTAAGGATCGATTCCGCAATACGAGCCGCGATCAATCACGCCTTCATTTTCGGATTTCGATTGATCATGCTGGTCTGCGCTGGATTGGCTTTGGCAAGCAGCGCGGTGGCGGCGTTGTTCCGGTGAATTCATACCAGACAACCCAATAAGAAGGGTTACGCGAAAATCTCCGGATCGGGATCAGCAAAAAAAGTTTTGTGCAGCCGCTGAACGATGCCTGGTACTTGCTCTTCATCGACCACGAAGGTCAGATTGATTTCCGAAGCGCCCTGCGAAATCATTCGGATTTTAACGTCGGTCAACTGGCCAAAGACGTGGGCGGCGATGCCCGGCACCTCGCGGAGGTTTTCGCCGACCAGGCAGACGATAGCTTTGCGGCCTTCATATTTCACGTCGGCCAGGCGGGAAAGATCTTCGGCCAACGCGGGGATGGACTCGTTCGAATCTACGGTAAGGGAAACGCTGACCTCCGAAGTCGAGACTACGTCAATCGGTATGCGATGACGGTCGAAGGCGTCGAAGATGGCTTTTAGAAATCCGTGCGCTAGCAGCATCCGGGGCGCGGCGATGTCGATGATGGTGATTCGCTTTTTGGCCGCAATGGCTTTGAAGAAGTTTTTGCAGTGCGGCGCGCGGGCAGTGATTCGCGTTCCCTCGCAAGTCGGGTTGCGTGAGTTCAAAATGTAAACTGAAATATTTTTCTGGATCGCCGGCAAGACCGTCGCGGGATGCAGAACTTTGGCGCCGAAGTAAGCCAGCTCGGCAGCTTCGTCGAAGCTGATTGTCTTGATCCGGCGGGCGTCGGGGCAGAGATTTGGATCGGTCGTCATCATGCCGTCGACGTCGGTCCAGATTTCTATTCTTTCAGCGCCTACCCCGGCGCCGACGATGGCGGCAGAAAAATCGCCTCCACCGCGGCCGATCGTGGTCGTAATTCCGGCACGATTCGCGCCGATAAAGCCGCCCATCACTGGAACTCGCCCCAGCTTGATGAGGGGCTGAACCAGCGCGCCAAGCTTGGCATTGGTTTCTTCAAACAAAGGGGCGGCGCGGGTAAAGTTGCCATCGGTCACGATGCAATCGCGGGAATCAACCAGGGTTGCTTCAATTCCATGCGCCAACAGGGCGGCGTTGACTAGCTTGCTGGAGAGAACTTCGCCGAACGATGCAACGTTGTCGGTGGTGCGTGGAGTGAGCTCGCCGACGGCGGAGATGCCGCGCAACAGCTCTTCTAAATCTTCAAACTCAGTTCCGAGGTCACTATGAAACTGCGTGAAGAGTGCCGTGCCAAGAAGTTCGCCGGCGGTGTTGTAGTGGCGTTCGCGCAACTCGCGCGCCAGCGTTAATGCAGTCTTGCGGTCGCCATTCCCAGCGGCGCGCGCCATCTGCAAGAGCTGGTCGGTGACGCGGGCCATGGCGCTGACCACGACAACGGGCCGCTGGTTAAGCCGGCTGCGTACGATTTCCACGACGCGCCCGATGGCCTTGGCATCGCCGACCGAGGTCCCGCCGAATTTCATGACGATGCAGTTGGGCATTAACTCTTAGCTCTTAGCTTTTAGCCTTTAGCTTTTAGCCAATGCGGGACTGTTCCGCCACAATCTAAGAGCTAAAAGCTGAACACTGCGAACTGCGGCAGTCGAGCATCACTCGATATATCCTTGCGATTTCAACAACTCGGCATTGAGTAATGCCGCTCCGGCAGCGCCGCGGATGGTGTTATGCGATAGCAGAGTAAATTTCCAATCGCAAACCGCGCATGGGCGAAGGCGTCCGACAGTGGTGGTCATGCCGCCGCCGAATTCAACGTCGAAACGTGGCTGCGGGCGGTCGGCTGCTTCGACGTAGCGAACCGGAATTTCAGGAGCGGTAGGGAATTGCTGCTCCTGCGGAATGCCGCTGAACTCTTGCCATGCCTCCAATATCTCCGCCGCCTGAGCTTTCTTTTTGAACTTCACCGACACCGATTCGGTATGGCCATCTTCAACCGCTACTCGATTGCATTGCGCGCTCATTTTGAACGGAGCTAGGATTATTCCGGATCCATTGAGAGTTCCCAGAAGCTTGCGGGTCTCCTCTTCCATCTTTTCTTCTTCTTTGGCGATGTAGGGAATTACATTGCCCAGAATATCCAGAGACGCGACTCCCGGATATCCCGCGCCGCTCACCGCTTGCATGGTTACAACCATGACCGTCTCGAGTTCGAATCGCTTGTGAAGGGGAGCGAGGGCCAAGACTAATCCCATGGCCGAACAATTCGAATTGGTCACCACGAACCCGCCGGATTTCCGACGCCATGACTGGCATTCGATTAACTTGATGTGGTCGGGATTGACTTCAGGGATCACCAGCGGAATGTCTTTCGCCATGCGCAGCGCGCTGGAATTCGTGATGACGGCGCAACCAGCGTCGGCAAAGCGAGGCTCGAGTTCGGCAGCGATGGAAGCATCGAGCGCGGCGAAAATTACTTTGGGAGCGCCATCGGGCGTGGCCGCGGACACGCGCATCTTGGCCACATTGGCAGGAATCGGCGTTTTCAAACGCCAGCGTGCGGCATCGCCATAGTCGCGGCCTTCAGAACGGTCCGATGCCGCTAGCCACGCCACCTCGAACCACGGGTGGCGCTCCAACATCTGGATGAAGCGCTGCCCCACGATGCCGGTGGCACCGAGGATGCCTACAGGAATCTTCTTTTGCATAGGGAATGATTGAAATTCTACAACAGTGGAAGGACAGCGCTAAACGTTCTTCTTTTGGATTAGTGCCCGCGTGGCTCCGGTTGAGATGCCCCCGTCAACCAATAAAGTCTGGCCGGTCACGTAGCGGCTCGCCTCCGATGCTAAAAATACGATGGCGCCGTCGAGATCGTGCGGTTGGCCTGGACGCTTCAGAGGAATGCGATCGCAGATGTAGTCCACCCAGTCCTTGTCTTCATACATTACCTTGTTCTGCTCCGTGCGAAACCAGCCTGGAGCGAGGCAATTGACCGTTATCCCATGCTTGCCCCAGTCATCGGCCAGACTCATGGTGAGCTGGCGGATGCCCCCGCGACTTGCTCCATAAGGACCGAGCCCGGCATATCCGGCGACGCTGGTCACCGAGCCTATGTTGATGATGCGGCCGTAGCTTCGCGGGACCATGCGTGTTGCTACGGCTTGCGCAACGAAAAAACTCCCGCGCAGATTGGTGTCGAGAATCAAATTCCAATCGTCCCAGGTAACGTCCAATGCCGGCTTGCGGACATTGCACCCCGCGTTGTTGACCAGAATGTCGATGTGACCAAAGGCTTCCGCGGCTTTGGCTACCATTTCCTCGATGCTTCGCTGATCGCGAACATCAAGTTCGAGCGCAACCGTTCGCCGTCCAAGCGCTTTGGTTTCTGATTCGAATTCCAGAAGTGAATCTCGTTGGCGGCTAGTGAGAACAAGGTCTGCACCCGCCTTTGCCAAAGCCCGCGCCAGATACTGTCCGAGCCCGCGGCTGGTGCCGGTGACGATTGCCACTTGACCGCTCAGATCGAAGAGGCCGCGTTCTTTGTTTTGTGCGCTCATTTAATCGCTGTTAGGTTGCAGAACTATCTTCATCAAGTTAGGCTCGCGACCATAGAGTCGTTCAAACCATTGCGGACCGTCGGCAAGCGGCGCGACCGCACTGATCAGCGGCTTCACGTTAATTTGTCCGCTGCTCATGAGTTCAATAGCGCGCGGATATTCGCCTGCGGACGCACACGATCCCTGAAGCCGAATCTGCCGCGTGACCACGGTCTGCAGCGGCAGAGTGACTTCCGGAGAAACATTTCCTACCAGGACCACGTTGCCGCCCTTGCGGGTGGCGTTGATCGCGGTGGTCACTGTTTGATTAAGGCCCACTGCCTCGACGGTGACATCGACACCGGCTCCGCTGGTCAGTCGCTGAATTTCTTGCACCAAGTCTGATCCCGAACCCAGGATCGTGGTCGCGCCAAGGCTGGCGCTGAGTTTCAGCCGAGTAGCATCCACGTCTGACACAAAAACCGGCGAGCACCCGGCAACCACCAATGCCTGCTGTACCAAAAGACCAATTGTTCCCGCCCCTACGACTAACGCAGTGCTGTCAGCCTGGATGGACGCGAGCGAAACCGCATGCAGCGCTACCGCAACCGCTTCCAGTAATGCGGCCTCGCTGAATGAGAGATTCTCTGGCAGGCGATGAACGATTCGCGCGGGCACCACGACGAACTCTGCAAACGCACCATTGCGACGGTAGTCACCGCAGGAGACGCCGAGTACCTGTCGGCGGTCGCACAAGTTCACGTCACCGCGCCGACAGTGGCCGCATTCGCCGCAATACACGGTGGAATCGAAAGTGACGCGGTCGCCTTTCGCGAAGCCATTTACGCCGGCGCCGATTTCGGCAACTGTCCCCGCGGCTTCGTGACCCATCACCAGCGGAGGTATGCGCCGTCCGGAAGAGCCGTCATAACCGTGAACGTCGCTGCCGCAAATTCCACACGCCGCCACGCGCACCAAAACTTCGTCGCGATCGGGCCCTGGAATCGGAATGTCGGCGATCTCGAGATGACGGTATTGCGAGAGGAGAAGAGCTTTCACTTATCGATCCAGGAGTGTGTCATGGCGGGCAGGTCACAACTCCGCCCGGTCCGATCAAGAATATACCTCACCCGCCTCTTGGCGGACCATGACGGTCATTGTGAGGCTGGTTCTCTTTCTTTCGCCCCCAGGTGAGAATCGGCCGCCTATCTGGACTGGAAAAATTGCGAACGCAAAAAAGCGACACCCATGCTGCCCGAGTCCCTCGTTTTACCGATCCAAGGTTTCTGGGCCAAAACCACGCCAGCGCCAGCTATAGCTGACTGAATTTCAAAAGCCGCAGAGGGGCCAGTTGTAAATCTGACCTTTTCCACAGCAGTTATGACCTTTTGTGTTCGGTACCATACAGTTTTTCCTGTATGTACTCTGCCAACATTACTGAGAGATGATCAGGAAGGGTCGTGACTGTCAGTGTCTTCTTTTCCAAAGCAAACAACCCAGCTCAGGCCGCTGATCCTCTGCGTAGAAGATAGCCCTACCTACCTTGTGCTCCGAAAAAAGGTCCTTGAGCGGGAAGGGTACGAGGTTATTGGTGTGACCACGACCGATGAAGCCCTCAAGGCTCTTCGCGAATTCCCTGTTTGCGCGACCATCGCGGATCACATGCTTCAGGGAACAACAGGCGCGGAGTTGGCGCGCGAAATGAAGAAGATAAAGCCCAATGTTCCTATCATCCTGTTTTCAGGTACAGTTCCGCAAAGTTTGAACGCTGTGGACGTTTACGTCAATAAAGGGGAACCGACCGCCAAATTCCTTGGCATTGTCCGAGCGGTGGTCCAGCGGTATCGTTCATAACCCACGTGGGGCTCATTCACAAGCGCATTCTCTTCGTCGACGATGAACCGGCCATTCGCGCAACTCTTGCAGTTATCTTGCGGCGATACGGCTTCACCGTGATGGTTGCTGCCACCGTAGCGGAAGCCGTCGAGGAAATAAAGAAGCAGGAATTTGATCTGCTGCTCTCCGATTTAAATATCGAGGGAAAACGCGACGGGTACAACGTAGTTCGAGCAATGCGCCAGGCTAATCCGAATTGCATCAATATTGTCCTTACGGGATACCCGGATGAGGAGAGCGCAGCTGAAGGCCTTGAGTTAGGGATCGATGATTACATTGCGAAGCCCGCGAACGCGGACGCCCTTGTGGCCCTGCTGGCGGAAAAATTGGCGGGGCGAAACAAAGCGGGCGCAGGCTAAGGTTTTAAACCGGACAGATCCCACGCAGATAACTCCTGCTAGAACAAGCAGACTAGCCGCATAATAAACTCACACTAGTGATGGAAATGTGTTTCGTATGACGAAAGCCTTTCTCTATTTCCTCGCCACACACGACTTTTCTGTCTGCTGGTAACCCAAAACCAAGATGCTCGAATGGATTGCCCAGTCCATCCCGGCAGATCAGCGCGAAGCGCAATCGCATGTGAAGGGGGCTTTTGCCGCAATCGTTCCCGTCCGTTCCCTGATAAAATGGCTAAGTCGTTGCAGGCGCGTAGCTCAGTTGGTTAGAGCGCTACCTTGACACGGTAGAGGTCTGGGGTTCGAGTCCCCACGTGCCTACCATCTCCTTTCCCTATACGGTTCCGGCTTCCGTGACCGCTTTCCCACGTTCAGCATAGCGTGCAATATCCCTCCGGACAGAACGCGCGACGCTGCAGCCCATGGTTCAAGTCAGACAAAGGCCAATGTTGGATATAATCTAATCTCGCCATGGAAGCTATTAAGCGATGTCTGCAGAGCAGTGGGTTGCGTTGCACTGCGCAGCGCTATGCTGTGATGGAATTCCTGACAGACCATAAAGGACATCCGACGGCTGCGGAAATTTTCAAAGCCGTGAATCGTGTAGATCCGCGCTCTTCGAGAGCTACGACCTACAACAATCTGCGTGACCTGGTGAAGGCAGGCTTGGTGCGGGAAGTGGCGGTCGAAGGCCGCTCCGGGCGATTCGACTTGGAAGGCATGCGCCACCACCATTTCGTCTGCGACTGCTGCGGTAATGTTGAGGACGTTGACTGGTACGACGTGCCGAAGCCGGGCGCGCGTTCCCTGGGCAAGCGGGTGCTTCGCGAATGCCAACTTATTTTTAGAGGCCTGTGCGCGAAGTGCGCTCGTAAGCGTGCTTCGCGTTAATTGCGCGGACCGCATTCTGATGGGTTCGTAGATCATCACAATTTCGAACTAATTCAAAGGAAAAATATATGGAAAACTCACGCATGGAAAACACCGTCGCCTCTTCATCAGGAACTGTTTCTCCCGAAAGAGAGGACAAAAGTTCCGAATCAAAGTGCCCGGTTGCGCATGGTGGCAGCAGGTCTTACACCAACCGCGACTGGTGGCCGAGCCAGGTGAATCTGCGAGTCCTGCATCAACACTCAGACCTTTCTGATCCCATGGGGAAGGACTTCGACTACGCTAAGGAATTCAAAACTCTCGATCTGAATGCCGTGATCAAAGACCTTCACACACTAATGACCGACTCCCAGGATTGGTGGCCGGCGGATTTCGGGCACTATGGCGGTCTATTCGTCCGCATGGCGTGGCACAGTGCGGGAACGTATCGCATTGGTGATGGCCGCGGCGGTGCTGGAGCTGGGCAGCAGCGCTTTGCCCCGCTCAACAGCTGGCCGGACAACGTGAATCTCGACAAGGCGCGACGGCTGCTGTGGCCGATCAAGCAGAAATATGGCCGCAAAATCTCCTGGGCGGATCTGATGATTCTCGCCGGCAATGTTGCCCTCGAAGATATGGGCTTCAAGACTTTTGGTTTCGGCGGCGGGCGCGCAGACACGTGGGAGCCCGAAGATGATATTTATTGGGGCCCTGAAGGCACGTGGCTAGCTGACGAGCGCTATAGCGGCGATCGCGATCTTTCGAATCCGCTAGCAGCCGTGCAAATGGGTTTGATTTACGTAAACCCTGAAGGGCCGAACGGAAAGCCTGATCCGATCGCGGCGGGCAGGGACATTCGCGAGACCTTCAAGCGCATGGCCATGAACGACGAAGAAACGGTCGCGCTCATTGCCGGCGGCCACACCTTCGGCAAGACTCACGGCGCAGCCGTTCCCGCAGATTACGTGGGCGCAGAGCCGGAAGGCGCCGACATTCAGGACCAAGGCCTTGGGTGGAAAAATAAATTCGGAAAGGGTTTTGGTGCTGACACCATCGGCAGCGGTCTCGAAGTCACTTGGACCCAGACGCCAACTAAGTGGAGCAATAACTTTTTCAACAATCTGTTCGGCTTTGAATGGGAGCTGACTAAGAGCCCGGCTGGTGCGCATCAATGGGCGCCGAAGAATGGCGCGGGCGACGGCACGGTGCCGGATGCGCACGATCCTTCGAAGCGCCACGCGCCAACCATGCTGACCACGGACCTCGCGTTGCGCTTCGATCCGGCTTACGAAAAAATTTCGCGGCGCTTCCACGAGCATCCCGATCAGTTCGCCGACGCGTTTGCCCGCGCATGGTTCAAGCTCACCCACCGCGACATGGGTCCGATCGTGCGTTATCTCGGCCCGCTGGTTCCCAAGGAGCCGCTGCCCTGGCAGGACCCGATCCCGGCGGTGAATCATCCGCTTATCAGCGAGCAGGATGTCGCTGCTTTGAAATCTAAAATCCTCGCTTCAGGTCTGACAGTTTCGCAGCTCGTCTCGACGGCATGGGCTTCGGCGTCGACTTTCCGCGGCTCCGACAAACGCGGCGGAGCCAACGGCGCGCGCATTCGCCTTTCGCCACAAAAATTCTGGGAGGTGAATCAGCCGACGGAATTGGAAAAGGTGTTGACAAAGCTCGAAGCTATCCAAAAAGATTTCAGCGGCTCAACCGGTGGGAAAAAAGTGTCGCTGGCTGATTTGATCGTTCTCGGCGGCGATGCGGCAATCGAGAAAGCCGCAAAAGACGCAGGAACTGACGTAAAAATCCCCTTTACGCCGGGACGCATGGACGCGTCCCAGGAGCACACGGACGTTGAATCCTTCGAGCCGCTCGAACCAAGAGCCGATGGATTCCGCAACTATCTGCGCGGCAAACAGCGCCTCTCGCCCGAAGAGATGTTGGTAGACAAAGCGCAATTGCTGCGGCTGACGGCTCCCGAGATGACGGTCCTGGTCGGCGGCCTGCGCGTTCTTGGCGCGAATGCAGGCAGTTCCAAGCACGGCGTGTTTACCAAAAAACCGGGTACGCTGACCAACGACTTCTTCGTCAACCTGCTCGACATGAACACGCAGTGGCAGCCGTCGGCGCAATCGAATGGCTCCGGAGAGGTGTACGAGGGACTCGATCGCAAGACCAACCACGTCAAGTGGACCGCCACCCGCGTCGATCTGATCTTTGGCTCGCACTCGCAGCTGCGCGCGCTGGCCGAAGTCTACGGAAGTTCCGACGCGAAAGAAAAGTTCGTGAAAGACTTCGCAGCCGCCTGGAGCAAGGTAATGAACGCTGACCGTTTCGAGGTGGCGGCCTGAGGTCGGTGGAACAGAAACGTGGAAAAGAACTAAGTGGACGTAGTGGCCCGCTCAAGCCGGTTTTGGAGGTCCCTCGATTCCCTCGGGATTCGGCGCGCGGCTTCAGACACCGCGCAATCGCCTCAACTTGAGTGGGTCTCTCCGCATCTCCCCAAACAACGATACTCGGCCCAGTCTTGAATTCCGCGGTCACTGGCAAAATCCCAAGATAGTGATGGATGACGGCAGCAGCATCGGGCGTTCCTTCGAGCCGGACGGCAGCGTCTATCATGGCCACGGCGGCAATCGTCCCTACATCACAGAGATCGTTCCGATCACGTTCTCGCCAGGTCCGTACTCGCAATATAAAGCTGCATGCGAAGCCGCACATCGGTAGCCAGATCCTGCATCCGAGCTTTGTTTTTTGTATCGGCAATGAACGGGGTGCCCCATCTTTTGCGTCCTTGCGAAAGCTGGGAACCACGAACGCTGGCACCAGAGGGTTGAGGAATAATGCCCCACTTCTCGCAAAAGCCGCGAGAAATGGGGCACCCTTTGGTTTTGTATGGGGAGAAGCGGGCCACCCGCCGGGCCACCCCCCAAGTCCTGAGTGGATGACGCAAGTGTACGTACTCCTCAGAACCCAGAGAAGCAGTTTTGGAAAAAAATTCTGGAAACAGGCCCAAAATGGGGCAGTTTGTCAGGTGTTCCACTTAGAAATAGGCCGCTAGGGGACAGACATGACGTGCTGATATCGCGGCGGTGTGCACATGGCCCTCACTTGTCGCAACCGCGGCCATCGGCCGCTCCACATTAAGAAATTGAGAATTGGCCATCCGACTGTTGTACGATGGTCGCGCCGACATCGTCGCTCAATGTCATTTTCGCCAAGCCTCTCGCAAGTCTCAAATAAGCGCCGTGTCGGATGCCTCGGCTGTCTTTGGCAATGCGCGCTGGTACTGGCGCTTGGTGGGATCCTGGTGATCGCCATCACCGGAGTTTTCGCGCCGTGGGCGTTTTACCTCGGAGGCAACTTCCACATCCTGCCTTACTGGCAGGGTTGGGGAAAGGCGCACGCCAAAAGCGGCGACTACTTTGTCTATGTAATGATTCAGCCCACGCCGCGCGGCAGCAAAATGTATCTGGAAACGAATCTCAAGGGCGCCGCATACGTGTGCACTCCTCGCGGAGAAAACATCCGGTTGAAGCTGGGCGGCGGGATGCGCAAGCATTTGAATCTTTCAACTGACGGCGAGGCCATTCACTTGTACATGCATTATTGGCCGTGGAATGCGAATTTCATCAACGACACTAGCCCCAGCCTGTCATTCCGCGGTCACTGGCAAAATCCCAACATGGTGATGGATGACGGCAGCAGCATCGAGCGTTCTTTCGAGCCGGATGGCCGCGTCTACCATGGCCACGGCGGCAATCGTCCCTACATTACAGAGATCGTTCCGATCACATTCTCGCCGGGGCCGTATGCGCAATACAAAGCCGCGTGCGAAGCAGCACATCGGTAGCCAGATCCTGCATCCGATCCTTTGTTTTGTGTGTGGGCAATGAACGGGGTGCCCCATCTTTCGCGTTTTTTGCGAAAGATGGGAACGACGATCGACTGCACGAGAGTAGTTGAGGGAACAATGCCCCACTTCTCGCAAAACCCGCGAGAAATGGGGCACCCTCATGTTTTGGATCGGGAGAAACGGGCCACCCGCCTCGTTTTCAAGGTCAAGCGAAAATTGACTTCGAGTACGTCAGTCGTATCCTCGTTCCGCTATCATCCTGAGTGCAGTCGGAACCTCGCGCATGAACATACATTGAGCCAAAATCTCCAATCCAGGAGTTTCGACTTACTCTTCTGTTGGGAGCGCCACGAACGACGAGAAGTGTGCGGTGGTCAAAGACATTCTGGCGTTCTTCAACACGCAGAATGGCGGGGTGATGATATTCGGAGTGCAAGATAAATCTTTGGAACTTGTCGGCCTAACCGACAATGAGTTCGCCTCGTTTGACACGACTAAAGTAAACGACTTCCTGCAAAGATACACCGACCCATCTTCTGCCTGCGAAGTCCAAAAGTTCAAGGTAGGCGATCAACGTGTCGTGGTAATCGGAGTAGCGGAATTCAAGGATGTTCCAGTTGTTTGTAAGCGGGATGCGAATTCCAGCAGGGACCCTTCCAAGGTCATCCTAAAAGCCGGGGGTCTGTATATTCGGACTGATAAAGCGACCAGTGTCATCGTTCCTTCGGCCGAGGAAATGCGGGATCTGGTAAATAGGGCATTGCTGAAGCGAGGCGATCAGCTTGTGAACACGATTGAGGCGTTAGTTCAACGGTCGGATGCGGTCTATGAAGAAAATATCGAAGAACTAGTCGCGGCTCGTACGAAGCACCTACGACAGTCGATCGAAAACATCGAACGATCCTACGACATTACGATTGAGGCGCTGGGCAGCGCATTAGACCTCAAAACATCTGACATGGGCGGCCATTCGAAAAGAGTAACTGCCTACACGATTGGTCTCGCCCGTGCCATGGGATCGAGTGTGGACGAAATTCGAATGATCGCTCGTGGCGCGTTTCTGCACGATATTGGAAAACTGGCCATTCCGGACAGTATTCTTCTGAAGCCGGGGGTTCTGAACGAAGACGAGTTCCGCAGGGTACAGGAGCACTGCCATCGCGGTTACCAAATTGTCAGGAGGATTCCATTTTTAGCCGACTCGGCAGAAATCGTATATGCGCATCACGAGAAATTTGACGGAAGTGGCTATCCCCGTGGACTGAAAGGTGAGGAAATACCCGTGGGAGCCCGTTTTATTGCTCTTGCAAACACTTTAGATGTGATGACCTCAGATCAACCCTACAGGTCCAGGAAACCTTTAACTGCTGCAATTGAGGAGATCGAGGGCTGTTCAGGGCGGCAGTTCGACCCCACGATAGTGAAGGTATTTCTGAGCATGCCTAAGAATATCTGGTCAGATTTGCGGGGAGACATAGAATCTGATCGCTACCTCGAGAACTGATCTCAAGTCCTTTGTCTGTCGCACGCAATAGTTCAGGCTGCAAATCGGTTTTTTAGCTTCCGCATCCCACCACTCCCTCCCCGCATCTAAACATTGACAACATCTCACTCAACTCTGATAATAATGCAGAGCGCAAAGGTGAGTAGTTGAATACAAAGCACTTAATGTCAGCCGTCAGCCGTCAGCTATCAGCCTCAGGTAAGACCAGTCGATTTTTTGGTCACGGGAACAGCTCATTGAAAGCAGAACTAGAACACGTACTTCAAGGAGAGCATTATGGCGAAAATTATCGGTATTGACCTGGGCACGACCAACTCCTGCGTGGCGGTTATGGAGGGTGGCGAGCCCAAGGTGATCCCTAATGAAGAAGGTGGGCGCACGACCCCGTCGGTGGTCGCGTTTACCAAGAACGGCGAGCGGTTGGTGGGGCAGGTGGCGAAGCGCCAGGCGATTACCAATCCCGAAAACACCATTTATTCGATCAAGCGTTTCATGGGACGACGCTTTGACGAAGTGAACGAAGAAATGAAGATGGTCCCATACAAGGTCGAGCGCGACGGCGACAACGTGTCGATCGTGGCGCAGGGCAAGAAATATACGCCGCCCGAAATCTCCGCCATGATTCTGCAGAAGCTGAAGAAGGCGGCGGAAGACTATTTGGGCGAGAAGGTGACCGAAGCGGTCATCACCGTGCCGGCGTATTTTAACGATGCGCAGCGGCAGGCGACCAAAGACGCGGGCAAGATTGCCGGGCTCGACGTGAAGCGAATCATCAACGAGCCGACGGCCGCCGCGCTGGCTTACGGGCTCGACAAAGGCAAAGACGAGACCATCGCCGTGTACGACTTTGGCGGCGGCACGTTCGACATTTCGATTCTCGAAGTCGGCGAGGGCGTGATTGAAGTCAAAGCCACGAATGGCGACACCCACCTCGGCGGCGACAACATTGATCAGCGGCTGGTCGATTGGTTAATTGATGAATTCAAGAAAGACGAAGGTCTCGACCTCCGTGGTAAGGGCAACGAGATGGCATTGCAGCGTCTGCGGGATGCAGCCGAGCGCGCCAAGATCGAACTGTCGACCACGATGGAGACGGAGATCAATCTGCCATTCATCACTGCGGATGCGAGCGGGCCGAAGCACCTGGTCAAGAAGCTGACCCGTGCGAAGCTCGAAGGCATGGTGGAAGACATTCTGCAACGTTCGGTTGGGCCTTCGAAGCAGTGCATGAAGGATGCGGGCGTTGACGCCAGCAAGATCAATGAAGTCGTGCTGGTTGGCGGACAGACGCGCATGCCGCGTATTCAGACGCTGGTGAAAGAAATGTTCGGCAAGGAAGGCCACAAGGGTGTGAACCCGGATGAAGTGGTGGCAGTCGGCGCCGGCATTCAGGGCGGCGTGTTGGGTGGCGAGGTGAAAGACCTGTTGCTGCTCGACGTGACTCCGCTGACGCTGGCGATTGAAACCCTGGGCGGCGTCGCGACGCCGATGATCCCGCGCAATACCACGATTCCAACCAAGAAGACGGAAACGTTTTCGACCGCGGCCGATAGTCAGACGTCGGTTGAAGTTCACGTGTTGCAGGGAGAGCGTCCGATGGCGGCGCAGAACCGCACGCTGGGGAAGTTCCATTTGACTGGACTTCCTCCGGCGCCGCGCGGGGTGCCGCAGATTGAGGTGACGTTCGACATTGACGCGAACGGAATTCTCAACGTGACGGCGAAAGACAACGCCACCGGCAAAGACCAGAAGATCACGATTACGTCGTCTTCGGGATTGTCGAAAGAAGAGGTCGAGCGCATGGCGAAAGACGCCGATGCGCACGCCGCCGAAGACAAGACGCAGCGTGAAACGATCGACGCCAAGAACCAGCTCGACTCGATGGTTTACCAGATCGAGAAGACGCTGAAGGAGCAGGGAGACAAAGTTTCCGGCTCCGATCGTGCGGATGTCGAGAATGCGCTGGCCGACGCGAAGAAGGCACTAGAGTCGAACGACAAGGCGCAGATGGATCGCGCCCGCGAGACTCTGACTCAGGCTTCACACAAGCTGGCCGAGCAGATGTACAAATCGGCACAGGCGCAAACTCCGCCCCCGGGCGGAGGCGCAGGGCCGAGCGGCAGCGCCAGTGGAACGGAACCAGGCAGCAACGGTGACGCCAGCAAGAAAGACGAGGGCGTGATCGACGCTGAATACGTGGACGTGGACAAGAAATAAACGAGATAAGAACCGGGTGCCCCGTCCTTGTCTCGCGGGTTTTGCGAGACAGGGCGGGGATTTTGACTTTGATGTACTTGGATGGACGTCAAAATCCCCACCCTCCCGCCAAGAACGCGGGAAGGGTGGGGCACCCGATAGATTTGAGAACAGAAGGGGAAAACCAATTGCAGTTCAAAATTAAAGATCAGGATTATTTTTTAGCATTCGTAGAACAGGAGAAGCGCTGGTACGTTTTCGCGCCCACGCCAGAGGGAGTGAATCGTATGCCGGTGTACGTAGATGCGGCGAAGTATCAAAAACCAGGGATTCTGGAAACAGAAACAAGTTTGTCATCGTAAGAAGCAAAAGCTTGAACCACAGAGAGCACAGAGGCCCACAGAGGAAAACCACAGAGGATCTTGCGGAAATCACAGGCCACCTCTGTGTGTTTTCCTCTGTGAAAACTCGGTGTCCTCTGTGGTTAAGTTTTTGACTGAGTGCCGAGTGCTGGCTCATGCCGACCACCAAAAAAGATTATTACGAAATCCTCGGCGTTAAGAAATCGGCGTCGGCGGAAGACATTCGCAAGGCGTTCCGCAAACTTGCGCGTAAATATCATCCCGACGTCAACCCCGGTGACAAAGGGGCCGAAGAAAAATTCAAGGCGCTGTCTGAGGCGAATGATGTTCTCAGTGATCCGAAGAAGCGCAAGATTTACGACCAGCTGGGATATTACTCGGACAATATTGATCCCGCAGCAGCTGAGGCTTACGCGCGTGGCGGGCCGACCGGTGCGGGAGGTTTCGGAGGATATCCCGGCGGTCAGCCGGGTTCGGGCGGTGGTCAAGGCGTTCCATTCGATTTTAGCGGCTTCGATTTCAATGACATGTTCGACGGCGCGCGCGGCCAGCGCACAACGACCACAGGCGGCGGAGGGTTTCGCGACATCTTCTCAAGCATGTTTGGCGGAGGACGCGGGGGCGCAGTTGCGCAGGAAGGTCCGGAGCCGGGCAGCGATCTTGAGTATCAGGTCAACGTTCCTTTCTGGACGGCGATTCGCGGCGGCGTCATGCGCCTGAACATTACGCGTCAGGACGTGTGCTCCAACTGCCACGGCAATGGCGTGATTGAGCAACCGGGTGTGTGTCCGCAGTGCAAAGGCAAAGGCACGATCGAGCAAAGCGCCAACCGCATGAAGTTCAACGTGACCTGCCCGCGCTGCCACGGCACCGGCAAAAATGTTTCGCCTTGCCCGGTGTGCCATGGAGAAGGCGTGGTCACTCGCACCGAGCCGCTTGAAGTTCGCATCAAGGCGGGCACGCGCGACGGGCAACGCATTCGTATTGCGGGTAAAGGTAATGCCGGAACCCACGGTGGCCAGTCCGGCGATCTGTATGTGATTATCAAGACTGAAAACCATCCCGTATTCCGCCGCGACGGGGATGACATTTATGTGATCGTGCCCGTCACTGCGACCGAAGCCGCTCTGGGCGCGAAGATTGAAGTGCCGACGATCGATGGCCGCGCGATCCTGAAAGTTCCGCCGGGAACTCAGTCAGGACAGAAACTTCGTCTGCGGGAGAAGGGCGTATCGTCAGCCACGACGGAAGGAAAGCGCGGGGACGAGATCGTGGAAATCAAGGTGACCGTGCCCATGCCGCGCGATGAGAAGACGAAAGAATTGCTTCGTGAATTGGCTAAGCTGAATCCGGAAGACCCAAGAGCGGAATTGTTCAAGAACGTTTAACCGCAAAAACCTTTAACCACAGAGGACACAGAGTTTCACGGAGGGAAAACCACAGAGGCTTTAATGGCGTGTGCTACTCTGTGGCTTTTCTCCGTGTGCCTCCTTACCCTCTGTGGTTAAGGTCTTGACCTTGCTTGCACTTCCCGAATTAGAACGGCCGAAATAATTAATCCCAGAGATTACAGAGTAAGCTATATATCCGTGATATAGCAGATTCATGGCTGCTGCACCGCAACCGATTGCTCCACGCATAAACCACGTCCCCCGCCAGATCATCGCTTCAGCAATGAAAGTTCATACTGCGCTTGGCCCCGGCCTGCTCGAAAGCACATATCACGCCTGCCTCCTGCATGAGATTCGAAAAGGCGGACTCAGAGCTGATAGTCAGGTGGGATTGCCGGTTATCTACGGAGGCGAAAAGATCGATCTCGGCTATCGTATCGACCTGATCGTCGGTGATGCCGTTATTGTCGAAATTAAATGTGTCGATGCCATCAATCCGGTCCACAAAGCCCAATTGCTTTCTTACATGCGACTGAGCGGGAGGTCTGTGGGATTGCTGATCAATTTCAATGTTGTTCATCTTCGTGACGGACTGACACGGATGGTCGACGGGTATGAATGGCGAAGACCCTTAACCACAGAGGACACGGAGGTTCACGGAGGAACAACACAGAGAATTTAGGCGAGATGTATTCTCTGTGGCTTTCCTCTGTGTAACTCTGTGCCCTCTGTGGTTGATCTTTTGATCTTGGTGCAAGATCAAGGCACTGGATGTTCTGAATATGATTTCAGGCTACATCACGCAAACGACTCTCAAGTTCATGGATAGGATTGTGAAGACCCGGTCCGGGACGCTAGCGTCGGCTGAGAAACCACTTCCCGCCCATCTCTGCACCGGGCGTCGTGGCGAAGAAGACGCATACTTTTATCTGCGCAAGAAAGGTTACGTGATAGTGGCGCGCAATTTTCGTACGGCACGGCATCGGGGCGAAATCGATTTGATCGGGTGGGCGAAAGACCGTGGCGAAGATGTGCTCTGCTTCATCGAAGTCAAGACTCGCACCACGCGTGACGTTAAGCCAGCGCATGCGGCTGTCGATCGAAAGAAGCGCCGAGATCTTCGAGTGGTGATTCGTGACTACCTGCATTCGCTCCCGCGACGGCAGTTTCCCGAGCCGCCTCCGTGGCGCTTTGATGTGGTCACGGTTTATTACGAGGGCATCGGTGGGGAGCCGACTTTCGAGCTGTTTCAGAATGCGGCGCTCTCATCGTAAAATGGATTACCCGAATGTCAGCGGGTGGAGGATTTAATCTTTGCCCGAACTCAGAAAAGACCCCATCGTCGGCCGCTGGGTAATCATCTCAACCGACCGCGCTAAGCGCCCCACCGATTTTACCCGAGAGTCCGTGAAGATGAAGGGCGGATTTTGCCCTTTTTGTTACGGAAACGAAGCCAAGACTCCGCCTGAAATCCAGGCCTATCGCCCCAACCAGAATGGCGGCCAGCCGCAGCGCGATAGCTCCGGATGGACGGTGCGCGTCGTACCTAATAAATTTCCCGCGCTTGGGATCGAGGGTAATCTTGATCGCCAGGCGGAGGGCTTGTTCGACAAAATGAACGGCGTGGGCGCCCACGAAGTAATCGTCGAAAACAATGAGCACAATGCGACGCTGGCCTCGATGACACCCAAGAATATTGAAGACGTGCTATGGACTTTCCGTGACCGGATTCTGGATTTAAAAAAAGACCGCCGGCTGAAGTACATTTTGATTTTCAAAAACTATGGCGAAGCGGCGGGCGCCACCCTCGAGCATACCCACTCGCAACTCATCGCGCTTCCGGTCGTGCCGATTTACGTTGCCGAAGAAATCGAGGGCGCCAAGCAGTACTACATCTACAAAGAGCGCTGCGTGTTCTGCGATATTGTTCGTCAGGAAACAGAAGCTGGCATTCGGGTAGTGGCGGAGAATGACGACTTCCTGACCATCGCGCCCTATGCACCGCGCTTTCCCTTTGAGACCTGGATTCTGCCCAAACAGCACGAGTCGGCGTTTGAGAATTCCTCGTCGCGCATGTTTCAGAATCTGGCGAAATCGATTCGCACGCTGCTGAACAAAGCCAACCGCGTGCTGGATGACCCGCCGTACAACCTGGTGATCCACAGTTCGCCGACGCAGGATTCGAACAATGACCACTACCACTGGCACATTGAGTTCGTGCCGAAGCTGACCAAGGTTGGTGGATTCGAGTGGGGCACGGGGTTTTATATCAATCCCACACCACCGGAAGAGGCCGCGAAGTTTTTGAGGGAAGCCAGCGTGGAAGAGCCAGTTAGGGCGACGGCGCGATAAATAATCACGAGTGCCCTGGCCACGTAGTCCACAACGCCTCGTCCGGGAGCGGCGAGTGCAACATTGATGCGGAGCGCTGCTCCGCCGGCGGGTGAGGGACCCGCCCCTACGTGAGTCGTGGGGCTCACTAGCGCAGTTCGCGCAACTGCTGCACGTTGTGAACCACTTTTTCGGCTACATAATCGATTTCTGCTTCGGTGTTAAATCTTCCAATTCCGAAGCGAATCGAGCTTTGGGCCAGCTCATCTGAAATGCCGAGCGCTTTCAGAACATACGAAGGTTCAATGTGGGCCGAAGTGCAGGCTGCTCCGCTCGAAACCGCGATGTCATCGATGGCTGTCATCAACTCTTCGCCATCAATTCCCGCAAAACTGGTATTCAAATTTCCAGGCAGGCGGTGCTCCATTGAACCGTTGACATAAACTTCGCCCAGTCCGGCTTTGATCTTTTCGTAAAGCCGGGTGCGCAGGCCAGCGATGCGGCATGATTCCTGCGGCATTTCTTCATGGCAAATTTCACAAGCTCTACCCAATCCAACAATTCCCGGAACATTAAGCGTTCCAGATCGCTTTCCGCGCTCGTGGCCTCCGCCGTCGATGGTCGGAGCGATGTCGATCCCGTCACGAACATAAAGTGCGCCCACACCCTTCGGTCCGTACGCCTTGTGAGCCGATATCGACAGCAGATCGATGCTTTGCCGGACCACGTCAATCGGAATTTTCCCGATGGCTTGCGCGGCATCGGTGTGGAAGACCACCCCGCTCTCGCGACAGAGTCTTGCGATTTCCAAGATTGGTTGAAGCACTCCTGTTTCGTTGTTCGCAACCATGACGGTTACAAGAATGGTCGCATCATTCATCGCCCCGCGAAGCTCGTCCAAATCAATCAGTCCATCTTTCTGTACCGGCAGATAAGTCACACTGCAACCGGATTTCTCGATCCGCTTGCAGGAATCGAGCACAGCCTTATGTTCTGTGACGGCGGTAATCACGTGATTGCCTTTGCTGCGATACGCTTCGGCTACACCTTTAATCGCCAGATTGTCGCTTTCGGTGGCGCCGGAGGTGAAAACAATCTCGCTTTTATTCGCGCCGACTAAGGACGCGACTTGCGCCCGAGCCATCTCGACGGCAGCATCGGCGGCCCATCCAAAGCTATGGCTGCGGCTGGCGGCGTTGCCAAATTTGTCTTTTAAATAGGGAAGCATTCTTTCAAGCACTCGCGGATCGATCGGAGTGGTCGAGTGGTTGTCGAGATAGATCGGCAGCTTTAGGCCGCTGGTCGCGGTTTGTTCTGTCAAATTTGTGACGTGGACACCCATATGCTCTTGAGTAAAATTTTACACACATTCACAGCCGATGATTCTGTGCTTGACAACTACCCATATCGGCGATAAAAATACGGCCAATTCCGGCGCGAGTCTGCTCGAGGCGTTCTGGTCCGAGAAAGCGATAGTCCGGAATCTATGACCACATCCCGCCCTGCCCAACCTCCCGCGATGACGAACGATCTGGCCAAGTGCAAACACCCTCGTGTACGAGTAGTCGCCCGCGAAGAAGACGCCGAATTTGTGGAATGCCTGGAGTGCGGCGACGTCTTCGAATCCAGCGAATTCAAAGATATGCAGATCGAAGAGAGCAAACTGGAAGAAGCGGAGTAGGCATTCAGCCGTCAGCCCTCAGCTCTCATGTTCGGCCAGCGGACTTGGGACGAAACAGATACCTCACCCGCCAAAGGGTTGGGAATGACATCACTTAAATATTTGAGATGCAGCCGTGGACATGCATGGTGATCCCTGCAGCTTAAAAGCGAGAGCTGAGGGCTGAGGGCTGACGGCTGAGAGCTGGTGGCTATTTCAACGCCATCCCTGCTTCCGCAGAAAAATCCAACGCAGCAAAATCTTTAGCAAGAAATTTTGGATATGCGGCGGCGGCGATCATGGCTGCATTGTCGGTCGAAAGCGGACGGGAAGGGAAGTACACCGGGAGTCCCTCGCGGACTGCTTCTCGTTCGAAGGTCTGGCGCAATTCATTGTTGGCGGCGACTCCACCGGTCACAAACAACGTCGCGACCTCGTGGTGGCGGGATGCAGCTAAAGTTTTTGCGACCAAATCTCCGACCATCGCTCTTTGGAAGGAGGCGACGAGATTCAGGGTCTCCCTGTCTGAATTCGCCAGATAATCTTCCAGCTTCGGCTTGCCAGTCTGAGCCAGCGCTCGGCGTCGAGCTTCAATCGAATCCTTAAGTCCGTGCGTCTCCACGTAGCGGAGAACTGCGGTTTTAATGCCGCTGTAAGAAAAATCGAAACGTGTAGGGGCGGGCGTCCACGCCCGCCCACCTCGGGCGTGGACGCCCGGGGCCACACGCGCATCTTTCGCCTTTGAATCCTTCCGATCGGGATGTTTGAGTTGCGGGGTAGCAAACTTCACCGCCTTCGGATCTCCATGCTGCGACAAGCGGTCAATCACCGGGCCGCCGGGATATCCCAGGCCAAGCAGCTTGGCAACTTTGTCAAAGGCCTCGCCGGCGGCATCGTCTCGGGTATGACCGATATTTTCGTATGACCAACTTTCGCCGCGTTGCTCGGCCAGATAAAGATGAGTGTGTCCACCGGAAACTACCAGCGCGAGAAGAGGAAAGCGCAGTTCGCGATTGCCTTTCTGTCGCTCTTCCAACAGTACTGCGTGGATGTGTCCTTCGAGATGATTGACGGCAATCAGCGGCTTCTCGAGCGCGAAGGCTAATGCCTTGGCATAACTGATTCCTACCAGCAAAGCGCCTGCTAGTCCGGGCCCTTGTGTGACCGCAATCGCGTCGATGGATTCGTAAGTTTTTCCGGCCTCCGCTCAGAGCCTGACGAACCACGGGAACGATGGCGCGCAGGTGCTCACGCGAAGCCAGCTCGGGCACTACGCCGCCGTAAGGCTGGTGAGTTGCGATCTGGGACGCCACCACATTTGAGATCAGTGCTTCACCCGACCGCACCACGGCAGCGGCGGTTTCATCGCACGAGCTTTCAATGCCGAGGATGTAGGCGGAATTGTGCATTTTTCGAGTTGATGAATATAGACAGTTCACTCATTGTAAGGGTTTCCGACACCGTACGGCCATTCAGAGTTTCTGGGCTTCGGTGCATAGTGCAGGATTCGGTTCCGATGTAACATCGGCGCTGATTCTTTCCCTCGGATGCTGCCCAGCAAGTACCTCAAAGGAAGTTGATGCCTACGACATTTGGTTTTCCGACTCCAACACAAGATCGACGCGAGAACTGAGCGAGGATTTTGGCAATCCGACGGTGCCACCAAGGAGGAGCAGTAACTGGTCGATCGCGCCAGCCCTGACATGGGTGAGATTACCTCAGAGGCTCACGGTCTCTGTGGTGATTTTTTCATCCGGCTGTTGGATCATCTTGCATCCCGCGTATAAAGCTGCAGCTGCAGTAGCGGTTCATTCCAAGGAACTCTCTGCCATTCTCGGGGAGAATCTACGAACTCAATTAGGGTTCACAGACAGGTAATCCAATCTGGAACGGTCGGATACGCGAAACTAAAAATACCCGTCCAAGGCACTAGGGGCCGAGGAACCCTGTTTGCTTTAGTCCATTTTAATGGCACCAACTGGCAACCTTCGGACATGGCGCTTCAGCAAGGTGGCCTTACTACGACCATCCTGTCTACGCACGCTGAGGAGCCATTGCCGCCTACTTACGGTTCAGGTAAGGTCTACATTTTGCCCCTCGGAAATCCAAACCTTGGGCAATTAGAACGCCAAGCTCAAATGCTGTCGGAACGTTTTCATGTGCCTGTAATTTCCTATTCTTATTCTACCTTGAAACCTTGCCCTATTTCCTTTTCCGATCCCTGCCGCTTGATCCAGAGTTGGTTGTGTACTATTCTGCGGTTACACCGGAAAGGAGGTGGTCTGATGACAAGTTCTGACTGTAGTGGTAGATGTGCAACAAGACCAGGTGAGGTGGCTGAGACTTAGAGCGGTTGCTCTGAGTGCTTCGCAACTCGACCGGTGAGTTTGGAATTTCCACTCGGCGTTAGGTCACGCCGGGCCCGGAGTTTGCTAGAGAGGCCACTGTCCCCATGGAGAAGAATGCGATGGGGTACTTAGAGTGACCACCTCTTGGTCAATCCCAAACAGTCCGCCGGGCGGCCCGCAGGCTTAAAACTTGCGGGCCGTTCTATTTGGACATAGGTGGTCAGCCCCGATATCATCTTTTCGTGACTTTTTCCGAATCTCAAAAGGATTATGATGTTTTCGCCGCCCACTATTCGCAGATGAGCGACGGTGAGCTTATCAAGCTTGCGCTCGAATCCTCGGCGCTGAATGATACGGCGTGGGACGCACTTGAAGATGAACTTGACCGCCGTCACTTGGAAATTCCGGAACCAGAGCTGTCGCCTCAGAGCAGCACGCCAGGGAAGCGAGACCTGGTCATACTCCGAGCGTTTCGTGATGTGCCGGAAGCCTTGCTGGCGAAAGGCAGGCTGCAGGCTTCCGGGATTGAATGTTTTCTGGCGGATGAAAATATGGTGCGCATGGACTGGTTTATTTCGAATTTACTCGGTGGAATAAAGCTGATGGTACAACCGTCGGAGTTCAGCAAAGCCAGCCGGATATTGAATGAGCCGATGTCAGATGTCGTCGGCGCGGAAGTTGAACTCAACGAAGACTGATCTACAGTCGCTGGCGGCTTTAGCGGGATTTTGCAAATCCCATCTGGATTATTTTTCGGGTTTCTTCCGGCAACGTCAGTTGTTTAACTTCACCTTCGCGGTACCAGCGCGCCTCGGCGGCGTCGCCCGCAGCTTGCAAGCTCCCAGAAATGTTCCGGCATAAAAAATCAATGAGCACGTAGTGGTAAAGCGTGCGCTTGGTGTCGTCGGGGATGATGCGGTCGAACACGCCCAGCAGCTCTGTGGCGCGGACGACAAGCCCGGTTTCTTCGAGCGCCTCGCGTTCCGCGCCCTGACGCAAGGTTTCGCCCAGTTCGAGCATTCCGCCGGGAATCGACCACTCGCCGAGCAACGGGGCCTTGCCGCGTTTGATCAGCAAGACTCGGCCATTCTCGACGATGATCGCGCCCACGCCCACCAACGGCTGCTGAGGATACTCGCGCTGCATGAAATGAATCTATTGTAAGAAATGCAGAAGTAAGAAGTCAGAATGCAGAATCAAGAAAAATTTCCGACTGCAGATTGCAGATTTCGGACTGTAGAGATTATTGCTTTGTGATTTTCCTTTAGGGATATCAATCTCACTTCTGAAATCTTCAGTCTTCCAATCTAAAATCCCCGCTCTGGACATTCTGCATTCTGACTTCTAACTTCTAACTTTGCTTTTGCGCTTCTCTGGCCTTCTTTCTTTACAATATCTTCGTGCCTTTAGAGGAATACAAACGCAAACGCCGGTTCTCGGAAACTCCGGAACCCCCGCCAAAAATCGAAAAAGGCAAAGGCCATCGATTCGTGGTGCAGCGCCATCGCGCCACGCGACTGCATTATGACTTCCGGCTGGAGATGGAGGGCGTGTTGAAGTCGTGGGCGGTGCCGAAGGGGCCGTCGCTGAACCCGGCCGATAAGCGATTGTCCATGCAGGTGGAGGACCACCCGGTTTCATATTTCGATTTTGAAGGGACCATCCCCGAGGGCAACTACGGCGCGGGCACCGTGATGGTGTGGGATGTCGGCACATGGGAACCGCTTTCGCCGGTTCCTGTAAACGGCGAATATGTGCCCGGAACCGAAGCCGAGGCCGCGGCCATGATCAAAAAAGGCGATTTGAAATTTCGCCTAAAGGGAACAAGGTTGAACGGCGATTTCGCGCTGATCCACATCAAGGCGCGCCGCCCGGGAAGTAAGGGTAACGAATGGTTGATGATCAAGAAGCACGACAAGTACGTGGACGAAAAATGGGATATCGACAAATACGATACATCGGTGCTGAGCGGTCAGACGATGGCGCAGATTGCAGGCGACGAAGACTCGGCGGAATGGACGAGCAGCAAGAAAGCGTCTCGCGGTGGAGTGAAGGCCGCGTGGCTGGCTGAGACCGTTGCCAAGCTGGATAAACGAAAGCAAAAAGCCGGATCGGCTGATTCACCTGCAAAAGCCAAAGTCAAACCGGAAAAGTCCGGAGCAAAAAAAAAAGCACAGGTAAGCGAAAAGTCGCCGGAGGCCGAAGCCCGGGACGGCAATTCCTCAGTTAAAGATCTAAAAGGCGCAGTTAAACGGCATATGCCCACGGCAATCCAGCCGATGCTGGCTTCAATCGCGGACGATCCGTTCGACGATCCCAACTGGCTGTTTGAAATCAAATGGGACGGATACCGCGTGTTGTCGTTCATCGAAAACGGAAAAGTGCGCATGGTCTCGCGCAATCAGAATGATCTGGGTCCACGTTATCCCGAGTTGCGGGAATTGCCTAAGTTGGTGAATGCGAAGACCGCCATCCTCGATGGCGAAGTGGTGGTGCTCGATGAACAAGGCCGCCCTTCATTCAGCCTGATGCAGCAGCGCACCGGAATTCGCGCCCATGGCAGGCAGGCGGCAGCACGACCTGAGCTGCCTATTATTTATTATGTCTTTGATCTCATCTATCTTGACGGCTACGATCTGCGGCGAGTGGGTCTGGATGATCGCAAGCGAGTGCTCCGACAGATTCTTCCTCCGGGGGAATTGGTGCGATTCTCTGACCATCATGCCGGGCAAGGAGTGGCGCTATTCGAGGTAGCGAAACAAAAAGGACTAGAGGGCATTGTCGCGAAAAAATGCAATAGCTGTTACGAGGAAAGGCGCAGTCGCGAATGGCTCAAGATAAAAATAACCCAGACAGCGGATTGCGTGATCGGAGGATACACCAGTCCTGAAGGCGCGCGGCAATATTTTGGCTCGCTGGTGCTCGGTCTCTACAACGATAAGAAACAACTAATCCATGTGGGCCACGCGGGAACCGGCTTCAACCAGGCGATGTTGAAGCAAATCTTCGAAGTACTCAAAGAGATTGAAGCCAAGAAAAACCCATTTACAGGCCCGGTTGATGCCAAGAACGTGCACTGGGTGAAACCGGAGCGGGTAGTGGAAGTGAAATTTTCCGAGTGGACGCATGAAACTTCCGAAGGCGGACTGAAGCTGCGGGCACCGGTGTTTCTCGGATTGCGCGATGACAAGAATCCGGAAGATTGCACGTTTAAGGGGCAAACGGAAGAACAGTGACCAGTGGCAGTGCCGAGACGTTGCGAGCAATGTCTCTACGCAGGATCAGGAGGCTCTTATGCAACATACGCCGCGCTTCTTAAAGATCGTTAACGATGCTAAATCGAGGGTCAAGGAAACTACAGTTGACGAGGTCAAACAGAAGCTCGATCACGGGGATAAAGTTCTGTTGGTCGATGTGCGCGAGGAAAGCGAGTTCGCCAAGGACCATTTGCCCGGGGCGATTCATCTGGGCAAAGGAGTGATTGAGCGCGATATCGAGGCGCGAGTGCCGGACGTGAAGACTCCCATGATTTTGTATTGCGGTGGAGGCTTTCGCTCGGCGATGGCGGCGGACAATCTGCAGAAGATGGGATATACGAATGTGATCTCGATGGATGGTGGCGTACGCCAGTGGCGGGAGAAGAATTATCCGATGACCCGGGAGTGAGGACGCACGTCGCCCATCATTTTTTCCCCGCGAGAGTTTCTTTCTCCTCATCTGTAAGTGGACGCGCTTTGCCTTTAGGCAGATCCCCTAGCTTGACCGGTCCGACTGCGACCCTCACCAGCCGCAATATTTCAATTCCGAGTTCAGAAAGCATTCTGCGGATGTGACGGTTCTTGCCTTCATCGAGTACGATCTCCAGCCACGAATTCTTCTTTCCCAACCGCAGGATGCCAGCCCGTTTTGCCGCCAATAAATCCCCGTCAGTGCGGACGCCCTTGCGAAGCCGACCGACCAGTTCCTGATCGGCTACCGTGTCAATCTGGACATGGTAAGTCTTCTGTATATGAGCTTCCGGCGAGGCAATCCGCGCGCCCCAAGCAGAATCATTGGTCAGTAAAAGCAGGCCTTCGCTGGCCATGTCGAGCCGACCGACCGCGGGCAGCCAATCCGCAGAGTTTGGGAGGAGAGAATAGATGGTTGTACGGCCCTTTTCATCACTGCGTGTGGTGACCAGGCCGCGCGGCTTATTGAGCATGAGGTAGACCTTCCGGGTCGGATCGACTTGCTTTCCATCGACCTCGATCCTGTCTTTGCCCATCCGGACAGGGGTTTCCGGGTCGCGGACTGGCCTTTGGTTGAGCCGCACGCGACCAGATCGGAGCAAACTAAGGGCTTGCGTCCGGGAGCAAAAGCCGAGCTTGGAGAGTGCCCGCGCAACGCCGGTTCGGGGGATCTTTGGGCTTTGGCTCATACAATCTCATAGAAAACGCTAACAGGAGTTTCTAATCTTAAAAAAGCAAAGGTATAAAAAACGCCAGCTTAGTAAAAAAATTCACTTGCGGCCCTTCCCAACACATGAATTTCGGTGCATAATTCATGGACTTTGGATTGCAGCGCCTCCTTCGTCGCTTATTAAAATCCTCTTGGGACCGGTTTCATGTGGCTTGAAAAGTTGTCTTCAGGCGTGCTGCGAGTTTTGACTCCACTCGGGCCGCGATATTTAAACCCTTCGTTCACGCAACGGCTGTACCTAATGTGGGTATTTCGCCATTTTGAGACTTTGCCGGTGAAGGTGTTAAGTTCCCGCCAAAGCCGCATGATTGAAATGATGTGCGCCAACAACCAGTTCGTCTCACTCGATCTGGCAGTGGATTACGCTCCGTTGCTAGGAACGTTGGAGCAGCGGCCACCGGTTCCGGTAATGGCAGCTTCGCGCCGGCCGATGGGTTCGGTGCGAGACTCCGTGGGACCGATTACCGCCGACGCTCAACAATAAAAACTCTACAAATCAAGGGTACGCCCTGTCCCCAGCCCGACAAGTGTGCCGTTTGTACCTACCAGACTTTGCAAACCTTATCCGCCAGCTTGGTCATGGGTTGACCCGGCTTGCAGGAAAAAGCCTTATTGAACTCCGGCATGTTCACGACTACTCCGTTAATGCGGTACTGAGCCGGCGAATGAGGATCGGTTGCGGCGCGGACGCGTAAATCTTCCGGCCGCTCGTTCGAGCAGGCCCACTGTGCGAAGCCGACGAAGAAGCGCTGCTCGGGGGTCAGGCCGTCGACGGGCTGCAGATTTTTGCCTTTAGTTTCGCCTTTCCAGGCCACGAAGGCCAGGATTTCGCCGCCCAGGTCGGCCACGTCCTCACCGAGAGTGAGCGCGCTGTTAATGTGCACATCGTCTACTACGACGTACTGAGCGTATTGGTCTTCGACACACTTGGTTCGCAAGTCGAACTTTTCACGGTCTTCTTTCGTCCACCAGTTTCGCAGGTTGCCTTTCGCGTCGTACTGGCTGCCCTCATCGTCGAAGCCATGGGTCAGTTCGTGGCCGATGGTGCCTCCGGTATCGCCATAGTTGGGCGCGTCATCCATTTTGGCGTCGTAAACCGGAGGCTGCAGCACGCCGGCTGGAAAATTTATGTCGTTCATCTCCGGGCTGTAGTCAGCATTAACCGTCGCGGGAGACATATCCCATTCGTTGCGATCAACCGGCTTGCCGATCTTGTTGATGTCGCGACGACTCTCGAATTCGTGCGCCCGCTCGACGTCAGTGAGGAAATCTCCCGGCACAATGGTGAGCGAACTGTAATCGCGCCATTTGTCAGGATAGCCAATTTTGTTGCGAATGCCGTGCAGTTTTACGATCGCCTGCTGCTTGGTTTGCGGACTCATCCAGTCCAGTTGCGCGATGCGCTGCGCCATTGCGTCTTCGATGTTCACGACTATCTGGCGCGTGTTTTCTTTCAACTCAGGCGAGAATACGCGAGCGACGTAAGCTTGTCCTAGGGCTTCGCCAAGATTACGGTCGGTATATGCGACACAGCGTTTCCAGCGCGGTTGCTGTTCAGCTACGCCGCGGAGATATTTGCGATAGAAGTTGAAGTTTTCATCAACAAATTTCGACGACAGATAGGGCGACTGAGAATCGACGACGTGGAAACGCAGATAGGTTTTCCAGTTGGCTATCGGCTCGGCTGTGAGCAAGGTGTTCGCTTCTTTAAAAAAATCTGGTGAGTTCACGTTGATGGTTTCAAACTGAGGATAGCCGACGTCGCGATAATAGCTTTTCCAGTCGAAGGCCGGCGCCAGTTGACTGACTTCCTGAAGCGTCATCTTGTGCTTGAGGTTGTAAGGATTGCGACGCGCTACTCGAGTCTGAGAAGCCTTAGCCAGTTCGGTTTCCAGGCGCATGACAGTCTCAGCGTTGGTCTTTGCGGTGGCGGGATCATCGCCGCTTAGTTCGAAAACACGTTGCGCGTGCTGAACGTAGCGGTCGCGAGTTTCCTTGGATTTAGCGTCGTCCTTGGTGTAATAGTCGCGATCGGGCAAGCCCAGCCCACCTTGATCCAGGCCGGCGATCACCTTGTCGGAGTCGTCGGGATCCTGCTCAGAGCCGCCATCGAACAAAATCTTATTGAAGGACATCTGCAAGCGGGCGATTAGAGGAGTAAGTTGGACCACAGAATTCAGTCGCGCGATTTCATCCAGCGTGGGCTGAAGTCCCGACAGGCCACGCTTCTCGGCCGCGCTTTCATCCATGCATGCGCCATAGAAGTCCCCGATTTTCTGCGTAACCGGATTACGCAGCTTGTCGGAAGCGGACGCCTGCTCCAGAATGGTGCGCAGAAAGTTGAGATTGTCGACATAGAGTTTGCCATACACCGACCACGAGGTCTGGTCTGGCGGAATCGGGTTTTGTTTCTGCCAGCCGCCGCAGGAGTATTGGTAAAAGTTCACGCACGGATCGACTGAATGGTCCATCGAGTCCGGGTCGAGACTCGGCGAGTATGGCAGCGTTTGATTAGCGGATGCGGATTGGCTGAATGCCGCGGTAGCGCAAAACAGAAATACGCACAGTGGGAGCGAGGCAATTTTCATAGCAATTAGACTCGACATTCGTAAGAAGGTTAGAAGCGCAGCAATTCTAGAGCAGAAAAGAATTTTTGAAAACTTGCTATTCCCACTCGATGGTGCCCGGTGGCTTCGAGGTCACGTCGTAAACCACGCGATTGACGCCGTGAACTTCATTCACGATCCGGCTGGAAATTGTTTTTAAAACTTCGTGGGGAAGCGGGACCCAGTCGGCGGTCATGCCGTCTTCTGAGTTCACGGCGCGAATGGCGCACGTAAAGGCGTAAGTCCGTTGGTCGCCCATTACGCCGACCGACATCACCGGCAACAGTACCGCGAAAGACTGCCAGATTTTCGTGTAAAGATCGGCCTTCTTGATTTCGTTGACCACGATGTCATCGCATTCGCGCAGAATGGCGAGGCGCTCGGGCGTGACTTCTCCGAGAATCCTTACCGCCAGGCCTGGCCCCGGGAATGGCTGACGCTGCAGAACTTCTTCCGGCATACCGAGATCACGCCCGATCACGCGGACTTCATCTTTGAAAAGATCGCGCAGCGGCTCGATGAGTTTTAACTTCATCTTTTCGGGAAGTCCGCCGACGTTGTGATGAGACTTGATGACCTGCGATGGCCCGCGCACCGAGACGGATTCGATCACGTCGGGATACAACGTGCCTTGCACCAGCCACTCAACCTCGCCTTCTTCCTTTTCAATGCGGCGAGCCTCTTCGTCGAAAACTTCTATAAATTCTTTGCCGATGATCTTGCGTTTTTTTTCGGGATCGGTGACGCCGGCAAGCTTTGAAAGGAAACGGTCTGTCGCATCGACCGCGACCACGTGTAGTCCGAGGTTTTCGCGCAAGTTTTGCTGAACTTTTTCGAATTCGTTCTTGCGCAGGACGCCATTGTTTACGAAAACAGAAGTCAGCCGTGATTTGTCGCCATCGCGCAGAGCGCGATCGACCAGCGTGGCCGCGACGGCGGAATCCACCCCACCCGAAAGAGCGCAAATGGCCCTGCCGGTGCCGACCGTCTTACGAACCGATTCCACAGTCGAATCAACAAAGTGCTGTGGCGTCCAGGTGGGTTTAGCCTGACAAATGTACAGAACAAAGTTGCGCAGAATCTCAGTGCCTAATTTCGTGTGGCGAACTTCGGGATGGAACTGCACGGCAAATAATTGCCGGCTGGTGTTTTCGATCGCGGCTACCGCGGTGGCGGATTTTCCGACTAAATGAAAGCCGGTAGGCAATTCCAGCGCTTCGTCACCGTGGGACATCCACACTTCTAAGTTGCGGGGAAGGCCGTCGAACAGTTGCGAGTCGGCGAGTATCTCAACCTGGGCGTGACCATATTCGCGATGTTTTGCGGCACGGACTTTTCCACCCAGCACGTGCGCCATGAATTGCAGGCCGTAACAAATCCCCAGCACCGGGATGCCGAGGCCGAAGATGCGCGAATTCGCCACCGGAGCATCTTTGTCGTATACCGATGACGGGCCGCCGGAGAGAATAATTCCGGCTGGCGAGTACTTGCGAATCTCCTCGATCTTGGCGGTGCAGGGAAGGACAACAGAAAATACGTTTTGCTCGCGGACGCGGCGGGCGATCAGTTGCGAATACTGCGCCCCGAAATCCAGGACAACAATTGATTGGGATTCCACGGATGAGTGTCTCAAATCAGCAGTGCTGTGTAAAGTGAGCGCAATAGCAACCAACCAATCAAAGTTCCACCAAAAAAGCGGAAGGCCCTTCGTGCTCCTTTGTGACCTTTGTGGTTGATGCTTTTAAAGTCTGCAGCCGAACAATTCAACCATTAACCACGAAGGCCACGAAGTATCACGAAGGAAATTCTTGATCGCCTCACATGGCGGGTAGCGGAACATCGCTTAGGATCAATTCATTCTGGTCGATAGTGCGTTCAATACTGGGAAATGTAGGCGGCGTTTGCGGTTCGGCAAGATCGAATGAATCCCCGCGGCGAATGATCGCCAGATATGCGGTCAGGCGCCCGATGTAAAGCAGATCTGCGACTGCGCAATAGGCGGCCATAATCAGGATCTCCAGAAATAACGTCCGGCCACCACCCAGAATGTGCGCCATCCCGAGGACGGTAAATCCTGCGCTGTAGGCGATCAGAAATGTCCCGCCGTGAATCAATCCGAACCATGTCCCAGTAGCGAGTACAGAGCCAAGCCGGTCGCGATACCAACCGAGTGTCAATGAAATTGCGGTGAAGGCTGTGACACGATCCACTGCAACAAACACGGATGAGGTCGAAAGCATCCAGTTGAGCATTGCCCATGCTGTCCAAATCAGGAGAAGCAGGAAAAGCCAAAAGCGTACGGCGCCCGACGCTGACACATGGGTCGAAGCCCAAAATCCACTTGTAAGAAAGATGGCGCCGATTGCGGACAAGAGTGCGGCAAATGCGGCTGCAGCGCGTAGAAAGTTTAATGCCAGCAGAGAGGAGAGCACTCCTCGCCGCGAACTCGACGATGGCATGATTTCCAGTTCGTGCATCATCGCAGTTAGCGTGACCGAGCGGCCAACGGATGCCAGAACTATCCAAAGAATAATTAGCCCGACGGCGAGCACAATGCCGCCGAGAGTGAACCGCAGACCGCTGCCGTGAAGGATTCGGTGTAGTGCGCGCAGAATCAGCTCTGGTTGTCGCGTTCCAAGCAGCAAACGGTCCACTCGATTTGACGGCAGCGAATCGGCATACTCCACGAAAAAGCTTGCGGTCATAAACCAAAACGCGGCGGCGAAGCTCCAGCGCCAGGCAATTTCAGCGAGCGGAATAGCTGATCGCCGGAAGATAAGACGGAAGCCTTCGGCGGTAGGGGATGGCGACCTCATGCATCAATATTATCCGCACTGGCGAGAGGAACGCGGTTTATGCGCGAACCGCTCTTACATCCAGGTACTCGGCTTGTACTTTGGTGGCACCGTCAGTGGCTTCATTGTTCTCGACCCACAATTTCTCCAACTGCGAGGTTAGCGAATCCTGGCCAGCTTTATCGAGACGCCCGAATGTCGCCTGCGTGGGCCCGAAGTATTGGCGGAAAAATGCTACGACCTCTTTCGGGCCGAAGGGATATTCGAAGGACACGTTATGCCGGGTGAGCGTCAGTTTTGAAACGCCGTGGAAAAAACGTTGCTTGACTGTGGCTTCATCGCCCCAAAGCACGGGCGGCACAATTCCCGGCGGAGGCGGCGCCATTTTTGCACTGACCTGAAAGGTCTGCCCTACAAATCCTTGAGGAGTCCAATTGCCCATCGCAATCAATCCTCCGGGGCGGCACACGCGAATCAGTTCCGCAGAAGCTTTTTCTGGGCGTGGAGCGAACATCGCGCCAAACATGGTGACTACGATGTCGAATTCGCCGTCGCGATAAGGCAGGTCTTCGGCGTCGCCCTCGTCGAAGCGCATCTTCAGATTTTCTGCGGAGGCCCGCTTGCGTGCCTGCTCAAGCAAGTTCGGTGCGATGTCGACGCCGGTGACTTCGGCGCCAGCGCGTGCCGCGGGCAAAGATACATTGCCAGTTCCGCAAGCAACATCCAAAACGCGGTCGCCCTTTTTGATCGGCGTCCGACCGATGAAGTCAACTCCGGCATGGACTGCGTAGTTTGCAATCTGGCCGAAGTCGCCAGCCATCCAGACAGATTTCAGGTTGGATTTGAGTTGGGCAAAATCAGGCGTGGCAGTTTGGGTCACGTGAGGCCTCCGAAGGAAGTCACTTTACCACGGCGGCGTGTCCGACTCCCAGCCTGGCGACATCGCTGAAAGGAGCGCGCCGCGCTCAGTTGTTCAGTTTTCTGTGGGTTCCGGAGCCTCTGGAGTTTCTGGCCGGTCTGGTGCTTCTGAGTTTCTCGCTTTGGATGTCGTAGGCGCGGCTGTGCCTTTGCGAATTTCGATGGTGCCATGCTCGTTCTCGAGCGTCATGCGCGGGCCGCCGCCATTCACGCTGCCATTGGCGGAGGAGTGCTCGTCGCCGTTACTGATTTTTAGGTCGTTGAAGTCGGTCTGGATCTCTCCATCGCGTGCCGAGGCGTCAAGTTGAAATCCCGTTTTCGCTGGCAGGAAAATGCGAATGTCGCCTTTCGCATTTTTTATGTCGAGGCCACCGAGTTTGTTGACATGAATTTCAACCGCGCCATTTTCGTTCTGCACATGAACATCGTTGGAGATGCCGTTCAGCATGATATCTTTGGAACGGGTGCGCAGGCGAAACGGCCCGACAACATTGGTCGCTTCAAGATCGCCGGAATCTAGATTGAGATAGCCCGTGAGCTGAGAAAGATCCATGTTGGTGCGCGTGGATTTAAAGCTGACCGGCTTAGCGATACGCGAAAGTTTCACGCTCTCCATGAAGTCGCCATCGAGATGTACCGTGCCCTTTACGTCCTCAATGGATACATCATTGGCCCGGCCTTGGACCGTCACATCCGACGAAACCTGCGAAACCCTAGCGGAACTGTGTTGCAGATCTAGGGTCAGGCTTCCATTCAGATCAGTTACCGATACATCCCCGTTCTGACTCGTGATTTCAGCGTTTCCGTCGCGCCCCATAACGCTGACATCGCCATGACTCGTCGACGCCACCACCGACGCTTTGCGGGGTGCGGCAATGTCGAGGTCAGTGCTCACCCAGTGGTCGCCGGCGCCCCGAGTGTTGGCGTTCAAAGTTATAGTCTGGCCGCTTGCGCTGATCTGCGGTTGGGTTGACTTGTTCCACTTATCGGCGTCTTCCTGCGACTCAGAATTGATTCGTTTATGCACCGTGACATGAATGCGGCCATCGTTCGATGTGCTTACGTTAATTGCTCCGCGAGTGTTGGTAACGCGCAGATTGCCGCCGGCAGGAAAAGCTTGCTCCAAATCGGAGTTGTAGTCGTAAGTGTGTCCCCACCAGGGCATGTCGGCGCCTTCAATATGCATCTGATCGCGAATCTGACCCCAATCGAAGTTGGAAGCTGAGGTCGCGATGAGTCCGGCGGCGACGAGAAAAATAACCAGCAGCACGCCACCCGCTCCAATTCCAGGAGGACGAGTTCCAGTGCGGTTGGCCTGCTGGTACTCCACCAGCTTGATGATTCCCCAGAGAATGAGCAATACCGGCCAGAAGTGAGCAAACCAGCGCCCCAAATCATGCCAATAGAGAATGTGTATATTCCCCAGGAGAAAGAAAATTCCAATTACGATCAGCACGACCGGACCAGCCAATGAACGCGGAGGCCGCGGCGGTCGAACCGGTGGCATGGTTGGAGGAACTTGCGTGGTGCTAGCCATTTTTCACCTCCGAAGGTGGCACCGGATTTTCTGCTGCCGGGGCAGGTGCTTCCGTTCCGTTAGATCCGGGCACAGGTGGAGGCGGGTAGATATCGCCGGAATGATGTGCAGTACGCTGTACCGCCAGCACCACTCCAATCACGATCAAGAGCACGGGCAGAGTTTTTCCAAACTGAATTATGTCCAGGTTGTTCAGTAGAAACTGCGCCCCTATGGTCATGAGGACGGCAGGCCCCATCAGTCCCCGAGCGCCGCATCCTGCAATTCCGCCGGGTGAGGCGAGACGTTTCGACAAGAGCCAGACCCCGATCGCGATCATGACCAACGGACCCAGGACATCGGCGCGAAGGAACCACCACCCCAGGTTATGCAGCAGGAAAAGTACACCCAGCGCGATCAAAACTACTGCGCCTGTAGGTACACTCTTGGTGAAATCTCGAGGCTGCCCAGGAGTCGCCTGCGTGTCGCCCGGACTAAAAGCTGTGGTCAGGCCGAATGGATCGGGTGCGGGACGGCCTGCCTGAATTGCCTTAGCGGTATGGATGGCGTCGAGAATTTGGTAGACGACAAAGAAGCCCATCCCAATGCCGAGGATGATGTACCAGTAGTCGGCAAGATTCGAACTCAGGGCGACCACCAGAGCGACAAAAATTCCCAAGTGAACTAAGCCCTTGGTGTACTGCCCGTTGTATATAGCGCCTACCCCGAACGGAATTGCGCCCAGTATTCCCGCTAGTCCGGGATTCGGGCCGGACGTTCTAGGCGTTCGCGGGGGAACAGCCCCCGCCGGATACGAACCCACCGGTTGAAAAGAACTCGATTGCGGATACGGATTCGCCGGCGGTGGTGCGGCCGCGCCCACGCGGTCTGCCAGACAGTTCTCGCAATATACGACGCCCATCACAGGACGACTGCATGTTGCGCACAGCGGTTTGCCGCAGGTGCGGCAGTAAGCCGCAATCGGCGATTGTGGATGATTAGCACAGTTCATGAGAACCTCCTGCAAGTGGTCACCGACACTACAGTTGGCTCTGGCTCCCCAACGCTCGAAAAGTGCACTGGTTCGGGTCCCCGGTAAGCAGGAAGGGAAGCCGCATATATCGGTTGATTCCCCTCCCGGCTGTAGTTGTTACGCTCTTGTTTTTGTTCGGGTTGTTCACTGTTATCGTTTTTGGTTTTATTCTTCCGCTCGTTGTCGTTCTGCTGGTGAGCCGGTTGCTCGGCCGGCGCTGCAGCCTCTTTGAACTGCCGCACCCGCGATTCGATTTCATAAACGAAACGAATGTTTTCGTAATACTTCACCACCCGGCCACTGGTTTCGTAATAAGTGCGGCGGATGGCGCTTGGCCGCAGATCCATATGCCGGATGTCGCTCAATTTAACGCCAGCCAGGCTCAACGTCACGGACAAAGTAAAGAAAGCCATTCCGAATGACATGGCAAACCGCGGCTGCCTTGCCATTGCGATAAGAGGCGAAGCGAGGACTCCGGCCCAGTTGCGAATACGGCCAATCCAAGAATCGGTCTCCATCTTTCCGGCAACATGACGTTGGGCGGAGACCACGCCGCTCGTCCGCAGCAAAATGTTGGTGACCAGCTCAGGCGGGGGCTCTACATCAGCCAAAGACTTCAGCCAGGAACGTCCTGCCTCGGCCTCATGGAGCAGGGGGCCACAAAGCTGGCACACGCGTCCGTGGGCTTCGAATGATGCGAGTTTTTCGCCGGCCAAACTGCCATCTATGGCCTGGCTGAGCAGCGCGTCGAACTCCGAGCAGCTCATCCGGTTATCTTCTTTTCCTGGCATCACATCACCTGCCTATATGTACGTTGTAGGAGGCGCGCAAGTTCCGCACGTCCCCGGTTAATCCTTGATTTAACGGTGCCTTCCGGTACCTTTAGTACCGTGGCGATTTCACGGTAATCCATGTCTTGTAAGTCCCTTAAAATCACTGCTTCCCGGAGCTCGGGAGAGAGTTTCTGCAAAGCCTGGTGTACGGCGTCGCGGGTTTCGCGGCTCTGAACGCCGGTGTCGGGAGCCGGGCCTTCGTCGGGAATGCGTTCGCTTAACGGCATAGCATCCGGATCGTTGGAGGCGGAGGCGTCCAAAGAGTCGGTGAGCCGGTCGTGCTTGGTTTTGCGGAAATGATCGACCAGAAGGTTTCGTGTCAAGGTCGTCACCCAGGTCATAAATGCGCCTCGACCGACGTCGTAGGAATGGAGTGTCCGATACATTCTGATGAAGACCTCCTGGGTGAGGTCCTGCGCGTCGTCGCCGGAGCCAGCGAATCGATAGCAAATGTTATATATGCGACGATGATACCGCTGAACGATTTCATCCCAAGCGACCGCATCGCCAGCAATGCAGCGACGGACCAGCAAAGCAGCCACTTGGGCGTCTTCCAAGACTTACTCCCCGGAATCATCTACGGATTGCGACTCAGCTTTCAGCCATCAGCCATCAGGAAAAACACTCATCGCTCTTTGGGTGGATATTGACCCGCAGCACGGTTCGCTCATTGCTTTTCCTGACGGCTGAAAGCTGCTTTCGAGACCAGCCCCAAACCGTGTGCAACTAAGGATACGCGTAGAGGGAGAGAAAAGTTCGTCCTCGCACGCAAGCAGAGAGTGTAGCAATAAGAATTGCGGAGTCCTACAGCTTCATTTCAGCAGTTATATTCTTAACAGTCCGCGGTGAAAAACTTTCTCTAGATCGGTTGAGCCGTGGTGTTTTTCGCGTCAGTCACGTTTGAGGGCTCATCAGAAAAAGTCTTGCCGTGCTCGTAGGCGCGTTTTTCATACTTGGAGCCGACCTTGCGAATTGCGTCATGCCAGCCGTCATCCCAGTTGATGCGCGCTTCGCCATCGACTACCGCCCATGTTCCATGACTAGAGCCGAGGGTTTTCCGCGCTTCACCGTTGGGCTCAAGCGTGATGAAGAAATGCCCGCCGCCGAAAGCGCCGACGCCAACTTCCCATTTACCGACGAAACGATTTCGTCCGAATGGCAATTCTTTTGTCTCCGAAGAAAACTCAATGCGAGCCACGTTCTTCATGTTTTGCTGACGTCCATCTTTGAAGATGACGACCGGATCGGACTTGAACTCGATACGCGAGATTTCATCCAGCGGAATGCTTTGATGGTGGCCATCACTGAAGGTGATGGCAAGAGACATTGGCTCGCCGGACCGTTCACTCTGTGCGGTGGCGCTTATTGTGGGGCCAAGTATGGTGATCAACAGTCCCAAGAGAAATGTTATTGGGCGCATAATTTTTCTCCCCGGCTCATAGAAAGGTGATGGCGAGCTGACCTAAAGCCCATCTCCAAAAACTCAATCAAGATTACACATCACAGTACGCCAAGCGCTAGCGGTTTGTTCCATTGACCTGATTGCTTCGACCCGGAAAATCTAACTATGATTTCGGTGGTGATCGCTCCAAGAAGTAGAACGGTTCCCGGGATAGAGTGATCTACCGGAGGCAAAGTAGAGGAAAATTCAGTTCATTGCAGAATGGTGTCGCTCGGTTTCCGCGACCAATATTAGAAATCTAGCGGCCCGAATCTATACGCGCGATCTCCTGCCCGAAAAGCGGGTTGGACGGAAACTCAGTCCGGAGCGAGGCCAGTAATTCTCGGGCATGCGGCTTGTCGTGGTCGCGCACATATGCGATGGCCAGCAGAATATTCGCGAACGGGGCAAGATAATGCCCGCGGTCGGCGACCAGCTTTAACTCTTTGATTCCTTCTTGCTTGTCGCCTGAAACTCCACCCAGGCGTACCAGCCAGCGAACTGGAGCCGCCATGCTGCCGATTAGATATTTACTGATCCCGCCGGCAATGTGTGCGTCATAACATTCCGGATCGACTGTGAGTGTTTGTTGTCCCCAGACGTTGGCTTCCTTCGTATAGTGCAGAGAAGCCACATTGCGTTTGTCGATCAAAGCCGCATAGTCGGCTTCCAGGCCGTTGGTCAGGGTCAAGGCAAACAACGCGTCGCGATTTTTCGGATTCTTGGCCAGGAGACTGTGCGCAATATCCTGAGCCTTCCGGACCTCAGCATCGAACCGGGTGCGAATCGCCGGATCAGGCGCCAACTTTTGGCGCGATTCAAATTTCTTGTCGTCCTCGAAGAACTGGGCCTCTAAAACCCCTAAGCGGTGAAACTCCGAAAACAGCAGTCCTGCGGCATCGCAGGTCGGTCCCATAGGATCGTCGGGGTGGCTTTGCTCCCACGAAGCAAAAATTCCATGGGCGGCGTCGAAATCCAAACTGTAGAGCAGCTGAAAACCGTGATCTAAAGGGGGCAAAGACAAAGTTTCAGTTGTCCCCCATGAAGGTAAAGCCATCAATATAATGGCGGCAAAGCTGAGCTCGATTTGGCGTCGTAGGCACATTTCCGTCTGCGTCAGTATAGATGCGTTCTATGGGAATCCTCCTGCCTGATCTCGTAAAAGAGTTGTAATCTGGATGCAATAGAGGACAGTTCCCCAAAGGGTTCGTGCGTTTGACCGCTTTCCCGCACCTCTGCTAACGTCAAACGTTTGTCTTTAAAGGCCGTGTGGGGCGAACACTCCTGTCCGCCAAAAGCTTGGAGCACCAACAGATCTCGGGTTCGGTACCATCTTTTCGCGGACAAAAGTGTCCGCGCCACACTCCGAGTAGGGAACAGAATCGAGCTTCTTATGGCCCTTAAATTCCGCGGAGTGGATTTCATCGCTTTCGATACGTTGCTCAGTGACGACGAACGCCTGGTCCGCGACACCGCCCGCAAGTTCATTGAGGACAACCTCATCCCAATCATTGAAGAATGCAACCGTGCCGGGCGCTTTCCCCGGGAACTGGTCCAACCCATGGGCGATCTGGGCTTCTTCGGCGCCAGCTTAAAGGGTTACGGCTGCGCGGGAATGTCGAACGTGGAGTATGGCCTGGTCACGCAGGAACTGGAGCGTGGCGACTCGGGCGTGAGGTCGTTCGTGAGCGTACAGTCGGCGCTGGTGATGTATCCCATTTACGCCTTCGGCAGCGACGAGCAAAAGCAAACCTGGCTCCCTGCCATGCAAAAAGGCGAAAAGCTCGGCTGCTTCGGGTTAACCGAGCCTGATTTTGGCTCCAACCCCGGCGGCATGCGGACGCGCGCACGCAAAGTCGGCAACGAATATGTGCTGAACGGCGAGAAGATGTGGATCACCTCGGGCTCCATCGCCGACGTCGCGGTGATCTGGGCGAAGATCGACGACTCCAAAGATCCTAACGATGCCAGCTCGATTCGCGGATTTCTGGTCGAGACCGATCGTCCCGGCTTCCGTGCCGAAGATATTCACGGCAAGTGGTCGCTGCGTGCCTCGGTGACTTCTTCGTTGTCGCTGCAGGATGTCCACGTGCCTGCGTCGAATCTGCTGCCAAAATCCGGTGGGCTTAAGTCTCCACTCATGTGCCTGAATCAGGCCCGCTACGGAATCGCGTGGGGGGCGATTGGTGCGGCCATGGCCTGCTACGATTGCGCGCTGCAATATTCGCAATTTCGCAAGCAGTTCCACAACGAACCTATTGCCTCGCGTCAGCTGGTTCAGGAAAAGCTGGCATGGATGATCAGCGAGATCACCAAGGCGCAGTTGTTAGTGCTGCAAGTCGGACGCCTCAAAGATCAGGAAAAAGTTCAGCACCAGCACATTTCCATGGCCAAGCGAAACAACGTCTGGATGGCGCTCGAATGTGCCCGACTGTCACGCGACATTCTGGGCGCCAACGGCGTCGCCGACGAATACCCCATCATGCGCCACATGATGAATTTGGAGTCGGTAAAAACTTACGAGGGCACCCACGACATTCACACGCTGATCATCGGGCAAAACGTGACGGGTATCGATGCCTTTTGAGAAATGCCAAGTAATCAGTTCGCGACGTCGACCACGGGGCGCGACATCTTTTCCATCCGAGCTTCGGCGCGGGCTCCGGCGCGAAATTTGTTAAGTGCTTCGATCACCTTGAGCCCGTAGGTTTGCGTCTTAGCCACGCCGAACCCGGGCACCTGCCTTATTTGTTCGAGCGAACTCGGCTGTCTGCGGCACAGTTCTTCGAGCGTGGTGTCATGCATAATCACGAATGCGGGGAAGCCCAGTTCCTTGGCTATAGCAACGGCGCCACTCGCGCAGGTACTCGCGAAGATCAGGATCAACTACTTCGTGCAAGCTTGAATTGCTATCTCGTCCTTTGCCTGAGGCCATGGCTCGGCGGGCGGGAACGCCCGTACCTCCAACATCATTAGGTTGAGGTCTGGACAGCTCAACCGGAGCGGTCAGCCATTCCGGCGCTCCGCTGCATACATCGCAACTGTCGCATTTCGTCCACTTCGGCGTCTCGCCAAAATGCACGCAAATTTGCCGATGCCGGCAGCGCTTCGACTCCGCAAAGCCGACCACATCGCGATAGCGCTGCCACGAACGGTCCTTTTCTGCCGAATCCTGAATCTGATTGATGAAGTGCGCGAGCAAGGCGGTGTCCCGCCGCTGCCAAAGCAGCACGCAGTCGGCAGGTTGGCCGTCGCGCCCGGCCCGTCCAGCTTCCTGGTAATACTGCTCAATAGATTTTGGCAATGAAAGATGAATGACCGCGCGCACGGCAGCTTTGTTGATGCCGAGACCGAACGCAATCGTGGCCACAACCACGCGCACTTCATCTGAAGTCCACCGTTCCTGATGACTGCCTGCGTTTCGCGGCGTCCATCTTGCCGTGGTAGGAAATTGCAGGAACGCCTGACTCCTGCAAAAAATCGGTTACCTCTTCAACCCGCCTGATCGTCGGCGCGTACACGATCACGCTGCTGTTCGCATAATTCGCCAGAGTGCGCGCGAGCAGCGCGTTTTGCTCGTACCCAGCACATTCACGCACCAGGTAGCGCAAGTTCTCGCGGTGAAAACTGGCAATGTATTTGTGCGGACTAGAGAGCTGCAGCTGCTGCAAAATGTCATGCCGCACCCGCCGGGTTGCGCTGGCGGTAAATGCCGCAATCGGCTTGTCCGGAAACAGCGCGCGCACTTTGCTCAGCTGGCGATACTCGGGGCGGAACTCGTGTCCCCACTCAGAAATGCAGTGGGCTTCGTCGATAGCGAAGAACGAAACCGGGACGCCCCGCAACCAGCTAATCGTTTCTTCTTTTGCCAGCCGCTCCGGTGACAAATAGACCAGCCGGTACTTTCCCTCGCGCGCATTCTTCATCAGGCGCGACTGCTCGGCGGTGTCCTGCATGCTGTTCAGCACCGCTGCAGGAATTCCCATTTGCTTGAGGTGCATTGCCTGGTCCTGCATGAGCGCAATGAGAGGAGAAATAACCACTGCTGTCTTGCCCGAGACGAGCGCCGGCAGTTGATAACAGAGCGACTTGCCTCCGCCGGTCGGCATGACCACGCAGGTATCGTGGCCGCCGATCAGGCTCTGAACAATACGCTCCTGCAGCGGACGAAATGACGAGTAGCCCCAATACCGTTCAAGCGCGGCCAGGAGTTCCGGGCTGGACATTGGCCAAGTATAGAGGCGGAGTGGGGAAGTGGGGCTGAAAAATCAGTTGCAGTTCCCAGATGGGAAATCTGGTTCATCCTTAACATCCGATGGCTTGACAATTCGCATTTTGCGAACTACGATGTTCGCAGATTGCGAACTTCGCCTTTGAGGCCTGAGTGCACGTAATTAGCCGGAAACGGCTCAAAGAAGCGGCATTACGGTATCCGGAGCTGGAAATAGCGCTGGACGCATGGTTTCGAATTGCGAAGAAGGCCTCATGGCAGAACTTGATGGATGTGCGAAAGATATTCGCGAATGCCGACGGTGTGGACAAATGGACCGTGTTCAACATCAAGGGCAATAAGTATCGACTGATCACGGAGATCAATTACCGTTATCAACGTTTGTATATCCGCCATGTGCTGACACACGCTGAGTACGATAGGAGAAATGGAAACAATGAGCACCGCAACCAGTCGCCCTGAATACGCCGACCTTCTGGCCAGGGCTTTGCCGTCCGTGATTCACAGCGAGAAAGAGAATGAACGCTACCTGGCCATGCTGGAGGAATTAGACGAGAAGGGAAAATTGACTGCGGCGGAACAGCGCCTGGCCGAACTGTTGACGTTGCTGATCGAGGATTTCGAAGAAAAGGCATATACCCTGAAAGCGGCCAAGCCAATCGACATATTGGTCGAACTGATGGAAGCGAACAGATCTTAAGCAGAAAGATTTGGTTGACGTGTTCGGAACTCCCAGCATTGTTTCCGAGGTCTTGAACGGTAAACGCGGTCTGACCATCGAGCACATCAAAAAGCTTAGCCGCCGGTTTCATCTTTCGCCGGAAGTATTTCTTCAGTAGTGAAAGGCTTCGGGTCTTCACTCCGCCCAAGCATTTTCAACCCAGTGGTAGCCTATTCTGGTGGCGAAGCCGGAATCCAGCGAGCTGCTCTCGATTGATGGACGTGAAGTCCGTGTCACTCATCCGGACAAGCTTTATTTCTCGCAGGCGCGGATTACGAAACTCGATCTTGTCCGTTATTACCTGGCGGTTGCGCCGGGTGCGCTGGCTGGAATTCGGGACCGTCCGATTGTGCTTAAGCGGTTCGTGAACGGGGCCGAAGCGCCGGCGTTTTATCAGAAGCGCGCGCCGGAGCAGCGTCCCGATTGGTTGCGCACGGTCACGCTTTCATTTCCATCCGGACGCACCGCGGAAGAAATTGTTGTCGATGACGCGGCGGGGCTGGCGTGGGTGGTCAATCTGGGTTGCATTGAACTGCATCCGCATCCCGTTCGTTCTGGCGATCTCGATCATCCGGATGAATTGAGGATCGATCTCGATCCGGTGCCGGGTGTTGTATGGGACAGCGTGCGGCGGGTCACGCTTGAAGTCAAAGCATTTCTTGAAGAACTTGGTCTGCGCGGGTGGCCGAAGACCAGCGGCTCACGCGGCATGCACGTGAACGTTCGCATCGAGCCGCGTTGGACGTTTGCCGAGGTGCGCCGCGCGGCGGTAGCGCTGTCGCGAGCAGTTGAACGGCGTCTGCCAACGCTGGCCAGCTCGAAGTGGTGGAAGGAAGAGCGGCACGGCGTGTTTCTCGATTACAACCAGAACGCGAAGGACCGCACCACCTGCTCGGCATATTCCGTACGCCCGCTGCCGGATGCGCGCGTCTCAACGCCGCTGCGCTGGGACGAAGTGGCGGATTGCGATCCTGCCGACTTCACCATGTTCACCGTGCCAAAGCGCTTCGCAGAAATCGGCGACCCGCACGCCGAGATGGATTCCGCGCCCGGCTCGCTTGAAAAATTGCTCGAGCTGGCCGCAAAAGATGAAGCCGCTGGACTCGGCGACGCGCCTTGGCCACCGCACTTTCGCAAGATGGAAGGGGAGGGCGCGAGAGTTGCGCCGTCGAGGGCGAGGTCAGCAGAGTCGGCCGCGCCGAAAGCAGCCCCAGCCAAATCGAGAACGAAGACGCCACGCACGAAGATGCCGCTGATTGTGGTCGCGAACTCTCCCGACAAAGCAGCGGCGCTGGCCGGCCTCGAAAGATGGAAGAGCAAACATGCCGACGCCGCTGCGTTGCTAGCGCCCGAAGACGTGCTTGTTGATTCCATGCGCGGAAGATCGTCAACCTGGACGCGCATTCGCATCAATCTGCGTAGTGTGCCCGAGGCAATGCGTCCACAGCAGGAAACTCCCGATCCGGACGACGATCCCACTAGGGAGTGGCGCGAGCTGCGAAAGGCAAGAGCCCAGAAAAAAGATTAATCGGGCTGCGCTTTACCGTCCTGCCGGAAAGATTGCCGCGATCTCCTGTGGCGGAATAACTTCCAATTGCTCATAGGTGCAGTCGTTCGGCTTTTTGTCCGAACGCCATCTGCGGAACTGCGCCGTATGACGGAAGCGGTCTCCCTGCATGTGGTCGTAGGCAACTTCGACGACCAACTCAGGGCGTAAAGGTTCCCACGATAAATCTTTGCCCTGGCTCCAGCGGCTTTGTCCTCCCGGCATTCGCCCCGACGTGGACTGCTCGTCTGCCCAACCCTTCCATGGATGGTCCGCGAGTGCGTCCTTGCGATAAGGCTTAAGAAATTCCGCGAGCTCTAGTCGCTTGGCGTTAGAGAAGCTCGCACAAACTCCCACATGTTGCAGCGCGCCCGCATCAAACAAGCCGAGCAGCAACGATCCGACGAGTGTACGATCGCCTTTCTTGTGCCAGCGAAAGCCAGCGACCACACAGTCGCATTCGCGTTCGTGCTTCACCTTGAACATGACGCGCTTGTTGGGCTCGTAAGTACCTGCCATCGGTTTCGCAATCACGCCATCCAGTCCGGCGCCCTCGAAGCGGCGAAACCAATCTGCCGCGACGTCACGGTCGCGGGTGGCCGGAGTCAAATGGATCGGAGGCGCCGCCGAAGAAATCAGCTTTTCCAACTCGCGACGGCGCTTCTCGAATGGTTCGCTGCAAAGATCGCGATCTCCCACACACAACAGATCAAAAAATACGAACGAGGCCGGAGTTTGCTGAGACAAAAGTTTCACCCGCGAAGCCGCGGGATGAAGCCGGAGTTGCAAAAGATCGAAGTCGAGCTCGTTGTTTTTGACGATAACAATCTCGCCATCGAGCACACACCGTGCCGGCAATGCCGATTGTAAGGGCGGAACGAGGTCAGGAAAATATCGATTGAGCGGCTTTTCGTCGCGGCTTTGGATGAAGATCTCGTCACCATCGCGAAACACCAGCGCGCGAAATCCATCCCATTTAGGCTCAAAGATCCAACCCTCACCCTCAGGCAATTCAGCCACACGCTTGGCCAGCATGGGGAGAACCGGCGGATTGACAGGAAGATTCACGAGTAAATGGTAAATCTTTTCTTAAATGCAGCAGAGCTAACTTGCAGGCGGGCGCAAAAAAAAGGCACGGCTTTCGCAGTGCCTTTTGATATCTCAAACCCTATGCTGCTTTGCGCCGCTTCTTCGCAGGCATGCCTGCATTCCAATCGGTGGTCGCGATCACCGCAGCCTCATTGACCGCTTGGCCATAAAAGAATGCGGCCTCAGCTTCGCCGGCGAATCCATGCAGGACCGGGGCCAATGCGGCTGTTGCCGCCTGCATCGCATCCAGGGTGCCGTGCATTTTAAAGCTGATTGGCTTTTTTCCCTTGCCGTTGTAATCGGTGAAGGCTGACACGCCTCCGACCATAGCGGCATTTACAAACGCGGCGGTAGCAGCTCTGGCATGGCCTCGTTTGGCAAATATTGTTCCCAGCACTGCGAAATAGCTGGTGACCGCGACATCGAGCCACCTGTGGACGTGGGGTGAAATTATCTTTGGCGCCTTATGAAAAGCGTCCGGGATCGTGGCTTCACTTATGTTAGCTTTCTTCAAACTCGACCGCATTTGACGATTCAAATCGGCGATCTCCGTCTGCACGCGTTCGCCGATATCGGTGACGCGTTCAACAATTTCCTGCATTCCGGAACCGGCGGCTTCCTCAGCTGTCTTTTGCGACTTCTTCGCGGTCATTGGATCTCCTGGGATAAATTCATCATGTCTTAGAGCACCATCGCTTGCGCCGGGATGTCCTGACTTCGGCGAGTGAGAATCTGTACCTTCAGCAGCTCACCGCGGCGCGAACCGCTGGGCAGCTTGGATTGAGTGCTGCTGGCAACGAGCGCTGGCATCCGACCGTCGGAAGCGCTTTTAATTTCCATTGGGAGCGGCGCCTGATTCGCGGGGTTGAGCCTGCGCTTTTCATTGCTTCCAGTGCGTTCCTGCGCTAGGCTAGTTTTGCTCTCGCGATTTCCCCTTCCTCCCTAACCCACACCCTAATTTCGACCTACAGCTGCATAGCGGCTGCAAAATGCTGGGTTTAGGACGAGTTACCCACAACATATGGTGTTTTATTACTTGACCCTGGCGCAATTTGATCGGTACAGTAGCTCTAATTTGTGCCCGCCCCATCCAGCCTGGGACGGCATTCAAGTTAGCGAACTGCCGGAGGAACCTGGTTGGTAAACCTGCAGCAACCAAGCCGCCGTCCAATCAGGTACTCACTGCGCCGGGGGACCAGCAAACCAAGGAGTGTAAGTTGCTCAAACTGAAAAAGCTCCAGATTCTCGGATTCAAGTCGTTTTGCGATCGCACCGAACTCAAGTTCCACGGAGACGGTGTGGCCGCAATCATCGGCCCCAATGGCTGCGGCAAGTCGAATATTGCCGACGCTATTTCCTGGGTGCTCGGCGAGCAGTCAGCCAAGACCCTGCGCGGCTCGCGCATGGAAGATGTGATCTTCGCCGGCACTCGCGACCGCAAGCCGACCGGGATGGCCGAAGTGTCGCTGACGCTGATTGACCCTCAAGAATACGACGGGGTCGACAAGAACGACCCGACCGAGCTGGTTCTGCAAGAAGACATGCCCGCCGAAGATTGGGACGAAGCCGAGATTCGCGCGCGTGCCGCAGACGAAGTCGAGAAATTAACTGAAGAGGCACAGCCTGGCGCGACCGAGGAAGTTGAAGTCCCGCGGTCGAAGGTTAATACCCTTGCGGTCGCCTTTCCCGACGACGAGCCTCAGTTTGCAATTCACCTGGTTAAAGGCGACGCGGTAGCGGCAGCCCCCGCTGGCCACGTGGTCCTCAAAATTCGACGGCGCAAGTTTCAGCAGGCTTTCCGAGCCGGAGAAATTGCGGTCACGCGTCGGCTATTCCGATCGGGCGATAGTGAATATCTACTCAATGGAAAGCTATGCCGTCTGCGAGACATTCAGGAACTGTTTATGGGAACTGGCCTCGGGCCGGAGTCTTATGCGCTTATTGAGCAGGGGCGCATCGGGCAAATCCTGAGCAGCCGACCTACCGACCGCCGAGCGATCATTGAAGAAGCGGCGGGAATCACCAAATTCAAGACCAAAAAACGTTTAGCCGAAGCGCGCCTTGAAGATGCCAAGCAGAATTTAAATCGCGTGAATGACATCTTCGACGAAGTGACGCGGCAGGTGAATTCGCTGAAGCGGCAAGCCTCGAAGGCCGAACGCTACGGACGCTTGCGCGATGAAATGCGCGCCAAACTGAGAGTAGTGCTTGCCAGTAAATTCGCCCACTTCGATCAGCAAGCGACTGAATTCGATCTTCAGATCAGCTCCCTGTCGGAAGAAATGCGACAGCAGTCGACTGTCATGCAGGAATTTGAGGCTGAGCATGCCGAACGTGGGCAGCGCGGGTATGCCATCGAAGCCGAGATTCGTGAGAACGGCGGAAGGCTTAGCGACATCAAGCTGGAAGTCGATCGCAATCAGGCGCAGCGCCGCCACAACGAAGAGCGGTGCAACGAACTGACAGTGCGGACGGCTTCGTCGGAGGCCGAACTCGAGCAGGGCCGCGCACGTCTAACCGCGCTTGAAGAAGAATTGAACTCCAACCGGCAGGTGCTCGAATCTGCGGCTGGCGATCTGGCGTTAGCGCAGCAGGAACTCGAAGCCAGCCAACTGCAAGCCACATCGGCGGCGGGAGCTTTGGCCGAGATTGAGCAACAACAGGAGCATTCGCGCGCAGCAACTCTCGAGTGCATTGCGTCACTTTCGAATCTTCGCAACCAGTTAACTCAGGCTGAGGAGCGCATGGCTGCAGCCGATCGCGAAGCCCAGCGCCTGCAGAGCGAAATGGCTGCAGCCCGTGCGCAAGCTGAAACCTTCGGTGGGGAACGCGGTCAACTCGCGCTCGAATTTGAATCGGTATCGCAACGAGTTTCGGCGCTCACCGAAGAAATTACCCAGACCCGCGATTCGCTTGCGCTCAAGCGTCGTCAGGAATCGGAAGGGAAGAACCATCTCGATGGTTTGCGCGCCGAATATGCTTCGGCGCTGGGCAAAAGAAGTTCGCTCGAAGCTGTGATCGCCGAGCACGGTTATTCTACGGAATCGGTCCGTCGCCTGTTTCAGTCAGGCACCATGCAGGGCGGTCTCGCGCCGGTAGGCGTGCTGGCAGACTTCCTTGAGGTCGAGCCGCGCTACGAATCGATGGTCGAAGATTTCCTGCGTGATGAGTTGAATTACATCGTGGTCAAGTCGTGGGACGCGGCCGACGAAGGCTTACGCCTGCTGCGATCGGATGTGAATGGCCGCGCGACATTCCTGGTACATCCGGAAGATTCTCAGGCGCGGTTTTCTTTTGCGGTTGCTGATGGCCAGCCGGAGCCGCCGCACGCTTCCATCGTTCCTCTCAAGCACACCATTCGCGTACTCGATGGATTCGGAAAATCACTGGAAGTAATTCTTCCTAAGCTGCGCGACGGTTACATCGTTCCTGATCCGCAGTTTGCGCGGAACCTGGCGCTTGAAAATCCGGATGCGTTTTTCCTGGCACAAAATGGCGAATGCTTTCACAACGTGACCGTCACCGGAGGCAAGCAGCGCGCTGAAGGCCCGCTCTCTATGAAGCGCGAGCTGCGCGACGTCATGCGCGTGTTGAACGAATTGGAAATGGCGCTGCGCGATCAGGAAAGCAGTGTCCTGAATCTCGGACATGAGATCAAGGAATTGAGTTCGCTGCTTGATCGGTTGGAAGCCGACAAACGTGATTCAGAAAAGCAAGCAATGACCTCTGGTCACGCCCTGCGACAGCTCGATTCCGAGATGACGCGGGTGCGCGAGCGTTGCGAGGTGTGTGAAAGGGAACTGACTCGCCTGGCGGCGGAACGCGCTTCACATCAGCAGATCATGGTTGACCGCGAGGTCGACATTGCTCTGGTGGAAGAGAAGCGCGCAGAGTTGGAGCGGCTGGCGGCGTCCGCGCAAGAACAACTTGCCTTATTGCGCGAGAACCGCAATACCACGGCCATGGGCGTTTCGGAGCGCCAGTCACAAGTGGCAACGCTTGCGGAGCGGCATCGCTCGGCGGCGTCAGTGCTGCAGAGAATTGAGCAACTCGTCGGCGAGATGCAGACGCGAATCGCGTCGCTGGTATCGCAGATCGAAGCTGCGTCAACAGAAAAATCTGAGCGCGAGACGGAAAACCTGACGATTGCAGACAAGTTGCTGGGTCTCGACGCGGAAAAGAATGCCTGCGAAACCCGCGCCGGCCTGCTGCAGGTTGAATCGGATGAGGTGCGGGCGAGAATTGCAGAAATCGATACGATGTTGCGCGAGGCGCGACATGCGCTCGATGCCCTGCGTGATCGCAAAGCTGAAGTTTCCACCGCCGCGGTCAAGCTGCAGTCAGATGCCGAGTATCTGGCGCAGACCTGCATGAATGATCTCGGCGTGGAGCGGACAGAATTGATGGCGGACTCGACTCTGCCGCGAGTGTCCGGTGAAGAACTGGTCGCCGAAGATCAGTCGTGTCAGGACATGCGCTCGCGACTCAACGCTATGGGCCCGGTCAATATGATGGCGCTCGAGGAATTCAAGGAAGCCGCCGAACGCCAGGCGTTTCTTGAAACGCAGAGAAAAGATCTGCTCGATTCGATCGAGAACACGCAGGCGACGATCAAGGAAATCGATACCTTCTCGCGGCAGAAGTTTGAAGAAGCATTCAATAAGATCAACGAGAATTTCCAGGTCACATTCAAGAAGCTCTTCGGCGGCGGCAGCGGCATGATGCGGCTCACCGACCTGGAAAACAGCGCGGAGAGCGGCATTGACGTGGTCGCATCGCCTCCGGGAAAGCGTTTGCAGAACGTATTGCTGCTTTCGGGCGGTGAAAAAGCCATGACTGCGCTGGCGCTGCTGGTAGGCATCTTCCAGTACCAGCCCAGCCCCTTCTGCATTCTCGACGAAGTGGACGCGCCGCTCGACGAGGCCAACATTGGCCGCTTCACCGAACTGGTAAAAGAAATGAGCGTACAGACCCAGTTCGTGCTCATCACCCACAGCAAGAAGACGATGAGCATCGCGCCGGTGCTTTACGGCGTGACCATGCAGGAACCCGGGGTTTCGAAGCTAGTCTCGGTCAGGTTCGGGGCGACGGCGTAGGAACTCGATTTTTCCGATCGCGCCGCAATCCGATGATATTGCTTTGCAAGCATTGCGCTTGCAATAATTTCCACAACCGATCAGCTCTGAATCCCTTGCCGGCCGCCTCCTTCACTGGAGTTTTCCTTTGTCAATTGCACATCGGTGGAAAACAGAGAAGCTCGAAATCAGATATGATTCTCTCCCGTTGACAAAAATTTCTGAGCGGCTAAAATACCCGACGATTTCTAACATCTAAGATTTCCTCATGACTACTCAAACTATCGACTCCGCCCTCTTACAGACTGACTTCCCCGATCTGGAACTTTTCGCAAGCGGCAAGGTCCGCGACGTGTACCAGGTGGGAAGCGACCACTTACTTTTTGTGGCTACCGACCGCATCTCGGCTTTCGATTACGTGCTGGCCACCGGCATTCCTCACAAAGGCCGGGTGCTCACGCAACTGTCCTTGTTCTGGTTCGATTTTCTTAAAGATGTCGTGCCCAATCACCTGGTCACGGCCGACGTGAGCAAATATCCGGCAGAGGTTAAACCGTACGCCGATCAGCTTCGCGGCCGCTCCATGCTGGTGCAGCGCGCGGAAATGTTCCCGGTCGAATGCGTGGTTCGCGGCTATTTGTCGGGCTCGGGATGGAAAGAGTACAAGGCCTCGGGAAGCGTCTGCGGCATCAAGCTGCCGACCGGACTGCGTGAATCAGAAAAGCTGCCCGAGCCGATCTTTACCCCCGCGACTAAGGCAACAACCGGGCACGACGAAAATATTTCGTTCGAGCACATGACCCAGTTGGTTGATCCCGAAGACTCGCGCCAACTGCGCGACCTGAGTCTCGCAATTTATAAAAAAGCCTCAGACTACGCGCGGCAAAAAGGGATCATCATAGCGGATACGAAATTTGAATTCGGCCGTACCGCCAGCGGAATCACGCTCGCCGACGAAGTGCTTACGCCCGATTCGTCGCGCTTCTGGCCCGCGGACAAGTATTCGCCCGGGATGTCGCAGGAGTCATTTGACAAGCAGTATGTGCGCGATTATCTCGAGGAAATTAAGTGGAACAAGCAACCGCCGGCGCCGGCGCTTCCGCCCGACGTGGCGCGCCAGACCGGCGAGAAGTACGTGGAAGCGTATCGTCGCTTAACTGGACGTGAGTTGGATGTGTAGCAACGGCGCCCTAGGGGAGCGCGCCGCGTGAACATTGCAGATTTGATGATTGTGCTGGTGCTGCTGGTGTCAGTAGTTCAAGCAGCAATCTCTGGTTTCTTTCAGGAGGCATTTGCTATTGCCGGCGCGGTCTTCGGATACATAGTCGCAGCCTGGCAGTATCAGCGTTTGACTTCTTACCTTTCGCCATACATCAGTTCACGATGGCTGGCGGAAATTGTGGCGTTCTTGTTGATTTTCAGTCTGGTGCTGGTTCTGGCCGGACTTTTGGGCCGAACGGTCCGCTGGCTCATAAAAGAAGTCGGGCTTAGCGGAATCGACCGGTTCCTGGGTGCGCTGTTAGGTTTGGTCCGCGGTGCGCTGCTAGTGGCGATTGTGCTTGTTGGGCATGACGGCGTTCGCTCCCAACTCGCGCTGGCTGCAAGGATCGTCGCTGGCGCCGTATTTTCAGGTAGTCGGACGGGCGGCAATTTGGATCGCGCCGTCAGAGTTGCGGTCGCAGTTTTATCAAGGACTGGATTATTTACGGCGCGGGCAAGCTGCTAAGCCGCGTCAACGCATTAAGTAAGGGCTTTTGTAGTCTGGCCGTTTAAACAAACGGAAAGAGAGATCCTGTGAAAGATCAACTGGAAGCACTCGTACACCAGATGTATAAGAGCAATATTCTTTATTCAGAAGCGGTCAGGGAATTTAAAAAACGCTTTATCGCAACTGTTCTTGAGGAAAACAAAGGCAACCAGTGCCGCGCGGCGCGGCAGTTGGGAATGCATCGCAACACTCTGAGCCGCACCATCACCGAGCTCAAGCTTGATGTCCGTGAGTTCCGCGATGGCGGCAGGCGACCGCCGCGTGCTGCCCGTCCAATCACCTACGAGAAAAAGTTCGCCCGGTAGGCAGTGTTTATTTGCATTAAAAAAGGCAGCCCGTTAAAAGGCTGCCTTTGGCTTTTTAGCCCGTTATTGCGATGTTGCTTTGTGTGCCGCAGGCCGCCGGTGAACTGGCTTTTTCGGAGCCGGCGCTCCTGCCTTCTTCAGCAGCTTGCCATCGCTCATCATCATCATGAACGGGGTTGCGGTGTAGGAAGCTGGCGTACCCTCGAAGTCGAAGGTGTCGTCGGGCTTCGGCATGCGAAGTTTAGGGATCGGCCCGGACATCGTCAAGGTGATGTCCGCGCGCTTCTGCTCGATATCATCCTGACTACCGGCGATGTGCAGTTCCGTTGGACTCGCAACCTCAATCACATTGCCTTCCATCTGCAACGGGACGTTCTTAATAACGTTCCAGACCTTGTCCTGATCTTCCGGCGTTCCAGCCGAAAGGACGAGTTCCCACTCGCCGAAGCTCAACTGCTTGATCTGATCGGGGGTTTTGTCCTTCACTAAATCGTGAGCCTGCTGCGCTGGAGTAGGCGGAACATATTTCGTGATTTTCGTTCCCCAGTCGTCTGGCGGGGTGGTGGCGGTTTTTGCGGTTGGCAGAGCGTAGTCCGTCCAGCCATCATCCGATCCGTGATAGTTCTTGTAAACCTTTTCCCCATAGGCCTGAATCTGGTTCTGTGCCGGCCCGGGAGAGGCTAAACCTGCAGCCCGCGCAATATAGAACAGACCGTTCAATGTATCGGGCGGGTTTGCCGTCAGATACGCCATCGCCAGAGGGTAGACGTTCTGAAGGTCGTTCGGTTCGGCATCGACCGCTGCTTTCAGATTGGTCTGGGCGCGCGGGTAATCTTTGTTTTGCAATCCGGCAAAACCGGCGCCGCCGCTGAAGATTACCCCCACCTGCTTCTTAAGCTTGTCATAATCGGCGTCGGAAACACCTGCCGGTTTGGGCCCTGACTGCATGCATTCCAGACCTTTACCGGAATATTGCGTCAAGTCTGACAAATTTTGCTGCGGATTCTGTCCCGATGCGACACCTTGGCGCGCCAGGAAAGTCAGAAGAGCCAACGCGCGCAGGTTGCAGGCATCGGCCGTAAGCACGCGCTTTGCTGTTTCGACGACTTTGGCCTGGTTTCCAGTCTGCTGATAAGTCGCCATCAACAACTCAAGAGCTGTGGTCTTCATTACGCTGTTGGGATACTGGGTAAGAAATGCCTCCAGCGCGCTCACTTTTGCGTTGGGATCCTTCTGCTGAATGGCCCCGATGTAGGCGTTATATTCGGCGGGATCTTTAATCTCCGGCGCGGCTGCGCTGGACTGCCCAGCTGGCTGTTGTCCTGCTGGCTGTTGCGCAGCAGGCGGTTGGCCGGCTGCGGGCGGCGCAGGGGGTTGAGTTTGCTGTGGAGTCGTATCTTGTGCGCCAGCCGCCAAGGCGGTCACTAGCACAAACGCCAGAACAGTTGTTTTCATTTCCAATCGCTCCTCGATCCTCAGGAAATTGAATTTCAGGAAATCGCTGCAACGGCAAATCTGAATCTAAAGCTTCGACTGCATCGCGGTAGAGCGAAGACAAGACCCTGAACTCCACAGCGCCTCCCTGGAGCTGCCAGGGTGAAAGACGAGTTCCGGTGAGCGGGATTATAAGTATGCTGTTCAACTTAAGCAAGTTCACTGTTTCAGACGGCTCCACGTTTAGACTAAGATGCAGAACCCGCTCCTTCTGATGGTTTTTCGAAAAGCGAAAGGAATCGCACTGATATATGAGCTCCCAAGATTCAAAGACGCTTGCCGGGCAAATCGCTGTCGTCACCGGGGCCGGACGTGGCATCGGAGCAGCTGTTGCGCACAGATTAGCCGATCTCGGCGCTACCGTGGTCCTGTGCGGCAGGTCTGTGAAGCCGCTACAATCCGCGGCCGCAGATATTGCTGTTAGCGGCGGCCAGAGCAAAGTTGTGCAATGCGATGTTAGCAACCTCGAATCAGTCCAGGCGCTTGCCGACGTTGTCGAAAAAATGTTTGGTCGTGCCGATATTTTAGTCAACAACGCCGGCGTGGGATCCTTTTCAAAGCCTCTGCATGAAATGACACCGAAGGAGTGGGAAAAGATCCTGGATACCAACCTGCGGGGAGTTTATTACTGCATTCGCAACTTCGCTCCCATGATGATCCGGGCCAAGACGGGACACATCGTGAACATCTCGTCGCTCGCCGGCAAGAATGCGCTGCCGAACGGCGCCGCCTACGCCGCCTCAAAGTGGGGACTCAATGGCCTTACTTATTCCGTGGCCGAGGAACTGCGGCCCCACAACATTCGCGTCGCCGTGGTCTGTCCGGGATCGGTGAATACTGAGTTAAGCCCGCATGAGGGAAAAGATGCCAACAAAATGCTCCAGCCTGACGATGTGGCCCATGTGGTTGCAATGCTGGTGACGCAATCGCCGCAGTCGTTTGCCAGCGAGATCTTGCTGAGGCCGACACAGAAGCCGTGAAACGATTTCAGATTGAAGATTGTAGATTTGACCGACGAACCAAGATCCGAGATTGTGGATTTTGACATTAATCTGCAATCTTAAATCTGAAATCTACAATCTGAAATGTACAATCGCTTTTCTTTAGTCTTTGAACAGATTGTCGAACGCCTGGCGCGCAGAATTGGGTTTTGCCGCCGGACCGGTAGAGGTCTGCTTTTCTACGCGTACGCTGATCGAATAGAAGGTGCAATCATTGCGGGCGTCCTTCTTCGCGATTCTTTCAGATACCTTTTGCATGCATTCGAATCGACATGAGGGATCGAAATAGGAGCACTGCTTGCAGGAGTGCAATTCAAAACCACATTTCGGGCATTGCCCCAATGGTTCCGAAAGAGATGTCAGCAACGTTCCGCACTGAGAGCAGCGGGAAACTGAGTGCGTGCCGGGCATCTGGACTGGCCGCGGGCCGTAGGTGTTGTCCTTGCGCGGAGCGCCTTGGGGTGAGAACGATTTCTGTGGCTTCTCTCCACTGTCCTGGTATCCGTGCTGGCGGTATTTGCGATCAGACAAAGCCACTGCTCCCGATTTTAGACCTGAGTCGGAACGGAACATTCTCTCGCGTGCGAGGCCAGAGCACAAGGGCGCTGGAATTGTAATTCGCTAAGACGGATGCTACCATCCGTGTGTTGCGATGATTGTGGAGGCTTGGTATGTCTGAGCGAAATGGCGGCGGTATTTTGTGGTTTTTGACGGGCATAGGAATCGGAGCGGTTGTGGGACTTCTTTACGCGCCGCAATCAGGGAATGAGACGCGCGAAATCCTTATGGCCAAAGCCGAAGAGGGACGAGACTTTTTACGCAAGCGCGCCGAAGATGCTCGCGAACACGCTGAAACATGGGCGGACAAGGGACGCGAGGTTTATAACGCTCAAAAAGAACAGGTCCGGTCCGCAGTGGATGCAGGACGGCGAGCCTATCGCGAAAAAGTTTCGATGGCCAAAGGTGACGGCGAAAACGTTTAGCTTTTAGCCCTCGAATCCCATACAGCAAAAATGGACAACCTGCTCATAACGTTTATTGCGCTGACCGCTGTCGCGGTCCTTTTGCAGGCGGGGATGCTTGCCGGCATGTATTTCTCCATGCGCAAGACCAGCGCCAAAGTCGAATCGTTGGCGGAAGAAGTTAAGACCAAAGTCCTGCCCACCGCCGAACTGGCGCATTCCATGATGAGCGAACTGCGTCCCAAGATCGCTACAGTTGTCGATAACGTCAGCGTATCTACCACCATGCTGCGCACTCAGATGGAGCGCGTGGATGCGACGCTTACCGACATCGTGGACCGCACTCGCCTTCAGGTTATCCGCGCCGACGAATTCGTTGGCAGCACCATGGACAAATTGGAAGAAACTCGCGAGGTCGTGCAGAAAACTGTTGTGTCTCCGGTCAAGCAGCTTTCTGGATTGATGCACGGTGTGAGCGCAGGTTTTGAAGCTTTATTTTCTCGCCGGCACGAAAGAAATTCGGTGTCGGCTCCGCAGGACGAGATGTTTATCTAACAACCACTCCTTGTTTTTTCTCGTAACAACTTGATTTACGATTGCGTGCGATGCCCGCGTACGCCTACCTGCTGATCGCCATCGGTGTAATTGTCTGGTTCTATCCTTTCGTTCCAGCCCACCGCGGGACTACCGCCGCGAGTGTGGTGAACTCGCGTTCGCGCTGGGGTGTGTTGCTGCAATTCCTGGCGTTTTCATTGTTATGGGAGGGGCATTTTTGGGGGCGATCGCTTCCCATTTGGCGCGCAATAATTTCGATTATTTTATTTGCTTTGGCAGCGCTTCTTTCGTGGACTTCTTCGCGAGCTCTTGCCGGGCAGTTGCGGGTTGATGCGGCGCTGGGTGCGGATCACAAGCTGGTGCGGTCCGGCCCGTATGCGGTGGTTCGTAATCCGATTTACACTTCCATGCTGCTGGTGCTGTGCGCCACCGCAGTGATTATCGCTGGATGGAAATTATCTGTCGCCGCGTTATTGCTGTTCGTCATTGGCACCGAGATTCGAGTGAGTATCGAGGAAAGGCTGCTGGCCTCGCGCTTCGGCGAAGAATTTGAAGCATACAAACGCAGCGTCCCTGCCTATCTTCCGTTTCTGTAAGCGCTTCTGGTCGCGATTATCTTGGCCACAGCCATCCAAAGGTTCCGCCGGTCAGCAAACCGAAGATGAGCCCGTCCAACATATGTTTTAGAGTTACACCCCAGGTCACGCCTCTCCAGATTGAGTTCTGCGCTTGCGCCAGCGAGTATCCGATAAACGCTGTCGCGCCGGCGACGCGGAAGACTTCGAGATATTCAGCGCCCGGTACGCGCGTGCGGCCAGTCAGGTAGGCGGCAAAAATACTAACTACCACGCAATAAATGAACCACTGGCCAAGGAATTTCCCCACGTTCGGCACTCCACTTGGCATTATCACAAGAAGCCCGACGGGGCCGCGTTTAAGTTTTTCCAGGTTTTCGGGCGACTTCATTTCTTTCTGGGTGCAATAAGGGAAACGATATTCGGGTCCCGGCGTAACACTGGCCGCACGCAAGCTATCGAGCACTTTCGCTTCGTCCGGCAACTTGCGATAGTCGCTTTTATGAACAGGAAGAGCCATGTGAATGATCGAACTCGCAACGAAAACGATCACGGCTGATAGCAGGATCGGCAACCACAACGCGTGAATGGGGACCATATGCCTCCTGTGAACGATGGAAGTGATGGACTATTTCAAACGGGCAAAGCCTACGCGACAGAACGTCAGTGGTCAACGAGAATTTACGATGAGGAGGGAACCTTAGGGGTTGAGTTGCCGCTTCGCCCAAAGTGCTGAGTCAGCAATCAGGGGATCTGGGTCGTGAGATGCGCGTTCGGCGATGGGCGCAAATGAGCGGTCTCCGCTGTTGCCGATTGCGATCAATGCGTTTCGGCGCAGGCCAGAATGCTTGGTGCGTTTCACTGGCGAGCCGCGAAATGTTTCTCGAAATTCTTCTTCCGAAATTTCTGCCAGCCACGCCAGCGCTGGATTTACCAGTCCTTCGCGAGCTTCGAATTCAGGTTTCGTGCTCGATGGCGCCTTCCGATTCCACGGGCAAACATCCTGGCAGATGTCGCAGCCGAAGACTTGTCGTCCTATGCCCTCGCGAAGTTGTTCAGGAATAGTGCCGCGTTTCTCGATCGTCAAGTACGAAATGCATTTATTGGAATCGAGCTCGTGAGGCGCGATCAATGCTTGCGTGGGGCAAGCGTCGATACAGCGAGTGCAAGTCCCGCAGCGATCAGGCGCGGGAACGTCCGGCGTCAACTCAACCGACGTCACGATCACGCCGAGAAAAAGCCAGGATCCAATCTGTTGATTGATGAGGCAAGTATTTTTACCCAACCAACCCAAGCCGGCATATTTCGCGTAAACACGTTCAACGATTGGCCCGGTGTCAACATAAGAGCGCGTTTCGATATTTTGCCCTGCGATGTCTTTGAGTTTTGTTTCGACCTCGCGTAAGCGCTGAAGAACTGTGTCGTGATAATCTTCGCGACTCCACGCGTAACGTGAAATCCATCCTCGCGAAAGGTCGTTCACAGCGGTCGAATAGGGTTGAGCAGTATTATAGTTGGTCGCGCAGACCACCACGCTGCGGGCCCAGGGAAAAACCGACTGGAGAGAAGCCCGCCGCAACTCGCCAGCGTCGGTTCTCGATTCCAGATACTTCATCTCGCCGGCGCGGCCCTCGGCGATCCACTCAGGAAAGCGTTTGAGTTCGGCAAAGTCGTCAACCGGTGCGATTCCGGCCAGTTCTAAGCCGGCGGCCGTCGCAGCTTGCTTAATCTTTTCCGAAATGTCGTGTACAGACACTTCTCAAATTATCGCGCGAAAGAGGGTAATCAGGAGAGATCATGGCTTCCAGCAAGCGCGATTTACGAGTTTTCGTCAGGAGCTTGCGATTTTCACCGCATTTTTATTTCGGAGCCATCGCTTGCAGCATCCAACCACAGCAATCAAAATCATCAACAGAAGAGGGTGGAATGCAATCCAAAGTAGAACAAGGACAAGCAAGCGAAGACCGGTTTACCGGGTCGATAGAGGCAATCACGTCGGGGGCGCCGTCGAGTGTGTATCTTGGACTGGCTGTCGGGTCTATGGTCGCTTCAGCGATCCTGAAAATTTCCGGCAAGAACAGTTGGGCATTGTTCGTCGGGCAATGGGCCGCGCCGTTCTTGATCATGGGCAACTACAACAAGATGGTTAAGCAACACGGTTCGGACGCGCTGAGCCGCGCAGCATAATTAACGCCATATGCAGAACGGCGGAAGACCTCCGCCGTTTTGTTTTGCCCACGGGAAAAAATTGGAGAGCTATACGCCCAGTTTTTTCACTTCTTCGTTGTAGTACTTGCGGTAGAGGATGTCCCATTCCTGGCTGCCTTCAAGAATGGTGCGCTTCTGGCTTTCAATTTTCTGGCGCGCAGATTTGTCGATGCGCTCTTCCTGATTCAGCAAATCCTCTAAAATCTTGCGGATTTCCAGCCGAATAGTATTGCGGTCTTCGACAAAATCGACCTCATCGACGGAGGCAAGGGTATCAGCCACCACGTGCGCAACCTTGTTGGCTTTGTCGCGGCTGACCCTCATAGCACCGCCTTGTACTTGCGGACCAACTCGTTTTTCACCTTTCGGAACATCTCCTGGTAATCGGCGCCGCTGTTGCGCATCTCGTCTGAATAGGCTTCGAGAATGACGCGGACCTCGTCATTGATCCGGTCCTCCAGCCCGAATTCGTCGAGCATGGCAGCGTGCATTTTCTCCGTAACCGCTTGCAGGTTCTTGGTTTCGATGAACTCAGAGGCGACGAGTCGTTTGGCGGTTTGGCGGGCCAGGTAGCCCACATATTCTTTCGAGAGCAGCATGTCTGATCAAAAGTTGTAAGTTGAATTTTTAGTTTAGCACAGGAAAACAGCGGTCAGCCTTCGCCCGTCAGCCGTCAACGTACTCGTGCTAGTCACTTATCGAAGGGGGGGCTTTCATGGAATACTGCGCACCGTGGATTAGGGAATCTGCATAATCCGCGATGCAAGAAAGCTTTGACTCTGGCGATTTTCCTGACGGCTGATGGCTGACGGCTGACAGCTAACTGGCATACAATGCTGCATTAGAGATGTCGAATCTGCCTGACAATTTAGCAACCCTGAAAGACGATATGGTGGCCTTTATCGAGGGCCATGGCATGCGCCGGTTTCCGGGTTATGTCGATCACGAAGAAGTGCAGGCCGTGATGTGGAAGCCGGGAGAAGACCCAGCCGAAGGGTGGAAGGATTTTGTGGAGCTCGCTAAGGCCGCCGGGTCTCCGTTTCTGACAATGGATTCCTGGATGCTGGAAAAAGAAGAGCTGGATTCCATGATCCAGCGCCTGAGTAGCGGCGAGTTTTCCAGCGATGAAGACCTCGAAGATGCGCGCTGGCTGCGAACCTATCTCGGCAAAACCGGTTTTGTGCAACTCGGATTCGCCTTTCAGGGCGTGATGATGATTTACGAGGTCTCCACCGAGTGGTACGACCACTACCAGCGGCTCATGGAAGTCTCCGAGGACTTCGGCGGCATCGCCATCGACGGCTCTGGCACGGACGAAGAGCCCTAGGCCGTGCGCTGGAACGTAAGCGACGTTGAACCGGTCGCGGTGCAGGCGTTTGCCGAAGCGATCTCCTCGCTCGATTGTCTTCCTAAATCTCCACAGCTCAACGCGATCGTTGCCAAGCTTCTGCTTCTTCGCGGAATAACTACGCCGGAAGCGGCCGCAGCTTTTCTCTCGCCTTCACTCGACCAGCTTCATTCACCTTTATTGATGACCGGAATGAAAGCGGCCGTGGAACGGCTCGAAGCCGCCATCGAACGCAAAGAGGGAATTCTGGTTTATGGCGATTATGACGTCGACGGCACTACGGCGGTCGTAATCCTGAAAGCCGCGATCGAACTGTGTGGAGGCTCTGCAGATTTCCATGTGCCGCACCGCATTCGCGAAGGCTACGATTTACGCGGGGATGTAATAGAACGCGCTGCCGCTGCCGGTATTCGGCTGATTATAAGCGTCGATTCCGGCACCCGCGCTTTTGCTGCAGCGGAGAGCGCGCGGCGAGCCGGCGTTGACCTCATTATTACCGACCATCACCTTCCGGGACCGGATGGTTTGCCGCATGCCTATGCCGTGGTCAATCCCAATCAGCCGGGGTGCGATTATCCCTGCAAATCGCTTTGCGGCGCCGGCATTGCTTTTAAATTGGCGCAAGCTTTACTGGCGAGACGGCTTCCACACCGCGACCAAACACCGCTGCTGCTTTCGTTTCTGAAAATTGCCGCCATCGCTACCATCGCCGATTCCGTTCCCTTGCATGGCGAGAATCGGGTCATCGCCAGCCTGGGATTGAACGCGCTGCGCACAGCGGTGAATCCAGGGCTGAAGGCATTGCTGGAACTGTCGCGTCTCGATGGCCGGCCGCTGACGTCAGAGGAAGTCGCATTTCGAATTGCGCCGCGAATTAATGCTGCCGGTCGCATGGACATCGCGGCCGATGTGATTGATCTTTTCACCTCAAAAGATCCGATCCACGCCCGGGAGATCGCGGTTCGTCTCGACAAGTTGAACAGCGACCGCCAGGAAGAAGAACGGCGGATCGTAGCGGCGATTGAGCAAAGGCTGGGCGATGATGTTGCCCTGCGCGACTCCTATTGCATGGTCATCGATGGCGAAGGATGGCATCGCGGCGTGATCGGGATTACGGCGACGCGCGTGGTCGAGCGCTATGGGCGACCCGCGATCGTGATCTCCCGCGATGGCGAAGAGGCGCATGGCTCCGGAAGGTCCATTTCAGTTTTTCATTTGTTAAATGCGCTGGAATCTTGTGCAGCTTTGTTCACACGATATGGCGGGCACTCGCATGCGGTGGGATTCTCATTGCCCTCGTCGCGAGTGTCTGAGTTGCGAGCGCACATAGAGGGGTATGCGCGTTCCCGAATGACACTGGCAGATTTTGAGCCTGTATTAAAAATCGACGACGAACTCGCTCTGGATTCCATTAACCCCGAACTGTTTGCGGCTCTCCAGAAACTCGAACCCTTCGGAGCAGGGAACCATGAACCGATTTTTTGTGCGCGGGCCGCGCGGCTTACTGCGCCTTTCAAGGTCCTCAAAGAAAAACATGTCCGAATGAAATTAGCTCCGGGGCAAAGCGTCACTGTAAGTAATGGATGGCGTCGTTCGCTGACTTACAACGCAATGGGATGGCGCCTGGCGGAACGCGCTCAGCAGGAAAAGCTGCTGCCTGGCGATCTTCTCGATATCGCATTCAATCTCGGCTACAACGAGCATCCCGATTTCGGCGGTTTGGAATTGTCGTTACGCGATTTTAAGTCTTTGGAAAAGGCCAGCGCTCAGGGCAGCGCAACATAGCTGGAATTATTTTGCCGTCGCCGCTTTCTTGAGCGCCGAACCGGCTTCCTCAGCCAGCGAGCCATGAGTCTTGGCGAATTCCTGGAGCAGCGCAACCGCCTCTTCCGCTCGATTGTTTGAAAGAGCGTGCAAGGCTGATCGGCGAACTGTAATGTCCACCGCCTCATTGCGAAGTAGCATGGCCAATGCTTCCAGAGCTTCTTCCACGTCGATGGCATTCAAGAACCTGTACCGCTTTTTTTGCGGCAGCAAGATTGGTTCCTGCGCCGCAAATGAACGTCTCCAACCCTTCAATCGTCTTTACGTGTCTCAGGAACATGAGTTCATCGAGCGCTTCGTCCAGAATATTGGGCGCTAGTTTCAGTAGCGAATTGGCTAAAACCGGCGCGGCGCGGACTGTCCGGCTGCGTACGAGAGCTTTTAGCGCAGCCTGCTGAACGCGGGGGTCGTGGTGTTCAAGCGCCGGCACGATATGGTCAGCGAGATCTGGATCTTTGAGCTCGGCCAGTACCCCGCAGATATTTCTAACTACATACCAGCGGTCGTCCTTCAAATATTTGTACGCAACTTCAATGCTTGCAGTCCCGAGCTGGCCAATCAGCCGGATAAGCGCCAACCGGTTGCGCGCGTCCCGCTCGTGAATCAGATGGTTGAACACGTTTTCGACGCTCGCCGGAGCAGCAAAGCGCAACAACGTGGCGGAACTCTTGCCCCACACCGAGTCACCGCGTTGCAGCAGGAACATCTCGATGATGCGTTCGGTCGCGGCTGCGGGAAGCAGTCTGCCTAAATTACTTCCACAGCATTTCTTATGTTTTTCGGGGTCGCGGTTGAGAGAATTTTCAAGCAGAATGCCGATCGACAAAACATTCTGGAAATTCTCAAACGAAGCCACGGATTGGGCCAGGACCGTCAATGCAGTAGCTGCCTGTGCGTGTACAAAATCTGAAAGATCTTCGCGCATTAATGCCCGGCCAAGCCGGTCGGCGGTCTTGGTTGCAAATTCTGCCTGTGCCAGCGGAATACTGCGGATCAGTTCCGGCGCGCGGCTGAGTTCGGTGACGTCGAATGTGCCGGAATCATCCAGGAAGTCGAAGTAATGCGTAGCCAGAGCGGTGGCGCGGTCCATCTCCCGTGCCTTGATCAGTTCTTTCGCAAGATCGATCAGGCGGCGGAATTCAGTCGATGAGTAATGCTTAATTTCCAGCAGACGGGCATAACGCTTGCTTCCGCTCAGAGTGCTCCACTGCAGCTCCTCGCGAATTTTTTCCTGCAAGTGTTGCGGCACGGCAAAATCTTGGATGAACTTCGCGAGTTTCTGTGCCAGCCGGTCTGCCATCTGCGTCGCCTGCAAGCTGCGCGCGAGGACCCGTATCGCGCCTTCTTCGATAAGTATTTTTTGTGGCTGTCCTTCGGCTGATTGGAGCTTCTGCCCCGCGAGCAGAAGGGCAGTGTCCTCGATGTATTCGGCGGCTAATTTCTCAGGCGGGAGGCTGGTCAGCTCCTGGCGTCGCTCGACAGGAAAATTTTCCAGGATTTTGTCCACCCCGGTATTGCGCAGAATTCGCGCCAGTGAGGCGTACGATTTCTGCGGATTCCCTCGCTCTTCCAGAAGAGAGCGCTGCACCGAGGCTTCGACCATCTCCATGAAAGTGCCTGATCCTGAGGTGGCGAGTCCGTGCGCGTTCCGCCATGCGCTGGGTGAGGGGCCTACATCCGATGGCGAACCTGCTTCTCCAGCAGGAACCGAACCATCCGCGTAGTAATAACTGCCAGAGCCCGGCTTGCCCCGGACCGTAGCGGTACCCGGCGAGCCCGCGGGTACGTTCTCTACAACGCGTCGGCCCTGAGGTCTCGTGGCGCGGGCGCCCTCGCCCGCGTGATGCGCTCCCGGTTCCCCGGTTTCTTGCCCGGCAGAGTATCCTCCAGAACCGCCCTGACCGGTGCCCGAGATGGCTTGCCCATTGCCAGTTTGCCCTGCTTCGCCGGAGCCGATGACCGTCGAGGCATCGACGACAATTTGCCCTTCTCTGAGCGGCACCAGGTTCGGCATCGCAATCGGGACCCCATAACCGCTGCCGTCGAATTGCTGGGTCGCATATTCTGACAACACATCATTGCGCACCGCGGGATCAAAGCAGCCCGATTCCAGCAGTGAGTCAATCGAGTCCAGAAAATCTCGCGAGCCCTGCTCGGTGGCCATTTGTTTCGAGAGAATGTAGGCTTCGGAATCGGTATCGATGATAGTGTCGCCCTGCTCATCCTTCTTCTGATTTTTCGACGCAGGAAGAATGCGGGCGCCCTCGATCTCGTTTTTATCCAGAAAATTAAGCGTTCCGCCAGCCTCTTCAATAGCCTTCGACGAGGCCGCGAGCAGACTTATGACTTTCCGGTATCGCCCCAACGTGAGCCCGGGTTCGAATGTGACTGCCGTGATGCCGCGCTTCAGGAATTCAGTCTCAAGATGTCGCAGTGAAAGATCGGTGGTCAGCAGGTTGTTCAGCATGACCTGGTTGTCGACAAAGCCGAAGGTGAATTGCCCCACTTCCTTGAGCAGAGTGTTGAGGAGCTCAAAGCTCTGCTGAATGGGGCGCTCTACGCTTTTGTGGTCCACGGTAAACATCACCGTGGTTTTCACCGTCATCTGCAGGCCACGGGCGAAGCGCAAGCCTAAAGCTTTGATTTGTTTGTTATCAGACACGCTAGGTTCCGGCGGCCACGAGATGCGATCTGGATAGAGTGACCCCTCCAAAAGTATGGAAGGTCACTTCCGACAAAGCAATCAGGTCGGCGCGGTTGCTATGCCTTTGGTAACCACAACCGTTCGGCAGACCTTGGCTGGAACGACGCGCCGCGCACCTAATCGATATTGTTACGGAACTTTGTGGCGGCACTCGTTGTCCATTGACATGACGGGTAGACCCATGAGTGTCAACCAATGAGGGGGCACTCTCGGTTAGTCTGATCTCGCCACGACAATGGCAACCAACTCAGTTTCTGCTCACATCGCAACATCATTCATATCCAACGTTCTTCTTTTAAATTGCTCCATCTGTGGAGGTTCAAATGCGCAAGGAACGTTGGCTGATTCTCGTCCTGATTTTCGGGATCACCGGGGCACTGTGCTCCGCGCAACAATCATCGCCTAGTTCAGATACCGATGCGGCCCGGCTCCCGGTAAAACGTGTGGTCCTTTACAAAAACGGAGTCGGCTACTTCGAGCACTCGGCTCGGGTGCGCGGAAACCAGGAACTGGGAATCGATTTCACCACCGGGCAACTCAATGATGTCCTCAAGTCGCTGACCGTGGTTGATCTCGGTGACGGGAAAATCTCGGACATTCGCTACAACTCCATCGCGCCACTAGATGAACGACTGCGCGCCTTGAGGCTGCCTTTTGGTGAGCAGATTACGCGTGCTGAGTTTCTTTCTGCGTTACGGGGTTCACGCGTCGAAGTCGCAGGAAAAGGGGAGTCTGCGGCTGGGCGTCTGCTCAGCGTGGAGCAGGAAGATCGGACAAACGATTCCGGCGCAACCTACCACGTGACCGATTTCTCCATCGTCACCGATTCGGGCGAGATGAAGAATTTCGAACTGGGTCCGGGCGTCTCCGTGCGCCTGGCGGACCATGAGTTGAACGATGAAGTCGGACGCTATTTGAATCTGGTGGGATCGTCGCGGGCGCGTGATCTCCGCCGGATGACTGTTTCCGCGACCGGAAACGGTGACCGCGACATCTTCGTCAGCTACATCAGCGAAGTGCCGGTGTGGAAGAGCACCTATCGCATTATTCTTCCGGAAAAGCCGAACGAAAAACCACTGCTTCAGGGCTGGGCGTATCGTGGACAACACAATTGGCGAAGACTGGAAAGACGTGCAGTTGTCGCTGATCGCAGGTGCCCCGCAGTCTTTTATTCAGAACATCTCTCAGCCGCTGTACGCGCGCAGGCCGGAGGTCGCGTTGCCAGAATCGGCAATGCTGACTCCACAAACCCATGAGGGAACAATGCAAGAGGACAAGCAGGCACCTGAACCGATTGTCACCACTGGCGCCCCGCATGTCGGCGGAGGTGTCGGCGGAGTGCGGCAGGGAGTGCGCCAGCTGATCACACGACCCGCATTGGTGCGGCTTTCGGTAACCGTCGAAGCAGTCGAGGTTCACGCAGCAACCGGCGGTAGGGGCTCTCCTTCAACGGAAGAAATCTTGACCAGCTCGCGCAATTTCAAAACGCTCAGTCGCGCAAGCCCAGGAACTCGGCGACTACTTCGAATACAACATCAAGCAGGCGATCACCATTGGCAAAAACCAATCGGCGCTGGTTCCTATCCTTCAATCGCGAATCGAGGCCGAGAAAGTCACTCTCTGGACAGCTAATGCGGGTCAGCCTGCACTTCGCGCGCTTTGGGTCAAGAACGCTAGCGGGCTAACGCTGGATGCCGGAACCTTCAACATCATCGACGGCGGAACGTTTGCAGGCGAAGGCCTGATCGAAACCGTCCATCCCGACGAACGTCGGCTGCTCTCGTATGCGGCGGATACCGCGGTTCGCGTCACTTCGCAAGCCGAATCGAAAGACTTGCCGGTCAGTCGCGTCCAGATTCTTAAGGGCGTGATGTTTCTCTCGAGAGAACATCGCGACAAGGTCAAATACACCATCCGCAACGCTGATACCGCTTCGCGTCAGGTGGTGATCGAACATCCCGTGCGAGAAGGGTGGAAACTCGCCGGAAATCTAAAGCCTGAAGAAACATCTTCCTCGCACTATCGATTCAAAACGGCGGTTGATCCTAGCAAAACCAAAGAACTCGTGGTGGAAGAAGTCCATCAGGACGTTAGTCGGTCTATGCTTACCGATATCACTGAACATCAAGTGGAAGTTCTCGCGACAGAAAATGTGATGACGCCGGAATTACAGACCGCATTCCGCAAGGTGCTGGATCAGAAAAACCAGATCAATAAACTGCAGTCAGAAACGGAGACTCGCCAGAAAGAACTCAACGCAATCAACACCGACCAGGCCCGCATCCGCGAGAACATGAAAGCGCTCAAAGGCAGCGTCGAAGAAAAAACCTTACTCGCGCGTTACACTCACCAGCTCAATTTGCAGGAGGACCGCCTCAGTCTGCTGCATAAAGAAATTTCCGAACTGGAACAGAAACAGAACGGGGAACGACAGAAGCTTGAGGACATGGTGCAGCACATCAATTTATAAGATCAGATCGCTGTCGAATGAACCAAAATAAAGTTTGCAAGTCGCAGCTGCTCGCATTTGACGCGAACCGTCCTGCTCGTTGAAATTAGAAGGATGGGACTCAAGATAAGGCCGAAGCAGGAGTGCCGTTGGGATCTGGTGAGCTTGGGCGAGGTGATGCTTCGCTTCGATCCGGGCGATGGCCGCATTGCGACCACGCGTCATTTCGATGTGTACGAAGGTGGCGGCGAATACAACGTCGCGCGCGGGTTGAAACGCTGCTTCGGGCTGGACACTGCGATCGTCACCGCGCTCGCGGATGACCCCGTCGGCAAACTCATTCAGGATTTTATTTATCAAGGCGGCGTCGATCAGTCATTGGTGCGATGGGTGGAGCACGACGGCGTCGGCCGCAGCATGCGAAACGGCCTCAACTTCACCGAGCGCGGCTACGGGGTGCGCGCGGCGCTGGGTTCGTATGATCGCGGGCATACCGCGGTTTCGCAACTGAAGCCCGGCGACATTGACTGGGACGAAATATTCGGGAAGCAGGGAGCACGCTGGTTTCACACCGGAGGAATTTTCTGTGCCCTCTCGCCTTCGACTCCGGACGTCGCTCTCGAAGCAATGAAGGCGGCGAGGAAGCACGGAACTATCGTGTCCTACGATCTCAACTACCGACCGTCGCTTTGGAAAACTCTCGGTGGCAAAAAACAAGCGCAGGAAGTAAACCGTCGCATAGCGCCGCAGGTGAATGTGATGATCGGCAACGAAGAAGATTTTTCGGCAGCGCTGGGTTACGAAATTCCCGGCGTCGATGCAAATTTTTCTCATCTTGAAGTCGATGGTTTCAAGCAGATGATTGGCCAAGTGGTGAAAGATTATCCATTTGACGTAGTCGCGACCACGCTGCGCAAGGCAAAGACCGCAACGAAAAACGACTGGAGCGCGATCTGCTATTGTGACGGCCAGTTTTATCAGGCAAAAGATCGTGAGGACCTTGAGATTTTTGATCGCGTCGGCGGAGGCGATTCTTTCGCGTCAGGATTGATCTATGGTTTCCTTGCCGGGGAAGGTCCGCAGTGGGCGGTGGAATGCGGCGCTGCGCATGGTGCGCTGGCTATGACAACTCCCGGCGACACCAGCATGGCGACATTGAAAGAAGTCGTCCAGATCATGAAGGGAGGAGGGGCTCGCATCGCGCGTTGAAGTATCCTCAAGAAATGGACAAGAAATCCGTTCGTGATCGCATCGTAGAAATCGGGATTGTGCCGGTGATCAGGGCGTCTTCGAGCAGAGAGGCGCTGATGGCAGCTGAAGCCGTGGCCGAAGGCGGCATCCCGATTGTCGAAATCACCATGACCGTCCCCGGGGCCGTCGAAGTGATTCGTGAGCTCGCCAAATCGAATGCTTCAAAAATCCTGATCGGCGCCGGAACTGTGCTCGATGCCGAAGCCGCGCTGCGTTGCCGTGACGCCGGTGCACAATTCCTGGTGAGCCCTGCATTGAACATCGAGACCATCGAGTTCGCGAACAGAGAAGATTTGCTGATCATGGCTGGCGCGCTGACCCCGACTGAGATCGTTAAAGCATGGAAGGCGAGAGCTGATTTCGTGAAAGTATTTCCCTGCGGGCAGGTTGGCGGAGCGAAATATATAAAGGCCATAAAAGGCCCATTGCCGCAGATTCCGCTCGTTCCTACCGGCGGCGTAAACCTGAACACCGCAGCAGAATTCCTCGAAGCCGGAGCCGAGGCTTTGGGTGTCGGAGGCGAGCTCATCCAGGCTGCAGCGTTAAAATCAGGCAAGCCTGAAACCATTACCGAAACCGCGCGCAAATTTGTCGCCATTGTGAAGGCCACTCGCGCCCGAATCGCGCCTGCAGTAGCCAACGTTGGGTGAATGTCAAGAAATTGCGGGTGATATCACACAAATGCGGAGAAGGTCCTGAATTCACGAGGATCGCTGGTTTACACCTAGGCATTCAACTTTGACTTTACCCGGGAAAATAAACTTGAAATTCCTAATTCCTTTCGCCTTATTGGCGTTTGTCGCTGCCTTTAGTCAGACCAATACTTCTTATTATGTGTCGACGACCGGAAATGATTCGAACCCCGGCAGTCAAGCTGCGCCTTGGCGCACAATTCAACATGCTGCGAACCATGCGCGTTCGGGCAGCACCGTGAACGTGCGGGCTGGAATCTACGAAGAGCTGGTCAGTATCAATGTGTCCGGCAACGCGAATGACGGATTCGTCACCTTCAAAGGTTATCCAGGCGAAACGGCGGTCCTCGACGCATCGCACTTCACCCCTTCCGGAAGGCAGGGTGTACTTACCATTCATAATCAGAGTTACGTAAGGATTGAGGGACTGGAAATCCGTAATTTCCGCACCGCTGAACATCGCCTCGCCCCTTTGGGGATCAACGTTATCGGCTCCGGCTCACACATCGAACTGCTCAAAAATAATGTCCATGATATCCAGCAGACCTTCCCCGGCCGCGATAAGCCGGGGAGCGGCGGCAATGGGTTTGGCATTGCGGTGTATGGGACCGATGCCGAGACACCAATCACTGACTTGATCATTGATGGCAATGAGGTGCACCACCTCCAGACGGGATCGAGCGAATCCCTAGTGGTGAACGGAAACGTTACGAACTTTCGCATCACGCACAATGTTGTTCACGACAATAACAATATTGGAATCGACGTCATCGGCTTTGAGCGCACGGCACCCGACCCCGCTGTGGACCAGGCCCGCGATGGAGTGGTGAGCAACAATCTGATTTACAACATCACTTCGCGTGGTAACCCGGCATACGGTAACGACGAAAATTCCGACGGTATTTATGTGGACGGGGGCACCAGAATCCTGATCGAGCAGAACATCATGCACGATGTGGATTTTGGAATCGAACTGGCCAGCGAGCACAAGGACCGCGCCACCAGTTACATCCTTGCGCGCAACAATCTTATCTATCATTCCCACACCGCAGGCGTTTCTATCGGAGGCTATGCACCCGAGCGCGGACACACCGACCATTGCACGGTTGTCAACAACACTCTCTACCAGAACGACACGTCGGGAACGGGGTCAGGTGAGTTCCAGATGCAGTGGAATATGGCTGACAATATTTTTGCCAATAACATCGTCTATGCTGGATCGCGCTGCTTGATTTCCTTAAGCAAATCGCAGGTGGACAAGAGTCATCCACCCGTCACTATCGATCACAACCTTTATTACTGCTCCTTGGGAGCGATGGCGAGTAGCTGGGCAGCAGCTGCTGGCACAGTAAGTGGATTCGATAAATACGTTGCGTCTACGGGTAATGACCGTCATTCCCGTTTTCTCGATCCCCACCTCGTAGATGTTTCCGCGCACGATTTCCATCTGCAGGCAGATTCTCCCGCCCTAGCTGCTGGCACAACTGACGGAGTACCAGTGGGAGAGTTCGACCTTGATGGCTCACCACGAGTCACATCCGGAAACATAGACATCGGCTGCTACCAAAGCAAATAGGAGAGGTCCATGTTGAAATCGGACGTGAATCGCCGCGAATTCCTTAAGCTCACCGCTGGAGCTGGCGCCGCCTTGGCCATGCCAACGTCAGGACACGCTGCCGCGCCTTCCAAAATGATTGGCATCCAAGTCGGAGCGGTGTCGTTTGTGGATGAAGGCACGGAGAAAGTTCTGGATATTCTTCAGGAGCGTGCCGGCGTAAATACTCTCTTCCTTGCTGTATTTACCTACGGTCGAGGTATTGCCGGACGACAGATTCCAGGCCAGCCGCTGCCCGATCACGGCAAGCAGGAGTACGATCTCAACTTTCATGGCGGGAACTTCGCCACCCCTCATCCCCAGTACTACAAGAACACAGTTCTCAAAGACACTCGCGCGCCCGATCACGGCGACCTGGACATCCTGGCGGAAGTGCTTCCTGCCGCCAAAAAGCGCGGCATGAAGGTCATCTGCTGGCTTGAGGACGTGTTTCGCACCGACCTGTTAAACATAGGAAAACTTCAGGAGCGAGATCTGTACGGGCGAAGCGCCGAGACCCTTTGCGTGAACAATCCTGACTACCGGAATTTCCTGACAGGTTTGGTCGAGGACTATGCCCGTTCCTATGACATCGACGGAATTATGTGGGGATCCGAGCGGCAGGGCGCCCTTTGCGACAGTTTGGGAGCCACGCACGATGTTCCGCCGGTCGATCCTGGGAGAGTAACCTGCTTTTGCGAATTTTGTCAGAGCAGAGCAAAACAAAGCGGAATCAACGTCGATCGCGCGCGTAAGGGATTTCTGGAGCTGGAAAAATTTGTTCGCTCGGCGCGAAGCGGAACGCGCCCGGTGGACGGCTACTACGTTCAATTCTGGCGGCTCCTATTGCGGTACCCCGAACTCGCCGCCTGGGAAATGCTCTGGACTGACAGCCTTCGCGAGACTTACGCCGCGATATATAAAACCGTAAAGACAGCCAAGCCTGCAGTTCCGGTGGGTTGGCACATCTGGCACAACAATTCGTTCAATCCGATCTACCGCGCGGAACAGGACCTGCATGAGCTCTCGAATTATTCAGATTTCATAAAGATCGTCATGTACAACAACTGCGGCGGTGAGCGGATGGCTCTGTATGCGGATAATATCGGCTCGACGCTCTATGGAGATCTTTCGAAACAGAGTCTGATTGATCTTAACTATGCAGTAATGGGATTCAAAGAACGCAGCTACGATGAGATTCCTCACACCGGACTTTCCGCTGACTACGTCTACCGCGAGACGAAACGCGCGCTGAATGGTGTTGCCGGCACAAAAACTTTGATCTGGCCAGGGATTGATGTCGATATCCCGACCGAACCCAATAACAGCAAGTGTTCTCCGCAAAGCGTTAAGGAAGCAGTTCTGGCGGCTTTCCGGGCTGGCGCTCCAGGTGTGCTTTTATCTCGCAAATATTCCGAGATGCGGCTCGCCGATCTCAGCGGCGCTGGAGAAGCGATTCGAGAGTTGGGACTATCTGATTGAGAAGCACTCGCTGGAGCGGCCTGAAAAGTTGATAATAAATCTCCATCTCACTCAGGAATGGCGGAGAGGGTGGGATTTGAACCCACGATACCCGTTAAGGTATGTCCGCTTTCGAGGCGGATCGTTTCAACCACTCACGCACCTCTCCGCGCCGGACGAATTGCCTAGTTTTCTACACCCTGCATTTTATCAGGTCGAATAATTCGCCAGCTTTGGGCTCGTGCCGCAGAGTAGACTCATCTTTAAGTTGTGGCCGTTGTGGCGAGCAAGGCGGTAAGAATCGGTCAGCGTAGCGTGAAATTACTCGCGCAGCACACTGGCGGGGTCGGTCTTGGTGGCGCGGCGTGCGGGCAGCAAGATCGCAGCTATCGACGTAATCGCCAGTACGGCGAAGGCGGACGCAAACGCAATCGGATCGCGGGGATTTACTTGGTAGAGCAATGCGCCGATCAATCGCGTCAATAGGAGGGCCGTGGCAGAGCCTATAACCACGCCAGCCGCTGTCAGAAAAAAACCCTGGGTAAATACCAGCTGCAACAAATCTTTGGCGCTGGCGCCCAGCGCAATGCGCAGGCCGAGTTCCCGTGTGCTCTGATTGACCGTGTGCGACATGACGCCGTAAAGCCCGATCGCGGCCAGAAGGACCGCTAATCCTCCGAATATTCCCAGCAGGGTCACTGCGATCTGTTGGGACCGCAGCGAATAGCGGTTGACCTGCTCACGCATGGTGATGACTTCAGTGGGCGCCAGATTCGCATCGATTTCGTGGACCACGCGCGCCAATGCGGCCGCCATCAGGCCGGCATCGAGGGATGTTCGAATATTGATGATTCCACTTCGGTTCCCCAGACCCTGGCGCATGGGAGTGTAAAAAAACGGTCTCGGCGCTTCCCCCAGCGCGCCATATTTCGAAAGCTTTGCGACTCCAATCACCCGAAGCGAGCGCCCTTCAACTTGAAGACGCTTGCCCACCGGATCCTGGCCGCGCCAGTACTGCTCCACCATTTTTTCATTTACGATGACGACCGGCAGACTGTTTCCGTCGTCAGCCGGCGTGAAATCCCGCCCAGATAATAATGGGACCCCCATGGTCTCGAGATACTGCGGATCGACCTGGTTATATTCCACACTCGGCACCTCGTCGTTTCGTGGTTGATAGCCATCCACCGCGATCCGTGCCGAAGGATACGGAGAATAAGTGAAGGGCCGGATTCGGGAATAGGCGGCTGATTCAACTCCGGGGATTGCCTGCACCCGATTGACCAAGGTTTCGCGAAAAGTTTTCGCGCGCTGCTCGTCGTAACCCGCAGATATGAGATTGACAGTGCTGGTTAAAACATTTTGCGTGGAAAATCCCGGATCGGCGGTGCGGATTTTATGAACGCTCTCGATTAACAGCACCGAGCCTACTAGCAGAACGAAGCTCAACGCCATCTGCAGCAAGACCAATCCTGACCGCAGACGCGACTTTCCGCGTGATCCAAATACGGCTCCAGATTCGGACTTCAGCGCTGAAGCCAGGTCGATGTTGCTGTTCTGAACGGCTGGGATCAGTGAAAACAGCAAGGTAGAGAGCAATGTGATGCCAATGCTCAGAGCGAGCACCCGGGCATCGATTTCACCAGGGAGGTTCACGGCGACGCCGCCCGTGGGGGGAAGTAAAAGAGCAACCAAATTCCGGCAAGAATACGCGACCAGAATCCCGCCCACAGCGGCACAGGTCGAAAGTATGAGGCCTTCGGTGAATAACTGCTTTAACAGCCGGGTTCGTCCCGCTCCTACCGCGAGCCGGACAATGATCTCGCGTCTGCGCGCAAAAGATCGGACGAGCAACAGATTGCTAACGTTTGCGCAAACGATCAGCAGCAAGATCAGAACGGCGGCGCTTGAAAGTTTCATCACCGGCAGCTGCTCAGAAGCGCCGTTGAATGGGTCTTTCCATAAGGGAAAAAGTTTTATATCCCGCCCGCGGTTCGTCGCCGGGTATTCCGCTTCGAGCCTCTTGGCTATGCTTGCCAGTTCTTGTTCGGCTTGTCGCGCGGATACTCCGGGCTTTGGCAAAACAAAGCCTTCGATCCAGCGTTCATCGCGATTCTCCAACTTGTAACCGCCGGGCTCGAACAGTTCCTGCATCGAGATCGGCACCCAAAACTCAATCGGATATCCGACGAACGTTCCATAAAATCCTTCAGGCGCAACCCCGATAATGGTATGCGGCACTCCGTCCAGCATTTGCGTCTTGCCGATAACGTCTCGATCGCCGTGGAAGCGTTCCATCCATAACCAGTAGCTAATTACTGTGACTGGATGGGCATTCCGCCCTTGCTCTTCAGAAGGATCGAAGCCCCGCCCGAGAAATAGATGGATGCCAAGCGCATTGAAGTAATTTGAGGACACGATACTTGCCGCCACGCGTTCCGCGCGGTCGCCGATGCTGAGCGTCGAGCCGGTTATCTTGTCGGCGATAAAGGAATCAATCAGCGTGGAATTTTTTTGCAGATCGAGAAAATCCGGCCACGACATGGAATCCGGATGAGGCTCGCCTGGCTTAACCCCAGTTAGGACCAGCAAACGGTCCTGGTTTATTACTTTCGGAAATGGCCGCAACAGGATGCCTTCGATCCAGCTGAAAACCGCTGCGTTGGCGCCGATCCCGAGTGTGAGGCACAGGATTACCAGCAATGAGAAGCCGGGGCTGCGCCGCAACATCCGGGACCCGAAATGTATGTCCCTCACAACGTTTTCGATGAACATGGGTAAGCCTCCGCAAGCCGGATGGTGCAGAGTTGCATTTCCCGAACCAAATTCAGCTGGCGCTATGTGTAATGGGTGCTGTGGGATGAAGTTTCAATCGTAGTGTCCGGTGTCCAAGATTAAGATTGGGTGTTCGAAAATGAACGGTATGTGGCTGGGCCCTTAGTCTTAGTGGAAATCTTGGTTAGCGCCGGGCACGGAAAAATTCCTGCAAGAGTTCTGCGCATTTTCCGGCCAGAACGCCGCGACGTACTTCGACCTGGTGATTGAGCGCGGGGTGGTTCAGGACCTGCATCACGGAATGAACGGCTCCTGCCTTGGGGTCGTCGGCGCCGTAAACCAATGTTCGGATGCGGGCATGCACCATGGCTCCGGCGCACATCGCGCACGGTTCGATGGTCACGAAAAGGTCGCAGTTCAACAAGCGGTGATTGCCCACTACAGATCCCGCTTCGCGTAAGGCGACGATTTCAGCATGGGCCGTTGGGTCGGAATTGGTCAGATTGCCATTGAATCCACGGCCGACGATTTTACCTTCATGTACGACGACAGCCCCGACCGGGACTTCGCCCATCTCGAGTGCTCGTTGAGCGGCTCGCAGCGCCTCCTGCATCCACAATTCGTCGTTTTCGGAGCTTCCGCCGATCATTACGAACAATATTGTATGAGAAGGTCGCTCGCGCCTCAGCTCTTACGCAAGTGGATCGATCCATCTCCAGTATGAATCGTCATTAGCCTGCCGCCGCCGTTGAGCTTGCCGTGGATTTCGTTTTGCTTGAGTTTGCCCTCGGTCATCACCGGCATGTCGAGGTCGATGTGCCCGTCGCCGGTCTGCAGCGCAACGTCGGCAGCCAGATCTGCGGGAACTTCCAGGGTCACGTTGCCGTCGCCGGTTTCGAGCCTCCACTCTCCGGCTACCATGGAGCCAGAGCCGGCCCGCGCTTCAACCCGGCCATCGCCTGTCTTCAACTCGAGCTCATCAAAGCGCCCGTCGGCGGTGATGTGTCCATCGCCGGTGCTGGCGCGCAGCTTACCATCCACACGCTCAATGCTTTGCGAACCGTCGCCACTGTGCATGTTCATTTCGCCCTTGAAGTTGCTGATCTCGATCTTGCCGTCACCGGTGTGCAGGTCGACTTTGCCTTCCCGCGGCATGTGAATGTTGATGTCCACACGGTGATTGCCAATGTCGAAGGTGATGCCGTGATGCGGATAGCGCACGTTAATCTCGACAGTGTCGCCGTTCTGATGTTGGTCTATTTGCAGGCCGCCTTCGCCGATCTTGTAACGGGTGCTGATTACCGTGGCCTCGATGGTCTTCTGCTCCCAGGTGTCAACCCGGATATTCGCGTCCGAGGTTTCTACCCGCAGGTCGGGCTTGCCGGAGATGTTATAGGTCTTTGACCATTGCTCGGCGTGCGCGGGGAGTGCGATTGCTATAAGTAACAGCGCCATAGCGATATTCAGAACTTGTTTCATCGATCTCCTCCAGGCGTTAGGCATGCTTGTGCCAAGTCATAGACGTAGATACGAGGGATTGGTGAGGTTAGTTCCTCTGAAGTCTCAGAAGCTTTTCGATTCTCGGATCCGGAAACGCTAGGGAATCAGCCGCGATTCCAGTTCCTGCAAGGAGTCGACCCGCGGAAGGCCTCGGTCGCGGTAGGCGCCGGCAACGTCGAACAGAATCGCTTTCATTCCGAAGCGGGTGGCGCCGAGGTAATCGACTGAATAGACGTCGCCAATATAGAGGCTCTCGGCAGCGGAAACTCCCATGCTGCGAACTGCTGCGTCGAAGATTGCGGGATGAGGTTTCTCTTTCCCGACGATGCCGGAATCGGTGATGGTTTCGAAGCAATCGGCAATGCCGCAGCGGGCGAGCACATCTGCAATTTTTCCATCCGCGTTGGAGATCACTGCGAGCCTGTAGTTTACAGCCAACCGCTGCAAAGCTTCGCGCGTTCCAAGTCGAATATCGCACCAGTTTGCCGAGATGCGCGTGCGCGAAACCAGATCTGCGTGCGCTGAATCGTCGGACAGTCGAAGCTCTTTCAGCAAATTGGAATAGTAGATATGCCAGAATCCATGATCGACCGCGGAGTGGGTTTCCAGCAGAGAATCGAATTCCCGTTTGGTTCGGCGCTCGATTCCTAACAGCAATTCTTCTGACGGGAATATCTGGTGTTGGTGCAGGGCGTGCAACATCCGCTTGCGGTTGGGGAAAAGCAGAGTGTTTCCGACATCAAAGAAAAGGGCTGTGGCTGGCATTTATAAAAAGTATAAGGGCAGATGGCGGGCGAGTGATTAGTAGTCCTTGCCGGCCGCAGACCACTAATCACTGACCACCAGTTTGCGGTATCATTCAACCTGGAATGGCCAAGAATTCCACCATCGAAGTTGCTTGTCCGTGTTGCGGAGCCGCGCTGAAAGTGGACGCTGGAAACGGAACCGTCATTTCCCATGTGGCGCCCCTGAAGCCGAAGATGTTCAACGACCTCGACGAGGCGGCGCGAGCGATGAAAGAGCAGGATACGCGGCGCGACTCAATCTTTCGGCAATCGGTCGAAGCTCAGAAAAATGCATCGGATATTCTGGAGAAAAAGTTCCAGGAAGCGATCAGGAAAGCCAAGGAAACGCCGGATACGGGTCGGCCGATCCGAGATTTCGATCTGGATTAATGTTTGCCAGTGGACGGGCGAGACGCCCGTCTCTCCAAACCAAAATAAAAGGCCGCCAGGCGGCGGCCTTGCCTCAACTTCCCAACACAGTTACAAAGTCGATTCGATCTCGAAACCCCAGGCCTCAAGCAAAGGCTCAGGGATGTACTTGGAATTCTTGTTGCGGCGTGCCCACTCGCGCAGCCGGGTGGACCGCAAATACTGGTCAGGAGTGAGCTTGTACTCTTTCACCACCTGCTCAAACTCGGTGACAGTGGGGACAATCGGGCCGATCGGTTCCGGCTTGCCCCAGTTTGGATTTCCGCGTCTCTTGGCCATGAATGTTCCTTGGTTAGGGTTTGTACTGTTAAATACCTTAGATTCCCACGACTTGCAGAAGGATTCCCAAATCCTTCAACGCTGCACAAAATTTAAAAATCTAAGAAAACTGCAGGACAGCACGCAGAAAAATGAAAGTCCGCCAGAAGGTCGATTTTACGTCAACCCGATACAAAGTCAATGAACAAGTCGCATCTGCCCAATAAGCCTATGAAAAAATGGAACTTACCGCCTCCCAGGCTGCCTTTTCGGGAAAATGTAACCTTCTAAATTACCGCCGTAACCTGGTTTCTAAGGGTATGTATTTCAGCAACAATCCTCTTGCTGATACATTCATTTGAGGCTTTTGTGTCTTCTTTCGCGCAACCCGGTTTACAGTCGCTGCTGCTGTGCTCGGATGACTCGGTTGTCCGCGTACTTCGCCGCGTGCTGACTGACTTGGAGATCGGGGTAGAACACTGCACTGACGTCGACAGCGCGATCCAAAAGCTTACCCGTCAGCGGTTTGAAGCGGTTATAGTCGACTGCACAACCCAGGAAATAGCCTCCAAGATATTAAAGGGTACCCACTCCGCTCCAGCCAATAAACGGGCCATCGCTGTCGCTATTATTGACGGCCAATCTGCGCTGAAAAGCGCCTTCCAACTGGGCGCTCATTTTGTTCTCTTTAAGCCGATCTCGCTAGAGCGCACCAAGGCGAGCTTCCGTTCCGTGCGGGCGTTGATGAAACGGGAACGCAGGCGCCACTCGCGTATACCGGTGGAACTCTCGGTCAAGTTGCATAGCGAGAATCCTTCCCGAACAATCGAAGTCGTAACCGCCGATTTGAGCGAAAACGGTATCGCGATAAAGTCCAAATCCAAGTTGCCTCCGGCTTTCCGGGTGCGCTTTACATTGCCTGGAGCGGCGAACGAGATTGATTGCCGTGGCGAAATAGCATGGCATAGCAACGATCTTCAGGGAGTTCGCTTCTGCGATCTTCCCGAGGACCAAAGCTCGCGAATCAAATCCTGGATATTCCGCCAGTTGCAGGGCGGCGACGCCGATGATCCGCCGGTAAGTTGCCGGCTAACCGACCTTAGTTTGAACGCCTGTTACCTGGAGACCGAATCGCCATTTCCGGTCCGTACCCGGCTGCAGATCGTGATGAAAGTGCACGAGAAGGAAGTGCCGGTCGAGGGCATGGTTCGGGTTATGCATCCCGGGGCGGGAATTGGAGTGCAGTTTACCCGTCAGAATACAGAAGAAAAAAAGAGGGTAGAAGATTTTATCCACACGCTGGTGAACAGCGAAGGCGCCGTGCCGGAGATCGAGGTTCGTCCGGATGCGATTGATAATAGCCCCAGCGCGTTTTCTGCGGCGCATATCGACGGGGAGCACGATCCGCTGCTCTCGCTGTTCCACGTAGGCAGCGACCTGCCGCCGAATGAGTTCCACGCCGAACTGCGCAAACAACGAAGCGTGACCGAGCAAGTCGGCAATTAATTCCGCGCTTTCGAAAAACTGCTCGCGGCATAGCCCACCACAAATGTAATTACGGTTCCGATCGCCACCCACCACGTCCATGGCACTCTAGAGAATTGCCACAAATAGATTTCGCTCGCGAACCCGCAGAGCATGCCGGCCATGGCGCCGTATTGAGTTGCGCGGCGGGTGAGCACGCCCAGCAGGAAAACTCCTAGCATCGCACCATAGGCGATAGACGCGATTTGCAGCCCCACCTCGACCACGCGGCTGACATGGTGGAGCGAAAGCACCGCAAGTATGAACAAGCACTGTCGCCCACATGACGGTAGAGAACCGGGAGAGGCGCATTTTTTTCTCTTCGGAAGTTTGCGGTCGCAGGCGCACATAGAAATCCATGATGGTGCTGGACGAAAGGGCATTCAACGCCGCGCTCAAATTCGACATGGCCGCCGCCAGAATTGCCGCAATCAGCAGACCAGAAATTCCGTGGGGCATGCGGGTGACGATGAAAGTCGGATAAATCCAGTCCGCCTTGCCGAAGTGCGCGGAAGGCAGCATGTAATACGCGAACAGCATTACGCCGAGTACCAGGAACAAGCCGAACTGAAACAAGATCGCGGCCCCACTGGAAAGCAACGCGGCAACCGATTGCCGCTGGCTGCGCGCCGCCAACAGCCGCTGCACGATCAGTTGGTCAGTGCCGTGGCTGGCGGTCGTTAGAAATGCGCCGCCGATTACTCCCGCCCAGAACGTGTAGGGCTTCCAGAAAGTGGGAGTGAAATCGAACACCCGCAACTTACCGCTCGCTTCAGCGATCTGATGAATGTGCGCCCAGCCGCCAGGGACGTAGTGAATAATCGTTGCAACTCCGACCAGCGTTCCGCCGACGTAGATTGCAGTTTGGACGACGTCAGTCCAGATCACCGCCGCCAAGCCGCCTTCAAACGTATAGATCAGGGTCAAGACCGTGATGATGGCAATTGAAGCTATCTCTCCCGTACCCAGAGCAATCGACACCACAATGGACACGGCATAAACGCGCACACCCTCGGCCGCGGCGCGAGTGAGCAAAAATAATCCTGACGTCAGAGTTCGCAGGTGGGGACCAAATCGCCTCTCGATGAGCTCATACGCAGTAAACAACTCCCCGCGAAAATAATGCGGCAGCAGTACAAAACTGATGATGAATCGTCCGACCACGTATCCCATGACGACTTGCAGAAAAGTCAAGTTGGTGTCGTAGGCCAGGCCCGGGATACTGATGATGGTAAGCGTGCTGGTCTCCGCGGCAACGATCGAAAGAGCAATCGCCCACCATGGGATGTCTCGTCCGGCAAGGAAGTAGTCGCGGAGGGTGCGCTGCCGTTTGCGGAAGCGCATGCCGAACAGCGTGATACCGAGCAGGTAAACCGCGATGATCGCGAAATCGATGTAGTTCAGGCCCATGTCTCGATTTAGCGTAGCGTGAATCTGCCTGCGATTCTCGATTTGACGAGCGGGGTATCAAGAGAGTGATCAGTCAGTTGTCAGCGCTGGTAGGTATGTCACCCCTGTGCAAAATGCGGCCTCTGGCTCACAGAAGCTACTTACCTGTTCGATACGCAGATCCTAAGATGATCTTGGGAGAGGAACATACATGACGATTTTAGATAGTCAGCGAGGGCGCGTGGTCGATATGAATGGCGGCGGAATGCTCCGCCTGATCGCGCTAGGCATTCTTGTTCTGGTGCTCGTAATCCTGCTCTTTAATTCCATTACACGGGTCGGCACCGGCCATGTGGGAGTGCTCACTCTCTTCGGGAGAGTCACTGGCGAGTCACTTTCTGAGGGTATGCACGTTATCAATCCGTTGAAAACCAACAATGAACTGTCGGTACAGACGCAGAGCGTGAAGGAATCGGCCAGCGTGCCTTCGAGCGAAGGCCTGATGATGAGCCTTGATACTTCGCTCATCTATCACCTTAATCCCGAACGTGCCGCGGACGTGTTTCAAAAGACCGGGGCCGATTACGAAGACAAACTTGTCGAGCCCATGCTGCGCGCCGCAATTCGCGAGGCGACCGCTTCCCACACTGCCAATGCTTTATACACCGGCGAGCGCGAGATGGTAGCAAAGCAGATTTTCGATCAACTCAGCGTCGAACTCAACCAGCGCGGTGTTACGGTCGAGAACGTTCTTCTGCGCGATATTCAGTTGCCGGCCACGCTGAAGGCATCAATCGAGGCCAAGCAGCAAGCCGAGCAGGAGGCGCTAGCTATGAACTTCCGCTTGCAGAAAGAGACGCAGGAAGCGCAGCGCAAGCGAATTGAAGCCCAGGGAGTTCGCGATTTTCAGCAGATTGTGGCTCAAGGCATCAGTCCGCAACTGCTGCAGTGGAAGGGAATTGAAGCTACAGAGATATTGGCAAAAAGTTCCAATACCAAAGTGGTAGTCATCGGGAACAGTAAGAATGGATTGCCGCTGATTCTGGGTCAGTAGAGGAATGAGCGGACGGTTGTTTATCGAGCCTCGGCTGCCGCGATTTGTTTTCGTTGCGCTGCGGGTGAAACATACTCGCGGGCCAATTTCGAATGCTTTGCTGCAATAGCAAGCAGCGACATCACTCCCCCGAGGATGAACCAGCTGCCGGTGCAAAAGTACAGAATGAGGAATAGAACTGAGAACGAGAGCATCTCGATTGAGGACACACGAAGCGATAGTGGGCGAGAGTACTCAATTCGGCCACGGACGGCGTCCGTGGATGCTGCCTTGAACATAAAGAAATTTCGGACGTGACGAATGTGGATGCACAGCTGGCTGCAGATGCAAGCTCCCACGGCGAAGAGAAAAAGTGCGGGTGTCAACAGTTGCGCCAGCCACCACACAGTGATCAATAAAATTGAAAGTATTGCTAACGCCGCTATGAACTTTGGGCTTACGACCCGGAGTGAATCGATGTCCCGCTGAAAATACGGGGTCAGCTCGTAGCTCCCCTCAAATGCGATCTTGTCCCGCACCCCATTCAAATACATGCGGGCGCAAATGAGGGTAAGCGCGTAATCAGAAATGTAAAGCAGTGCCCAGAGCGGAATCCCAATCCAATCGTGTTGAAAGAAGAGTTGCGGCACTCAAGACCTCAAATCAGGCAGAGTATACGTCGCCAGATTCCAGATCACGAGGAGTTGCTGAGCCCCTGCTATTACATCGGTAATCGGCCTTAGCTATCCCGCAACGGCTTCCTTCTCTTCGTCTTCGAGGATGCCGAAGGCCGCGTTCATCATTTCCTGATCGACGGTGCGGTTTTTTGCAGTCGCTTCGGCCAAGGGAATAGAAATAATCTTGTTGGCGCGAAGTGCGGCCATTCGGCCGAACTCCCCGCGGTGCACCATGTCGATCGCGCCTAACCCATAACGGGTGGCCAGGACGCGATCAAACGCTGTAGGCGTGCCGCCGCGCTGAATGTGGCCAAGCACAACCGTACGTGTTTCATAGCCGGTGTGCCGTTCAAGTTCCTGAGCGAGCGTATTGGCAATTCCACCAAGTCGTGCATGCCCGAACTCATCTTTCTCTCCGCCTTGTAGACTCGGCCCATTCTTGCCTTCGGCAAATTTGGCGCCTTCCGCGACCACGACGATGCTGAAGTATCGTCCGCGCTCGTGGCGGCGTCGAATCTTGGCAGCGACCATCTCTACATCGAAGGGCTGCTCCGGAATCAGAATGACATCCGCCCCGCCGGCGATACCGCTGTAAATTGCGATCCAGCCTGCGTCCCGCCCCATGACCTCGACTACCATTACGCGGTTGTGGGCCTCGGCAGTGGTGTGAACGCGATCAATAGCTTCGGTGACCACGTTGACCGCGGTGTCGAATCCGAACGTGAAATCGGTTCCCGCCAGATCGTTGTCAATCGTCTTAGGAACGCCGACAACTTTCACGCCTTTATCGAAAAGCTTGGTTGCGACTGACAAGGTGTCATCGCCTCCGATTGCGATCAGCGCATCCACGCTGTTCTTTTTTAAGGTGGCGATGCAGGTGTCGAGGCCGTCGGGTTTCTTTGCGGGATTAGTGCGCGAGGTACGCAGAATGGTTCCACCACGCGGTAGAATGCCGGCTACGCTCTGCAGGTCGAGCGGCATGGTTTTGTTTTCCATGAGTCCGCGCCAGCCTTCGAGAAAGCCCACGAACTGGTCGTCGTAATGAAAGCTGCCTTTGCGAACGGCGGCACGAATAACTGCATTCAGTCCGGGGCAATCGCCTCCACCCGTCAGTATGCCAATCTTCATCGCCTGTTCCTCCGTCGCTGCAAAATGGATTTTCCGCAACCTCGCGCGCGGATACACTTCCGGCGGGTTCGCTATTTCCCGGAAATATTAGATTATCATTCGCAGGACATAGGTGAAAGGCGTGGAGGTATCGGAATTTCTAATCTGGATAATCGATCACGCGGGTTGAGAGAGTAAACCTGAATCCGCTTCATGGAGAGAAATTTCTAGTACACTCGTCGCAACATGCGCGTTCTGGGAATCGATTGCGGCACCGAGTGCACCGGCTACGGAGTTGTTGATCTCGACAGGGTGGACAAGTTAGGCTGCGTCGCCTTCGGCGGAATCAGGCTTTCGCCGCGTGAGCCGTTGCCCATCCGGCTTTCTACGGTTTTCGAACGGCTTAGTTCGCTGATCCAGGAATTTCGACCCGATCGGGTGGCGATCGAAGAAGTCTTTTATTCCGTGAATGCAAAGTCCGCGCTCAAGCTGGGGCAGGTTCGAGGCGTGGCCATGCTTGCGGCCTCTTCGCAGAAAATTCAAATCGGCGAATACGCGCCTTTGACCATTAAGGCATCGGTTGTGGGCTACGGTCGCGCCCAAAAAGAACAAGTGCAGATGATGGTCGCGCGTTTACTGTGTCTGCAAGAAATTCCAGAACCCGCCGACGCCGCCGATGCACTCGCCATTGCGATTTGCGATCTGCACACCCAGGCTACGCTGAGCCGCCAAGGCGCCCGCGCTTGACGGCTGAACCGCTACGCTGATTGCACAATCGCGGGACAGGCTTTCAGTAAAAAAAGGCAAAAAGCATTTAATCGCAAAGATCGCTAAGAAATGCCGCAAAGATCCCGAGAAATCCCGCAAAGATCGCGGAGACATTCCTTGAGGGAAGATTTCCTGTCGATGCGAGATTCATTCGCTGTCGGGCTCTAACGCAGATCCCGCTTCTTTTTTTTGAGCCTGCTTCTCAGCGCCTACTTATAACGCTTGTCTTTGCGATCTTTGCGGGATTTCTTAGCGACCTTTGCGATTAAATTCTTTGTTTTGACGCCAAACAAATCGCCCCTGCCTTGCCATGTTCGCCTATTTCAGGTCCGTTCGATGGTGACCGACTTCACCACCACGTCTTTATTTGGACGGTCGTTGCGGCCGCGTGGAACGTCAACGATCTTATCGACAACATCCTGGCCTTCGACGACCTCGCCGAAAATTGTGTGCTTACCGGTGAGCCACTGAGTTGGCGCGACAGTGATAAAAAACTGCGAGCCGTTAGTGTTCGGACCAGCGTTGGCCATGGCCAGCTTGCCGGGCATGTCGAACTTGTGGGGAGAACCCTTGGTCTCATCTTCGAACTGATATCCGGGGCCGCCGAAACCGGTGCCGGCCGGGTCGCCGCCCTGCACCATGAAATTGGGAATCACGCGGTGGAAAATCGTGCCGTCATATAAACGGTCCGAGCTCTTCTTGCCTGTGCTCGGATGCTTCCATTCGCGCTTGCCCTCGGCGAGGTCGATGAAATTCTGCACTGTCTTGGGGGCTTCTTTTTCGAAAAGGCGACAAACGATCGTGCCTTCAGAGGTATCGAGAGTTGCATAAGTGCCGGGCTGGCGTGCCATGTATTAATCCTTTCAGAAAATGATATTCAATCATGAATTGATCGGAGCATTGGGTCATCGAACGACCGAAACTTCACTTGCGATTTCAATGATTCAATCGCGCAATGATTCAATGACTCAATTCTTCTTCACTGCGGAGTGCTGGTCTTCGGCGCTGCCGGTTTCGGCGCGGCTTTGTGCACAGTCTTGTGTACGGGTGCATGCGTTCCGCCAGCATGGAGGATTGTAATTTTAGTGATCTTCGGCGGATCGTTCGGCCGATCGTTTCCATTGCGTGGCATGCGTGCGATTTTTTTGACCAGCTCAACGCTGGCATCGTCGCACTGTCCATAGATGGTATAGCCGCCGTTCAAACTCGGATAGGCAACTTCAGTTACGAAAAACTGCGAGCCATTGGTGTCCGGTCCGGCGTTGGCATAGGCCAATCTGCCCGGGCGATCGAACTGCAAGTCGGGCGAGGTTTCGTTTTTGAATTTGTATCCAGGATCGCCTTCGCCGGTGCCGATGGGATCGCCGCCTTGAATCATGAAGTTCGGAATGACGCGATGAAAGATGGTGCCGTTGTACAGCGGTACGCCGTGCATCTTGCGGCCGGTGGCGGGATTCGTCCAATCTTTGGTGCCGCGGGCCAGGCCGATGAAGTTGGCGACCCCGATGGGCGCCTTGTCAGGATAAAGCACACAGGTCAGCTTGCCAGCGGTGGTATCGATAATGGCAGTGGGTGGGAGCGCTGTGGCCGCGGACGGCTTCTTGGCGACCGGCTTCTTCGCCGCTGGTGCGGCAGTTTGCGATACGAGTTGCAGGGAAGAAAAAGCAATCAGAAGAATAAGCAGTTTGCGCATGGTTGCTCCTGGCATGGGTTGGCGTCGAGACAGAAATAGCATTGTACGACAGGGAAAGCTTAACCACAGAGGGACACAGAGTTTCACAGAGGAAAAACACAGAGAGATTCTCGTACGATTTTAGGATTTCCTCGCGTCAAGAGCTGCCGTTGCGAGCTGAATGCAGGCCTCGATCGGCTGGTCAGTGTCGACGACGGTTTTAGAAAATGAGATCTCTTCGAAACGCGATTTGACCTTCACATACAAATCGAAGGTCCGGTTGGCGGCAACATGATCACGATCGTTGGTTAATCGCCTGCGCGCCGTGGCTTCGCTGCAGACACACTCCAGAATGAGCCACGGCTGGCTTATGGCTTCGGCAAAGCCGGTGGCCCGTTTCAATTGATAAGTTTGCGAGAAAGTGCGGCCATCCATAAATACAAGCCGTGCCGGATCTTTGCGGAACAAGTAACCGGCCACCTTGAGCATGACCGCCATGCAGAAGTCATCCTGTTCAGTGGAATATTCGATGTCCGTCAGGGAGAAAAGCGACGATCGAACCTGGTCTTTATCGATGACTGTGCCCTTGAGGTCGGAGGCCAACGCACGGCTGAGCGTGCTCTTACCCGTGCCTGGCAGGCCGGCCATGAGAATCAACATGGAATGAGAATAGCCCAGGATGCAGCGCTAAATAAAAGCCCTGCGGGCTCATGTGAGCGCCGCAGGGCCTGAGGCGAAAAAAAATTCTTATTGAAGGTCGAGGCCCGGTAATCCAACCGTCGTGAGCTCAGAGAGAGTTTTGTTCACGTCCTCCTGGGCGGCGAACATGCGGGTGGCGCGCCAGTCGTCGTAAGCGCCGGCAACCATGATGTGAAAGCACCACTGGCGCCGTTCTTCTTCGGGCTCAACCAACCCCATTTCTTTCAGCGGACGCAGATATTCTTCCATCCACTTCACTTGTGACTTCGTCATACCGCGGCGTTGCAGATCGATGGTCAGTCCGGCAAGGTGCGATGAGGCGGTCTCGCCTTTTTCTGGAGCTGCGTTGCGATTGTGGCGGCGAAGCTTTTTCTGTACCAGCACCGTTCGCACGGCCGAGTTGACCTGAATCTGTTCGTGAAATTCTTTGTAGTAGGCCTGGCTGAGGTCGGTCACAAAATCCAGTGTCCAGGTACGGCAGTAGCGCCGGTTAGGATCGAGCGACGGTTGAATGCGAAGCGTTTGCCCAGGAACGATCGGAACCAGGTCGCCGCTAGCCTTGAGCCTCTCCAGTTGCCTATCGTCATAAATCCGCGGAAGGTTTAGGCGGTCGATCTCTTCGTTTTGCAAAAGCAAAGATTCATGCGAGGGCTTGAATACTGGATTCCATGGAATGCGACGAATGCGATGCATCCGGTGATAACGTGGCGGCATGATGGGCCGCACGGCAAAGGCTTGGCTGCTCATGACCAGAGTGACGAAAAATGCGATGGCGTATTTCTGTATTCTCATCGGCGGACTTGGCAGAAGGCGCTCAAGGTGTTCATTCCAGGGCTTCATTCTATGACAGTTCCTGAAAAATCCAAGCACAAAAGTGTAAACGTAAGCATTACCTTGGACTCACCACCTGTAACTCCTGCTGGTTACCTCCCGTTACTCAGAATGTCGAACGCTATTCATATTGCAGCTGGGAGGCCGTTCAGACGGGCGTGGCGGTCCAGAAACATCTTCTTTGGATTCAACGCGATTTGGCTGGCGTCGGCCGCAATCCCCGCCCATCAAGGCTTTCGGGACAGGGTGAGGACCGAAAAGTGGCAAACTTTTTCGGTCACGTTACGAAAAGTGTCAATGGTAACCGCGAGTGAAGGGCCACGTAAATCTGCCGTGAGCTAGAAATATGTCGCTTTCAAAGATTGTCTCTGCGATCTCGGCGGTGGTTCTCTGCGGCCTTTGCGATTAAAAGCTTTTTTAGCGCCGGAACAAATCACCAATAGCTTGCTTCATGACCGCGCCACCAACTTCAGAGATTGACCTGGTCAGTGGAATATCTTTCGGGCAGGCTTCCACGCAGTTCTGCGCGTAGCCGCACTCTTGAATGCCGCCGTCGCCCATGAGCGCCGCCAGTCGTTCACGTTTCAGAGCAGCGCCGGTGGGATGAGTATTAAACAGGCGCACTTGTGAAATCGTGGCCGCGCCCACGAAGCCAGTTTCCTCGTTGAACTGAGGGCAAACTTCCATGCAGCAGCAGCAGGAGATGCAGCGGGAAAGCGGGTAGGCCTCTTCTTGTTCGTGCATGGTTACGCGCGGGCCGGAGCCGAGATCGTAGGTTCCATCCACCGGAACCCAGGCTTTTACGCGCTTCAGATTTTCAAAGAGCACGCTGCGATCGACGGCTAGATCGCGCACCACGGGAAATTTCGATAGCGGCTCGAGCTTGATCGGCTTTTCAAGGTTATCCACCAGCGCCGAGCAGGCCATACGCGCTTTGCCATTGATAAGCATGGCGCACGAGCCGCAGACCTCTTCCAGGCAATTTGAATCGTAGGTGATCGGGGTGGTGGTTTTGCCGTCGCGGGTGACCGGGTTGCGGGCGATCTCCATCATCGAGGAGATCACGTTCATACCCGAATGCCAGGCCAGCTCGAACTCCTCCCAGCGTGGTTGGGTGTTGGGTGACTCCTGGCGGCGGATTTTGAAGAGCACAGTTTTTTCAGCCATGGCTTCTCTAAATATTTTACGTGATCTCATTCCTTCCTGACGGCGAGCGATCGATAATCGGCACATTTGGCAATTCCGCTGCCCGCTGTATATGCTGTCGATCAGTGGATCGAACTATGGCTCGCACTGGTGCTCGACCTATCGCCCGTGAGGGCACGCTGGGTTCCCGTCAGGAAATCCTGCGCGCCGCCGCCCGCTTGTTTCAGCAGCAGGGCTATGACGCGACCTCGATGAACGATGTGGCTGCCGCCCTCAAACTTAGCAAGGGCGGCCTCTATCACCACTTTCAGAGCAAGGAAGAGATCCTGTTCAATCTGATGAGCCACGCCATGGACATCACCGAAGAGCGCGTGATTGCCCCAGCGAAGTTAACTCCGGACCCTGAGGAGCGGCTGCGGACGGTGATTCGCCGTCACATCGCGGTGGTGTTGAGCGAACGCGATCGCGAGATCACGGTCATGCTGCATGAAAACCATCCGCTGTCACCGACGCTGCGCAAACGCATCAATTCGCGGAAAAAAGATTACGTGCATTTTCTGGAGAATCTAATTGGCGAAGTGCAGCGCGCACGCGGATCCAACGGTTCGGTGACGCCCCGCGCGGCGGCGTTTGCGCTGCTGGGAATGATCAATTGGATTTATCAGTGGTATCGCCCGGACGGGAGTCTTGAGGAGGAAAGCCTCGCGAAGCAATATACGGAAATATTTTTTCAGGGTGCGTTTGCGTGAGCGAAGTAGTGAAATTTGCGGAACTGCTGCAGCGTTTGGGAGATAAGCGCTACCACGAATTTCTTCGCGTGCCCGCGATGAGCGCTGGAATCTACGTGCTCTCCGCGGGCGCGACCGACAAACAAAGTCCTCATCAGGAAGACGAAATTTATTACGTCGTCAGCGGCAAAGCGAAAATGCGGCTCGGCAGGGAAGAGCGTTCCGTCAGCCAAGGCGATGTGATTTTTGTCGAAAAAGCGCTTGAACACCGCTTCTTCGACATAGCAGAAGAATTGGTGTTGCTAGTGATCTTTGCCCCCGCGGAGAGCAGCTAAGTTACTCGGAATTCCTCACCCGCGCCGGAGGCATCGCGTAGTATCCTTCTTTGGCAGTTACATCCACGCAGGGACGTATTGAAGAACGCTTGCAACTTGGCCGGTTGATGAGCACCTCGACGTCATTGTGCTGTCCTACCACCGGCTCGTGTGAAATATAGCCCAGGGTGTATTGATTGCGCGCATCACCCATCAGGCGCGAGTAGGCGTCCTCGAGGCCGGTCCGGGTGAGTTCGTTGAATACTTCGCCGCCGGTTGCGCCCGCGTATTTGGGCAGAATGTCGCTGTAGCCGAAGCGGGGAAGATGCAGTTTCTCAACTTTGCTGTAAATCGGCATTGCGCTGCCGCCCACACCAATCGCGTAAACCATGATGTTGTTGCTCAACAGGACTTTCAGCACGTCGCGATAGCTGGCATTGCTGTGGTATTCGCGTCCGTCGCTGATGATGAAGATCACCTTGCGGCGCTCGCGCGGTCGCTTCGCAAGATCAAGCGCAGCCTTCAGAATGGCATCATTCAGCACGTGCGATTCCTGCTGCGACCCTGCCGCCGTGATACCAGGGTTGGGGTCGACCGGCATGTTATTGATGGTCGGGCCCTGTGGTCCGAATGGTCCATCAGAAACCGGCGGGCCGTTGTTTCGGCCGCTCGCGGTTGCCAGAGTGGCAAACCTCTCGGTGAGCTTCTCACCGACTCCGGTCCAGTTTGAGATCTGGCCCACGACATTGCTATAGCTGTAGATCGACACTTCGTCGAACGGGCTGAAGACTCCTTCGAGAGCGGGAAAGGTGTGGTTCACCTTCTGTACATCCACGTCCTTCATTCCAAGATCGAAAATGATTGCCGCCGAGAGCGCGAAGGGATCGCTGGTGAAGAAATTCAGCGTCTGCTTCTTACCGTTTTCTCGGACGGTAAAGTCCTTAGAAAGAAGACCGCCGATCAGGTGTCCCGATTCATCTTTCACGGTCACGGGAATCATGACTTGATTCACGTTGGTTACAATCTTGAATAATTCATCCTGAGTATCTGAAGATGCAGCGGTCGCTCCGCCTTGAGGAACAGTTTTGACGTTCAGTGGCGGGCGTGGACCTGTTGGAACTTCATCGGTTGATTCCCGAGGCGGCGGTTCATTGGCGGCGGGCTGCTGGGGAGCGGGCGCGGGCTGCTGCTCAGATTGCGGTGTCGGCGGCGGTTGCGGCAAAGCTGCCGGCGGTTGCACCGTGGATGGTGCATCCGGAATGCTTTGCTTTTGCTGGTTCGGGTCTGGCGCGGCTTTTTGCTCAGAGGTCTGCGCCGGAGGCGGAGTCTGAGTGCCGTTGTCCGAATTCTGGACGGCCAAAAGTGATGAAGGCGCTACGGTGAGGGTTCCAACCACCAGAAACCACATTACCAATCGTCTTAGCAACGGATTCCTCCGTATAAAGTTCTGGCTATTGGGATGCTAGACCTGCAGGTTTGGTGCATCTAATCGATGAGAAGTAGACTACCAGAAACCACAGGAACTCAATTTATGCGGTTTGTGTTTCATTCAAGGATGTTTGGTATCCAACTGGCGCTGCTTGCGTTAACGCTGTTCGCTGCGGCCCAGGATGTCCAGATGGTGCCCGACCAACAGGACCGCGAAGCCGCGGACAAGGCCCAGTCCCAGAAAGACGAAAAAGAAGCTGAGGACCAGCCGGTCACCACCTTCAAAGCGAATACGAACGTGGTCCAGCTCTTCTTCAACGTGAAGGACAAAAAGGGTGGCATGATCGGCAACCTGCCGAAAGACGCGTTCGAAGTCGCCGAGGATGGCAAGCCCCAGACCATTAAATATTTCTCGGCCGAATCGCAATTGCCTTTGACCTTGGGAATTCTGATCGATTCCAGCGCCAGCCAGGAGCGCGTCCTGAACATGGAGCAGGAAGTCGGCGGCGCATTCCTTACTCAAATTTTGCGCGAAAAAGATATGGCGTTTGTGATGGACTTCAACATCGGAGTCAGCCTGGTGCAGGACTTCACCAGCAGCCCGCGGCGTTTGAAGGAGGCCTTGAACAGCGTAAAAATTAACAGCGGGGGGCAGGCGGTTGTGTCCGGATTACCCGGTCAGGGCGGCGGGCCGGTGCCGACCATCGGACAGCCTAAAGGCACGCTGCTTTTCGATGCCGTGTATCTGGCCTCACACGATGAGATGGGGCAGCAGGTGGACCGCAAGGCGATGATTCTGCTTACCGACGGAGAAGACCAGGGCAGCCAGTACAAACTCAGAGACGCGATCGAGGCAGCTCAGAAAGCTGACACCATTGTTTATGTGCTGCTCTGCGCGGACCGCGGTTTCTATGGCTTTGGTGGTTACAGCGGCGACAGCGAAATGAAAAAGCTGACTGCTGACACCGGCGGTCGCGTGATCGAAGTGGGGAATAAGACCGAGAAGTTAAAGCAGGCGTTTGATCAGATATCCGCAGAACTGCGTAGCCAGTACAACATCGGATACATCCCTGACAAATTCAGTCAAGAACGGCGGTTTCCGCAAAGTGCAAATCAAATCGAAAGATGGCTATAAAGTGCAGGCCCGCAGCGGATACTTCGCGATGCCGGAGAAAGATTAGGTTCAGGGCGTTTCTTTCGTGAAACTTTGTGTCCTTCGTGGTTGACGGGTTTCGCTTCGAACGTCGTTAATGGACCGCGCATATCTGCCTCCTTTGAATCCGCAAAGCATTAACCACCAAGGGCACGAAGTGACACGAAGGAAAGCGAACCCCACATGATGCCTGACTGGCTCACGGTTCTCAATTCTGAAGTTGTCGCTTGCGTGCAATGTCCGCGCCTGGTCGAGTACCGCGAAACGATCGCACGCGAGAAGCGGCGCGCCTACAAAGACTGGGAATATTGGGGCAAGCCGGTGCCGGGTTTTGGCGATCCCAATGCGCGCGTCTTAATCATGGGACTCGCGCCGGGAGCGCATGGCTCCAACCGCACCGGGCGGCCATTCACCGGCGATTCTTCGGGAAATTTTATGTATCCGGTGCTGCACGAAACCGGCTTTGCTAATCAAACCACTGCCACTAAGCGCGACGACGGTCTGGTGCTGAAGGACTTGTACATCACCGCGGCGGCGCGTTGTGCTCCTCCGGACAATAAGCCTTTGCCGCAAGAACTGGCGAACTGCGCTACATTTCTCGATCGCGAACTGGAAGGATTGAAAAATTTAAAGGTCATCGTCGCGCTGGGCAGAATTGGGTTTGAAGCTTATCTCAATTATCTGAAGCGGCGAGGCATACTCGATCGCCGCGCTGAATTTCTCTTCCAGCATGGCGCGAAATACACCACCCCCGACGGCCGCACGCTGCTGGTGTCGTATCATCCCTCCAACCAGAACACGCAGACAGGTAAACTGACCCGCAGCATGTTTCGTGGAGATCTTTAAAGAAGCGGCTAGAATTGCCGATCAATGAATTGGCGGTTCGCGCATTGGCGTGATCCTCATCCCTCGAGGGGAATAGCAGCATACCGGGGCCGAGCCCCCGTTTCATTTCAATCGTGTGACCGTGGCCTCAAGTTGGAACTGACGAGTGGAGCTGGGGTCGTCTACCGCTCCAATGATTGTTGGCTTGCCCGGAGCGGTCAGGGTGCGGCCGTTGATCTTGATCTGCCGGATGACCGGCTGGGCACTGTGCTGCTCTTCGGGATTAGAAATGTTGCTGAAATCGCTGCGGACGTCGAGAGCGAGATCTTCGCCTTGCTCGTCCACTTCGCAATCGATTGAAGTGCCCAAATCTATGTATTGGTATTGCAACATACTCCCGGCTGGTGTTGCCGCTGAGGTCACCGGAACCCGTGTACCGATCTTAATCTGACTCCAGGGTCCAGAGTTCAGGACCATAGAGTAATGTCGACTGTTAATCCTCTTCCCATCCTGCAATTCGCTAATCGAGAAATCCACACGATAGGCGTGCACCGCCTTATTAACAGGGCGCTCTGTCTTGGTCTTGTTATCCTCGGATGCAGGTTTATTTTCCTCCTGAGCATGCAAGGACGTCAGCCCACACAAGAACGTCATGCTGATCGTGATAAGCCACACTCCCATTGCTCTTCGCATATCGCCTCACCTTTCCTGTTGATCCGAATCAATCTCTGAAGATTTATCCGCAGTCAGCTCCGCCAGTTCTCTCTGAGCCGCCGCCTGCGCCTCTGCTTGCGCCACTATCACCGCTTCCTGGTGAAATTCTCTGACGTAACGCGTCAGCATTTGCTCCTGTTCGCTAAGCGGACGTGGGGAAGGAAACTGGCTCAGCTTCGGTTCAGCCAGCTCGACCGCCGTCGCGCGATGTGGCCGCAACCGCCGTTGTACCGCAGCGTTCGCGGTTGCGCGCTTCGCAACGGGTTGTGTACTAGCTTCGTGCTTCGTTGAGGGCGCGTTAAATGCGGAGCTGCCAATAGACTTACCGCGATCGTTTGCGCCACTCCCCAACCAGCTCAAAACCCTACAAGCACCGGTTCCGGCTCGAGTTTGATCCCCCACTGCTGTTCCACACGCTGCTGTATTTCGTCTCTGAGGGCCGTGATTTCCGCGGCGGTGGCGTCACCGCGATTTACCAGAGCCAGCGCGTGCTTACTGGAAATTCCGACCCGGCCTTTTGCGTAGCCTTTTGTGAATCCGGAATTCTCTACCAGCCATGCTGCAGAGATTTTTTTCTGTTGCGAAGCAGCCGGATAGCTTGGCACGCTTAGTTTTCGCGCCCGTGCCTTGGCTGCCAGTTCATCAAACTGCGGCTGCGTCAGCACAGGATTCTTGAAGAACGATCCGGCGCTGCGGCAATCTGGATCGCCGGGTGTAATCAGCATGCCTTTGCTCGCGCGTATTTTTAGGACCGCCTCGCGCACTTCGCCAAGCGTGGGCGTTTCACTTCGGTTGGCGAAGTAGTTCTGTAAATCTGCGTAGCGCAGGGTTGGGGCGGCTCCGGCCTGAACTTCATAAGTGACGCGAAGAATGACATAACGTCCGCGTTCTCGCGTGTTGAATATGCTGCTGCGGTAACCGAATTCGCAGTCCGCCGCATCCATCTCCCGCACTTGTTTGTCGATGAGATCGAAGACCAGCACCGATGCGATGGTCTGCGAGACTTCCTGGCCGTAGGCTCCCACGTTCTGCACCGGAGTTCCGCCGACGCTTCCTGGAATTCCACTCAGGCATTCGACGCCCGCTAAGTGCCGGGTGACGCAAAACGCGACGAACTGATCCCAATCTTCTCCGGCGCCGACAATGAGCCGGATAGTGTTCCGCTCGTGAGTGTGATCGATCCCTGAAATGCCGATCTGGATGACCAGGCCGGGCCAGCCACTATCGGAGATCAGAACATTGCTGCCTCCGCCGAGAACAAACAACGGAAGATTCTTCCCGTCCGCGAAAGAGACGGCTGCTTCTACGTCTTCGACAGAACCAGCGCACACAAAATATCGCGCATTGCCGCCGACACGTAGAGTTGTCAACGGTGCCAGCGCGATGTTCTCTTGAATTTCCATGGGGTCTTTTTGGGCGCAGTCGACGCCCCATTTGAATTTCAGATTGTAAACGGACAGTGCGGCAGGTTACGCCTGCGTGAACATGTCTTTCATCTTGCCGAGGATGGAGGTGCGCTGCGGTTTGTTCTCCACTTGCGCGATGCCCTGAAGTTCCTGCAAGAGTTCGCGCTGGCGCTTGGTCAATTTGGTCGGCGTCTGCACTCGGACCTCGACGAACAGATTGCCTTTGCCGTGCCCGTTCAGGATGGGGATGCCTTTTCCGCGCAGCTTGAGGACGGTTCCCGATTGCGTGCCTTCGGGAATTTTCAACATCTGCTCGCCTTCGAGAGTTGGCACTTCAATTTCCGTGCCAACAGCGGCCTGGGTAAAAGAAATCGGAACTACGCAGTAGATATCGTTCCCGTGACGCTCAAAGAAGGCATGTTCTTTGACGTTGAGCACAAGGTATAAATCTCCGGGCGGGCCGCCGTGAACGCCGGCTTCTCCGACTCCGGTGAAGCGGATACGCGTTCCATCCTCGACGCCGGCGGGAATCTTGGCGTCGATCGTTTTCTGTTGGACCACACGGCCTTCACCGCGGCAATTCGGGCACGGATCGCTGATTACGCTACCCGCACCGTGGCACGTGGGGCATGTGCGTGCAATGCTGAAGAATCCCTGCTGGTATCTGACCTGTCCGCGCCCGCCGCAGCTGCGGCAACTGGCGGGAGCTTTGCCTTGCGCGCTCCCCGAGCCGTTACACTTTTCGCAAAGCTCATGCTTTCGGTAGATAATTTGCTTTTCTACGCCGAAGGCTGCTTCTTCGAATTCGATGGTAATGTCTTCCCGCAGATCGGCGCCACGTTGAGCGCGGGTGCGTCCGCCGGAGCGATTTCCGCCGAAGAGGTCGCCGAATCCGAAAAATTCGCCGAAGATATCACCGAAATCCTGGAAGACCGATGCGTCGAATCCGCCGCCAGGAGCGCCCGCGCCGACGCCGGCATGGCCGAAGCGGTTGTACATTTCGCGCTTCTCGGAATCCGCGAGCACAGCATAGGCCTCGCTGCACTCCTTGAATTTTTCTTCCGCGTCAGGATTGTTGGGATTGCGGTCGGGATGGAATTGCAGCGCGAGCTTGCGATAGGCGCTCTTAATCTCCTGGTCAGTCGCCCCACGCTGCACACCCAGAATTTCGTAGTAATCTCGTTTTACGCTCGGCAAGGTTCTCTCTTCAGCGCCTTTCGCTTGTTATCTTGGCTTACTGTCTGGAATTGCGCGCCACTTTTACCATGGCCGGGCGCAGCAGCCGGTCTTTCAATTTGTATCCGCGCTGCAGTTCTTCGATCACCTGTTGGTCCTCGGCGTCACCGGTGTCAACCATTTCGATCGCCTCATGATACCGGGGATCAAACTGCTCGCCTTCCGCGGAAATCGGTTTCACACCCAGCTTTGTCAGCGCGTCCACCAGTTGCTTGTGGATCAGTTCCACTCCCGAGTGGAACTCTGACTTTCTCCGGAGAAGTCCGTAATGCTCGATCGAAGCTATCGAGCACCGGGATGATGGTTTTGATCGTGTCCAGCAGCGCGTAGTCGCGAAAATCCTGCTGCTCTTTTGCGGCGCGCTTGCGGGCGTTGTCGAACTCGGCCTGCACCCGGGCGAGGCGGTCCACCAGCGAGTCCCGTTCGGCGCGCAGCTTCTCTAATTCAGCAGCCTGCGCGTCTGCATCTTCGCTTGGCGGCAGTTCGTGATCAATATCGAGATGTTGGTCTTCCAACTTCGGTTTTTCCGTTTCTTGCCATAACTTTCACTCAGATTCGTTAAGAATTTTGTCGAACAACCGCGCAATGTATGAAACCGCGGTGATTGTATTTTGATAATCCATGCGCGTGGGACCCAGCACCGCTAATGATCCCATCACTTCGCCTCCGACCCGCGCCGGAGTGCCGATTAAAACCAGATTGCGCATCGATGGCGTGGCTTCGTCGAGGCCAATCACGACTCGCACTGCCTCTTGCTTGGCATCGAGATAGGCTCCCAGCAACTCGACCAGCTTCTGTTTCTCGTCGAGCGCCTGCAATAGTTCCTGCAAGCGTTTGCGATCCTGTTCGCCCGCAACCAGGTTGGCAGTGCCTTCGATGTAGACGACCTGCGCCGAATCGTCTCCGGAGAGCACGCCTTGCTTGTAAAGCTGCTCCACTGACGCCATCATCCGGTCATATTCGCTGCGCTCTTTTTCCAGCCGGCGTGCAATCTCGTGGCGAACTTTTTCGAGCGTCCATCCCCGGAAGTTGTCGTTGATGTAGCGTGCGGCGGCGTCAAGGTCGGCCTGCGGTAAATCCAGCCGCATGAGGCGATCGCGCACCAAGCCCGATTTCGTCACCACCACCGCCAGCACTTTTTGATCGCCAAGCCGCGAGAAGTAGACATGCTCCAGCGCGTTTTTAGGGCCGCTCGCAGCTACGGCCACTCCCACATTTCGGGAGATCAGCGAAAGCACATGCGAGGTGCGCTCCATGAATTCCTGAACGTCGGTCACACCTTGCAGCGAGTCCTGAATAATACCGGCATCGGTCTTCGATATTTGCGTCTTGCCGCTCAATTGCTCAACGTAATAGCGGTAGGCTGAAGGACTGGGGACGCGGCCGGCCGAAGTGTGCGGCTGCTCCAGATATCCGGCGTCGACCAGATCGGCCATCACGTTGCGGATGGTGGCGGGACTAAGTCCCTCGCGGCTGCCGCGCGAGAGCATGCGCGACCCCACCGGCTCGCCCGTCGAAATAAACGTTTCGACGATCGCGGTAAGGATCTCGCGCTCCCGATCCCCGATATTTTGACCAGCCGACATATTCTTATTCTACCTGTGCTCCTGCTTGTTCCAACATATTGCAAAACGCCAGTAACCACTTCGGAAACAGCGGCTTACAACACTTTGGTAGCAACTGCTGGTCCTGCTGCGGAGCCAGCATTGTAGCCTTTTCCTACGGCCTGATTCATTAGATGAGCAATATGGCCTATTGGATTTGAATGACCCCTTCGGGCGCGGCTGCCTTGATCTGCGCGATTCGTTCTTCGACTCGACGAGCAAAGTCGAAAAGCGCCTTGGCATGAGGAGACGATTCACCTTCGAGTACTGCTGGCCGCCCTTCGTCTCCGGATCTGCGGATCTGCGGATCAAGTTGAATGCTGCCGAGAAAATCCACGTCGAACTGGCGAGCCGTTTTTTCGGCTCCGCCGCGAGAGAAAATGTCGATCTCGTTATGGCAATGCGGGCAAACGAAGTAGCTCATATTCTCGACCATGCCCGCTATGTCCACTTTCATCTGACGAAACATCTCGATGGCTTTGCGAGCGTCCTGTAACGAGACATCCGAAGGCGTAGAAACGACGATGGCTGCGGTAAGTGGAACAGTTTGAATTAACGACAGCGCCACGTCGCCGGTTCCTGGAGGCAGATCGACGATCAAATAGTCGAGCTCACCCCACTCCACCGATCCTAGAAACTGCCGGATGATCGAGTGCAGCATGGGCCCGCGCCAGATTAACGGCTTGTCTCCGGGATTCAGCAGGCCGACGGAAATGACCTTCAATCCGTGCACGTCGAGAGGAACAATGCGGTTTTCGCCCATTACTTTGGGTTGTGCGTTGGTGCCGAGCATGAGCGGCACATTGGGCCCGTAGACATCAGCGTCGAGCAGCCCGGTCTTGTGCCCAAGCTTCGCCAAAGCCAGAGCGAGGTTCACCGCCAACGTGGTTTTGCCGACGCCGCCTTTGCCGGAACCAACGGCAACAATGGCATCAACTCCGGGTAGGGGTTGCGGGCCCGGCGGCGGCTGTCCGGGACGAGGTGGCATATGTGCGCTCAAGAGATCACCTGGAAGGAAGAGTCCAACCTTTGATTATACGGGGTAAGACTTACCGGTGACTGATTCAGCGCGGGATTCAGCGCGGTAATGCTTATCTGCAAAGAAATAGGGCCACAACCCAGGTTCGAGCTTGTGGCCCTTCAACAAACTTTGGTTACCGAAAATTACTTGCCGGCCGCTGCTGCCATGGCCTTCGAGTCAGCGCGCGACGATTTTTCTTGTTTGTCAGCAGGCGCGAGTTGCACGCTGCCCCGGAGCATGGCTCCATCTTCCACGCTGATGCGACGGCTGATAATGTCGCCGGTGAGCGAGCCCTCGCTGCGGATATCCACGCGGTCGCTGCACTCGATGTTGCCGGTGACTTTGCCCATGACCACGACTTCGCGCGCCACAATATTGGCTGCGACCACGCCATTGCGTCCCACGGTTACGCGGTGCTCTTTGAACGAGATCGTGCCTTCGATGCGGCCATCCACGTAAAGCGACTCGCTGCCGCTGATCTCGCCCTTGATCACCAGCGAGCGGCCAATGGTCGCCTGCTCGATCGGCGACGTGACGGTTTTCACTGGCGCAATCGGGTTGAGAGTTGAGGGGGTGAATTGCGGCTTGGGAGCGTGGTCTGTGGATTGCAGCATTAGAACCTTCCTTAATTTATTGTCCGCGCGTCGCGGCGGGATTCGGTAACAGTGACTATGGCACACGATTACCGAAGTAGGGCAGGTTACGGGAGGTGTGGTACGGCTGGGGTGGGGGCTGTAATTGAGGTTTTCAGAACAGAAACTGCAAAAATCTTAAACCGCAAAGTTCGCTGAGGACTCGCAAAGTTCGCTAAGAATGGCATTCGCTTTGTGCGACTTTGCGATCTTTGCGCTTAAAAGCTTTTGGACGCGAGCTGCTTCAGCGGTTCTACATAGTTATTCACAAATCTTTTGATTCCATCTTTCAGTAGGACGACATGGAAATTGACCAGCAGACCAAGCGGGAGATCAAGGAGTCGCATGTGGGAAAGAAGTTGCGCTTTATCGACCGGATGCACAACCTCCTTGCATTTTAGTTCGATGACAAGAATGCCATTTACGACCATGTCGGCTCGGAAGCCACAATCCAGCTTCACGCCGTCATAGAACAGTGGCACCGGTTTCTGCCGCTCGACTCTCATTCCTAGGATTTGAAGTTCATGCGCGAGGCAGGTTTCGTAAGCAGATTCTAGAAGTCCCGGGCCGAGTTTGCGGTGTATCTTGATTGCTGCACCGATGACCTCTCGTGTCGGGTCGTGCATGGTGGAAATCATAAAGGCGATCTGTTCAAGCTCACCATGAATATTCCATCGCCGTTCTTATTCGGGAAAGACTTTGAGGAAAAACCTTTAACCGCAAAGCTCGCAAAGAAGTGCCGCAAAGAACGCAAATAAGCAGATTCAACGAGACTGAAGATTTTTCTTTGCGTACTTTGCGAAACCTTTGCGAACTTTGCGGTTAAAGGCTTTTAAGCCGACTGCAAAAATCTTAAACCGCAAAGTTCGCCGAGGAGTCGCAAAGTTCGCTAAGAGTAGTATTCGGTTTCCAGTTTTTGCGATCAGACCTCAAGTTCCTGCCCGATCTGCTCCCACTCTGCGGTACGCTCCCGCAACTCGCTTCGAGATTGATCGAGTTCCTGGGTGAGGCGGGCGGTCTCTTCGGCGCTGACGAAGTTTTGCAGAGAGCTCTCGCGATCGGCAATGACTGATTCCAGGGTCGCGATCTGTTCTTCTAATTTCTGCGCCCGCTCTTCCATTTGCTTGCGCTTGATGGGATTGATGCGCTTAGCTTTATTCGGAGCGGCTGGAGGTGGATTTCCGTTTCCATTCGCTGGAGATGGTTTCCGCGCCGCAATTGAAACTGACTCCTGCAATTTCTCCGCACCGCCTTGCTTTCGCCACAGGAAGTCTTCGTAGTTTCCGGGATAGATCTCCACCTTCCCGCCGCCAATTTCGAAGACTCGCGTCGCCAGCTTGTCGATGAAGTAGCGATCGTGCGAGACGAAGACGACGGTCCCGGTATAGGCGCTCAGCGCGTTCAGCAAAATATCTTTGGCGCGGATGTCGAGATGGTTGGTGGGTTCGTCGAGCAATAGAAAATTCGCAGGCTGTAAAAGCATTTTGAGCAGGGCATACCGGTTGCGCTCGCCGCCAGAGAGCACGCCAATGCGTTTGAAGACGTCATCTCCGGAAAACAGAAAACAGCCGAGTAGATTTCGCAAATCAGTTTCGCGAGACGACGGAGCGACTTTGCCTAAATCATCAAGGACGCGGCGCTCATGATCGAGTTCTTTGTACTGGTCCTGGGCAAAATAATCCAAGTGGACGTTGTGGCCCAGATTGTATTCTCCCTGACTCAGCGGCTCGACGCCGGAAAGCAATTTGATTAATGTCGATTTGCCGGCGCCATTCACTCCGACCAGCGCAATGCGGTCGCCGCGCTCGATCATGAAATCGACATCTTTAAAGACCTGTTTCTCGCCGTAGGCTTTTGCAACTCCCTTGAATTCCGCGACAATCCGGCCGCTGGGCTTGGGCTGAGGAAAAGAAAAATGAATGGTCTTTTCTTCCTCCGGCAATTCGATGCGCTCTATCTTCTCCAGCTCTTTGATACGGCTCTGCACCTGCTTAGCCTTGGTGGCCTGGTAGCGGAAGCGATTGATGAAGACTTCCAATTGCTCGATGCGGTCTTTCTGATTTTTGTACGCGGCCTCTAATTGTTCCTGGCGTTGAGTTTTCTGCGAGAGATATTTTTCGTAGTTGCCGCTGTAGGTCCAGATTTTCTTATTCCAGATCTCGACGATGCGGTTCACGGTCACGTCGAGAAAATAGCGGTCGTGGGAAATCAAAACCAACGCGAACGGATAATCGGCGAGATATTGCTCCAGCCAGTTGCGCGACTCAAGATCAAGATGGTTCGTAGGTTCGTCCAGCAGAAGCAGGTTAGGTTTCTGCAGCAGCAATTTGGCCAGCGAAATTCGCATCTGCCAGCCGCCGGAAAATTCATCGGTCTGCCGGTTCCAGTCTTCCGGCCCGAAACCTAACCCGGCGAGCACCGCACCCACCTGTGCATCAATCGCATATCCGTCGTGCACGCGAAACTCATGCTCAATCTGGTGATAGCGTTCCGCGACCTGTTCGTACTCGGCTGAGGTGTGGTCGATCTCGGCCATGCGCGAAGTCAGGTGTTCGAACTCTTTCTCCATGTCGCGCAGGCGGGAAAATACCGACATGCATTCTGCGAAGACTGTGCGCCCGGTGAGTGTGAGCCCATCCTGAGGGAGGTAGCCGGCGCTGATTCCTTTCGCCACTGAAACACTGCCGTAGTCGAGCGTTTCCAGGCCGGCAAGAATTTTCAGAAACGTCGATTTTCCGGTGCCATTTGCGCCCACCAGGCCTACCCGGTCGCGCGGCGTGATCAGGAGATCAGCGCCATCGAACAGCAGTTTGTGCCCGTAGCGTTTTCCGGCAGCGTTGAGTTGGATCATTTAAGTCGTTGGTCGTTCGTCGTGGGTCGTTGGCCTTTGACTGCGGTCTGCAGTGGACAATACGACAATCTCTATCTTCTCACGGAGTACGGAGGCAATTGGGCAAGAAGCGCGACCTAGCTCGCGTATTCGCGCTCGGTGGCGCGCATGGTGTGCAGGATGGTGGACAGAACGTTTTCGTCGCCGGCCGCGGTGTTAATCATGACGTCATACAGAGAGCGGGTGGGCCAGTCGGCTCCGAAATAATGTTTCACGAATAGAATGCGCTCGCGGTCTACGGTATCGACCAAGTCTTCAGCGTCTTTTAGATTCCTGCCCAGGCTCTGAATTCGGCGCAGTTTTTCCGCGCGGGGCGCGTACAGAAACACGTGAAAGGTATCCTCGCGTTCGCGCAAGAAGTACGGTGCTCCGCGGCCCACGATCACGCAATTGCCCTGCTCGGCAATGTTACACATCACTTCTTCGCCGACTTCAACCATGCGGTCGGGGCCGAACGGCTGGTGCGAGAGGTTGGCGCTGCGCTCGTAACTACCCCGCCAGAAGACTTTTACCAATCTCTGAAATGTACTGTCGACCCGCTCTTCGCACATTGAAACCGAAGAGGGGTCAACGTTGGCGACGCGGGCAATTTCCGCGGTCAATTCCCGGTCCCAGAGTTTCCACCCAAGTTTTGAAGCCAGCTTGCGGGCAATCTCTGCGGCGCCGCAGCCATACTCGCGTTCGATGGTGATGACCCGATACATTTTGACCGCCTTGAAATCACGGTTATCGCGTGATCTCGCGAGCCACTCTATCGCAACCAGACCTTCGGTTCAACCGACATTCCCGGACGGAGATCGTGGTTTTTGGTCTCGCCCTGATCGAACGTGATCTTCACCGGGATGCGCTGTACGACTTTCACGAAGTTTCCGGTCGCGTTCTCCGGAGGCAATAGACTCGTGATTGCGCCGCTGGCTCCGGCAAAACTTTGTAGGTGACCTTTGTAGTCCTTGCCCGTCGTGTCGACGCGAATGGTCACCGGTTGGTTCACTTTCATATGACGCAATTGAGTCTCTTTGAAGTTGGCCGTGACCCAGATGTCGTCGAGATTAATGATGCGCATTAACTCCTGTCCAGGCTGAACGTTTTGCCCCGCTTCCACCGTGCGGTTGGTCACCACTCCGTTTACGGGAGCCGTGATGGAGGTGTATTGCAAGTTCAATTTTGCGGCATCGAGTTCTGCTTTCTTTTGTTCGACCAGCGCTTCGGCAGATTGCGCGCGGGAGCGGGTGACAGCGACCTGCTGGGGAGCGGTTTGCGCCGACCGAAGATTGGCTTGCGCCTGCAGCACCCGGCTCTGGGCCGCCTTCACCTGCTGTTGCGCGGCTGCAACGCCTGCTCGGGCTGCGTCAACTCCTGCAGAACCGGCTTGGGCTGCCGCATATGCCTGGTCATATTGTTGCTGCGAGATCTCCTGCTTTGAGACTAATTGCTTGTAGCGCGCCAGATCATTCTGAGCTTTAACGTTGTTGGCGTCCGCTTGCATCAGTTGGGCATTTGCCACGTCAATCTGTTGCCGGGCGGCGAGCAAGTTGGCTTGCGCAGTTTCGACTTCAGCCTCTGCCGATGAAAGCTGGCCCCCGGCACTGGCGGTGGTGATCGGAATGTCCACGCCTGCGCTTCTGGCGGCGGCTACGGCATTGTCATAGTCGGCCTGGGCGCGAGCTACCAAAACCTGGTAATCCGAGGGATCGATTTGCACCAGCGGCTGGCCCGCCTGGACATACTGGTTATCATTTACCAGAAGCTTTTGTACATGTCCCGAAACTCGCGCGCTGACGGGATTGAGATGCCCATCAATTTGTGCGTCATCAGTAGATTCGTAGCTGTTGAAATAACGCCACAAGAAGAACCCGGCGACCAGCAGGACGACAATTCCGATAATCAGGAACATGCGAAAGCGGGGATTGCGCGAGCGGAACTCACGCCACTTCATGTCGCGGTCAGAAAGCGGAGGTCTGCCTTGGGAAGTCTGCGCCGGAGGCATGGGGGTGGGTGATGCCGCGCTTTGCGGACCCGGCGCTGCTGGCGTCACTATTTGCGGTCGCTCTTGAGCTTCAGTTTGCTGTGCCATAGCTCACTTGTCTTTACCTTCCAGATATTGTTTCACGCCTTGCTCGGCAAAGCCTATAGCCCGTGCTAGTAGCACCTTTGCAACGTTATGGGCATAAAGGCTGCCTATGTAATTCTCGTTAGCTGAAGCCACCGAATCCTGGGCTTCAATTACTTCAAGATTATCCGCGACCCCGGCAGTGAAACGATCGCGCGCCTGAACCAGAGTCTGATTAGCGAGATCGAGCGCCGACCGTGCAACTTGTACCTGATCGTTGGCTGCTGATAAATCCAGCAGCGCGCTGCGAACATCGTAATCAATTTGAGCTCTTAAACTTTCCAGTTGCTGGCGGCTTTGCTTTAAGGTGGCTTCCGCCTGTAGTGCGTCGGCGTGCGCCCGGCCGCCTGCAAATATGGGGATCGCAAGAGTTGCGCCGGCGAGGAATACGCCGTGCGAGTCTCCCACATTCACGCCGGCCGCGCCGTAGTTCCCGGAGATATCGAGTGTAGGAAGATGCTCGGCGGTGGCGGCGCGTCGGAACTGCTCGGCTGCGCGTACCTCTTGCGCCGCCGCCTGATAATCGGCGCGGCCCAGATAGGCTCGTTGCAGCGCCTGTTCCACGCTCATGGGAGTCAGAGGCTTGTAAGGCGCTTGATCGGTCAGATTAAATTCTTGTCCCGGCGGCAATCCTATGGTGCGGGCGAGAGCAAGCTTCTGTTTCGCGTAATTATTGCGCGCAACAATCAGTTGTTGCTGGCGGGTTTGAAATTCCACTTGGGCGCGCAAGGTGTCTATCGCAGGAGAAACACCGGCAGACTGCTGATCGTGAGCCTTATTGAACAGGGCCTGTGCGGTCTCCAGTTCTGCCTGCGCGGCGTCAACACGGGCGGCGGCAGAGAGTGTTACTAGATACTCGTTGCCTGCGGCCAAAACCACCATTTCGCGGGCATCGGTGTATTTGTATCGTGCCGCAATTTCGTTGGCCCTGGCGCCGCGCTCCCGCTGAATGTTATGCCAATCGAACACCGAAGCGCTCAAATAAACCCGGGCATCGAAGGTCCCGATTGGCCCTATAACCGGCGTGACACCAGGAAAATTGAACCTGAATCCGAGAGCCGCGAGGTCGATTTGCTGCGCACTCTGGTTCGCAGAGGCGCTGATGTTAGGCAGAAGATGGCTTAACTCCTCCCACTTCTTGCCGCGTGCTGCCAGCGAACTGTCACTTGAAAGCAAAAGTCCCAGGTTGCTACGCAGCGCGCGGTCGATGGCTTCCTTGAATGACAATGGCAGAACAGTGCCCGTGGCTTTGCCCTCCGGCACGCTGCTGAGGAAGGAATTCTGGGTTGAACTGTAGGAAGCCGCCGGCGAAGCTGATTGGTTGTCAGATGTTTCCGAAGCGTTAGCTTCTGGAACGGAAGCCGATGGTCCCGCAGACCCTGGGGCCGCGCTCGATCCATTTTGACCTTGACCGAAAGCGACGTTGATCCCGCCCAAGATCAACAATCCGCAACTCAAGGCGATTAACCCAGCGGATTTTGTTCGCGTGCATGCTATTTTCATCGGGCTCGGATGTTCAAAGCCGGGCAGGTGCCCGGCGGCAACCAGTATGGATTCACTTTGCCCGGTTATAGATGCAAATGATTGTACCCGCGGCGAATCGGCGTTAAAGCGAGGCCGGCTGACTCTAGGCTCCGACGGGAAGGAAAACTGCAAAGCACGTACCATGCCGGGTGCCGGTTCGACTGCGCAGCCGAATAGAACCGCCATGCTTGGTGACAATACCCTGACTAACCCAAAGTCCAAGCCCGGTGCCCTTTTGACCCTTGGTTGTGTAAAAGGGACGGAACAAATTGGCCTGAGTTTCGGTATTGATTCCCGGCCCATCGTCTGCGACTACCAGGCGGATACCGCGCTTGCCCAGATTTCGCCAATCGGCCGATTCATAAACGTGTAATTTGAGTTTGGTTCCGGCGACACCCAAAGCGTCGATCGCATTAGCCACCAGATTGGCAATCACCTGCCGCAACTCGCCTGAAACTCCAACGACGCGTCCCGCAGAATCAAAGCGCTTCTCAACCTTTACGCCCAACGATTGCACTTGACGTTGGTAAAACATGAGCAAATTGTCGATCATCTCTGACAAGTTGACTGCGCCCGGCGTGGTGTCGCGCTCGCGATAAAGCCCTAGCGTGCTCCTTGTGATTTGAGCGATGCGGCGCAGTTCCTCGTCGGCGATTTTCAAGTACTGCCGCGCCCCGTCGTCTAATCCGGGGTTGCGCGACAGCAAATACAAAACGTTCGTGACCGTTTCCAATGGGTTGTTAATTTCATGCGCAATGGTTGCCGCCATCCTTCCAGCTACCGCCAATCTTTCCGAATTACGCAGCGCTTCTTCGGCCATTTTGGTTTGGGTGATGTCACGGGCTATGGTCGATGCGCCAACCACCTTGCCGTGCGTGTCCCTGACCGGTGAAATGGTGAGCGATACATACAGAATGCGGCCATCTTTCGCGCGACGCCGAGTTTCGTAGCGCTCGATCTTCTCTCCCAAGCTCAACCGTTGAAGTATTTCGCGCGCTTCTTGCGGGCGGTCCGGCGCCAATAACATCGATACATTCTTGCCGATGACCTCTTCCGCCCGGTAACCGTACATCCGCTCGGCAGATTTGTTCCAGGTCAAGATCGTGCCGTCGAGATTCTTGCTGAGGATGGCGTCATCGCTGTCTTCAACGATTGACGCCAACAGGCCTTGAAGTTGAGTCCGGCCGCCGCGCTCTTGTAACTCATCACCTGACGCCGCATTACGGAACAACAACTGCTCCACCATTTCCAGCAATTGCTCTGGACCTTCGGTTTTGCTGAGAAATGAGTCCGCGTGCACCAGCGGCTCGGGTATGCTGCTAGTTCCAGATAGCAGGATGATGGGCACATTGGGTTTGGTGCGCTTCATTTCTTCCGCCATGTCGTTACCGGTTTGGCGGCCTAGCAGGTGATCGGTTACCACGATATCGATGGGATTCGCCCGGAAAAGGGTGAGCGCCTCTTCTACTCCCATGGAACTGAGCACGGTGTGCCCGGCATGCTCGAGAATGAGCTTGCGGAAGTAGAGTCCGGAACTTTCGTCGTCGACGGCCAGAATTAGAGCCACTTGATATACGCCTTGCAGATAATTTTGGTTTTGCCTTACGGGTCTTGCTTTTTCCTGCTACGGCCGGTCGGACCGTCGGACCGTCAACTGGTCCGGTGCACAAATACGTTATTCTCGACCTGTTTGGATGCAGTTATCGCGGAATGCTTTGTCAGGCCGAGCACGCATTTGAATTTTCTGATAACCCTATGGGATGCTGCCAGTTACAAAAGGAAAAGGGCCGATTGATCGGCCCTTTTTCCTTCTAAGCTACCAGCGATCCCCTCGCCTTTCATTTCCCCATTCCCCGCGACCCCAGCCGCGAAACTGTGATCCGTCAACCAGGCTGTTTTCGCGGAACTCAAACGTGCGTTCGCGCCCATCCGGGCCGCGAGTGTAGATGCGCAGCACTTTTCGTCGTCCGTAGTCAGGATCGGTGCCAAAAGTATTATTGTTCATCACAAAGGTGCGATCTGACCGCGCGAGATCTTTCAATCGATCGGTCACATCGATGTGGTGCCGCTCGGTGCCGTACTTAGCGCCCAAGATCAAATATTGACCCTCATCGTGATGGTCGTAGTCGCGGCGGTCATGATCCCCTCCGCCGCCTTCCCATCGGCCACTCCAGCCTTGGCCTCCCCAATCGCCGTGACCCCAGCCGCGGAATTGAGAACCATCCACCAGGCTGCCTTCGCGAAACTCAAACATGCGTTCGCCCCCTTCCGGTCCACGAGCATAGATGCGCAGCACCTTTACTCGTCCGTAGTCAGGGTCGACGCCGAAGGTGTTGTTGTTCATCACAAACGTACGATCGGAGCGGGCCAGCTCTTTTAGACGGTTGGTGACGTCGACGTGCCGCTCACCGGTTCCATACTGCGCGCTCAAAATAACGAATTGACCCTCGTCGCGATTGCGATCGCGGTCATGGTCCCTGTCGTCGTCGGCTAGTTCCCATCGCCCGCTCCAGCCACCGTTCCCCCAATCGCCTCGACCCCAGCCGCGGAACTGCGATCCGTCGATCACGCTGCCTTCGCGGAACTCAAACATGCGTTCGCGTCCGTCCGGACCACGGGCATAAATGCGCAGAACCTTCACTCGTCCGTAATCGGGATCGACACCGAAAGTATTGTTGCCCATAACAAAACTACGATCCGATCGCGCCAGTTGTTTCAGCCGATTGGTGACATCGACGTGGTTTTGGTTGGTTCCGTACTGAGCGCTAAGAATGAGGTACTGGCCAGAGTCCGGAGGATACTGCGCTTGAGCCAACGTTCCTGGCAGAACTGCCACCGCGAATAACAACAACGTGACTAGCCTGGTAGGAAACATGAGAATCTCCTTTAACCCGAATCAGTGTACGTGCAAGCGGTCTGATGGTGGTCCGCGACCTGACGGTCGCTCTCGAATAATACGAAAATTTTCGGGCCGGCGAAAAGTGCGAATTGGTCGGGGCGAGAGGATTTGAACCTCCGACCCCCTGCGCCCAAGGCAGGTGCGCTACCAGGCTGCGCTACGCCCCGACTGAAACAACTTTAGTGATTCTAAATCACTTTGGCAGGATGTGATTCCGGTTGCCGATTTTCGGGGTAAGGAGAAATTACCGTCAGGCGGATGCGCGTCCGCATCCGAAATCCAATTTTCTCGTAAACCACCTTGGCGCCGTTATCCGGGTTGACGTGGAGAAACGGCATTTTTCCTTCCGAGAAAAGTTTCGACGCAAGCATACTTACCAATCCTTTGGCGTATCCAAGTCCTCGGAAATTGGGGTCAGTACAAACCGCGCTGATCTCGGTAAAGGCGGACAATTGCAATCGCTCGCCTGCCATCGCGGCCAGACGACCATCGTCTGAGCGGATGCCGAAGTATCTTCCCAACTCAATTGTGCGCGGAAGAAAAGGCCCGGGTGCCGTGGCGGCGGTCAGCGCCAACATCTCTGGAACATCAACCGTGGATAGCGGAAGCGCTTGAAACGGTTGCGCGGCAGGCAGTGCTTCGCAGGTCATCTGTTCGATCCACCGCGACTGCTCGACGTGCCAGGATGTGGGGACATCGAGAGGGATGGCTGTGAAAAGTGCCACACGCTCTTTGGGACTGACCAGCGCTCGAAGGTTTGAAAAAGCGTCGGCCGTGGGCTCACGTAAAGCTGCGAATGGTGAAACCCCCGGAGGGTATCGGCGCGCGGGCCCGTGCGAAAGCGCCAACGAGTCGTGGTAAGACGTCAGTGCAAACCAGATCGGATTGTCGAGACAGTCAGTCAAGAAAATTTTTGCCTGATGACAATATTCAGCTCAATCGCGGGCAGACCAAATTGCTCCTAAATATGATCCGCTTGGCGCACCGGTTGATTCCAAATTTTGTGATTGATGTTCTTGGTCGATTTCTAGCGAACATCGAGAAGCCGTTGACTCGGCAAATCCTCCAGGCGCAATTTCCTCCGCTGGACAACGGCTGACATTGGTGCGAGCATCTTTTGTTTTGCGGGACAAGGGCGTATGCCCTTTCCAATGGCAACTCTCATACAGCCGGGAAGTTTACGTCGTCGAATTTGTTTGCGCGGCATCGTGCAAGGCGTTGGATTCCGCCCATTCGTCTACAATCTCGCCAAAAATATCGGGATACGAGGTTTTGTTCTGAACTCGTCATCCGGTGTGACCATCGAGGCCGAAGCCCCGGAGCCGGCGTTGGATGAGTTCACTCGGTCGCTGCATCATCCGCCGCCGCTAGCTCGTATTGAGGAGATCACCACCGCTGAATTAGATCCGCAGGGCGACGACATTTTCCTAATTAAAGACAGCCTGCCGATTGAGGGTGAATTTGCTCTGATATCGCCCGACGTTGCAACCTGCGGCGGCTGCCTGAGTGATATCGATGGTCCCCAAAATCGGCGCTTCGCATATCCGTTTACCAACTGCACCAATTGCGGCCCGCGCTACACCATCATTCAGGACATCCCATACGACCGGCCTACGACCACTATGTCTGGCTTCCGCATGTGTGCGGATTGCGAGGCTGAGTACCACGATCCTGCGAATCGACGATTTCATGCGCAACCAAACGCTTGCCCGGCGTGCGGTCCGAGCGTAGCGCTCGCAAAGGGTGGAACTACCTTTCCGGGAGAAGCCGCATACGCAGCGGGGCAGAATGCCTGCGAAATATTTCGCGAGGCTCGACGCCTTCTGGAAATAGATCGTTTCTTTGACCAGCTCGATGCTTTCTCGGGGACCAGCAATGCCTGATCTGAATTTCAACATCGAAGATGCGTTGGCTCCGCCCAATGCGGCGGTTCCGCAACTCACATTTAAAGTTCGGATCACGAACTCAGAACCTGGAGCGGTGCACTCGGTGGCATTGCGAGTGCAAGTGCAGATCGAACCCGTTCGACGCCGGTACCATCCTGCCGAGCAGGAGCGCCTGAAGGAGTTGTTTGGCGAGCCGGAGCGCTGGAGTAAAACCCTGCACCCGCTACTTTGGACAAATGAAAATGTGAATGTTTCTGGGTTCGCTGGATCGACCGTTATCGACGTTCCCGTTCCGTGCACGTTTGATTTCAATGTTGCCGTCACCAAATACGTTTACGGTCTGGAAGACGGCGAGCTTCCGGTGAGCTTGATGTTTAGCGGAACTGTTTTTTATCCCGGGCCGATGGGCCTGCAAATTGGGCAGATCCCCTGGGACCGTAGCGTTACCTATCGTCTACCGGTGCGGGTATGGAAAGAAATGATGGACCTGCATTATCCGGGAAGCGGATGGATTTGCGTGCGCCGTGAAGTATTCGAGCGGCTGAATGAATACCGCGCCAGACATGGAATTTCAAGCTGGGAGCAGGCCTTCGAACGCATGCTGGGCCTCACCGCCGGAGTGAACGGATGAATCGGGAGCTAGCTAAGAAAGTTGCCGATGCGGTGCTGTATGAAGGGTACATGCTCTATCCCTATCGGCGTTCGGCGATGAAAAACCAGCAGCGTTGGACGTTCGGCATTTTGTATCCGCCGGCGTTCGAAGAGGTTCAGAGCGGCACCGAGCGTTCAGTCATGCATTCGGAGTGCCTGCTCGAAATGATGAAAGATGATGCAAAGCTCGAAGTTGAGCTGCGCTTTTTGCAGCTAGCACAAGTGGAGGAAGACCGCGAGGAAGGAATCGAACGCTCGGTGAAGTTTACTGTGCCGCTGCCTGGCGATTGGCACTGTGTGCCGTTCACTTTCCCCGCGAGTTCTGAAATAGAACCACGGGCTGGCGCGAATGGAGGGGCGGCTGGAGCCGTTAAACACACACTGCAGGAATTGAGTGGCGCGGTGACATTGCTGTCCGAGCGAATTGCCGAGGGCATCTTCAAGCTCACCATTGAGGTGATGAATAAAACGCGGGCTTCGCGCGAAGGGATGGACCGCAACTCGGCTTTGCTGCGATCGCTGCTCTCGGCACATACCATCCTTTCCGTAACTGGCGCGGAGTTTGTTTCTTTGCTCGATACCCCGGAAAAGTTTCGCGCAGCCGTTAGCCAGTGCAGGAACGTGGGCAATTTTCCCGTGATGATAGGCGAGGCTGGAGAACGCGATTTGATGCTGTGCTCCCCCATCGTTCTTTATGATTACCCGCAGATTGCGCCCGAAAGCGCGGGCGATTTCTACGACTCGACCGAAATGGACGAAATGCTAACGTTACGGGTCATGACTTTGACTGAAGAGGAAAAAGCCGAGATGCGAAACTCTGATGATCGAGTTCGTGATCTGCTACAGCGGACCGAAGCAACGGCCCGTGAACAATTGACACGCACGCATGGAACGATCCGCGGCCGCGGGCCGGCTCCGCCTTCGAATGAAAAGTCAGCTTGACGTTGCAAGAGGGAAAAATGCCCGAATGGAGTCCTGATCTTGAAAACACGCCTGTGACCAGCGTGACCGCGTTCGGAGTGGAAGTGAAGCCCGGAGATCGGGTGCGCATCTGGCCGCAGAAATCTGCCGACATTATGGATATGGCGCTCAAGGGAAAGGTTGCGATTATAGAGACCATCGAACGCGATTTTGAAGATCACATTCATCTGGCGGTAGTAATGGAAGACGACCCGGGCCGTGATCTGGGGATGTTGCGACAACCCGGGCACCGCTTCTTTTTTTCTCCGGAGGAAATTGAGCCATTGAACTTGAATAGCGAGGTTTCGCATGAGCGGTAAAGTCCTGGTGGCGTGTGTCGGCAATATTTTTCTCGGCGACGATGCCTTCGGAGTAGAAGTTGCCAGAAGCCTTGCGGGACGCCAGCTGCCGGCCGGCGTGAACGTTATCGATTTCGGCATTCGAAGTTATGATCTGGCTTACGCGCTGATGAATGAGTGGGATTTGAAAATTCTGGTCGACGCTTTGCCGCGAGGCGGGAAGCCTGGAACTGTCTATGTTATGGAACCTGAGCTGCCGGCAGATATCGGTCAAGAGGCTTTGGACGCCCACAGCATGAACCCGGTGGCTGTTCTGCAGTTGGTAAGGGCACTGGGGGGGCAAGTGGGCCGGCTGCTGGTGGTGGGTTGCGAGCCGGAAACCGTTGAACCCAATGCTGAAGGACAGCTGGTTCTTAGTGAGCCGGTTCGCGCAGCGGTTGACGAAGCGGTTGGTGTGATTGAACGTTTGATCGTGGGTGACACGCGCCAGGTGATGGCCGCGTAACCTGCCTTAAAGACCGTAAAGGGAGAATAATATGACGGGGAAAGTGCTCATTCTGGGTGCCGTGGCTGCGACTCTGTTTACTCTGTACTACTTCCGCGGAGATATTAATCGCTACACCAAAATGAAAATGATGTAGGGCATCCATGCACGAACTTTCAATTGCGCTCAGCATTGTCGATGGGGTGCTCGAAGAGCTTGATCGCCAGAAGCCGGGGCGAGTCGAGGTTGTTCACTTGCGACTGGGACGTCTGAGCGGCGTCGACAAAGACGCGCTGTCATTCTCATATGGCGTGGCCTGCGAAGGCACCTTGCTGGCGAACTCGCGGCTTCTGATACAGGAAGTCGAAGTGGCGATTTTTTGTACCGCATGCGGAGTTGAACGGCCCACGCATTCTTTTCCGTTACTGACGTGCGCGGCGTGTGGCGCTGCCAGCGACCGCGTGTTGCGCGGAGAAGAATTGGAAATCACAGCTATGGAGATGGTTAATTGAGCGAACCGCGAATGCTAGAGGTCCGGCGGAAAGTGCTCAAGGAAAACGATCTGCTGGCGCGGCGTTTGCGTGATCGCTTCAACAGTGCTGGAACCCGCGTCATCAGCCTGGTTTCAAGCCCAGGCTCCGGCAAAACCACTCTGCTCGAACGGTTGCTCACCGAACTGCGCCGCGAATATCGTGTTGCGGCGCTGGTTGGCGATCTCGCCACCGAGAATGACGCATCGCGATTGGCGCGTTCGGGAGCCGCCGTTAAACAGATCACTACCGGCACGGTCTGTCATCTGGATGCCGGCATGATCGAGCGAGCACTCGAAGGCTGGCCGGGAGAGGAGTTGGATTATCTATTTATCGAAAATGTCGGCAACCTGGTTTGCCCTTCAAGTTTTGACTTGGGCGAAGAGCTGCGGCTGGTGCTGGTGTCAACCACTGAAGGCGAGGACAAGCCGCTGAAGTATCCGACAATCTTTAACACCGCAGACGTGGCGATCATCACCAAGCTGGATATGGCCGATGCCGCTGGAATCGATCTGGAATTGCTGGTCCGCAATATTCATGGAGTTCGCCCCGGCATGCCGATCCTGAAAGTGTCTGCACGCAGCGGGCAGGGAATAGAAGATCTTGAACAATTTCTAACTTCAACTCGGGATGAATTGAAAGTCGCGCAGGTTCAGTAGCACGTTCTGTGTCTGCGCATCGGTGTCGCGAATCAATCGAATATTCAGATTGGCATGGGCTCAGGCTGCATCGGTCCGGGGAACGTATCTGGTTCAGGAGTGGGCGCCGGCGGGTTCACCGGAGGAAAAACATCAGGGTCCGAACCCGGCCCGGGCTCTGGATCCGGCATCGGCCCCGGCGTCGGACTGGGAGATGGAGTGCGAAGAAATATCATAAGTTCCTTATGGCAGTTGACCAGGGCAACGTTCAAGCGACTTTTTGCTCTCCGTCAGGCGCGGCCGATTTTGATTTGTCTTCACTTGCTGCTGTGCGATCCCCGTTCTTCCCGGGTTGGCTGTCGTTCTTTGTAGAGCTATCAGCGCTGGTAGTTGTCGACCCACCGTCGACGCGTTTCGCGTCGACATTCTTATCCTGCCGGCTATTGTCGCTCTGGCTCTCGGGACCGGCTGACTTCGAATTGTCCCCGGCTTCGGAGCCGGATTGACTCGCCTCGTCTGGCTTGACCTGCTTAGGTTCCGTCTTCTTTTCTTCCTTTGCGGTTCGCTTTTCCGCGGAATCTTTCTCGGCCGCCGACAGGAGACGCTCGACCCTCACTCGCACCCCAAGCCATCGCACGTTGCTTGCGTTCGCCGCCTGTTCAAGGTAGGGCGCAAGTTTCTCATCGCTGGCAATGCCTTCGTGTTTTAGAAATTCCAGGACAGCGGTACTCTTGGCCTCCAGCGCTTCCAGTGATGGGATCAGGTCATCGAGTATTTCCTGAGTAATTTTGGGGTCCATATCGCGCTCTCCTCACCAGCACGCCTTTGGATGCAGAAAACCTGATTCGGGCAAAGTCGGCTTTTTCCATACGACCGTATATTTTTGCCCTGAGCAAAATCGGACTCTTCGCTCCAGCTATACTGTTCAATCATTCAAACCAGCAGATTAGGAACGGAGTATTGCGAAAAGTGTGCGTGGTGAGATCGATGGTTTTAGTACGCGTGACGCTGGCGTTGGCTGTTTCGATCGTGTGTTCAGTGACCGCGGTCGGCCAAAACCCCCAGCTGCAAACCCGTAACGGAGGGCGGTTTCCCACGGTAGTTTTCAATTCCGTGCTGTGGAATGCTACTCCGCCCTCGTATTCGATAGCCGTTGATGCCACCGGCGCCGCGACTTATCAATCCACTCAGGATTCGATAGACCGGACGGGCGTTCCGTACAGCATCGAGTTCCAGACCAGCGACGCTACACGGCGCATTGCTTTTAATATCGCGCGCGAACTGAACTTGTTTAACGGTGATTTCCCGATTTCGCTTGGTTCGCCGGACACCACTGCGGTGCGCACCCTCGTATACCACGACATCACCTTCAATAATCACATCACCTACAGCGACTCCACCGATTCTCAAATCCAGGAGCTCACCTCTGTTTTTGAAGAGATTTCCGCGACCTTCGAATTCGCCCGGCGGCTGGGCTATCTGCATCAGCACGATAAGGAGAGGCTTGAGCCTGAACTGAAACGGATGCAAGCCAGCGCTGAGCGCCACATGCTGAGAGAGTTGCAGGCTGTCACTCCGGCGCTTAAGAGCATTGCTTTGGACGCCAGCCTGAGTGATGGTGTGCGGAAGCAGGCCGAGGCAATTCTGGTTTTAGCGCACAAACCTGCCTCGCCGGATTTTCAGAGTGAACTTAGAGGTCCCCAGCATGTCGATTGGGGAACGCAAGCCGTCGCCGCATTTAGTCGCCTGCCGGGACGCCGCGTTCATGAACGTTAGAGCGGATGAATTTAACGATTTCGTCCATTGAAGTTCCGGGCTGGAATATCGCAGCTACTCCGCGATTTTTTAACGCTTCCACATCCTGATCGGGGATAATCCCGCCGACCACGACGAGCACGTCGTCCATTTTGTTTTGCTGCATCAAGTCCATCACACGCGGAACGATCGCATTGTGCGCGCCGGAAAGAATGGAGAGCCCGATGACATGCACGTCTTCCTGCAGAGCGGCATTGACAATCATCTCCGGGGTCTGCCGCAGGCCGGTGTAGATGACTTCCATGCCGGCATCTCGCAGGGCACGCGCAATCACTTTCGCGCCCCGATCATGGCCATCGAGACCAGGCTTCGCTACCAATACGCGGATTTTTTGTTCAGGGGTCGTAGTCATTTATCAGCCAATCGTTTTCGTGTCCAGGCTTCTCCACAAATACCAGCACGCAATACTGCGATACGGCTCCCATCGTTTGGCGATCTTTTCCATTTGCTGGGGAGTTGGCAGTACGATCTTTACTTTCGGCGCCTTAGTAATTGTCTTCTTGGCTTTTGTCTTGCCGGCGGTGTTTTTCTTTTTCGCCGCACGGTCGAGATAATGCTTATGCATCGCCATGCGAATGCCGAAATCCCCGGTGGGCAGCACGTTTGCGCGTTGCAGCGTAAACATCAAAAACATGTGCGCCGTCCAAACTCCCACGCCTTTCACCTGGGTTAGATGTTCAATGACTTCATCATCGGTCATCTCGACCAGTTTTGAGAAATCCAATTCGCCGCGTTGCGCGCGTTCGGCCATGTCAAAAAGATAGGAAGACTTCTGTTTAGAAAGCCCCACGCTGCGCAGTTGTTCGGCTGAAAGTTTTAGAATTCCTTCGGGCGTCACCGGATCCCCGGCAAGCGCCGTGAACCTATTAAATATTGTCGCCGCCGCTTTGCCGTTGAGCTGCTGATACACAATCGCTTCTGCCAGGTTATGGAACGTGGGATCGTTAAACTCCATGCGGCACGGCCCGACTCGCTCGATTATCGCGCGCATCAGCGGGTCGGATTTCTTCAGATGCAGAACTGCTTTACGCATGTTTCATCCAAAACCAGCATCATCTTACCGCGTTTGACGGGACTGAGGAAAAGCGTGCCAGTGAAATTCGATGGTCTCGCCCAAGTGAGAAAGGAAATATTCCGCGCTATGGCCACCGGGATAAAGATGAAATTCGTGCGGGGTTTTCTCGGCGAGCAATTGCTTGTGCATCTGCTCGGCGGAGGCTGCGAATCCGTATTCATCATCCTGCCCGCAATTAATGTAGATCGCCTGAGTTCTGAGTTGCGCCTGGTTCTTGCGCGCCAGAAGAAATGGGTTGTTCTGGTTCCAATGCGCCACATTGATGGGATCACCGAAAACGTTGCCAAGCAATTTGGCTAGTGGCCCCGCATCGCGCAGATCGGCATTCAGTTCGCGCGGAGATTCTGTCATCAAAGCGGGGCTCTGCGCACTGACAGAACCGAAAAGCTCGGAGTGAGCAAAGGCAAAGCGCAGAGCGCCGTATCCGCCCATGGAAAGGCCAGTCACGCCCCGCGACTTGCGTTCGCGAACCGCGCGGTACTTGGTTTCGATGAACGGCAGAAACTCGGTGAGGAAAAAGTCGTTATAGCGTTCATGCCCGTCAGCAGAGTTGATAAAAAAACTGCCGCGACCTTCCGGCGCAACCATTAGAAATTCGCCAACCTTGTGATCGCGCCTGAGGTCTTCGATCAACCCCCAGCCACCGCTTTGCAACAGCGTCTGCTCGTTTTCCCCGAGCCCATGCAGAAAATAAAGAACGGGATACTTTGTTTTGGTGTCCGTCTGATAATTCGTCGGCAGCATGACGCAGTACCGCACGTCGCGGTGAAGAATATGGCTGTTGAAAGCGCTGCAATCGATTCGTCCCTGGGCGAGGGCGAAGGTCGGCAGCACGCAAACTACCGTCAGGATGATCCTGATCCACGAATTACGCACTAGCTGCATTTCGGGTAGCGACCTCTAAAAAGCTTTTAATCGCAAAGCACGCAGAGAAGGCGCAAGTTCGCTGAGAACTTCTAACCACTAGGCTCATTCGTATCTCAGCGCTTGCACCGGATCGAGCCGGGCCGCCCGTGATGCGGGATAAAGTCCAGATACGAGACTCACCACAAACGCAACTCCAATGGCTAAGCCCACAAGCCACACCGGGACGGCCCAGATCTTTTCCTGCGGAATTCCAATTCGTTGAAAATAAATATTTGCGCCAAAGTTGATCGCCCTACCGATGACCCAACCCAGCACCGTGCCCGCGACTCCACCGATCAAACCCATTGCGCCGGCCTCGGCGAAGAACAAGCCGCGCACGTCGTTATCGCTTGCGCCGATCGCTTTCATGATTCCGATCTCGCGCCTTCGCTCCAAAATTGCCATCACCAGCGTATTCACGATCCCGATACAGGCGACGGTCAAAGCCAGGCTACCGAAGATCAACAGAAAAGAGTCGACAATCTTGAAGAAGGTCTGCAAACCTTTGCTTGCATCGAGAATGGAAAAAGTGTTGAATCCCAACTTCTTGATCGCCTGCTCCACCGCATCCACCTTGGCAGCGCCGCTTACTCGGGCCACCACGTTGCTGTAGATTGGCTGTCCTGAGGTCACACCGCCCGAGGCGCGCATGTCGTAAGCCTGCATGGGATGCATGTCCTCAATCAATTTTTGTGGAACGAACACGCGTGCCCGCGCCGATCCGCGCATGCTGTCAGGATCGAGGTCGGTTACGCCGATAATGGTCAGCGGCACTTCGTGCGAGATCACGGAAAAAGAGGCCGCATCCTGCCCCGTCGTCTCGCGCTCGGAGTAGCGCATTTCCACCTGCTTGCCAAGCAGCGGCCGGGCGACTTCGGCGACATTGATTTCCTGCGCGCCGCGGGTCGGCTTGCCCAGCAATTCGGCGGCAAAGCTTTTCTGCAAAATCACTTCATGCGCGTCCGCGGAAGAGAAGAATTTTCCCTGCATGCCTTCGAAACTGTCGCCGTCTTTGGAGGAGAAGGGAAGCCCGGCCACCATGGTCAGGTGCGGCTTCTCGTCGAATCGTACTTCGGTGATGAAACGCAAATCCGGATAGGCTTCAACCACTCCTGCGACGCTTGCAATCTTCAGCCGGGCAACTTCATTCAGGTCGGGGCTTTCCGCCGGCGCGGGGCCGCTCTCTTCCTGCTCTCGATCAAAGCTGCGGAGATTGCGGCGAGAGGTCACCACAATCGAATCGAAGAGGCCGGATCGTTGCAGACGCCGCGACGCTAACTGCTGCAGCCCGATGCCGAGCGAAAGCATCGCCACCAGCGACGCGACTCCGACCGAAATTCCCAGCGTCGTCAGAGAATTCCGCAGCACCGATTCGCGCAGGTTGCGCGCCGCCAGCTCGATCGAATCGTAGAGCTTCATGGTTGGACTCCAGTCGCTGTTCTGACGGAGTTCGGCTGATCAGCGATCACTTTTCCGTCTGCCATAAAAATCAGGCGTCCGGCATACTTTTCCGCCAGATCGCGTTCGTGCGTGACTAAAACCACGGTCATCTTCAGCGATTCGTTCAACCGCCGAATCAGCTCCATCACTTCGGTTCCAGTGCGGCTATCGAGATTGCCTGTCGGTTCATCGGCCAGAAGAATGCGGGGCTGGTTGATCAATGCCCTGGCCAGTGCAACTCTCTGTTGCTCGCCGCCGGAAAGTTCGATGGGGCGATGTTTCAAGCGCCCACTCAACCCAACTTTTTCGAGAGCGCTGACCGCCATCGCGCTGCGCTTCGTCCGCTCAACTTCGGCAAAACGCAAAGGCAATTCAACGTTTTCCAGTACGCTCATGCTGGGGATTAAGTTGAAAGACTGGAACACCATGCCGACCGTATGTCGCCGGTATTTTGCGAGCTGCTCACGAGAAAGTCCCGACAGAGTTCGGTCTTCGACAATGACCGTTCCCACGCTCGCCGAATCCAAGCCTGCCAGCAAATTGAGCAGAGAAGACTTTCCCGAACCGGATGCGCCGAGCAGGGCCACGAACTCTCCTGCCGCAATTTGCAGAGTAATTCCATCCACGGCGCGAATCGTCGCGCTTCCCATCTGGTAATGACGGCAGAGTTGCTCGGTGCGAATGGCGAAGGAGGAGGTCAAAGTAGAAGTTTATCAGGAGTGCGAAAGGCAATTGTTTGCTGAAGTTCGAACCGCCGCTTACGGAACGGCAATTTTTCACTTCCGACTTGCTAAGTGAAACCGTGGAGGGCTTTCGCATTAAAGCTTTTAACCGCAAAGATCGCGAAGGTTGCGCAAAGGTCGCAAAGGGACCAGGCTTGGCGAACTTTGCGGTCTCTTCGGGAACTTTGCGATTTAAGATCCTGCAGTTTTTGTGGCCTTGCGGCGACTCTGGATTCGTCAGCAGGTGAGATGGAATTGCGGATGCAACGAGCAACGCCGGGTTGTGCCCTCGAATCGAAACCGTACTGGAGGAATCATGCGAGCACCCTTTCTTATCGGACGATTGATTTTCGGCGGTTACTTCGTCATGAGCGGCATCAACCATTTCAAGAACAAAGGTCAGATGACGCAGTACACCGCGGCCAAGAATGTTCCACAGCCCGAAGTAGCGGTCGCGGCCACCGGCGCTGCTTTGATCGCCGGAGGCGCCAGCATCCTTCTGGGCGTCAAGCCCAAGCTGGGTGCGGCTGGATTGGTTGGGTTCCTGGTAGGCGTCTCTCCCATCATGCACGACTTCTGGTCGCACGAAGATCCGCAACAGCGCATGAATGAGACCATCAACTTTATGAAGAACATGGCGCTGGCCGGCGGGGCGATGGCGCTGATGGCAGTCGAAGAGCCGTGGCCGGCAAGCGTTCCTGTGATGAAGGCCAGCCGGTTGCAGCGTGCAAAACGATTTCTTCACGACGTAGCGGCCTAGCCTCTAGTCACTTTTCGGGATCGCTAAATCCGTGGGCTTTTCCCCTGCGCTGGCTTGAATTAATTTCTGCACCGGGCTTGCTACCAGCAGCAGCAGTTGTGCTCGGGGCTGGATCGCTGACTGGGCGAGCGCGATCTGCTGCGTCTTCCATGCTTGCGGCGCCTTCTCTCCGCGATCCAGATAGTCGAGCGCTTGCAATCCGGCCGCAGCTAACGCCGACAAGTCGTGCGAGAGCGGTGCAACTTCCTGCACCAGTGCAGAACCTTGCGCTGCGGGTTCCAGCTGAACTTCATTGTTTTTCCACTTGTCCAGTGTCGATCGAATTTGGATTTCCATTCCGGGTTTGATTTTTCCAGCCAGAAATTCATCGACCAATTGGTTGAAGTCTCGCGCCGTTAAGCTTTCCGGACGCGCCGCATCGATCACCCGATTGAGTGGTGTCTGCGAAGTGGCCTCCGTTTTTGCCAGGCCTTCCCGGGCATACCCTTTGACTGGTTCAACCACGTCGGCAAGATTTTTAAGGGCCGCAGTGTCAGCGCCATTGGTCATGCGCTCCAACATGGGGACATAGTTTGCATTGTGCATGAGGCCATACGCGTCGAGCCATTTGCTGGCGTAAACCATGCGGGCATACATGGAATCCACATCAGTCAGACTTTGCGGTGACCACAGCCGCTCCGCTATCGCTGCAGCCCGCGGCCAGATTCTGGAATCGACGTTTTCCGGCGAAACGTATTCCGCCCACATGCAGGCTTCGCCGCCGAGAATCTTTTGCTTTTCTTCATCGGACAAATTGGCTGCGCCATCGGCGAATGGGTCGACTGCGTAATGCGATGCAGCCGAACCCATCAAGTCCAGGTAATAGCCTGACGAAAGCAGTCCGCGATATCCCTGGCGCGCTGCATCGGCCAGAGATTGTTGCCCGCGCCACGATTGGATCACGATGGTCTTGGGAAGATCAGGCCGCAGGATTTCGTCCCAGCCTTCCATCGTCTTCCCATGTTTCGCGACAATTTTCTGAATACGGGTATTGAAGTAAGCCTGCAGGTCGGCATTGTTCTTTAAGTTGTGCGCGTGCATGAAATCCTGAATCTTAGGATTTGCGTCCCACTGCTTGCCATTTACTTCATCGCCACCGATGTGGAAGAACTGGTCGGGAAACAGCTTCGTCATCTCGCCGATGAATTCATCGAGAAACTTGTAAGTGCTCTCACGGGTCGGATCCATCGCCGGATCGAGCACACCCCACTTGCGTTCGATCGTGTAAGGTCCCGGCGCGCTCGCCAGGTCGGGGTATCCCACGAACCACGCGGTGCTGTGGCCAGGCATGTCGAATTCCGGAATCACTCGAATTCCGCGGTCGTGCGCGTATGCAATCACATCACGAACCTGGTCCTGGGTGTAGAACAGGCCATCTGATCCCATTTCTTGCAGCTTGGGGAAGCGCTTGCTCTCCACGCGGAATCCCTGATTTTCAGAAAGGTGCCAGTGAAAAACGTTCATCTTCACCGCGGCCATTCCATCCAGATTGCGCTTGATGACATCGACGGGCATAAAGTGTCGACCGCTGTCGATCATCAGCCCGCGCCATGGAAATCGCGGTTTGTCGTCGATCACGACTGATGGGACAGCGAAGCCCTGTGGCGTCATTTCAACCAACTGCAGGAAAGTTTGCAATCCGCGCATGACGCCGAGAGTCGTCGGAGCGCTCAGTTGGGCGCCTGATGCGGTCACCTCCAGCTTGTACGATTCATCTTCGCCCAGCTCCTGCACCGGTTTGCTGGCGCGATCGCTGTTCACTTTGAGCTGTGCGCTACTGCCGTCGCCGATTGTGAAATCGAGCGGCAGCGATCCCGTATGCCGGCGCAGGTCATTCAGGAAAATTTCCACGGCACGGCGCAAACCGGGATCGGACGCGTTGCCTATTCCAACTGAGAAAGAAGTTTGAATGATTAGCGGCTGAGACTGCGAAGTCTTGATGCTCGCCGGCCATGGCATCAGGCGAAGGGAAGTGGTTTCCTGGGCCGAAGTTGCCAGGGTCACGGCCACAGCCAACATTGGAACGATGAAGAGAAGTCGCATGAATCATTCCTCGCGCGGGAAAAAGTCAGAACGAAGGATATTGAAAGGATTTAAAACAGGCAAATGGAAGTTGTTCGAGCTTTCCGGAACGCTAGATGCCACGACTCAGGTAAGGAGTCCAGAGGCCAAAAGATTCAACAGGCGGCTGTCGCCTGCGAACAATGAGTGAGCACTGAGTGCGCGACGAACGTGTGCGGAGTGAGCCGCTGCAGGCCGATTTCACCATTGCCCTCGCTGACCACCCACACGACGCGGAACTGGGCTTTGACCTGACCCATCTGGACATCGAGAGCTTCACCGGCCCGAATCTTTCGCCGCACGCCTTGGATAACCAGGCCCCCGACGCTCATATTGGTTACCAGGGCGGGCTGGCTGAAGGGCTGCCCGTGGGCATCCATCCCCCAAACCTCTACCGGGAGTTGAACATCGATTCGTGGGCTTTGGCGTCGATCCATGGACGCATTGTGCGCCACAACCGGCGGCCTGAAAACTTACTCGGGTTACCGCGAGCTGAGTACTGGAGTTTGAAGGTGATGCCGTGTCAAATCAGCAGGTTGGGGAGGCGCAGAGGTCAGCCTATCAATCCAGATCAGGCATGGAGCAGGCGCCCGGTCCGCGCGGATCTCCGCAGCTGCCGCAAGCGCCCGAGCCCATGGGAGCAGCCGAAGGTCCTTTGGCTTGCACCGCGAAAACTGAGAGTTCCGATGCCAGGTTCTTGCTCTGGCAGTTTGGGCAGCTAGCTTTGTCTTTTCCGAACACTAGCGCTTCGAAGGGGTGATTGCAGTCTTTGCAAGTGTATTCAAATATTGGCATTAGCAGCTTCTAAGATTACGTCTAGGGTGAACACCTGCACTTAATAGATTCTACAGTGCTAACCCGATTCCCGGCATCTCTAGCGGATGCTACATTCTACTTAACTGATTTGAGTTTCCCAACAGCTCTTGAAAGCGCCTTACTCCAGCAAGGCGCTTCTTTTTTTCTCTAAACTTTGCCGCACGCAGAATTTCTGAAAGTCCAAACCCCGAAAAGCTAAACATGGATCTACTCTGAGTCAACCAGAATCGTAAGTGGCTGTTTTTATCCGGTATTGTGCAAGCCGGCGGCGATCCCATTGATGGTTGCCGCCAAGGCATAATTCAGCTCTTCCGAATCATCCCCCGATTGTTTCCGCCGCAAAAGGTCGACCTGGATCAGACTCATGGGATCGACATATGGATTTCGCAATCTGATAGACCGAGACAGCACCGGGTTTTTCTCCAGCAGTTTGTCCTGCTGCTTTACCACCAATAGCATCCGGCGTGTGCGTTCGAACTCATCGCTGATAAGCCCCCACACCCGCTCCCGCAGGGCTTCGTCACGAACCAGAGAAGCGTAGAGCTTCGCGATCGCCAGATCTGCTTTCGACATTGCCAGTTCGACGTTACGGATGAGGTCATTGAACAGCGCGAAGCGGGAGAACATTTCGTTCAGCAGCTGTTCCTGTTCGCTGCCTTGGGCGCAAAAACGCTCCAGGGCATGGCCCACGCCGAACCATGCCGGGAGCGCATGGCGGCTTTGCATCCAGCCAAAGACCCATGGAATTGCGCGCAACTCATCGAGGCTCCTACTGGCCGAACGCCGCGCCGGACGCGAACCCAGACGGGCATTATCGAGTTCATTCACTGGGGTGGCCTGCTCGAAATAGGGCAGGATGTCGGGATTGTCGGCGATGTTTTCCCGGTAAAAGCGAAATGCATCAGCTGACATTTGCTCCATCGCGCTTTCCCACCCTTCGTCAGCGTCAGTTGAGGTTTTTCCCGGACGGGTTAGGGCTTCGAGAGAAGCAGCGATCACGATTTCCAGATTCCACTCCGCGAGAACTGGATCAGAGTACTTCCAGTTGAGAACTTCGCCCTGCTCGGTAATGCGTATCTCGCCGGAAAAATCTCCCTCAGGCTGCGACAGGATGGCGGCATGAGTTGGTCCGCCGCCGCGCCCAACAGTTCCGCCGCGCCCATGAAACAGTCTCAGCTTCACACCGTGCCGGCGTGCACACTCGTGCAGTCCGCGATGCGCTTTGTAGAGTTCCCAAATACTAGTCAGCATCCCGCCATCTTTATTGGAGTCGGAATAACCGAGCATCACCTCTTGCCAGCCCCCCCACGAATCCAGAAGGCGACGGTAGTCGCGGGTGCCCCACACTCGGCCCATGACTTCCGCCGACGAGCGCAACGAATGAATCGATTCGAACAGTGGAATCGGCATCAGGCCCGGGTCTTCTCCAGATGCGGATAGTTGAGTTCCCGCCAATCTGGCGAGTTCGATGACTGCGCTGATGTCAGTGTCAGATTCGACGCCGCTGATGATGTAATTTCGGATCGCCACCGCCGGAAATGTTTTCTTCCACTCGGCGATGTGGTGAAAGAGATCGATTACCTCCGACTTCTCAGTCGAAGGAGAGCTGGTGTCGAGTGCGTGTTGATGAACCTTCGCGTGCTGCCGAATATCAAGCGTCGCCAAATGAAAACCAAACGTGCGCACCTTCCGCAACAACGGATCAAGAAAAAGCTGTGCAAGACTCTCGCCGTGGTTTTCGTTTAGGCTATGGTACAAAATTTCCAGATCTGCCTCGAATTCGTGCGCCGAACCGTAGCCGTTCTCTTTGCATTCGCGAGTGTGCCGCAGCCGCACCATGATGAACGCGAGAAAGCGCCGGTAAAGTTCCGTGGGAGAGATTCGTCCGAGACGCGCGGGCTCTTCTCCCATGCGTTTTGCGTATTCCTCGAGCCTTCGCTGAAACTTTTCCGAAACTGGGACCTGCCGGCTGGATGAGGACAATGGCTCCAGCAAACGCTCGATCTCCGCGATGTAGTGCCCGAGGACAGTGTTTCGCGCGCGCTCCAGCGCCTCTCGCGTGGTTTCCTGCGTCACGAAGGGATTGCCGTCGCGGTCGCCTCCGATCCACGAACCGAAAGATAGAACCTGCGGGACTTGCCCGGCGCACAATTCCATGTCGTACACGTTTTTGAAAGATTCGCGGATTTCCGCGTAGAGGCGCGGCAAGCTCTCAAAAATCGACATCGGGTAATGGTCAAGCCCCATGCGAATTTCATCCGTGACCTGCGGCTTCTGCACCCGCACTTCGTCGGTCTGCCACAAGGCGGTGATCTCCGCTGCGATCGCGTTTTCCGTCTCCAGCGCTTCCGAGCCGGAAAGCGGAAGACGATCGAGCAGTTCCAAAAATTTGGCGATCCGCCGCCGCTTGGTCAGAACCGTGCGCCGCGCGACTTCGGTGGGATGCGCGGTAAAAACCGGCATTACTTTTACCTGGCGCAACGCGGCCAGCGCCTGCCCTTCGCTCATCCCCGCATTTCTCATTCTGAGCAGGGTTCCGCGAAACGACCCCGGCAGCGGGGTTCGAGTTGCATTCAGGTTTCCTGCACGGCGACGGCGCTTGCGATGATTGGTCTCGGCCAGGTTTGTCAGCTCGAAATAAATAGCGAAGGCCTTTGTCACCAGGTGAGCCTGCTCGATGCTCAGCGCCTGAACAACATTCCCAGCCTGTTGCATCTCATCGCTGCTCGAGTGCGCTTTGGCCGTGTGTGCGCGGGACTGAATAAGTAATCGCCGCAGTTGTTCCACCGTCTTAAAAAGCGACTCACTCGCCTGGTCCACTAAAACCCTGCCCAGCAGTGCGCCCAGGGAACGCACATCACGGCGCAGGGGAGCTTCCTTTGCGCGGTCGTCGGTCGGCGCCGTCAGTTCTGCTAGTCGCAAAAGCTGGTCTTCTGCAGCCCACAATGGCGTTTCAGGCATGTTTTGTGCATCCATACTAAATTATTGTGCTAGCAAGGATTTTGCCCTGCAGAGTTGGCGAAAGTCTTCTTCCCGCTTGCTAGGCTGACTCCTACCTTGAATAATGAATACTTAAACATGAGCCAGGAAAAGGTACTGATCGTAGAGGACGAAGAAAACGAACGAACTGGGCTGGCCGAACTGATCTCGTCGTGGGGTTATGTTGCCGAAACCGCCCGTGACGGGCAGGAAGGCTTCGAAAAGGTCACATCCTGGTCGCCGCACATTGTCATTACCGACCTAAAGATGCCGCGCCTTGGTGGTCTCGAGCTTCTGGAGAAGATTTCCGGGGATAGCCAGAGCATGGCCGTAATCGTGGTGACCGCCCAAGGAAGCATCGATAGCGCGGTGCAGGCGATGCGCATCGGAGCCTACGATTACGTCACTAAACCCATCGATACCAGCCGCCTGCGGACGATCCTGCAAAATGCTTCAGCCCTGCTCGGCGCCCGGGTGGAACTCGAAGCCACTCGCCGCAAACTGCGCGACGCCGGTTCTCTCGGATCGCTCATCGGTCCATCGAAAAAGATGCAGGAGATCTTCCGGCTGATCGAAATGGTCGCTCCCAGCACCGCGTCAGTCCTTATTACCGGTGCGAGTGGAACCGGCAAGGAGCTCGTCGCGCGAACTATTCACGAGTTAAGCCCGCGACGGTTGCGTCCATTTGTTGCGATTAATTGCGCCGCCATTCCAGAAACCCTGATTGAGAGCGAAATTTTCGGCCACGAAAAAGGCGCGTTTACCGGAGCCCTAGAACGTCGAACCGGATGTTTCGAACTTGCCGAAGGTGGGACGCTGCTGCTCGATGAAATTGGCGAAATGCCCATTGCCACACAAGCCAAGTTGCTGAGGGTGCTTGAAGACCGCAAGTTGCGCCGCCTCGGAAGCAAGACCGAAACCACGGTGGATGTTCGAGTGCTCGCCGCCACCAACAAGGTTCCTGACGAGGCCGTCGCGCGCGGCGAATTGCGAAACGATCTTTACTACCGGCTGAATGTTTTCAACATTCACATGCCAGTGCTGCGCGAGCATCGTGAGGATATTCAAGACCTGGTACAGACTTTGCTCGCCGACATGAACGCCAAGCACGGCCGCCGCGTCGCTGCCGTCAGCGAGGCCGTGCTGAATGCTTTCCGGAATTACGGTTGGCCGGGAAACGTTCGCGAACTGCGCAACACACTCGAGCGCGCGATTATTGTCTGTGAAGGGCCGGTGATCGAAACTAAGCATTTGCCGCCCGGTTTCGGCCATTCGCCCATCCGCGTCTCAGTCGACGATGCCGATTCCATTCGTGTTGGCGTAGGTACTACTGTGGGTGAGGCTGAGCGGCTGCTGATCATCAAAACTTTGGAGTCGACCAACAATAACAAGACCAAGGCTGCGGAAATTCTCGGCATCAGCCTTAAGACGTTACATAATAAATTGAAGGAATACGGCAGCTCCGGCCCGGATGGCGCCAGCCGCGACAAAGACGAAAAAGAAGAAAGGGAAGAAGCCGAGGAAGTGAAGGAGCCATAAATATCTTTCCGCGTCAGCTTGGACCACACTGACCGCCGAATCATATGCGCCGCAGAACTCAAATCGTACTGGCCATAACCTTCATGGTGGCCGCGCTCGTCACCGGCGCTTCGTATCTCTACATATCACAAATTCTGCGCCAGGGAATCAACAGTGCGCATGACACGGCTTCGTATCTAACTTCGCAACTCGCATTCCTAGCCAGCAATGCTGCCCCTGACTTGAGCAGCACCCGGATCGATACCAATAATCCTGAAGCTCTGCGCCGCGGCATCTCTTATTATCTCGGCACCGATCGCGACCTGAACACCATGCTGGAGTCGGTAGTGGGAAGCTGGCCCACTATTTATGACGCCGCCATTCTCGACGCGGACGGAAAAGCTTTACTCGACACCGATCCCCAGTTAGTTGGCAAAACTATTGAAGAACGTCCGGATTTCTCGACTCTACAAAACGCCGGTTTCCGGAGAAAGCTAAGACTGGTTTATCACGCGCCAACGGTCTATGACGTTCACATTCCCCTGTTACTGAATGCTCAGATGTTCGGTAGCATCCATGTCGGCGTCTCGACCGTGTTTCTTCGCAACGAGCTCACGCCACGGTTGCAGCGCGCCCTGACGCTTTCAGCCGTGGCCGTACTATGCTCGCTGATGCTGGCAGCGTTACTATCGCACATTGCGCTCGGACCACTAGAGCACATCAATCGCAGTCTGGACAGCATGGCGGAGGCTGACGGGAGCGCGTTAAAAGATCAGGATGGCGGGGTGGATGAATACGGCCAGGTAAGTATGAAAATCGCGACCCTGGGCCGGCAGATGCGCGACACTCGGGAGATTTTTTCCGCCCTTAAAAACAATGTGGACCAGATCATGTCCAGCTTACAGGACGGGCTGATGCTGTTTACTCGCGATTCGCGCGTGGTGCTGGTCAGCGCTGCGATTGAAAGTTTTCTCGGCCGCTCTCGCCGCGAACTATTGGGTCGTACGGCCAGCGAGATTTTTTCGTCGGAGTCTACGATGGGCTCCCTTATGCTCGACGCATTTCGTCTGCGGCACAATGTGGCACAGCGCGAGATGGAAGCCTCAAATGGCCGCCGGGTGCAGGTTTCGTTGGACTTCATCCAGGAACGGGGCACCCAGATCGGCGCGCTATTAACCATGCGCGACGCCGAGTCCGTTCGCAGGATTGAAGATGAAATCGAACTTTCGCGCAGAATTTCTGCTAGCGGCCGGGTTACTCGAGGTGTCGCCCACGAAGTAAAGAACCCGATCAACGCGATCGTCCTGCACCTGCAACTCCTGCGCAACAAATTGCAGGACGTCGATCCTGCGACCAGCCGTCACGTGGACATTATCGACAGTGAAATTCATCGCCTTGATCGGGTAGTGCAGATTCTGGTCGATTTCACCCGGCCTCGCGATCTGCACCTGGAAGAAACCGACTTGCGTTCGGTACTCGAAGAAGTTGCGGTCCTGGCGGCGCCGGACGCCGAACAGCATGGCGTTAATCTGGTACGCGAACTTCCTCCCGATCCGATCCCGGTCAAAATTGATGCTGACTTTATCAAGCAGGCGATCCTGAACGTTGTTTTAAATGGCGTCCAGTCCATGCCCGATGGCGGGAATCTCGCGATTACCGCGCATCGGAATGAAGACGCAGTCATCACCGAAGTTCGTGACCAGGGCACCGGTATCCCAGTTGCCGTGCAGGATAAAATTTTTGAGTTATATTTCACTACCAAGAAGACCGGCAGCGGAATCGGCTTGGCCCAGACGTATCAGATCATGATGTGGCATTATGGATCGGTTGATTTCGAATCGGAAGAAGGGAAAGGTACAACTTTTCGTTTACGCCTGCCCTTGGCTGAGTCCAGGTCTTCTTCGCTGGAGGAAGCCGCAGCGCGCACCTAATCTATTCTTGGGAACCTGAAATGAGATCGTCCCTTCGTCGGACATTTGCCCTAATGCTGGTGTGCAGCGCTTCGGCTTGGTCGTTATCGCTACGACAAGAGCCGCAGGCCACGTCTCCGGATCAAAAAGTCCAGGAAAATCCGCCAGCTCAAGCTGCGCCGCCAGTTGCGAACAATCCGGCCACGCCGACTCCGACTACTGGGGAACCGGCCACCCCTCCACCGAAGCCGCCGGTCCTCAAGCATCGGAAGCATAAAGTGCATCACGGTTCGCCAGCAAAAACACCGGCCGCCAATTCAAACGGCGACCTTAGCAAGGTAGTGGTTCGAAATGGCGGGGCAAAGGAAGGTTCGGCGCAACTGACTCCCGCGGTGAACCCTGCTCAGGCCAAGACCCAGCGCGCGACTACCGCCAGCTTACTGGCTGCGACAGACGCAAACCTGAAGCGGGTAGCGGGCCGTCAGCTTACGCCGGCACAGCAGAGCATGGTCAATGAGATAAACACTTACATGCAACAGGCGAGGGCAGCGTCGGCTTCGGCAGACACCAATCGTGCCCAGACTCTGGCGTATAAAGCTCGACTTCTGTCTGACGAGCTGGCGCGCAAGTGATTTTATTTTCCCGCTGCGCGCGCCGTGTTCACCTTCGTCAACAGTTCTTTCACCGGCTGCTGCACCGGTCCAGGAATTGCTGCAGCCTCGTTCAGGACCGCTCGCGCTTCGGTGAGTTTGTTCACCTTCGCATAGTCCCATCCCAAGTAGTAGGCTGCGACCGCGTATTGCTGTTCATCGGTTCCCTTGAGGAGTGTCGTCGCTGACTTTAGCTCGCTAATCGAAGGCAGCGTCTTCGACTGCTTGGCGTAAGCGCGTCCCATAACCGAATGCGCGACGCCGGCTGAAATCTTCTGTGACTTATCCGCCGCCGGATCGTCCGCCTTCGCCGCCACAATGGCCTTTTGTGCATAGGTCACAGCTTTAGCCAACGCTCCCGGCTCCGAGCTGTCGACATAGCTGTTGGCGAGCAGGAGAAGCGCAGGCAAATTGTTAGGATTGGCCGCCAATGCCTTCTCGGCGTAACTGATCAGGCGATGATTGTCCTGCAATTGCGAAAGGCTGAGCATCGCGTAGGACGTCACTTGCTCGTCCATTTTCGATTTCGGAAAAGTAGCAGTGAATTTGTCGATGTAATCCATCCGAGTTTTTGCGTCACTCGCGCCCGCGATCCCATTAAAGGCTGCGCCTTCAAAAAAATCGTACGCATTTTTGTTGGCATCTTTCTGCGACGCGACCGTCGACGCGAACTGCTCATTACTCAGATCTGCCGGCTTGGGCTGTTTCTCAATCGAATTGAAAGCCGCACCGCCTTGAATGGAATAGTTGAATATGCGGGCGTTATCTTTGAGCTGCTGCGCGATGGTGACTTGCGAAGTCAAAATATCCAGATTGTGAGGAGACCCGTCGACCGCTTTGTCGCCGCATTCAAGCGCCTTCTGCAGGTCTCCAGTGCTCTGGTAGTACTGCGAGAGTTGCCAGTCGGCATAAGAAACTGCGGCCTGATTGGAAGCGTACTTCTGCAGGAAATCCTGATACATCGAGACTTTTTTCTGAGCGTCATGCTCGTTGGCGATGGTGTTCAGATCGTTGTCTTCCGGGGTGCCCGCAGGGATCACGATCGTATCGACCTGCGCGGATAACGTCGTGGGGAGCAAGTTAACGGTGAACAAACTCGCAAACGAAAAGAGAAACGCCAGAGCCCAACTAGGCTTGTGTGTCATGGAGTGACCTCCTAGCCTGCGTGCGGAATCCTAGCTCTGAAAAGCTCGGGGCGCAAGCTTTTCTATTGCAGCCAGACATCCCACTCACGGTCTCAATTTTTTCGAGATTTGGGCTTACGTCGTCTTGGCTGCCTGACTCTTTTGAATAGGTTTTCTGGCGAGATCCTCAACAGAGGGGAATGACTTGGGAATTGTGAGTGTTTTCGCGGGCGGTAAGGTTCCCGCATTGAGCGCATGGCTCAGCATCTCGATTGCCTTTCCGGTGTTGGTCGGAACGATAACGGTGGCCGCGAGCAGCCCTTGCTGCACCCACGATTGGCCGGTCTTGCGGACTCCGTCGATGCCAAGAAACGGAACTTTGAGCCAGCGGGACCGCAGGTTCATGTCGGTTAAATCCTGAAAAGCCTTTCGCGCGCCGATAGCCATAGAATCATCGTGGGCGGCGATCACATCGATTAGCGCCTGCTGAGACGTGGACAGCTTTAGCCATGAACTGACTGCCTTGTACGCGCTCGCTTCCGTCCAGTTCGCTTTCATTAGCTTCACTTGAACGTCAGCCGGCTTGCCCTCATACATTCCTGTAGTTCGTTGTCTAGCAGCCAGGCTTTCTGCCGGACCTTGAATCAACAGCACCGAGCCACTTTTCGGAAGCATGGCTGAGATCTGGCTTCCTTGAATGCGCCCGATCTGCTCATGGTCAGAACTGATGGAAAAGATCGGAACTTTGTAGGTGCTGCGCAGTTCGGCGATGTATTCCACTTCACGGTTCAGTACCACCCACGCAATTCCCGCGGCCGCAGCAGCCCTCGCGACCTGCGGCATCGCAGTGCCACCCACCGGCTCGAAAATAATTCCGTCCGGGTGCGCTTCGGTATTCGATTGAATGATTTTCAGAAGCTGTTGGCTCTGCAGTATCGCGTCGTTCTCGGCATCGAGAATCTGCAAATCGGCGCCAAAGCGTTGCGCAGCTTCTTCGGCAGCTGACGCCTGCTCCATTTGATAATCATTGTCGCGAGTCGTCAACGAAACAACAAATTTCAGCTTCTTCACCGAGGCCCCCTGATTACAAATGCTATGAACAATGAGCATTGCGAAATGCTGAATAATCCTAACGTGGATTTGGGAACCTCGCTGGTAACCGTGGTAACCGCCATTCCCTCGAAACTGCGCGGGTACAATTAGCGGCTTCTCGGTGCTAAAATTCGCGCCGGAGGAGAACTGATGCTACGACGGCTGCTAGGTTTAGTCGCCCTTATCTCTTTGCCATTATTGGTTCAAGCTGAAGAGAAACTTTCCGTTCATTGGGAGGAACTCACTGGTCCCGACTTCATAAAAGCAATTGGGCGAGCTCAGGGCACGTGCCTGCTCCCCTTTGGAATTCTGGAAAAACACGGTCCTCATTTGCCGCTTGGCACCGATCTTCTGGATGTTCGTCATGCCGCATTGGGCGCCGCTGAGCAGGAATATGCCGTGGTTTATCCCGAATATTATTTTGGGCAGATCTTCGAAGCCCGTCACGAACCTGGAACCGTGGCCTACAGCTCGAAAATCCAACTCGAACTGTTGCAAGAAACCACGGATGAGATGGCGCGTAATGGCTGCAAAAAGGTCATCATTGTGAACGGCCACGGCGGCAACGAGCACCTGCTGCCATTCTTCGCGCAAAGCCAACTCGAGAAGCGCCACGACTACGTGGTTTACGTTTTCGACGAGAGAACGCCTTCAACCGGTGGACCGTCCCGAACGGACAAGCTCGATATGCACGCCGGCCAAAGTGAAACTTCAAAAATGTTGATCTCGCGTCCAGATCTAGTACACATGGATCGAGCGTCGAATGAATCGGGCGCGGATCAGCACCATATTGATCTGCCGGATGGTGTCTATACCGGCATCTGGTGGTACGCGCGATTCCCCGATCATTATTCGGGCAATGGCGCACTTGCCACCCGTGAACTAGGCGAATTCCAGATGAAGTGGTGGATCAAGTCGGTTGCAGATGTCATCCGCGCGGTGAAGGCCGACCAGAACAGCTTGCGCTTGCAAAATGAGTTTTACGACAGGGCTCAGCATCCGATCGACACCAAACAATAGCCAACAATGCGCCAACCCAAGCAGTTCCCAACCGGACGTACACGTCCGTTCGGTCGGAATTTAGACACCCACTAACTTGAGTAATATCGGCCCTCGCCGTCCATCGTAGTAGGCTGGTTCAGTCGCCACTGTGTACTTACTTCACAGCGGAGTGCGGTTCCTCGTCAACCAGACTATGCCTCGGATTCCGATTTTCAAGCTTGGGTCTTCGCAGGACTTTCCGCCGCCGCGGCTCAGCAGCTATACCCCGGGGCTGTCACTTGAAGCCCTGCAATTAGGCATCGATAATGTGCGGCATGACGTGTGGTTGAGTTCCGAGTTCACCAAAGTCGCGGGTGACCACATTGCCAGGCTGATTGCGAAGTACGGCAACATTGAGAGCCTTGCACAGAGCGACGCAACGTCGCCCTCTAAGAGCATGTTTTCGAAATTCGTGCCCGGGGCGGCGAAGAAGGCTCCAGACCTGAAACCGCTGCTGTTGGAACTTCACAAGGCCGCGCTGAGTCGCGCCAAGGCCGAAAATAACCCGCTGATTGATCTTCTGGCGCGCGCCTCGATCATAAAATTTTTTCGTAGTGAGTTAAGTGCCCAGTACGCCAAAGCTCTCGAGCGATGCCGCGCAACTCTTAAGGGCTATGAGGGTGTGCGTCAGCAGAAGGCGCTGGAATATCGCGAGACCGTCGCCAGTTTTCAGATCGCGAAGAAGCGGATTCTGCGTCAGGTCGGGCAGGAACTTTTCCGTATTTTGAGGGAGATCGAACGCGAAGCTCTGGCCAACATGCGCCGTTCGCTTTTTGGAGAGCAGCGCGACGCCGACTACCAGCTTTTTCTGCATCAATTTATTTTTCTCGAGGAAAGTCGAGACTCTTACCTGGCCGCGGAGCATTATGTTCTGATCGGCGGATTTGAAAATGATCCTGATTCATTTGGCAATATTCGCGCGCTGGCTTGCGAATTCCTGAAGTCGGCTGGGCTGGATGCCGAAAGCACCGACGAGCCACAGCTCGATGGTTGGCTCAACGCTCCCGAAAATGCGCATGAGTTGGTGGGAACTGGCGAACCTTCAGAGCGCGTGCACAAAGCGCGGCTGCAGGTTTGGGTTGAACTTCTGGAGCGCGAGAAGCTGTTAGACCTTGCGGTCGCGGCCTACGAGGTCGTGCAACTGCTGCCCGAGTTCACGCCGCTCCTCGATCCCCAGCAGCTCAAATATGCCCTTGTGTTCCGCAAAGAGCGCGACCGGGTGGAGAAGTTGATCGAAGAACACGGAAAGCTTTCGCGGCGTAGCCTGGAGTCAGCCTCTGTCCGCGTTGCGCAGTGCACTGGCTTGCCCCGAGCCAAAATCGCTGCCCGTCTGCTGAGAGACTTCATGCTTTACCACCGCGATCTGCGGCGTCACGAGGTGCTGAATCGCGCTCTCGAAAAGGTGAATCTCATCGCCAACCAGAAATTGCGCGATCTCTCCAGCCTGAACGGAACGCTTCATGAATTCCTGCTCGCGGACGAGGCGAAAGACCCTCAGGAAAATCCTGTCATCAGGCACGTCATTCTTAAAGCCGATGTGCGCGATTCTTCCCGCTTGACGCGCTCACTGCTGCAGCGCGATATGAATCCTGCGTCTTACTTCAGCTTGAATTTTTATGATCCGGTCAACAAGCTATTGGGGAAATACGGCGCTCATAAAGTGTTCGTGGAAGGAGATGCCATCATTCTGGCGATCTTAGAGCGTCAGGGCGATCCTGCATTGTCAGTTGCTCGTGCCTGTGTGCTGGGGCGCGAGATGGTGGAAATTGTCGGGGGATACAACCACCTGCTGCAACGCGCCGGATTGCCGCCACTCGAATTAGGCGTTGGCGTTTCTTTCCAGGACTCCTCGCCCATGTACCTGCTGGATGGCGATCACCGCATCATGATCTCCGACGCGCTGAATGAGAGTGATCGCTTGTCTTCGTGCGACAAACGGTTGCGCAAGGCGATGGAGGGAATGGCGGTGCCTTTCAATGTATACGAATTCCGTACTGGTGCGCCTGAAGCCGATCCGATGCGATATAACGTCGGCGGAATTCGCATCAGCGAGGCTGCCTTCAACCGCCTGCGTGGTGAAATTTCTCTCGAGGAATGTAAGCTGGACTTTCCACGGCTGTGGGGCAGCGAGAATATTCGTTACTGGAATGCACTGGTTCCGGTGGGAGCAGATATCTTCCGCCGCTTGCTGATACGTGCCAGCCAGGCGCCAATTGTGGAAGCTGCCGACATGCGACTGGTCCGGTGGACTGAAAGTCAAGTGTATGAAGTCTGCACCAATCCCGCGGTGTACACCGCTCTCGAAAAAACCATCGCGCAGAAAAACTCCTAGCTGACGCTTCTTCAAATTCCATCCTGAGTTCCTGGTCAATAACTACAGTTCATCAGCCTTTCACGCGGTTTTCATCAAGTTGTAAGTGTTCGTGGATAAAAATGAAAGTGGGTAAATGTGGCTAAGAGTTAAATCCATGTCGTCGTGAAAGCGAGACCTGCGATGGTTCGAAAACTCACGATTGTGTTCTTCGACGCTGGCGGCGGGCATCGTAGCGCGGCTGACGCTATTAAGAATGTTCTTGAATCCCAGCGGTATCCCTGGCAAGTCAACCTTTTAAATCTGCAAGATGAACTAGAGCAACTGGATTTGCTGCGTCGCACCACCGGGATTCGCATTCAGGATGCCTACAACTTGATTCTCCGCAAAGGCTGGACGCGGCTTACGCCTCAGCTTCTGCCAGTGTTGCAGTCCGTTGTCCATCTTTATCACCGCCGCACAGTTGAAACGCTTCGCGGATACTGGGTTACGCATCCGGTTGACATGGTGCTTTCGGTTATCCCACATTTCAATCGCGCACTGGCGGAAAGCGTTCGCGCGACCATGCCAGGCGTGCCGTTTGTCACGCTGCTTACCGATCTTGCCGATTATCCCCCGCATTTCTGGATGGAGCCAGAGTCTGAATACCTCATCTGTGGGACAGAACGTGCCGAGCAGCAGGCACTTAAGCTAGGGCACGATCGCGATTACGTGTTTCGCGCTTCCGGCATGGTCATGAAGCCTCGCTTTTATGAGAAGCGGGCCGTAAATCGGAGTCAGCAGAGAAAGAAATTAGCGCTCGATCCCAACCTTCCAACCGGAATCGTGCTTTTTGGCGGACATGGATCGAGCACAATGCTTGACATTGTTAAACGCTTGGACAACGGCAAGAGCAATCTGCAACTGATTCTGATCTGCGGAAAGAACCAGAAGCTGCTGGCAAAACTCAGAAATCTGGAAACGGAAACTCGCTTTCCACTCTTTGCCGAAGGCTTCACGCAAGAGGTCGACTATTACATGTCGATCTGTGATTTCTTCGTCGGCAAGCCGGGCCCGGGCAGTATCAGTGAGGCTCTGCAGTTTCATCTGCCGGTGATTGTCGAGTGCAACGGCCGCACACTTCCGCAGGAGCGCTACAACGCGCAATGGATTGCCGAAAATCGTCTGGGAATTGTCCTGAACAATTTTCGCGATATCGCGAGCGGAGTGGAAAGGCTGCTCGAACCCACAATGTTCGATGAGTTGCGGACGAATGCGATGGCTTACTCGAACCGTGCGCTGCTGGAAATCCCCGGCTTTCTGGATCAGATTTTCGAGCGTTCAATCTCGTCTCAGTTGGTTCCTGCTTCTCCCGTCGGTATCAAGAATGCCTTCGAGCGCGCGGCCTGGGCGTCAATTATGTCGCGCGCAGAATCGGTGTCGCCCAAATGATTTTCGTCGATACCATAATCCTTTCTGACCTGCATTTGGGTTCTGAAGTAAGCCGAGCTTCAGATGCGGTGCGCATGCTTAAATCGGCGTCCTTCAACCGGCTGATCTTGCTCGGAGATATTTTCTGTGACCTTAATTTTCGGCGTCTTAAAAAAGAGCACTGGCAGTTTCTTGGATACATTCGAAAATTGTCGAATCCCAAGCGCGAAATCGAAGTTGTGTGGGTGGAAGGAAATCACGATCACGGTCTCTCCGAGGTAATGTCCCATCTTGTGGGAATCCGCGTTTATGAGGAATACATGTGGGAATACTGCGGGCTAAGGCATCTCGCCATCCACGGGCATCAATTCGACCGTTTCGTTTCCCACAACCGCGTGCTCAGCACATTTCTAGCGAGCGTTCATCTCGGCCTGCAAAAATTCGCGTTTGGCAAGAAACGAATATTTGGCTTTCTCGAGCGCTTCGATACGGCGTGGCTGCGCCTGTCGTCGAAAGTATCAGGCGGCGCGCTCGTCCACGGGAAGGCAAAAAATGTTCAGCGGATCTTCTGTGGCCACACCCATGAAGCCTTGAACGCCAGTGGGGATAGCGTCGAATACTACAACACCGGCAGTTGGACACAGGACAGCGCAACCTATGTAGCTATCGATAACCGGGGCGTGCGAATTTGCGAATACAAAGAGGCTTCGCCGGATGCCCCACCATACGACCTGTCCAACGGAGTTGAGTTTGATTTTGACGATCTGGCGACGGCAGAGTCGGCCGAGTAAGCAGGCAAGGCTCAGAGGCCCGCTTCAATCCTAGATCGCGGATCAAGTAAGTCTCGCAGCGCATCGCCGATAAAATTGAAGGACAGCACAGCCAGCATCACTGCCACAGCAGGGAAGATCACCAGATGCGGCGCGTCGAACAGATGCCCGCGGCCATCATTGAGCATGCTTCCCCACGAAGCCGTCGGCGGTGGCACGCCCAGGCCGAGAAAGCTCATAGTGGCTTCGGCGAGGATCGCACCGGCCATTCCGATCGCCGCCTGGACGATTACCGGCTGAATGATGTTGGGCAGAATGTGCCGCGCCAGAATTCGCAGGTCGGTGGCGCCTAAAGCTCGGGCTGCTTCGACGTATTCTTTTTCCCGCGCAGCCAGCACTTGCGCACGAACCAATCGCGCATACCCGACCCATCCGCCTAGTGAGAGCGCAAACACCAGATTGAAAATTCCCGGACCGCGAAACGCAACAAAAGCGATCGCAATCAGGATTCCGGGGAACGACAAAAAAGCATTCATCAACACAACGTTGACGAATCTATCAATGCGCCCGCCGTAATATCCGGCAATCGAGCCGATCATAAGCCCAATACCCAATGACGCTGCCACCACACAGCTTCCCACCAGCATGGAAATTCTGGCCCCGAAAATCAGCCGCGAAAGAATGTCTCGGCCCAATTCGTCCGATCCGCACATTTGCCGAAGCGAGGGCGGTGCCAGCCGGGTCGCCAGGCTGATTTGCGCCGGGTCTTGGGGAGCAATCCAAGGCGCGAAGACTGCGAACACGATAAAGAAGGCCACAAAAACGCAGCCCATCGCCGCTAGTGGGTTCCGCCTTGCCAGTCGAGGTAATGAAATAGCAGCTGTCGCCATTGCCGGGATCGCCGAGGCCAGTCTAGCAAACTACGGCCTTCTTTCCGGTACCTTCCTTGTTCCGCCTGAAAGCACCGGAAGGGTTCCCTGTTGCTCCCAGGAACACAGGTTTCTACCTAGAGAACTGCAGTAATTCTATTAACCATAACCCCTTACTTTTGTGCACAATAACAGCACTTTTGGGTCATTGACCTTCCGCGCATTCGTCGATAAGTTGTGAGTAGATGCTCTCCGCTGTGGCAGGCGAATGTAGGCGTGCTTCGGGGTGGTGATATGAAAATACTTTACGTCTGCTACGCGGCTGTCGGTTATGCGGTGGCACGTTGGCTATTCAAGCGTGATCCGCGGCTCGTCAAAGATCCTGTCTCTCGACTTCGCACCTCTGGCCTGCTCTGAGTGAAGGCGTGCCCTTCTTCGTCTGGGCACGCTTCGCTTTGGACAAAACTTCATTACTTTGGTGTCCCGTCGTAATCGTTACCCACCGACAACTCTGGCTAAAATTGCGGTAGACACTTTCCGTTGATTTTTCGCGTCCGCATTATCGCAGGCGGGAATGTGTCGTCTTGTGATGCCGCGATTTTTTCTCATCACGTTTGCACTGTTTCTATGCTGCGCTCCGGCATGGATGAAGGTGAGCGCGCAGGAGGATGACATCCCTCTGGGTGATCTGGCCCGCGAGCTCAGACATTCCAAGCCTCCCGACCAGGCGGATATCATCGACAACGACAACTTCAGCCTGATGATGGATAAAGCCGAGAGTGAGCGGCTCGATGGCCAGCCAGTTTTTGCTGTCAGCCCATCGGGTAGAACTTTCACGGCGATGTCGCCCGATGGAACCTGCAGCCTGTCGTTCGTGGCATCAGCTGCCAATCGCACCCCGGCGGCGTACATCGCCAGCGACTTGCCGCAGGATGAATTGCTGAAGCTCGAAGGTCCGGCCTCCATCGAGGATGGTTCGCTACAGGTTTCGGTTCACAACGGTACATCTTGGGAAGTGAAGGAAATTGTGGTTGGGGTTACGGTTCTACAGAATCAATCCAATATCGAATACCGACCTGCGACTATGGGACCGCTTCCGGTGAACGCTGAAAAATTGGCGGACCTCACCATGCTTTACCACCTGAAGGGAAGCAGCGCTCCTGACGCTACTGCCGTTTTCCGTGGACCGCTAGGAGGCACTTTTAGTGGATCCAAAGACTGGCATTGGGCGATCGTAGGAGCTCGCGGCATTCCTCCAGCGGCCACGCCACCGGCAATTCCGCAGTCGTTGACGCCGCCGCTCGATTCTTCGTCGGTATTGGTCTCACCCGCTCAAGTCCCAGCCAGTTCGGTAATCAACACGACCACTGCGCCGCAGACGCCATCAGGCGCTCCTGCCGAAAATCCGCAGAAATAACCTGCCTTCCATCTTTTAAGACTCCGCTCAGGCTTCCGGGTCTACAATATCGTTTTTCCGAAACACGCCTTTTCTCGAGTACACAAGGAGACGGAAATGCGAAAGCTAATGATTAGCTGTGTTTTTTTTATGGTGGTAGCGTCATCCGGTTTTGCGCAAGCCCCGTCACCCTCCACACCTGAACTTGAACAGAAAGTTGGCGCCATCGTTAGCAAGATGAGCCTCGAGCAGAAAATTGACATGCTCGGTGGCGTCAATACATTCGACGTCCGCGGATATCTGGAGTTAGGCTTGCCAGTGCTTCACACCGCCGATGGTCCCATCGGTGTTCGCAACGACGGGCCGGCTACAGCCATGGCGGGCGGCATTTCTCTCGCCTCAACCTGGGATCCTGCTCTCGCCACTCGCGTGGGCGAACAGCTCGGCCGCGATGCTCGCGCCAAGGGCAAGCATTTTCTTTTAGGCCCCGGCGTGAATATCTACCGCTCGCCGCTGAATGGAAGAAACTTCGAATATTTTGGTGAAGATCCGTTTCTAGGTTCGCGGATTGCCGTCGGTTACATCGAGGGAGTGCAGAGCCAGGGCGTGTCGGCCACCGTCAAGCACTTCATGGGCAACAACTCTGAGTTTGATCGCCACGGAACGGATTCGATCATCGATGAGCGCACTATGCGCGAAATTTATCTGCCGATCTTCGAAGCTGCAGTCAAAGAGGCCCACGTGGGCGCGGTCATGGATTCCTACAATTTGACCAACGGCCAGCATCTGACTCAAAACGGCAGCATGAATAACGATCTCCTCAAAAAGGAATGGGGATTTCAGGGGATCGTCATGTCCGACTGGGACGCCACCTACGATTCTGTCGGCGCGATCAATGGCGGGCTAAATCTGGAAATGCCGTCAGGAAAATTTCTCAATCGCGAAAAATTGCTTCCAGCGATCAAATCTGGCAAGGTTTCCGAAGACACGATCAATGACGCCGTCCGCCGCATCGTTCGCACCGAGTTGGAATTTCGCTGGCCGGACCGTGAGCAGCGCGATTTATCCATTCCTCGCTTCAACCAGGAAGCCGGCGATGTGGCCTTACAAGCTGCTCGCGAAGGCATTGTTCTGCTGAAAAACGAAGGCAACATATTGCCCCTGGCGAAAGACAAAATCAAAACCATCGCGGTTATCGGCCCGGATGCGTACCCTGCCGTTCCCGTCGGAGGTGGAAGCGCGCAAGTAAAGCCTTTCCGGGCCATCAGCTTTCTCGACGGTTTAAGCGATTCTCTCGCTGGCCACGCTCTAGTAACCTCCGATCACGGCATCATGAGCCCCGGAGTTGCAGCCATTGCAACCAACTTTGAAACCTCTGCCCAGAACGGCGTGAAGGGTTTGACCGAGGAAGACTTCAACAACGAAAAATTTTCCGGCACTCCCGAACGGCGGCGCGTGGTCAAGCACATCAGCCTCGGCGAGCCGTTCGAACTGGGTTTGCTGAACCTCGATGAAATCGATGGTGCCACCCTGCAAAATAAACAGGGCAGCGCTGAACGCTGGACGGGATATTACACTCCCAAAGCGTCCGGCACCTTCGACGTTTTTGCGCAGCAGGGTGGATTTTCCGGCAGTGGTTGCCGGATGTATGTAGATGGCAAGCTGCTCTTCGACAATTGGGAAAGCCAGAAATTTGTGCTGGCTCAAACCAGCATTTCTCTCGATGCCAAGCCGCACAAGATCGTATTCGAACATCACACCAGCCCCGGATTTGGACCGCCATTCGTTCGCATGGGCATTATTCCGCAGGGCACATGGGTGGATGATCAAGCAGAACAACTGGCTGCTAAAGCCGATGTGGTGGTGCTGACGGTTGGTTTCAATCCGCAAAGCGAAACTGAAGGATGGGACCGCACCTTCGAACTGCCTGTCGGGCAAAATGAATTGATAGAAAAAGTGGCGGGGAAAAACAAAAACACCATCGTGGTCATCACATCTGGTGGCGGAGTCGACATGACTCCGTGGATCGAAAAAGTTGCCGGCGTGATTGAAGCCTGGTATCCCGGGCAGGAGGGCGGCAAAGCGCTGGCTGAAATTCTCTTCGGCGAGGTCAATCCGTCCGGCCATCTGGCCGCTACTTTTGAGCGGCGTGGGCAGGACAATCCCACTTACGAGAACTACTATCCGGCGAAGGGTACCAATCGCGTGATTTACAAAGAAGGCGTCTTCATGGGCTATCGCGGATACGAACACAACGGCACCAAGCCGCTGTTCCCGTTCGGATATGGCCTCTCGTACACGACCTTCAAGTACGCCAATCTGAAGGCAGACGAACATGGAGTTTCATTCGACGTGACCAATACCGGAGCGCGCACCGGAGACACGGTTGCGGAACTTTACATCGCGCCGCCAAAAAACAACACTCGCCCCGCAAGAGAGTTGAAGGGATTTTCTCGAGTAAAACTTCAACCGGGGGAAACCAAAACCGTGACCGTCCCATTGAATACTCGTTCGTTTGCCTACTATGACGTCGATGGCAAACAATGGCGCGCGGAGAAGGGAACTTACGAAGTTCTGGTGGGCAGTTCATCGGAACAGATTGAGCTGAATGGGAAGATAGATCTGGCGCAGGATCTGACGGAGAAATGATTCCGGCCTAAAAGCATTAACCACGAAGGGCACGTATTCTCTGCGAGAGCATCCTTTGCCACTCGAATGAAGTCGCCGAGAATCTCTCCTTGAATCGGCGCTCTTAGGTTGTCGATCAACCCATTTTTTAACTCACGTACAGTGCTTGATAGTGTTCCATGAGCGTGGAGGAACGTTGAATGAATGCGGCTATCTTTTCCTTTGGCAATGTTGTTAATTCCATCCTTGTATGCGGTTACTTGTGGGCTATTCGCCCCATAGAAATATGTCAGCATTGAAAGCGTGAATGGCGGTAGTTGGTGATACGTTTCCGCGGTAGCTCCGGCATCCAGCAATTCTTTTGCTTGAGCGAGCCAAACTTCTTCTCGATCTAGACTCAATTTGCACTCCTTAACTATGGCGCCGGACTTAGCACCATTCCATGGGAAACCATCCCAGTTTATTTATCTCTTTTTGGCTGAATGCTGAAATCGTAGCAAACGCCTACGGCGAATACAAGGCGAAGCTACTGACAACTTGGCGCAAACGCTAACAGCAGGTTCCCTTCGACTATGCTCCAGGGCAGGCTCTGCTGCGGTCGGAATGACAGGGTTGGGGAGATGTGAATATTCCCACTCAAGCCAAAGGCGGGCTTGAGTGGGCCACGGTCGGCTCTCTTGCGTTTTCGTGTTGCCTGTTCGACTCGATTCCCATTGATCCGCTACAGAAATTAAACACAAGGTTTCTCCGCTCCGCAGACTACCGCTCTCGCGGTAATCTGCTGCGGTCGAAATGACAGAGTTGAGGAGGGGGACAAAAGCAAATTACGGCGCGGCTGTAAGCCGTGCCCTTTCGGAGCCGATTAGTCGAGGGTTTTTGTCGGACAAGAGTGCCCGACCCACACAGGAATCGGCGACGAGCTAGGCCGCTTTGTGGTTAGCTTTTAAGTTTCGGCGAGAGTGGCCGATGATTGTACTAACCTTGATGGGGTGCAAGGCGGAAAAGCAGGTTTCTTCACTGCGTTGGATCGTTCGTGTACGAACGATCCAACTTCGCTCGGAATGACAGTAGAAATCCGGATTCGGCACGACTGAAGTCGTGCCCTGATACATCCACCGAAGCCTTTATCGGACAAGAGTATCCGACCCACACGAGTCGTACCACGCAAGTCAAAATCCCCGCCCCTTCGACTTCGCTCAGGGCAGGCTCTGTCTCGCAAAAACGCGAGACAAGGACGGGGCACCCGGGATTGAGGAAGCGCACAAACCCCCC
>CAVPEQ010000013.1:0-286838 GCA_963703465.1 uncultured Acidobacteriota bacterium | reverse complement strand
GCCGACCAGCAGGACGCGTCCGTCGGTCATCAGCCGGGCCTCCTGGTCGAAGGTGCCGACGTCCGCCGACCAGACGACCGCCCCGGTCCGGCCGTCGAACGCCACGACCTGAGCGGGCCTGTCGCCGCTCGTGCAGTAGACCAGCCCGCGCAGCACGAGGACCGGGCCGGTGGTGTACCGGTCGGTCTGCCAGAGGCGGTCCCCCGTGGCCGACTCCCGCGCCTGCATGCGCTCGCCCTCGACCAGCTCGGTGCCGGACAGGCTGCCGTCGTCGACCGCCCGGTGGACGAGGCGTCCGGGGACCTGCAGCTCGGGCTGCCCGGGCTGCACCAGGGTGGTGACCGGCCGGTACGCCAGGCGCCCGGACAGCACCTCGAGGCGGGTGGAGGCTCGGTCCCAGGTCAGCCCGTCGAACTGCTGGCGCGCACGTGCCACGGTGCCGTCCGCCGCGAGCACCGTCACGAACGACCCGACCTCGACCACCGCGACCTCGTCGCCCACCGCGACGACCTCGAAGCCGGAGACGTCACCGCCCGGGCTCCGACCCGGCTGTGCGGAGGTGTGGCGCCACCGGACCTCCCCGGTGAGCGGGTCCAGCGCCGTGACCTCCGCGTGCCCGTCGGGCCCCGGTGAGCCGACCACGACGAGCCCGGGCAGCACCGCGAACCCGATCGCGGGCGGCACCGATCGGTCCGCGACCACCCGCCCGTCCACGGCGTCGACCACGACGACCCGGGACGCCTGGGGCAGCCGCGACAGGGTCACCCGTCCACGACCGCCTGCGCTCAGCACCGCGTCGGTCACCAGGCACGCGGCGAGGGGGTCCGTGTCCGCTGTCCGCTTCCCTGTCCGCCTCCCTGTCCGCCTCCCCCGTGCCGGGCAGCGGCGCGCAGGACGTCACCGACGACTGGGCGCCCCGCTGGGCCAGGACGGGGTCGGCGCCGGACAGCGGGACGGTCCACCGGCCGGCCCCGGTCCGCGGGTCGAGCGCCACGGCGCTCTGCGTCCCGTCGGCACCGGTGCGCACACCCACGAGGAGCCCTGCGATCTGCGCGCCCCCGGTCAGCACCGCCTGCTCGTCGTCGGCGACCTGCCAGAGCGCGCCGACGTCGGCCTCCACCGGCGGCAGGACGCCGGGAAGCTGCGCGAGCCGAGCGGTGGCGGCACGGTCCCGGGAGGCCAGGAGCGAGCTGCGCGCCGACGAGCACGAGGGTCACGACGAGCAGCACCGCTCCCCAGCGCCGGCCGCGTCCGGTCGGCTGCGGCTGGTCCGCAGCCCCGACGTGGTGGTCGTCGTCGACCACCTCCACCTGCTGCATGCGACGCGACGGCCCCATCCCGCGACAGTAGGCCTCCGTCGCGCGGCCTGCCGTCGAGGCGGACCCGCGGGTGGGTCGGCTCCGGGGCCCTCAGGTCTCACGTCCGGAATGCCGAGGACACAGGGAGTGCCGCTCGCGCTTCTTCGGCGTCCGGCACATGTACGTGAACGACGACGACGCGCTCCTGGTGGGTAGTGCCGCGCGTGTCGGCACAGGCCGTGTGGGTGGCGGCGAGCAGCATGGAGAGATGCACGGACAACGAAGGAGGTCGAGCACATGACCGTCATCGATCAGTACACGGACCGCTATCACGCGATCCCGCCGGAGACGGAGGCGCAGGTCCGCCGCGAGGTCGCGGGCGCGTCCTGGTTCCGGCTCGCGTCCACCACCAGCCAGGCGCACCACGCCGTCGACGACGCCCGCCGGGCGCACGACCACGAGGCGCTGCTCCGGGCCCTGGACCGGCACGCGGTGCTCGAACGCCTGCTCGCCGAGGCGACGAACCGCCTGCACCCGCCGCACGACTAGCGCGCGGGGCGCCGCCCGGTCGGTCGCGCACGGGCCGCCCACGCGGCGGCGCCGGCGTCGCAACGCCGGCAGCCACGGGGCGGCGCGGTCCTGCAGCGCCCGGTCGAGGGCTTCGGACGCGGCGTCGAGGTCGCCCTCGTCGAGAAGGAGCAGGGCCCGACCACGCGCTGCCACCCCCATCGACCAGCGGCTTCCCGACCGCTGTCCCCATGCCTCCAGCAGCCGGACGAGCGGCTCCGCCTGGCCGGCGCGCCCGACGGCCACCTGGGCGTCGATCGCGTCGGCGAAGAACGGACTGATCACGGGCTCGCCCACGCCGAGCGCCAGGACCAGCTCCGCCACCGGCCCCAGGAGGTCCGCCGCCGCCTGCGGATCGTCGGCGGACAGGTGGCACATCCCCAGGGCCGCGGTCGCGGTCAGCCGCACCAGCAGGTGCTGGATGCCGTCGGCGGACTGGAGCTCGTCGCACCCGTCGACCGCCCCGGACAGGTCCCCCACGTAGGCAGCGAGGACGACGCGGCATGCCACGGCGAGGACCGCCTCCGCCTCTCCGCCCTCGAGTCGAGCGTGCTCGTCCATCTCCGCGACGAGCGACGCGGCCGTCCCGACGTCGCCGTCCAGGATGGCGACCTCGGCGAGGCGTGCCAGGAGCAGCTGCAGGCCGCTGTCCAGGCCTCGGTCGTCAAAGCGCTTCCGGACGGCGGCCAGGGCCGGGCCGGCATGCTCCAGGTCGCCGCTCCAGAGGAGCACGAGGGCGTTGCTCATCGACGGCCAGCGCAGCGGTGGCGACGGCCGGTCGACGTCCTCGTGCGCGAGTGCGAAGGCCAGACGAGCGGTGTCCACACCCCGACCGCACAGCAGGAGGAGCACGGCCGCGGCGCCGGCGGCCTCGGCGGCCACCGCTGCATCGCCCGTGAGGGCTGCGTTCTCCTCAGCCGACGCCGTCCAGTCGAGGCCCGTCGGGAACATCCCGAGGTTCGCGCAGGCGAAGGCCAGGTCGACGGCGACGCCGCAGCGGACCAGGGGCTCCCCCTCGGCTTCGCGGTACGCCTCCTCCAGGTAGTGGACGGCCTGGGGGAAGTCCTCCGTCAGGTAGGTGATCTGGCCCAGCAGGTTCAGTGCACCGGCTCGCTCCGACCGGCCGGCGTCCAGGGTCAGCACCTGCTCGGCCAGCTCCCTGGCGGCCGCGGCCGCACCGGCGGCGAAGCTGTCGAGCGCCGCCTGCAGAGCCAGGCGCGGCTCGGCGGCACCCCGGTCGAGTGCCAACAGCAGGAGCGCCGCAGCGTGCGAGGGTGCACCCCGCAGCCGAGCGCTGCCGGCGGCGTCCTCGAGCGCGGCCAACGTCCCTCCTCGAGGTGCGGGCTGCTCAGCGCCAGATGCCTCGCGCGCTCTTCGAGGTCGGCCGTGACCCCGCTCAGCCGGGTGTGCACTGCCCTGCGCTCACCACCGGAGACCGAGCGGTACGCGATCTCGCGCCAGATCGGGTGCGTGAACGTCAGGCGGGCGCCGTGCCACGCGACGATGCCGTCCGTCTCCGCCGCCGCCAGTGCAGCCTCGGGGCGGTCGATCCCTGCCCGGCGCAGGGTCGCCGCCGACGGGTCCGCGAGTGCGCTCGCGGTCAGCAGCGCCGCCCGGGCGAGCGACGGCAGCCCGAGGTAGCGCGAGCGCAGCTTCCGAGCCGAGGTCGGACGACGACGTGGCCAGGCCGTCGTCGAGGCCTCGGGCGAGCTCGCGGGCGAAGAGCGGGTTGCCCCGCGAGGCGTCCATGACGTGCTGCATCGCGGGCCGGTCGAGGGTGTGACCGCCTCTCCCAGGAGCTCGTGCAGCGGGGCGAGACCCAGCCCCGTCAACCGCAGCAGGCTCTCGGGCTCGAAGGTCCCGAAGACGGTCCCGAGGGTGCATCCGGTGTCCCTCCCGGACTGCCACGACGAGGGCGTGGGGGGCGCGGCACCTCCGCACAGCGAACGCGAGCGCGCGCAGTGACGGCTCGTCCAGCCACTGGAGGTCGTCCACGGCCACCAGGACGGGCCGGCGCGCGCACGCGATGGTGAGCAGTGAGAGCGTGCCGGCCCCGACCGTCTGCACGTCGGGCTGGTGGCCGACCCTGACGCGCCGGAGCAGCGCCGCCTCGAGGGCGATCCGCTGCGGCTCGGGCAGCTCGTCCAGATGGTCGGTCACCGGGGACAGCAGATCGGTCAACCCGGCGTAGCTCATCTCGGACTCGACGACGGCCGGACCGCAGGAGAGCGCCGAGAAGCCGCGATCAGCTGCCGTGCGTCGAGCCGCCTGGAGGAGGGTGGTCTTCCCGATGCCGGGCTCTCCGGTCAGGCACAGGTACGCCGGTTCGGTCGCCGCGCGGTCGAGCACCTGACCGATCCGCCGCAGCTCGGTGTCCCGCCCCAGCACGTCCTGTGCCATGAGCGGATTCTGCCACCGCGCCTCACGGCTGGGCAGGCGGCTGCGACGCTCGTCCGGCGGGCTCAGGCCTGACGGCGCCGAACGGGAGAGATGCGCGGACAACAGGCCCACCACGCCGTCGACGACGCCCGCCGGGCGTCGCATGCCGGTAGCCACCGGGCCGGCGCGGTCTCGGTCGGTGCCGTCGGTAGCGTTGCCGGCGTGCACCCCGCCCACGCGCCGTTCGACCGCGGCCTGCTCGACCGCCCGGACGGCACCCGGCTCTCGTGGGAGACGTCCGGCTCCCCGACCGGAACACCGGCGGTCTACCTCCACGGTGGTCCTGGCGCCACCCTGCGCGACGGCTCCTACCGACGATGGTTCGACCCCGACCGCTACCTCGTGGTCGGCCTGGACCAGCGCGGTTGCGGCGGCAGCACCCCGTCGGTGCTGGCCGACCTGCGGGAGGGCCTTCTGGACGAACCCGGGGCGCTCGACACGCTGACGACGGCGGCGATGATCGACGACCTCGAGGCGCTCCGCACGCACCTCGGGATCGAGCGGTGGGTCGTCACGGGCGTCTCCTGGGGGTGCACGCTGGCGCTCGCCTACGCGCAGGAACACCCGGACCGCGTCCTGCGGCTCGTCCTGCTCGCCGTCACCACGACGAGCCGGGAGGAGGTGGACTGGATCACCGAGGGCGTCGGCCGGTTCTTCCCCGACGAGTGGGAGCAGTTCGCGGTCGCGTCGCAGCGGCGCCCCGGCGAGCGCGTCGTCGAGGCGTACCGGCGCCTCCTGCGCGACCCGGACCCGACCGTCCGCGCGACGGCGGCCGACGCCTGGGACCGGTGGGAGTCGACGCACATCCGTCTCGACCCCGCCTGGACGCCCGGGCCGCACGTCGTCGATCCCGTCGCACGGCAGGTCTTCGCCACGCTGACCACGCACGTCTGGGCGCACGACGGCTTCCTGCCCGGCGACCGTGCCGTGCTCGCGCGCACGGACCGCCTCGCCCACGTCCCCGGCGTGCTGGTCCACGGTCGCCGCGACATCAGCAGCCCCGTCGTCACTGCCTGGCGGTTGCACCGCGCCTGGCCGGCCAGCACGCTGCACGTCGTCGAGGACGAGGGCCACGGCGGACCGCGCTCGACCGCGCTCGTCGTCGCGGCCCTCGACGACGCGCCTCCCGCCTGACAGGGCGAGCAGCCCACCCCTCGGCGGGACCGAGCAAGCCTGCGCCACGCACCGACCACAGGGCTACCGTGACGGTCATGACCGACGGGCCGCCCGCGCCGAGCACACCAGGCACGGGTGACACCGTCCGCCGGATCCTGCGGGACGTCGCGCGCACCGTCGCGCACGCCGACCTCGCCCTCGCCTACTGCGGGTGCGTGACCGTGGCGACCGTGGTCGTGATGCTGCAGAGCGAGGAGCGCACCGCCGAGATCCTCGCCGAGGTCAGCGCCAACCTGGAGAACCTGCGCGCCGCGCCGCTCGTGTCGATGCTCGGCAGCGCGTTCGTCGTGGAGAGCGTCTGGGGCCTCGCGCTCGTCGCGCAGCTCCTCGTGGTGCTGGCGTACCTGCAGCGGTTCGTCGGCCGGCTGGCCTCGGTGGTCGTCGGCCTGGCCGGTCACGTCGGTGCCGGCCTCGTGGTCGCCGCCGGACTGGCCACGGGCATCTTCCGTGGGTTCGTCGACGAGAGCGTCGCGGCCGGCCACCGACGTCGGCGTCAGCTACGTCATGGCCGCCGCGATGGGGTTCCTCGTGCTCGCCGTCCCGCGCCGGTGGCGGTGGTGGTACCTGGGCGCGACGGCGGTCTACTGGCTGCTGCCGGGCGCGATCACCCCGACGTTCACCGACGCCGGGCACGCGAGCGCGCTGGCCATCGGGCTGCTGCTCGCCCTCGTCGCCGCCCGCACGGTCGATGCGGACCGCCGTGCACGAGCGCGCGGCGGCGACTGACGTCCGGGCGCGGCGACCCCACCGGTCAGACCTCGCCGGGCAGTGCCGTCCGGATCACGATGCGCGTCCACGCCCCGAGGTACAGGCGGTCGCCGTCCTCGATCTCGCGGCGCTGACCCGGGGGGATCGGGGTGGTCGGCAGCGGGTCGCCCGCGCGGCTGATGTACGTGCCGTTGGCGGACTGCAGGTCCTCCACCCACCAGCGCTGACCGTCGGTGTTGAGCTGGCAGTGCCGGCGCGAGACGCCCGAGTCCGTCCCGCAGTCGACCGCGGGGTGGATGTTGCGGGACGCGGACGGGCGGCCGACGAGCACGCTGCGCTCGCGCAACGGGACCAGGCCGGGCAGACCTGCCGACGGCATCGGGTCCTCGGCCTTCTGCACCGCGTACCAGTCGGGGTCGACCCAGATCTCGGCAACCCACGAGTCCTCGCCGTCGGGGGCCGGGGTCGGGAGGGCTGCACCGCCGCCGCCGGCGACCGCGGAGCCGGGGTCGGAGCCGGGGTCGGACTGCGGCGCGGGTGTGGCGACGGGCACGGGCGCCGACACGGGCGCGGGCTCGGTGCCGCTCGCGGGCGGCGTGGTCGGCGCGGGCCGGGCGATCGGGGTCGGTGCCGGGATCGGCGTCGGGGCGGTGCCCGTCGTGAAGTCGTACCCGCAGACCTCGCAGAACAGGGCGAGCGACGAGGCGGGCGCACCGCAGTGCGGGCACGTCGTCGCGGTCGCGGTGGGACCTGCGGGACCAGCGGGTGCAGGCGCCGCGACCCACCGCCTCGATGGGGGAACCGCAGACGTCGCAGTAGTCCGTCGAGGTGGAGCGGTGACCGTCGGGGCAGGTGACGGTGCTCACCGGCGGACCCGCGTCGTCTTGGTCGAGGCCGTGTCGAGCGCCATCTCGTCGAGCTTGTCGGTGTTGCGCTTGAGCCGGACGGTGCCCTGCTCCTCGTCGTCGATCTCGACCACGCGCCGCAACCGCGAGGTGGCCTCCTCGTTGCCGGTCTCGGCGGCCAGCTGGACCGCGCGGCCCAGCTTCACGGTCGCCGTGGCCTCGTCGCCGGACGCCTTGGCGGCCAGGCCCTCCTGGATGACGGACGCGAGCTCGGCCTGCCCCGTGTAGTGCGCGACCTCGGGGTTGATGCGGGCTGTCAGCGAGCTGTCGTCGGACCACCGGGCCTTGACGAGACCGGAGGCCAGGACGTCCCCGCCGACCGCGATCTGCACCCGCGCCGCGAGCTGCTCCGAGCCGACCGGCTTCGAGGCCACCCGGATCGCCACGTGGTAGTCGCGGGACTCGTCGCCCCACGCGCCCGTCGGGTACGCGCCGGTCAGGGCGTTCACCTCCGTGCGTCGCGACGTCAGGTCCTCGACCGTCGGGGCGACCCTGGATCGGTGAACCAAGGCATAGGTACGCAGCTGTATCAGAATCTATTTTCCTTGCTCGAGCACGAAGATGTTCATCGCGTTGTCGCCGGCATCGCTCAGCCAAACGAGGCCTCAAATGCATTGCACGAGCGCTTCGGTTTTCAACGAGTGGGAACGTTCACTGAGGTCGGCCGAAAGTTTGGCAAGTTTTGGAATGTTCTATGGACGGAGAAATCAATGGCTCGGTAGCCATTCAACTCGCTTGGAATCAACCGCTTAGCCTCAAACCACCCAAGTAGCAAAGAACATCCCCAAAAATTGCTTGCATGTGGTTCACTGTTATAGTTAACTATAACAGTGCGCTTGCGGCGGGATCGCGTATCTAGACCCTAACCCGAAAGCGCTGAAGCTAAGGAGAATGAGATGAAATCCCTGAACTTTGTATTGGCGCTGGTTTTGGCGTCGTTCTCAACCGTGGCTTTTGCCCAATCCGATGCGCAAAAGTCTTTTGACCAACTGAAAACTCTGTCAGGTTCCTGGGAAGGCCAGTTGACCACATCCCCGCATCACCCCGACATGGAAGGCAAGGCTCCCCGGATCACGATGCGCGTGACCTCCCGCGGAAACGCGTTGGTGCACGAGATGCATGAGATCGGGAAGCCTGACGATCCGAAGCTCTACGATCATCCACTCACTATGCTTTACATGGATGGTGACCGCTTGCTGCTGACCCATTATTGTGACGCAGGCAATCGCCCTCGCATGGTGGCGAAAACTTCGCCTGACGGCAAGACGGTTGAATTCGACTTTCTTGACGTCGCCGGGAGCATGCAATACGGCCACATGCACCATGCGGTTTTTACGGTGATCGACGCCAACCACCACACCGAGGACTGGACTTATATGATGCCCGGGGACAAGCCGATTCACGCACATTTCGAACTTCAGCGCGTAAATTAGTTCGGAATCCCCGGCAGCAATCAGGAAAACATGATGGACCGTGAGTGGAATGATAGTCAGCCGATATACCGCCAGCTTCGCGACCGCGTGGTCGCGATGATACTCGACGGCGTGCTGAAGGAAGGCGACCCATTGCCTTCGGTGCGCACGGTCGCGGCCGAATATCGGGTCAATCCACTGACGGTCCTCAAGGGCTATCAACAATTAGTTGATGAGGGCTTGGTCGAGAGCCGGCGCGGGCGCGGCATGTTCATCAACGAAGGCGCGCGCAGTCTGCTGCTGAAGGGCGAACGAAAAAAATTTGTTGCAGAAGAATGGCCTCGGATTCAGGAGACCATCCAGCGGCTCGGCTTATCGGCGGAAGAACTGCTGAATAACGCTGGCGCCGCGCCTTCAAACGAGGAGAAACCGAAGCCATGACAGTCATCGAAGCACGTGGCCTGCGCAAAACCTTCGGCACAAACATCGCGCTGGATGGCATAGACCTTCACGTCGAACAGGGCTGCATTCTCGGACTTATCGGGCCCAACGGCGCCGGAAAGACCACTGCGCTGAACGCCATTCTCGGCCTTACTCCGTATCAAGGCGAACTTAGAGTACTGGGCCGCGATCCCTGGCACGAGCGGGATCAGCTCATGCGTGACGTCTGCTTCATTGCTGATGTCGCTGTCCTCCCTCGCTGGATAAGAGTTTCACAGGCACTCGAGTACGTTGCCGGGGTGCACCCGCGATTCGATCGCGCTAAAGCAGAAAGTTTTCTCGCCAAGACCACCATCCGGCAGAACAGTAAGGTGAAGGAATTATCGAAAGGCATGGTGGTGCAATTGCACCTCGCTCTTGTCCTCGCCATCGATGCGAAATTGCTGGTGCTGGACGAGCCAACGCTTGGCCTGGACATTATCTATCGCAAACAGTTTTACGATTCCCTGCTGAACGACTACTACGACCGCAACCGCACGATTGTGGTCTCGACGCACCAGGTCGAAGAGTTGGAGCATATTTTCACCGACTTGATGTTCATCGATCGCGGACGAATCGTGCTCAGTTGCAGCATGGAAGAGTTGGAGTCCCGCTACCTTGAAGTGGCGGTCAAGCCTGATAAGACCGCTGCAGCGCGGGCGCTCAGGCCGATGTCCGAGCGCCAACTTTTCGGGCGCAGCATCCTCTTGTTTGATCTAAAGCCTAATTCTGCTGATCGTCAGCAACTCACCACTTTGGGCGAGGTGCACACTCCCAGCATTGCCGACTTGTTCGTTGCGCTCATAGGAAGCCAATCCGGCATGACACAAGGAGCCTCCAGATGAATACTCAACCGAATGCCGCGCTTGAATCTTCTTTCCCGCCGCATGTGAACGCACCAGCAGCCGTATCGCCTGCACAGACCTTGTATTGGTCCATCCGACGAGAGCTCTGGGAGAACCCGTCGATTTATGTAGCTCCACTGATCGCGGGCGCAGTTTTTTTGTTCGGCTTTTTGATCAGCACGCTCTCCTTGCGGCATCGCATACATGGTGCATTTCCCCTCGACCCTGCGCAGGGGCACGATGTATTCGCCTCACGCTATGAATTCGCGAGTGCGCTAATTATGGGAACGGCTCTCCTCGTGGGAATTTTCTACTCTCTCGATGCTTTGTACGGAGAGCGCCGCGACCGCTCCATCTTCTTCTGGAAGTCGCTGCCGGTTTCCGATCTCATCACTGTGCTTTCCAAGCTCGCCATCCCTCTCGTGATTGTGCCAATCCTCAGTTTCGCTATCACCGTTGCGACCCAGTTCATGATGCTCGTGACTAGCAGCGTCATACTGGCGGGTAGCGGCGTGAATATCGGGGCCCTGTGGCGAGACGCATCGTTCTTGCACGTCTCTGTGGTGGTGCTTTATCACATGCTCACGGTTCACGGTCTATGGTACGCGCCGATTTACGCCTGGCTATTACTAGTGTCGGCGTGGGCGCCGCGCGCGCCGTTTTTGTTCGCATTCTTGCCGCCATTAGTGATCTATGGTGTGGAGAAACTTGCGTTCAACACATCGTACTTTTTGACCATGATCCAGAACCGCTTGATGGGACCAGGCAATGCCATGGCGCCAAACGCAGCCCCGCCGGATTTTATGGCAACACTTATTCCGCACCACTTCTTCGATACACCGGGGCTATGGACGGGGCTACTAGTGGCCGCAGTATTTGTTTTTGGAGCGGTATGCCTGCGCCGCAATCAAGGGCCGATCTGAATGGAATGCGCTCTTGTTCAAATGTTCGCGTAAGGAAGAGGAATTATGGCCACCACTGAAATGTCGCCCCGGATTAGCGAAACGTCGCCACGCCTTAAAGCCAGAATTGCCGGCGTCCTCTATCTCCTCACCATTCTGACAGGAATATTCGCCCAGGGCTTCGTCAGTGAAAAACTTGTTGTATCGGGCGACGCGGTCGCCACCGCGAACAATATCGTTACACACAAGATCTTCTATGAATTGGGTTTCACGTTTTACCTCATTGAGATGGCCTGCCAGATTGCCGTCACGGCGCTCTTTTATGATCTGCTGAAGCCGGTGAATGGGAGCCTCTCTCTGGTTGCAGCATTCCTGGGCCTCGCCGGTTGCGTTATTAAGATGGTTAGCCGCCTCTTTTACATCGCTCCCCTCCTCGTTTTGGGAGGCGCACACTACTTGAATGTATTTGACCAGAAACAGTTGCAAGCGCTGGCCCTCCTGTTTCTCAGGGTGAATGACCGGGGCGCTGGAATCGCCTTGGCATTTTTCGGATTCTACGCACTCCTGACTGGCTGGCTCATTGCCAGGTCCACTTTCCTGCCCCGAATTCTTGGTGTGTTTTCGGTGTTTGGAGGTTTAGGGTGGCTGACATTTCTATATCCCCCGCTCGGATATCGCTTGTTCCTCTACCTCGCAGCTTTCGGAATTCTAGGCGCAACCGCGCTCATTCTGTGGCTGCTCGTCTTTGGCGTGAACGAGCAACGATGGAAAGAGCAAGCTAGCGCAGCTGCGTAGAAATTAAGCGGATCGTCGCTTTCGCTTGGGGAACATTATGAGCACCGCCGTAATGACGGAACAGATTTCATCGTGGTCGCCGCGTTCTGTGGCCAGGATGGCTGGGTTGTTTCAGGCGCTTGAAGCCGTGACCGCTACCTGCGGCCAGATAATAATTCTCGGCCAACTCTTAGTTTCCGGCAACGCCGCATCTACAGCGGCCAATATTCTCTCGCATCAACCGCTGTTCTGGCTTGGTTTCGCTTTGTCGGTCATCGGAGTCGTATGTCATCTTGCCTGGGCGCTGCTTCTCTATGAATTGCTGAAGCCTGCAAATAGACGCATCTCACTGTTCGCTCTCGTCATCATGATCGTGGGATGCTCGGTTCAGGCTGTTACCGCTGTCTTTTACGTCTCTCCGCTTCTTATGCTCGACGCGGGGAACTCATTGCATGCGTTTAGCGCTGATCAATTGCAGGCCTTGGCCTACGCCTTTCTCCGAATCAATGCCTATGCCTTCGACGTCTATTTAGTTTTCTTTGGGTTGTGGTGCGCTCTGATCGGGTTGCTCATTTCCAAATCAACCTTCATGCCGAAAATTCTGGGATTGCTGTTGGCGATCTCGGGGTTGGGCTGGATGGTATATCTCGCGCCTCCGATTGCAAACCATATTTTCTTCCCTTATATCACCAGCGCTTCAGCAGTTGGAGAACTCCCGCTGATGCTCTGGCTGCTCATCGCCGGGGTGAACAATCAGCGATGGAGAGAGCAGGCAAGCGCAGCCGCGCAAGTGAAATTTTAAGAAGCAGCGATATGCCACTTTCACCAATTTTACTTTTTCATATCTGCGGAGGAACTTTAGGAGTTCTCTCCGGCACGGTTGCAATTCTTCTGCGCAAGGGCGCCCGACGGCACGCCATTGCGGGGACAGTGTTTGTAATTTCCATGCTGGCGCCGGGCGCAAGCGGCGCGTACATGGCCCTTTTGAAGATGCAACCCGGAAATATTCTGGGAGGCGCCTTCACCTGCTACCTGGTGGCAAGGTCGTGGATCGCTGCCAAGCGTAAGCAAATAAGCATCAACATCTTAGATTGGGGCGCGCTTCTTTTTGTCTCCACACTCACAATTGTGGAGCTGACACTTGGATTGGAAGCTGCAACAAGTCCGACGGGAATTAAGTATGGATATCCTGCAGGGCCTTACTTTTTCATTGGTTCTGTTGCTCTGATCGCTGCTAGCGGGAACATTCGCATGCTCATGCGTCGCGGCATTTCCGGTATGCAACGTATCGCGCGTCATTTGTGGCGGATGTGCTTCTCGTTCTTCATTGCATCCGCTTCGATATTCCTGGCGCGCGCCCGTCTATTCCCAGCTTCTATGCGCAGAACGGGTACGCTGTATCTTCTAAGCTTTTTTCCATTGATATTGATGACTTTCTGGTTGATCCGAATTCGATTCGCTCGCGCTTTTAAGGCAGTTGACGCACCACATCGCGCGAAGGAAGATCGCGATTCGTTCCACGGGCAGACTGCTCGCGTTTCAGGGTTTTAGTTTTCACGAAAAATTCAACTTTCTCTAACGTGGCCTTCACAGCTGGTTTCGTACCATCGCTGCCGAGGCCACAATGAAAAAAACTCTTATTTCGCTTTCACTCGTAGTCGCTTTGTTAACCGGCATCACGCTCGCTGAGGACAACGAACACCACGGTCACATTAAACGCGTACTTTTAATCAGCATCGATGGCATGCACGCCGTCGATTTCGCGAACTGCGCGAAAGGTATCAGCACAGCCAACAACGGTGATCCTTATTGTCCGGCGCTTGCTGCCTTGAGCAGGAACGGCGTCAATTACGTTGCCGCAAACACTTCAAAGCCCTCGGATTCCTTTCCAGGGTTGACCGCCATCGTCACCGGCGGCAGCCCGGCGCTGACCGGCGTCTATTATGACGTGGCATACTCTCGGAATTATGACGCGCCTGCCAAGACTACCGGCAACGGCGTAGCTGCCGGCCCCTGCACTCCCGGCGGGGCACCTACCGGCACGACGACGGAGTACGAAGAAGGCATCGACATTGACCAAAGCAAAGTGAATGGCGGCGCGCCCGGCGCATCACTCATCGATGGCGGGCTCGCGTCAATCGACCCCAAGCGGCTGGTGCGCGATCCGAAGAACGGCTGCAGCCCAGTGTTCCCTTGGGAATTCGTTCGCGCCAACAGCATCTTCAGCGTCATTCACCAAGCTGGCGGCTACGCGGCATGGTCCGACAAACACCCGGCGTATGCGTCGGTCGCGTCTGGTCTAGGCCCGGCTGCACTCGACGATTTTTACGGGCCTGAAATCAACTCCAATGTAATTGGACTTCCCGGAGTTACCACTCCCACCGGCGTTTCTTGTTCCAACGTGCTCGATCCGGGATCGGATGTTAGCGCATGGACCAACAGCTTCCAAAACATTCAATGCTACGACACGTTGAAGGTTGACGCCATCCTGAACGAGATCGATGGCAAGAACCATCTAGGCACCAGAAGGACTCAGGTTCCGACTATCTTTGGAATGAATTTCCAGGCGGTGAGCGTGGGCCAGAAGCTGATCGAACAAAGCAATGGCGTGACCGGCGGATATCTGGACGCCGCGGGCACACCTAGCGAGGCGCTTCTCGGCGAATTTAAATTCGTCGATGCTTCGATTGCTGCATTCGTCCGAGAGTTGAAGACCAGAGGCCTTTACGATTCAACTCTGATCGTGATCACCGCCAAGCACGGCCAGTCCCCGATCGATCCCAGCCGCTACGTGCCCCAAACTCGGGTCGGAACTTCACCCGCGACCTTGCTTTCCAATGCGGGCTTTATTCCCGACTCGGAATCCACCAACGGCTCCGGCATCGGGCCGACGGAAGATGACGTTTCGCTTCTCTGGTTGAAGAGTTCTTCTGATACTGACGCGGCTGTAAAAATCCTCGAGGACAATGGCTCGGCGACTGGTGTCGGGCTGGGGCAAATCTTCTACGGCCCGTCGCTCTCGATTAATTTCAACGATCCGACCAGAGACCCGCGCACTCCGGACATCATCGTAGTCCCAAACGTCGGCGTCACTTACTCCGGCAGCCATGCCAAACAAGAGGAACATGGCGGCTTTGCCCACGATGACACCAACGTGATGCTGCTGCTGTCTCTTCCCGGCTTCAGTCCGCGGACCGTTCATGCCGAAGTGGGGACGGCGCAAGTTGCGCCTACTATTCTCGAAGCCCTGGGCCTGAATCCCGAAGCTCTGCTGGCCGTCCGGGTTGAAGGGACGGGTGTGCTTCCGGAGGTCGACCTCAAATAAATCGGCCCTAGATTCAACGAAAAAAGGACGCTCCCAGTGATCGTCCTTTTTAATCGAAATGAGATTGACTCAGGTTGAATCAGCGCGGCCGTAACACCTCATAGCGCGTGATCGTGTAGCCGAGAGCTGCTCCCAGAAATACGTCTGATGGGAAATGAGCACTCGTGGTCACGCGGGAAAAGCTGACAGCGGTTGCGAAACCGTACATCGCCCACGGCACCCAGCGGTGATGGTGATAGCGGGTGGCGATGACTGTGGCGACAGAAAACACCCCGGCGGCGTGTCCAGATGGAAAGGAACTGCCCTTTAAGGGAGACTTACTGCCATTAAAAAATGTGCCGGTGAAAGAGCCTCCTGGCGGGATGTCACTTGGTCGTTCTCTGCGTGTAATGGCTTTAATAGCCAGATCGACGATAGCGCTGTCGGCGTAGGCTTCTCCTGCCAGCAACGCCGTACCAGTCTGATAGGAATCGTGCCGGGCATAGCCTGAAACCAGGAGAGAGGCTGGCAAAACCACCACTTCTGCGGCCGTGATGGGTGAATCGAAGACGTCATTGATGTCGTCGAGATTCTTCGCGTGAGATTGAAAATAGGGCATGACATGCGAATCGGCCACGATGAGCCCTGCGGTTCCACCTATGATGGCAAGCGTGGGCAGCCAATGGCGTCCTTTCGCCAATTGACCAGGAAACAACCAAATGTCTTTCTGATCGTGCAGGAAGTCTTTTGGCAGAGAACGCCAGGTGACTTCCCTCTGCGAAGGCGAATCTCCGGCAAATCGCGATACATGCGACGGATCATCAGGTAAATCGGCACGCCCGCTCTGGGCATATGCCCAATTCGGTCGGCAGCAAAGGCTGGCGCAAACCAGCACAAATAAAAACAGCTTCTCTTTTCGGATCATCGAGTTTCTTCGATGCAGTTTTCTGGCCTCGTGCAAGCTTTGTATTCGCGTCTGTCACAAAATTATGGCCTGCTACTCTGGAACTCAGCACGTATTACAATAATTAGCCGATACCCTTACAGTTGGTCGACAACCATCCCACTGCACTTATTGGAGGATTTATGAAGCTTACCCCGGGTAAACTCGCGGGTTTGAAACATGTATCGGACAAGCGCGGCGTCATCGCCGCCGCCGCCATGGACCAGCGCGGATCGCTGCAGAAATCATTGGCAAAAGAAAAAGGCGCCGAAGTCAACGACGCGATGATGGAAGAATTCAAGTCGCTGGTCACCGAAGTTCTTACCCCACACGCCAGCGCAATTCTTCTCGACCCGGAATGGGGATTGCCCGCCGCCAAACGCCGCGCAAAAAACGCCGGCCTGTTGCTCGCCTATGAAAAAACTGGTTACGACAAAACCGGTCCCGGACGCCTTGGCGATCTGCTTGATCACTGGTCTGCTCGCCGCCTGAAAGAAGCCGGCGCGGATTGCGTGAAGATCCTGCTCTATTACACGCCTGACGACCCAAAAGATGTGAACGACAAGAAGCATGCCTGGGTAGAGCGCATTGGTGACGAGTGCCGCGCCAATGACATTCCCTACTTCTTGGAATTCGTCGGATACGACGAAGGCAGTGACGAGAAGGGCCTGGAATACGCTAAGAAAAAACCACACATTGTCACCGAGAGCATGCGCGAGTTCAGCAAAGATCGCTACGGAGTAGATGTTTTGAAAGTCGAAGTACCAGTGAACATGAAATTCGTGGAAGGCACGAAGTCGTTCGGTGGGCAAAAAGCTTATACCAAAAAAGAAGCCATTGATCTGTTCCATAAAGCGGCCAATGTCGCGACTAAGCCGTTCATTTATCTGTCGGCTGGCGTGAGCAACGCTGAGTTCAGCGAAACTCTCGAGCTGGCCGGCGAAACCGGAGTGAAGTTCAACGGCGTGCTCTGCGGACGTGCCACCTGGAAAGAAGGGATTCCGGTTTACGCAAAACAAGGCGCGGCAGCGTTTCGTAAATGGCTTGAGACCGAGGGCGTGAAGAACATCGAGAACGTAAACCAGAAACTGAAAACCGCAACTTCATGGTTCCCCATCTACAATGTGGAACCCGCGATGGCTGGAGCTTAGACAAAGCATTAAAAGCCCTTGACTACAAAGAGCCCGAAGATACACGAAGGGATCTACCCTCGCGTGACTTCGTTCCTTTACGGATTTCACACGTACCAGGCGGTGGATTACCGCCGCTACCGCGGCCGCGTGTTAGCGGCAGAGTTGCGCTAATTAAAACGATGCCAGGCCGGTGTACTCAGCTCGATGGCTGATTCCGCAACATTATTTTCACACTCCTTTAATACTTTCCGGGTAAATTCCTTGTGAGATTCGAGGGGACTGGCTGCTTTATACTGATAAAGGCGGCGCTGCCGAAGCACACCGTAGGCGGCCCCGCCATTTCGCGGTACTCTCCTCAGATTCAATCATGGCGCGCGCCTCGGTCGATAATCCGGCTTATTACATCAATCGCGAAATTTCGTGGCTGCAGTTCAATCATCGTGTGCTGGAAGAGGCGCAGGATGAAAATAACCCACTGCTCGAGCGACTGAAATTTCTCTCCATCAGCGCTAACAATCTTGACGAATTTTTTGAGGTCCGGCTGGCTGGACTGGTTCAGCAGATTGAAGATGGTTACACCGAAGCTGGACCCGACGGCCTGACCCTGACCGAAGAGCGTGACCTTATTTCGGACGAGGTACATAAGTTTATTTCCCAGCAGTATCAGTGCTGGAATGAACAATTGCGCCCGCAGCTTTCAGAAAAAGGGATTCGGGTTCTCAGCCTGAATGAACTCGATGAGAATGCTCGCGCCTTTGTCGAAGACTATTGCGAACGGGAGCTGGATCTGCTGCTTACGCCAGTCACTGTCGACCCTGCGCATCCTTTTCCGCGCGTCATCAACAAAGCATTATGCGTGGCGTTTTTGTTGCGACGGCGCCGGCGTTCTTCACTGACCTATACCGGGGTGGTCACAGTCCCTCGTGCATTGCCCAGACTGGTGCGGCTTCCGTCCGAAGGAACCATCGATTTCATTTTTCTCGCCGACCTGGTTTCGTTTCACGCGGCGCGAATGTACAACGGGTACGACATCGTTTCGTCGGCTGCATTTCGCGTTACCCGCAACAGCAATCTCTATCTGGCGGAAGAAGAATCGCGCAACGTATTGGAGTCGGTGCGCACGGAATTGCACAATCGGCGTAAAGGCGACGCAGTGCGGCTCGAGATTGAGGCTGACGCTGACCCCGAGATCATCGAGCGCCTGCGCACAAATTTCGGACTCGAGCCGTGGCAGGTTTTTCGCGTTGACGGGCCGGTGAATCTGCCGCGGCTGTTCAATATTTACGAGCAGACCGATCGTCCGGACCTGAAATTCAAGCCCTTTGCTCCTCGTGAACTTCGCTTGACGGCGAAATCGCAGGATTTGTTCGAAGAACTGCGGCGTCATGACGTTCTATTGCACCATCCATTTGATTCGTTTGAATCTGTGGTCTCGTTTATCGAAACCGCCGCCGAAGATCCTAATGTGCTCTCGATCAAGCAGACGCTCTATCGAACCAGCGAAAATTCGATGATTGTTAAAGCGCTGATCGCTGCGGCCGCCAAGAAGGAAGTGACGGCGGTTGTGGAGTTGAAAGCGCGCTTCGACGAAGCATCCAACATCCGCTGGGCCCGCGATCTGGAAGATGCCGGTGTACAGGTGTTTCATGGCCTGGTCGGGCTGAAGACGCACTGCAAACTGGCGCTGCTGGTCCGCAAAGATCCTGACGGGGTTTCGCGTCGTTACGCGCACTTGGGAACCGGCAACTACAATTCGACGACAGCGCGCATTTACACCGACCTTAGCTTGTTGACCGCCGATCAGGAAATCACTGGCGCAGTACATGACGTGTTTGCATTCCTGACGGCCTATTCCGAGCAGTCCAGCTATGCGCCGCTCATGGTTTCGCCAGTTAACTTGGCGGAACACAGCCTCGACCTGATTGCTCGTGAAATCGAGCACGCCCGCCTCGGGCGTCCGGCACGCATTATCGCGAAGATGAACGCACTTCTCGATAAAAACATCATCGCGGCGCTCTACCGCGCATCCCAGGCGGGCGTGGAAATTGATCTAATCATTCGTGGAATGTGCGCACTACGTCCCGGAATTCGCGGAGTCAGCGACCGTATTCGCGTGCGCAGCATCGTCGGTCGTTTTCTGGAACACAGCCGCATTTTTTATTTTGCTAACGGCGGGCAGGATTCCATTTACGTTTCGAGCGCCGACTGGATGCCGCGTAATCTCTACGAGCGCGTGGAAGTCATGTTTCCGATCAAAGACCCAATGCTGCGCGACCGCATTCGCCACGAGATCCTTGATTCTTATTTGTTAGATACCGTGAAAGCACGCGTCCTGCGGCGTGATGGTTCTTACGTGCGAGCATGGCAGACTGGGGGCAAACGGAAACCTCCTGTTCCGGGATTCAGTGCGCAGGATTTTTTGCTTGCCGTAGCGGAGGGAAAGCAAACACCCGGCCTGCCTGCTGCGCCTGCACCGAAGCGAACACGGGCACGAACGCGAAAGGCGAATAGGACTTCATGATCATTTACATCGTCAGGCACGCAAGCGCCGGTCAGCACCTTACCAATCCCAAAAAAGATGAGAAGAGGCCGCTGGATGCCGACGGCATTGAACAGTGCGGTGTTGTGGGCAGAGCGCTGGCCGCGCTGAATGCGCAGCCCGATGTGATCATTTCAAGCCCGCTGAAACGCGCAACCCAGACCGCTTCTCTGATCGGAAATGAACTCGGCTATGAAGGCAAGTTGTTGCTGGAGGCAGCGTTGCGACCGGAAGCTTCGTTCACTGATTTCCGGCGCATGCTGGATAAATATTCCAAACACGAAGCCATCATGGTATTCGGCCACAACCCCAGCATTTCAGAATTTCTGGCGCGGTTGATCGCAAAGGCCGGTTGTGAAGCGCAGGTAGATTTCAAGAAGGGCGCGGTCGCCAGAGTGGAGACCCTCCGCCATTCCGCGACTCTAAATTGGTTCTTCACCCCGAAAATTGCCCGCGCGGTTCAGGCGGCGGCTGCAGTAGCGGCAGAAAAATCAATCCCAAAAACTTCGCGGAAGTAAGGTTTTTCTTTTTCGACCGCCCACAATTCCAGGTCTACGTTCTGCGGACGCTTTGGGACCAGCGTCAGATTGACAGATCCCTCGTGGATTTTCACCTTCGTCACTTTTAGAGCGCCGCTGCGTCCAAGGTTCAGGCCCCATGCCAGCCGCAACAAAAGCGATGCCTTCTCGATCTGCTTCTGGTCTGACGGCGGAAGAACTTTAATTGGGCCATCTTCCGGCGAAGGCCGTGATTTTCCCAAATAGCGCGCAATGGCCGCAATAATTTTTCTCTGTTGCGCCGTGTAGCCCAGAATTTCTGATTGCGAAATGATGTAATAGGTGTGGCGGTGACGCCCGGTGCGGTTCAGATAATCGCCCACCTCGCACAACATTGCGGCGGCGGCAATCCATTCTCTGTACTCTGCGGGAAGGCGATGGATAGCCCGCAATTCCGAGAACAAATGCATTGCCGTTTCGCGCACCCGGTCTGCATGTTCGAGATCGACGCTATAGTGCCGAACTGCGGCCAAAATAGAGTCACGACGGTCAGATTCCACCTGCTTTCCAGATCGCGTAGCGTGATCGTATTCGGCCGCCATTTGCGCCAGCAAGCCGTCGCGCAGTCCGAGAGGAGAAAACCGAAAGCCCCCGAGTTTGTACCGCTCGAGCAGTTCGGCGTAGACCGCAGCTCCCGCAATCACAATCTCGGCGCGCCGCACACCAATTCCCTCGACCTTTCGCCTTTCTTCCAACGAGAGCCGTGCGAGCATCTTGGCAATCCGTCGCATCTGCAGGCGAGTCACGGTCATTCCGCGCTGGCTCTTGGTGCGATACATCGAATGACAAACAGCCGCCAATGATTCCGCCGTACCTGAAGTTGCGATCACCACCTTAGGCCTGGCTCCGGCAATGCGTCCCGCCACGCGGCCGACTTCGCGGGTGATGAAACTGCGCAACTGCCTCATTTCGGATTTACGGGGTGGATCGTGATGCAGGAAATCATTGGTAAGACGGACTGCGCCCAGCGGCAAGCTGACAGTTTCGCGAATGTGTCCTTTGCTAGAACTGGTCAGTTCGCAACTGCCGCCGCCCAGATCGAGCATTAACACCGGGGAGGAATTTACCCGGGTGCTCGAGGTCAATCCCAGGTGGATCAGCCGGGCTTCTTCTAATCCGGAAATAATTTCGACGCGCCAACCGGTCGCTGACCTTACCCATTCAAGAAAGGCTCGGGAATTTCTGGCGTCGCGTAATGCGCTGGTTGCCACCACGCGCAAAGTTTCGGCACCCGCTCTTTGCACTGCCCGATGAAAACGCCGCAGGACTTTTACCGTGAGCGCAATTGCCTCAGGCGAAAGCAGGCCACTGCGAAATACTGACTCACCCAGTCGAGTTACCTCTCGGTCTTCGTGGATTTCGACCAGCCGATGCGCTACCAGGCGGGAAATTTTCAGGCGAACTGAATTGGATCCGATATCAACTGCAGCAAAAGTCGGCATTCAGCAACAGTGTAGTCCAAGCAAACGCTCGGCACCCAAGCAATGAAAGTTCAACCAAACTGCGATCAAGCCACCGAGCGCCGTTGCTCCATCCGTTCGGAAGCCGCCGCTTTATGTTGGAATTGTGCCGGCGCCTTAGCTAATTGTTCCGGCTTAGAAAGAGTGGCCACCGCCGACATCAACGCCTGGCTGGCGCTGCGAAAACGGGCCCGGCTGATATTCTGCAATACAGAAACCAGCGCCGAGTCGGATGCGCTTCCAAAACGTCTCTCAGCCCGTTCCTTGAGCTTCAACGCGTCGTGCCATTCACCAGCCGCGTCTTGCGCCCGCTTCAACTCATCGACGAAAGCCGTAGCAGCGGGATTGTCGCCGGCAAGTTCGGCCAGGTAACGTGCGTGTTTTGCGCCGATCCGGAAGCCGTGCAGAGTTTTTTCGGTGAGAGGCAATTGACCAACCGCGGGTAATGCCCTCACAGCCAGCCGGAGCGGATCAACACCGTCGAACTTGATCTCATCCCGCTCGCGGCGGAGACGCTTCCTTAATTCCTTTAGTGTCGACGAGTCAGCACGCTTTGTTTAATTTTTTTGAGGACCGGGCGTGTTCCTCTTCGAGCAATTCCAGCAATTGTACGCGGTGATTTTGTCGGTCCGGTACTTTGAGTTCCTTCAGTAGAGCAATTTGCACGTCAATGTCGCGCACTTTGCCCGCACGCTTCCTGAGTTTGGCTACAAGCTTGAGCGCCTTCTTCTTATTCCGGCTCTCAGGAGCCAAGGTGTCGATGACAGCTTCCACCCGGCGGCTGTTGGTGCGGAAATGATGGACGTTCTGCGGCGTCAGATTCTTAGCAAGCCGTCCGATAGAGCGATTCATCCGATCAAAGACCAACCGGCTTTGATTCTGTGAAACACTCAGGTGCGAGTGATTACTACTGGATCCGTTAGCATGCATACGTCAGAAATTGAGAGGAACTGGGAAATAGGCGCCCGCGACTGCGGCAGGCTATTCTAACACCGCCCTAACCTTTAGGCTAAACAACCGGCATGCCACTAAAAACAAACAACTTAGTTACTAATCTGATCGGGCTTGTGCCGCGTTATCCGTGGCATCGGCAAATGAAAACTCCATGTCGAGGCGCGGAAATTCCTTCCCTTCAGCTTCCGCGTAAGGATAAACGAAATAATTCAGCGGCTCACCCTGCTGGGCTGGATTTAGTTTCAAATCCCGGCCAATCGAGAATTGGATGCGGTTGGCATCGTTAGCGCCAAAGAAATAATCCTTTTTCTCCTGATGTTTCCAAGCCTCCGATATGTCAACCGGAACCCACCCGTTTTGCGGACCGAAGAACTCAGCCCAGCAGTGATAGCCGGAAATTTCTCCCGAGGTCTTGTCGTCAGGCAGTGGAAATCCAATTTCAAAGCGTGCTGGAATACCTTGCGAGCGAGCCATAGCAATGAACAGCGAATGAAAATCCGTGCAATTGCCTTTCTTGGCATTGCATGCGTAGACCACATCGCCGTGACCCCATCCGGTGCCGCTCTTGTCGTATTTCATGTTGGCGAAGACGTAATCGTAGATAGCTCGGGCTTTTGCCAGCTGAGAGTCCTTTCCGGCAGTGACTTGTGCCGCGAGATCCGCAGGTCGCCCTGTGATAGGAACCAGTTTGTCTGCGCCTAAATAAAGTTGATTGTCTTTCTTGTCGAGAACTGCGTTCTGCAATCTGGGACGAATCAAGCCCAGCGTCAAGTGCTCATACCGAACCACGTCGTAAACAACTTCGAAGTGGAGATCGCCGCCTTTTGCTTTTGAAGCCTCAGCGAAATAAATTTCGTTTCCGAAACGCGATTCGTGAGTCCGCTTGAGCGGCAGGTCGCCTTTGGCGGAAAGCACTCGAACGTGCTGATAGTCGTTAGACTGTGCGGACGGAAACCAAATTTTTACGTGTTGGCCGGAAGGTACATCCTTGACAGTGAAGGCATAGTGAAATGTGAAATGCCTGGTCGCTTGAGCGGCGGCCACACATTGAAACGCTAAGAAGAAAACCAATGGGGATGCCAGCTTGCGCAGCATAAACTTTCTCCTGAATGAGTCGGATATCCGGCAGATCGTTCCGTTTGAAGACACACACGGTGTTCAGCGGACGATCATTCAGGTGAAGCCGCGGCGGGCTGTTTGCATGGGATACATCATACCGCTGACACTTTAATTTCCAAATATGCGACTAGAGCTCGCGGCGGCCTTCCATGGCTTTAAGCATGGTTATTTCGTCGGCGTATTCGATATCGCTGCCGGCAGGAATGCCGGTCGCGATGCGAGTGACCTTTAATCCAGCACGGCGAAGTTGCCCCGATAGATAAGTGGCAGTGGCTTCGCCTTCGACGGTCGGATTAGTCGCAAGAATGACTTCGTCCGCCTGCTCATCTTCCACCCGCTTCATGAGGTTTGAAATTCGCAGCTGCTCCGGCCCGACGCCGTGAATCGGCGAAATCGCTCCATGCAAAACATGATAGACGCCGTTGTAGTGCCGGGTCTTTTCAACGGCGGCTATATTGGTGGGCTCTTCCACAACGCAGATCAGGCGCTGGTTGCGCGTGGCGCTGGAGCAGTAAACACATGGATCGACATCGGTAATGTTGTTGCAAACCGAGCACAACCGTAGACTCGCCTTGACCTCATGAATGGCACCGGCCAGGGCGGTTGCATCCTCTTCACTCGAGCGCAGGATGTGAAAAGCCAACCGCTGGGCAGACTTGCTGCCAACGCCGGGAAGTTTTTTTAGCTCATCAATCAGACGAGCCATGGGTTCAGCAAAGCGAGACATAAGGATTGAATCATTGAATCATCGAGGGATTGAATCATTGGGAACTCGGGTTTGATGATTCAGTGACCCGATGATTCAATGATTCAATTCTCTAAATCCCCGGAATTCCCATTCCGCCGAGCATTCCGCCCATCACCGATTGCAGGCTGTCATCGACTTTCTTCCCGGCCCCATTGATCGCCGCGGTAATCAGGTCCTGCAACATTTCCAGATCGCCGGCTTTCACCGCTTCAGGGTCAATTTTGATACTCAGGACCTGCTTGCGACCGTCCATCTTCACCGTTACCGAACCGCCGCCAGCCGAGCCTTCGACCACTGTCTCCTGCATTTTCTTTTGCAAGACCTCATATTGCTGCTTGGCCTGAGACATCAACTCCTGAATATTGAATCCGCTCATAAATGCCTACTTATCTTTCCGGTAATCGATGACCGTCCTGATCTCTGCGCCAAATTTTTCTTTCATCCGGCGGACCACCGGCTCTTCCTCGGCGCGGGCGCGACTGCTGCCGTTCGCGTAAGACCTAGTTGACTTCTGCGGCATGGCCTCAGAATTTGCCCCCGGCACGATCTGCAACTTGATTGCGCGCCCCAGAACTCCACTAGCAGCAGCGATCATCAGCCGTCTCGCGTCGGCGCTGACCGACATTTCAATCAGCGTCGCCGAAGCAGCGATAGAAATGATCAGCTGATTGCCCTCGATCTTCCACTCGCCACCATCGAGCATCGAGCAGAGGATACTTTGTCCGGCTTTAGAAAGTGCGGTGAGAACTGCCCCGCGAACTTGTTCGATATCCGCAGCCTGCGGCTGAGAATTGGTGGCCGCAACGGGCTGGGGCGTAACCGCCGGAGCTGCAGATCCCATAACAACCGGCGTCGAATTGGCTGCTGCGGGAGCTGGACGGACTGGAGCTGCATTATTCTCCGCCGCAAACTCCGAACGCGGCGTTCCCTTGCGTGCGGAATCAGCCGCAAATGGAGAGACGAAAGGCCGCGGCGGTGTCGCTGGCTCCGCTTTTCTTGGCTCTGGCGCAAGCGTGAGTTTTCGTTCTGGAGTTGCCGGACGATTTGTCTCAACCCCGCTCAGCAACTGCTCCAACGGCAAGCAGGCGTTGAGCGTGGGCCAGCTTTAACAGTCCCAGCTCGAGATGGAAGCGTTGTTCCTGGCGGTAGCCGAGTTCTGAATGAGTGCGCAACATGATTTGCAGATGCCGCGTGAGCTCCTCTTCGCTGAAAAGTTCGGCAACGCGGCCTACGCGTGCCCGCTCATCCGACGAAATCTGAAGCAAGGAAGAATCTGCACCCGCCACCTTGGCGACCGTTGCATTGCGCAGGAATCGAACCAACTGTCGCGCGAAATGCACCGGATTCTGTCCTTCTGCCAACAATCGATCCACGGTCTGCAAAATTTCTTCGCTTGAGCTGCGCGGCCACCGCCTGCATAATTTCTTCGAGAATCCCCGAAGGTGCAACTCCAATCAACTGCCGTACCGCTTCGGCTGATAATTTCCCCTGGCTTGAAGCAATGGCCTGGTCAAGGATGGAGAGCGCATCGCGCATGGATCCATCGCCGGCCTCGGCGAGCAAGGCCAGCGCATCTTCATCTGCCTGAATATTTTCGCGGCCGCACAGGTCTTTGAGCTGCTCAACGATTTGTTCGAACTTCACCGCGCGAAAGCTGAAATGCTGGCAGCGCGAGCGGATGGTCTGCGGAATATCTTCGGGTTGTGTCGTCGCCAGCATAAAGACAACGTGTCCCGGCGGCTCCTCCAAAGTTTTCAGCAAGGCGTTAAAAGCCGCGTCGGTGATCTGATGGGCTTCGTCGAGAATGTAAATCTTGAAGCGATCGCGGGCGGGGCGATACCGCGCGGCCTCACGCAATTCGCGAATTTCGTCAATCCCGCGATTGGTGGCAGCGTCAATTTCAATTACATCAACTGCGTTGCCGGCTCGAATCTCAGTGCACGAGTCGCAAATTCCACACGGTTCAGCCACTGGCTTGTCCGACGAACGACAGTTCAGCGCCATCGCCAAAATGCGCGCGACCGTGGTTTTGCCGATGCCGCGATGCCCGCTGAAGATGTAGCCGTGAGCAATGCGTTCCTGCTCAATGGCGTTCTTTAGGGTGCGGGTGACGTGCTCCTGCCCGATGACCTCGGAAAATTTCTGCGGACGGTATTTTCTGGCAAGGACCTGGTAGCTCATGGCAGGAGATAAGTGATGATTATACGTGATCTCAGAAGACCTAAATCGGCGCTGAAAGCCTCACTTGGCGCGTCGTGATCCGGCCACAAACCCCTTGCCTGGACGCCGATTTGGAGCTACGCTTCTTGTTTCAAAGAAGAGGTCTACCATGCAACTGAAACTGACAACCCACACATTGAATGACGGGATCGTGGTAGTGGATTGCGCGGGACGAATTGTCTTCGGCGAAGAGACTTCTGAACTGCGAGATCAAGTAAAGGGCCTGATTTCGCAGGGCAGCCGTGTAGTGCTCAACCTCGGCGAAGTCAACTACATCGATAGCGGCGGGTTGGGAACACTGGTGTCTCTTTACACCAGCGCGCGAAGCGCCAGTGGATCGGTCAAACTGGCAAGATTGACGCGACGTGTAGGCGACCTGCTACAGGTCACGAAACTGCTGACCGTGTTCGAGGTGTATGAGACGGAAGAAGAAGCCGTCGAGTCGTTCCGCAAAACCGCTGCGGCGTAGTCGTTTGGCGCGGACCCCAGGCGCACGAACTCCTTCGCCGATTTATGCGCGTATTCGGGCGGCGATCCGCCAAATACCTCACGGTAAAGTGTCCACGTACGGTGCAGTCGCGCGAGCAGCAGGTTTTCCCGGCGCGGCTCGGCAAGTCGCGCGCGCACTGCATTCCTCTGCTGGGTTGCCGTGGCAGCGGGTTCTGGGATCCGGCGGCGAAATTAAACTGCGCGGCGATTCCGCCATTGAGCAGCGCTTTCGACTGGAGGCTGAGGGGGTGCGCTTCCGCGGGAAGAAAGTAGATATGAAGGCGCACGAATTTCGGAACGGTGATTTCAGATTGTAGATTGCAGATTTTAGATTTATCGCAGGCCGATATTTTAACAAATATGAAATCTAAATCTGCAATCTGTTATCTCTGACTAGCTTCTCCGGCCAGCACTTTGCGATTAAATTCCGCCGATCTATTTCGTGGCACGCTCAGCGTTTTCCAGTCGCTTCCCTTCAAATGTTTCGCCAGGAATACGATCTGTCCGCAATGATATGCATAATGCGCGATTTGGCGGTTGATGGCCTGCATGACCGAATGCGGTTCGTTGCGAATGAAGATCTCACGATTCAAATCGGCATCGGATAACGGCTCTAACGCCTGAAAAACTCTCGTCCAACCATCATTCCAGACTCGCATTAGTTCGCCGCGAGTTGCCGGTGGAGCGATAAATTCGGTATCGCGGTTACGATCGGGCTTTTCTCCATCGCTGGTCAGGAAGTCTGTCCACCGCGAGCGCATGTTCCCTGCCATGTGCTTGGCGATGATGGCCACCGAATTCATCTCTTCATCAAGGGCAGTGAACAGTTGTTCGTCGGAGAGTTGCTCCATAGCGCTTTCTGCCAGTTTTTTGTAATAGCGAAAGAGTGAAATGGAATCTTCAATGTAGGAAGTACTGAATTGGTGCGCCATAATGAACCTCCTAAACTTTGAATTGCGGATCGATCTCGATCTGATACCCCGCCGATAGTCGGTTTGTCTCATTTGCCATTCCGACGACCGCCATCAGTTCACGGAACATGTCGTCGGTCATTCCCTTCTTTCGCGCTGACGCAGTGTGCGAAGCGATGCAATAGCCGCACTGGTTGCTGACGCTCACAGCAACATAGATCAATTCTTTTGTGAGCGGGTCCAGCGCACCCGGCGCCATAATCTGCTTGATATCTTCCCACGTTCGCTTGAGGGTGGCGGGATCGTTGGCCAGAGCCTTCCAGAAATTATTGATCCAGTCTGTCTTGCGCGTCTTCATGATGTCGTCATAGACAGCACGAACTTCGGGGCTGGCGTCTTTGTATTCGATCAGGCCCAGTGTGGCCATTTTGTCTCCGGTTTTTTCTCTGATTCTAAGCTGATTCTCCCGCGCTTTGGGCTGACGCGGGCACAGCACGGGTTTTCGCCCAGGCGCGTTGGGCTTCGATCTCTTCTGCTCGCGTCACCGACAGCGGCACTGTCTGCGAAATAACATCGAGCAAAGTCTGCGTGTTCAATTCCTGCTTTTTGCTGTATGCCGTGTAGAGCGCGCTCTGCATGGCTGCCTCAATTTCAGCGCCGGAAAAACCTCGCGCCGCGGTGGCAACACTATCCAGGTCAAAGTTCGCGGCATCGCGGTTATGTTTGCTCAGTTGCAAAGCAAGAATTTGTTTCCGCTCTCGCTGGCTTGGCAAATCTACAAAAAACAATTCATCGAAGCGGCCTTTGCGAATCAATTCTGGCGGCAGCGCGTTCACATTATTGCAAGTCGCCGCCACAAAAACCGGCGCTTTGCGGTCCTGCATCCACGAAAGAAACGACGCCAGCAGTCGGGATGAAACTCCGGCATCAACCGATGCTGAATCGGCGCCGCTGCCGGCAAAAACTTTTTCCAGCTCGTCAATCCAGAGCACGCACGGCGCCAAGGCCTCGGCCACGCGAAAGACCTGCTGAATATGCTTTTCAGTCTCGCCGATGTACTTGTCATAAATGGCTGCGCTGTCGAATTTAACCAGTGGCAGGCTCCACTCGCCGGCTATTGATCGCGCACAAAGTGACTTTCCGCAACCCTGTACTCCCAGAATGATCACTCCCCGCGCCGGATCGAGGCCAAATTTTCGCGCCGAATCTTCCCAGGAGCCACGACGTTGCGCCAGCCATTGCTTCAAATTATCCAAGCCACCCACGCCCGCGAGCTTGTCGGAAGAATCGATAAACTCCAACGAGCCTGAATGCCGCAACAACTCTTTCTTGGCGTCGAGCACATCCGTCATGGTCTCGGGCGTTAAGCCACGCCTGTTCACGATCGCGTGGGAGATGGCGCGATCGGCTTCTTCCTCAGTCAATCCGCGAAGATTATCGGCCACCGCATCCAAACCCCCGGCGTCGAGATTGCGATCAAGGTCATGGCCCTGCGCCAGGCGCATAAACACTTCATCGATCATTTGGCGCAGGCGTGGCTTATCGGGCAGCGGCAGTTCCAGAAACTCCACCAGACTTGCCAGTTCCGGTGGGACCTCAACGGACGGCGCGGTTATCACGACCGTACGCCGGTTGGTCGAAAATTTCTGTCCGACATCACGCAGTTTTCTTACCACTACCGGGTCTGCCATGTGGCGATGAAAATCTTTCAGGATGAAGACGGCTTCCGTCGAGATGGCTTCCAGATTACTCAACGCCTGCGAAGGATCGCGGCTGTTGTAAATTGCCTGGGCGTTCGGCTCGGCGGAATAGTTCGGCGTAGCACGAGTCGCCGGCGTAAACCGCTGAGTATACGCGCCCGCGTTATTTTCGCAACGGACCAGGCCACTGGCAATCGTCCACTCGAAGACTGCAAGATTCAGCGGTGAAGCGGCGGCATGTACCAGCCGAACGGCACGGATTTCTTCGACCGTCTCAAGAACCACAATCGGCGTCGAAGAATTCAGTAATGTTTTTAACCGCTCGAGAACATCAGGCATATTTCGGGAGGCCCTAAAAAGGTAGTGTGAAACTGGCTCAGGGTACCACAGGATAGCGCGCGCTTAACTGATCCACTTAACTGATCCAACCGCCGCCTACAACGATATCTCCGTCATAGAAGACCGCGGCCTGTCCCGGGGTAACCGCGCGCTGCGGCTGATCAAAGGTGACGACAATTTCATCAGCGCCGATGTTCTCGATCGTCGCCGCTGCCGGCTCGTGCCGATGGCGAATCTTTACGCTGACTCGCATCGGCTCCGCCAATTCATTCACCGAAATGAGGTTGCTTCGCTTCGTCACCAGAGTTCGCGAATAAAGATTCTCTTGATCGCCGACAATTACCTGGCGCTGGTCGCCCTTGATCTGCAAGACATAAAGCGGCGATCCGGTCGCGACGCCGAGTCCCTTGCGCTGTCCCACGGTAAAGTTGTGAATGCCGGCATGCTCGCCGATTACGCGACCGTCGGTGGTTACCAATTCGCCCGCAGTGTCAGGAAGTGAATCGCCCTGCTCCGCCAGGTAAGCGTCTATAAACTTCTTATAATCGCCACCCGGAACAAAACAAATCTCCTGCGAGTCGGGCTTCTCGGCGAGAGCCAGTCCATACTTGCGGGCGAGCTCGCGCACCTCAGGCTTGGTCATCCCGCCCAGCGGGAACAGGGTGCGGCTGAGTTGCTCCTGCGTGAGTCCAAAAAGAAAATAGGTCTGGTCCTTGGCGCGATCGATTGGGCGCTTAAGCAACCAGCGATCTCGCTCCTTATCGAACTCAACCTGCGCGTAGTGCCCGGTGGCTACGGCATCAGCGCCAATCTGCTGCGCCACCGTCAGTAACTGGTCAAACTTCAAGTGATTGTTGCAGAGGCTGCATGGAATCGGCGTTCGCCCTGACAAATACTCCTGCACGAACGGACGAACCACTTCGCGCTCGAAGCGATCCTCGTGGTTCACCACGTAATAAGGAATGCCGATGGTCTCGGCTACGCGGCGCGCGTCATATACATCGTCGAGCGAGCAGCAGCGTCCGGTCACGGCTTCGGGCATGCCCTCGCGGCCAGCGAGTCGGCGCTGATTCCATAGCTGCATGGTCAAGCCGATAACCTTCGATCCCTCGGCGCGGAGCATGGCAGCAACGGTTGAGGAGTCAACCCCTCCCGACATGGCGACGGCGATGGTGTCGTGGTTCGGCATGCTGACAAAAGATTGTGGAGCGACGGGCATCCTCGCCCGTCCAAATAAAAACTGACCCAGACGGGCGAGGCCGCCCGTCTCCCCACAATCTTAATTGTACCTGCGTCTGGCTGGCGGGCGTGGACGCCCGCCCCTACACGCTCTGAGCTTGGCCTTTGTTGTAGAGAGGCGAGAGCTCTCGTAATCGGGCTACCGATGCGGGGACCAGTTGAATCGCGAAGTCCACGTCTTCGACAGTATTTTGCTTGCCCAGGCTGAACCGAATGCTGGCTCGAGCACGATCTGCGCGCAGTCCCATCGCGGTCAGCACGTGCGATGGCTCGATTGCGCCGGAAGAACAGGCGGCGCCGGTCGAAACCGCCAGGCCCTTGAGATCGAGCGAAATGATTAACGCTTCACCCTCGATGTGGTCGAAGTAAATATTTGAAGTATTTGGAACTCGCGGGGCGCCGTTTCCATTTACCCCCGAGGCTTCGACCTTCTCCAAAATTGCCGACTCCAATCGATCACGCAACTTCCCGATCTCGCGATCTTCTCCGGTTTTAAAGCCATGCATGGCCAGTTCAGCAGCTTTGCCCAAACCGACTATTCCGGGGACATTCTCGGTGCCGGCACGGCGCGAACGCTCATGGCTGCCGCCATAGAACAATGGCTCCAGAGTAGTTCCCTTACGCACGTAGAGCGCGCCCACACCTTGCGGACCATGAAATTTGTGGCCGGAGATCGAAAGCAGGTCGCAACCGATTTCCTTCACTCGGATCGGGACTTTCGACGCCGCCTGGACTGCGTCGGTATGAAAATAAATATCGGATTCGACGCAAATCTTCCCGATCTCGTTCACCGGCTGCAAAACACCAGTTTCGTTGTTGGCCATCATGATGGTGAGCAGCTTGGTATTCGGCCTCAAGGCGCGACGAACGTCGTCGGGATCGACCAGACATCTTCCATCCACCCGCACATACGTGACTTCAATTCCCCGCTCTTGCAGACGCTTGCAGGAATTAAGCACCGCATGATGCTCGATCGTGGAACTGATGACGTGATCACCGTCCCGAACGAGACCAGCTATTGCCAGATTGTCAGCCTCGGTACCGCCGCTGGTGAATACCACCTCCGCCGGACGGCAACCGAACAGAGTAGAAACCGATTCGCGCGCGCGCTCGACCGCAGCCCGTGTCTCCTGTCCATGGTGATGGATGGAGGACGCGTTCCCGAAGTGCTCGCCAAAATATGGCCGCATCACCTCCAGAACTTCAGGTAAAACAGGCGTCGATGCATTGTTGTCGAGATAAGTCCGCCGCATACATCCATTGTATTCCCACTTATATAGGCGAGCCTCGGAAGCCTATCTGCTGTGTCAGCAACTCTGGAGATAAATCCCCAACAAACAAATTACACAAGCGAGGTCTGCGAATGACAATCGCCGGCGCATGTGTGGACTACTTTCGCTTCTAGGCTCGTGCCTTATCCGATCCCGGTTCGGCGTGCACGGCCAATCCCCCGAAGGAGCAATAGATATGGAAGACAAACTCGAAGATATGCACCACCCGGTTGACCGGCGCTCGTTTCTGAAAAAGGGACTGACCACAGCAGGCACGGCGGCGATGGGTGCTGCGCTCTTATCCGCCAGCCCCGTAGCGTTCGCCGATCAAGGATCAGAGGAACACTTTGGTCATCTCAGCAAGGGAGACGCGGCGCTGCTTCGGTTCGCCGCAGCGGCTGAAATCCTGGAGACCGATTTCTGGGTGCAGTACAACGAACTGGGAGGCATTCCGGACAGCGAAGTTCCCGGCGGGAGCGGAAACTCAGCTTACACCACCGCTTTGTCGCAACTCGATTCCGACATGGCCCAGTATGTTCACGACAACACCGATGATGAGTTCACGCACCAGAATTTTCTCAATGCTTATCTCGCCTCCAAGGGAGCGAGCAAAGTTAATCTTGAGCCATTTCGAACTTTGCCCGGCAGCAAGGCGACAGGCTCGAGCGGAAAACTGCGGCTCACAAACCTGATGCAACTCACGCTCGACACCAGCTGGTGGACGCGTTATCGCAGCAGCAACCACAATCCGGACCTGGACCCGAATTTCACTTTTCCGCAGGCAATTCCTACGCTCGCCGTCGGCGAGCACACAGCGATTCCACGCACCGATGACGATACTACCGATCCCAACTTCCTTCAGGCGATTGCAAACACAGCCGGCTTTCACTTTCCGACCATCGAGCAAGGCGGCAACAGCCTCTATCCGGCAATGGCGCAGCGTGCCAGCAGCGTTGAAGTGTTGAGGATATTGATCAGCATCGGGCCTACTGAAACAATGCACTTTCAAACCTGGGCAGATAAAGCGGGTAACGCACTTCCTTTGACTGCGGTTGATCCAGTTACCGGTGTGTCAGTGACATTTCCAGACCTGAATTCCCCGCCGTTTGGCGGCGAAGAATTTCAGACCAACCTGATCATGCCCGAGCCATGCCCATTCATCAGCCGGAAGCTTCCGCGATGCTCGGTGATTCGGCCGACAGAAACGAAGGGAATTGCCATGGGTGTGGTAAAGTTCCTGACCGCGATGGGCCTCTTCCGTGGACAATCCCCCGAGTTCTTTGCGCTCATGCGTCAACTGGCTGAGGATGCGGATAGCGCCAGGCGTGAAGGTCACTAAGAGTTGGCGAAACGCCGGACTCTCGTTAGAGTCCGACTTTTTTTGCACGAACCGACCCAACGCTGTTGGACTAAAGACGCCGAGGAGACAACAAAATGGGTTGAAAGGTGCTCTAATCAATTAGTGTGTGCCCTCGGAGGCCTTATGTTCAGCGCCAATCCCCGTACCAATATTCTGATCGTGGCTGTTTTCGTTGTGATCGCTTCGCTTTCCGCGATGGCCGACTCGCATGTCCGCATTGTTCGCTTGAGCTACATTGAAGGCGGAGTGCAGATTTCCCGCGGCACGGGCGGAGCTTACGAAAAGGCCATCGTCAATCTGCCGATCACCGAGGGTGCGAAGATCAAAACCGCCGACGGGCGCGCTGAGGTGGAGTTTGAAGACGGGAGCACGCTGCGCATTGTCGCCGACAGCACGGTCGAATTTTCGCAGCTTTCGCTGCGTGATTCCGGGGCCAAAGTTTCTGAGGTAAAAATTACGAGCGGCACCGCGTACGTCAATTTCACCGGAGCGAAGAACGATGAGTTTTCGGTTAACTTCGAGGATAAGAAGATCGCCCTGGCCCGTGCCGCCCATTTGCGCATCGTTCTAGGAGATGAGGATTCATCAGTTGCTGTTTTCAAGGGGCTGGTTCAAGTTGGTAGTCCTTCGGGAACGATCGACGTCAAGAAAAACCAGACCGTCAGTTTCGACTTGAACAGTAATCAGTACAAGGTCGCGAAGAATATTCAGGAAACACCGTACGACTCGTGGGACGATCAACAGAACGAATATCACACACGCTATGCCGCCAAGTCTTACAACAGCTACTCGCCATACGCGTATGGCACAACGGATCTTTCGTATTACGGAAATTTCTTCAACGCTCCCGGCTACGGCATGATGTGGCAACCCTATCTAACCGGTGCGGGTTGGGATCCTTTCATGGACGGCGCGTGGGCATTCAATTCTGGATTTGGATTCGGCTGGGTCTCCGCCTATCCCTGGGGATGGACGCCTTACCACTCCGGCGCATGGGTATTCCTGCCCGGATACGGTTGGGCATGGCAGCCGGGCGGCGCCTGGAACAATTGGTATTCGCAACCGGTTGTGCGCAACGCTCCCAAGTCATTCATCGCACCGCACGCGCCCGCTGGTGGAACTAGTACAGTGGTCGTAAATCGTGGGCCAGCTTCAACCTTCACGGGAAACAAATTAATCGTCCGCAACAACTCGGCCGGATTGGGCGTGCCTCGCGGACAGTTTGAAAATATGGCGAAGGTATCGCAAAAAGCTCAGCAGCGCGGAGTCGTGAGCCAGCGCGTACCTATGCAATCGGTGCCAGTGCGATCTTCTGAGGGACCAATGGGGAGTGGCGGAGGACGGGCAGGGAGTTCTTCACGTGCTTCGCAACCTATGCCCCGCTCAGAACCGATGCCGCATTCAACAGGGATGTCAGCCCCGAGTTCGCATGCTTCGGGAGGCATGCCGCCCCACAAGTAAGACTGTTAACGCTTGTCGATCGGGATCCAGTGCTGCGGATACGCGGGCCCGATGTAATCCGCACGCGGACGAATCAGGCGATTGTCGTCGAGTTGCTCGATGACATGTGCGCTCCAGCCACTGATGCGCGATACTGCAAAGATTGGCGTGAACAGATCAACGTCGATTCCCAACACATGGTAAGTGGAAGCTGAGTAGAAATCCACGTTCGCATTCAGTTTTTTCTCGGACTTGATAAACTGCTCAATCTTGCGCGACATTTCAAACCACTTCGCCTGCCCACTGGATTTGCAGAGGTCTTCTGACATTTTGCGCAGGTGAGTCGCTCGCGGATCTTCGGTGTGATATACGCGGTGACCGAAGCCTGAAATCTTCTTCTTTTGCGCCAGCAGGCCACGCACGTATTCAACCGGATCAGCTTTGCCCGCATCAATCTTCTCGAGAATATGGAATACAGCTTCGTTCGCGCCGCCGTGCAGCGGACCTTTCAGCGTGCCGATTGCTGACGTGATGGCCGAGTGCATATCCGAAAGCGTGGCGGCGGTCACTCGCGCGGCAAAAGTGGAAGCATTCAATTCGTGGTCGGCATGAAGGATCAGGGCAATATCAAGTGCCCGCTCAGCGGTTTTCGTTGGCGGCTCGCCATTCAGCATCAGCAGGAAATTGGCAGGGTGCGAAAGCGACGGGTCCGGCTTGACCACCTCCTTTCCTTTTCGCAGCCGGTCGTAGGCGGCGACGAGCATTGCGATCTGGGATGTCAACCGGATCGACTTGGCCACATTTGCCGCGTGATCGCCCTTCTTTTCATCAGGATCGTAGAGACCCAACGCCGAAACCGCGGTGCGGAGCACGTCCATCGGCATCGCCGCTTTGGGCAAGCTGCGTAGTAGTTCAATAATCGCAGGATCCAGCTTGCGCTCGACCGCCAGACGTTCGTGCAGCTCCTTTAGTTGACTCTTGGTGGGTAGCGCGCCATTCCAAAGCAGGTAGCAGGTTTCTTCAAAGGTGGAGTGGTCAGCCAGTTCGTGAATATCGATTCCGCGATAGGCGAGAACGCCCTCTTCGCCGTCGATATAACAAATTTTCGAGGTGGTGGCGACTACGCCCTCCAGCCCCTTGGGCGCGTGCGTCATGGTCAGGCTGGACATAATTCCTCGCTATTTCTTGCTGAGTAGCTAAACCCTTGAGGGCGCAGACGAAATCGGAGAACACGCGCCCAACTAACTTTTATACGCCAAAGAGCGGCAAGTTTCCAAGCAGGCGGCGTTCCCCGAAGGTACAGGTGCCTTTTGAAACATGGCCTTTCGCCCTATGCTCCCGGTTACAATCGTGAGATGCGCTGGGTTGGGTGTGTCGTTGCGTGTTTGCTCGCCTGTGCTGCTTTGAGCGCACAGCAGGCGCCTCCCCTGCTGCCCTGTCCACGGGCGGCCAGCGAAGCTCAGTGCAACCCCACCAAGAAAGAGATGAGGGAAGCTCACGACGCATTCAGCCGCGGTCTAAAACTGCAAAAGACCTACCCTGACCAGGCGTACGAGCAGTTCCAGCATGCCAATGAACTGGTGCCTCGCAACGCTGAATATTTGACCGCCCGCGAAGTGGCGCGGCAACAGCTGGTCTACAACCACATTGAGCGGGGAAATTCAGAGCTGCAATCCGGCAAACAGATAGAAGCATTGGCCGATTTCCGTTCCGCGGCGAGCCTGGACCCCAGTAATAAATTTGCACAGGAACGGATGCGGGACGCGGTGGCTGATTCCGCGCACCCACCCGCCGGTCCGCCGGTGGTAGTCGCTCAGTCGCAAGAGATCCAACTGGCGCCCGGGCATAATTTGGCCAGCTTTCACTTTCGCGGGGACAGTAAGGAACTGATCTCTACCATCGCACGTTCGTATGGGCTTTCTGCACAAGTTGAAGACTCGGTCCAGTCCCGCCGAGTTTCCTTCGATATTGACAACGTGGATTTTTTCAAAGCCATGGAAACTGTCAGCGCCGTGACCAAAACTTTCTGGTCGCCGCTGGCCGACAAGCAAATTTTAGTCGCCGCCGACACCCCGGAAAATCGCCGGCAGTTTGAGCGCATGGCGATGCGCACCTTCTACATTCCGGGAATCGACACGCCTGCCGCGCTGACCGAGATCGTAAATCTTTTGCGCACTCTGCTCGAAATTCGCTCCGTAACTCCGAATGCCAGTTCCAACACCATCGTGGTGCGAGCGCCGCAAGCCACTCTGGATGCCGCGACCCAGCTGTTGCAGAGCCTCGACGCCTCGCGACCTGAGGTCATGCTCGATGTCCACGTCTACCAGGTGAACCATACATTCGCTCGCAACATCGGCGTACACATTCCTAATCAGTTCAATTTATTCAATATTCCGGCGGCCGCGCTGGCGGCGTTGGGCGGGCAGAATATTCAGGACTTGATTAACCAACTGATCTCGAGCGGTGGAATCAACCAGGCGAACAACACAGCCATTTCCGCGCTGCTGGCGCAATTGCAGAGTCAGCAGAGTTCCATATTCAGCCAGCCGCTGGCGACGTTTGGCGGCGGCAAAACCTTGACCGGTGTCAGTCTCGATCAACTTTCAGCCCAGTTATCATTAAATGAAGGATGGGTCAAAACATTGGACCAGGCGACGTTGCGCGCTTCGCAGGGAAATGACACGACCTTCCGCATGGGATCGCGCTATCCGATTCTGAATGCGAGTTTCGCTCCCGTGTTTAATAGCGCGGCGATTTCCCAGGTATTGCAGAACAACAGTTTCCAGGCGGCATTTCCGTCTTTTAATTATGAAGACCTGGGCTTGACGGTGAAGGCGAAACCTTCCATCACGTCAGACAGCACGGTAAGCATGCAGCTGGAAATTAATCTTCGCGCGCTCGCTGGCCAGTCGATTAACGGCGTTCCTGTGATTGGCAATCGCGAGTACAAGGGAAGCATAAGCCTGGAGAACGGTGAACCGGCGGTTGTCGCCGGACAGATCAGCCGCAGCGAGACCCGCGACCTGAGTGGCATTCCCGGCCTCGGTCAAATACCGCTTCTGAACAAGATCACGGCCACCAATACAAAACAAACTGAATATGACGAGTTGCTGGTGGTGATCACCCCCCACATTACGCGGCGAGGCGTGGGTCAAAACACAGAAGTGTATTTGGCGAAGTAATCCGTGGTCCCCACGCTAGACAATGTAGCCCCGGGCGTCCACGCCCGGGGTGGACTGGACGCCCGCCTTATATGAGCTATTCCCGAAATGGATCCGCAAAATCGAGAATTTTTCGCTTGATTGTTCTGGACCCTCAGGGATCCCTGAAAATTCCTCCATGAGCTTCTATCGCAGGAACCTGCCGCATTTCCAGCGCGACTACAAACCTCATTTCGTGACTTTCGCGACGAAGCACCGCATGGCTTTATCTCCATGTGATAAGGATATCGTTCTTCGCTGCTGTATCTTCGGACACGCAACGAGATATACCCTCTATGTCGCATTGGTCATGCCAGATCACGTGCACCTTATTTTCACGCCGATGACCGACAAACATCGCCGGAGAATATATCCGTTGCACGAAATTCTGATGGGAATAAAAGGCTATTCCGCACGCCTGATTAACGAGCAGCGCGGGATTCGGCGCTCAGTATGGCAAGAAGAATCCTTCGATCACGTCTTGCGATGCTCAGAGAGCCTTGATGCGAAAATCGCATACGTGCTAGCCAATCCTGTTCGCCGTGGATTGGTATATATGCCGGAACAGTATCCCTGGAAATGGACACGCCCGCGTGAATTATGGGGCTCATTGGCAATGTAGCATCGGCTTCAACGCACGGGGGCGGCGTGGACGCCCGCCCCTACACGATCATTTATCGCTCGCCGCGAAATCTACAATCTGCTTCAGAACCTCATAATTATTCCCATTCACGCCTACCGGACGTCCATTGATAAATAAGGTCGGGGTTGCATTCACATCGACAGACTTACCAAGATTCACCGACGCATCCACTCGCGATTGAGTCTCGGGCTTGGCGGCACAAGCGGCGGTGTCCTTCCCATTCACGCCGGAACTGTCGGCAAGCTCGGTCAGCTTCTGGTCAGCGTTCTCGGCGGTGATGTCAGCTTGCGCCGCATAAACGCTGGAAAGATATTTCCAGAATGCGTCGTTCGAGGATCGCCCGACGCAATCCGCATATTCGGCGGCTTTCATCGCCCAATTGTGCATGGGCAAAGGAAAATTCTGAAAAACAAAATGGACGTTGGGATTTTCTGCAAGCAGCTTTTCGATTGTGGGCGCGGCCTCTTTGCAGTGAGGGCATTGCAGATCGCTGAACTCAACCACCATAACCGGAGCGCTGGCGGGACCGCGCGCCGGACCAGTAACTTTTTTCTGTAGCAGTTCACGCGTTTGCTCGAAGGGATGCGCCCCGAAAGGAATTACATCGCCAACCACCGCGTGCTTGCCATCTTCGGTCACGTAAAATTTCTGTTCGCCCTGGCCTTGCGGGCCGCTGATCTGCACTGTTACTTCCGCAAGACCTTCGGCTTGGCTCGGCCTGATTCCATTGATCTTCCAGGTCAGCTGCGAATCGTAGCCGAACGTCTCATGCAGAAAGGCGTTGACGTCTTCTTCTGACGGCAAGTTGGCGGTTGCGTGCGTGCCCAGCTGATCTGATGATTTCGACTGTGGCGCGGGCTTCTGTTGTGCCACGGCGATGAATGAGAGCACTAGCAGAGCCGAGAGAATTAAGCGATTGCGCATGTCCGTCCTTTTATTAAATCTCTGTCAATTTTGAATTGGAGTTGCCTAGCGCGGGCGAGATGCCCTTGCCCCATCAAAGTTCTTCAGATATCTGTCTTCGCCGCAATGGGAAAGCGCCTTCCGTAGCCGAATGCTTTCGGAGAAATCTTGATTCCCGGCGCTGCTTGCTGGCGTTTGTATTCGTTTCGCTCCACCATCCGAATCACATCCTTCACCAGCGTTAGGTCAAAATTATGGTTGCGCGCAATCTCCTCCGCTGAACGCGAATCCTCAACATAGTCCTCAAGGATAGCATCGAGAACTTCGTAGGGAGGCAGCGAGTCCGTATCTTTTTGATCGGCGCGCAATTCGGCTGAGGGCGGCTTTTCCAGCGTGGCCTTGGGAATCACCGGCTTGCGCGAATTCGCGTATTGGCTGAGGCGGTAAACCAGTGTTTTCGGAACATCGTTAATGACCGCCAGGCCGCCCGCCATGTCCCCATAGAGAGTGCAATAACCCACGCCCATTTCGCTCTTGTTGCCGGTGCTTAACACCAGCGCACCAAACTTGTTCGAGAGCGCCATCAGCAACGACCCGCGAATCCGCGACTGAATATTCTCTTCCGTCACATCTTCCGGAAATCCTTTGAAAACGTCGCGCAAGGTAGACTGGTACTCTTCAAAAATGTCGCCGATCTTGAGAATCTCAAAACGTATGCCGAGATTTTTTGACAGTTCTCGAGCGTCGCTGATCGAACCTTCCGACGAATACGGGCCCGGCATTCCGACACCGATAACGTTCTCGCGCCCGACGGCGTCGACGGCAATCACTGCCGTCAGCGCGGAATCAATGCCTCCGCTCAGCCCGATGATCACCTGCTTGAACCCGCACTTGCGTACGTAATCACGCGTACCGAGAACCAGCGCGGCGTAAACACTCGCATCCTCGCCCTCGACCTGCTCGTGAATTTCACCGCTCAGCGCGTCGGAGTCAAACAGCACCAAATCTTCTTCAAAGGATTTGCCCTGCGCGATTACTTTCCCCTCACGATCAAAAACCATACTCGAGCCATCGAACACCAAACTGTCATTCCCGCCGACCTGATTCACGAAGACCACCGGCACATGATCGTTCTTGGCAATCGTGGCCAGCATATTTCGCCGCAGTTCTCGCTTCCCGGCCCAGAAAGGCGAAGCGGAAATATTCAGCACGAAATTTCCGCCCGACCGAATCAAAGCCTCGACCGGATCGACGCTGTAAAGTTGGCGGTTCCAGAAATGCTTGTCATTCCACGCGTCTTCGCAAATGGTCAAAGCCATCTGCTTGCCGCAAAACGGGAACAGCACCTGGCTGCGGGCGGGCGCAAAATTCCGCACCTCGTCAAAGACGTCGTAAGTCGGCAGCAGCATTTTGGATTGCACAAACTTGATCTTGCCATCGAGAAGGAGCGCGGCGGAATTCATGACCGACTTGCCCGCCTCTGCGTGCGCCGGCGTCACCAGCCCGCAGATCACTGCGATGCCCTGCGTCTCCGCGGCGATGCGCTCGGCGGCTTCCCGGTTATGGCTGACGAAAGACGCCCGCTCAACCAAGTCACGAGGCGGATATCCACAAATGGAAAGTTCAGGGAAAAGAATCAGGCCCGCGTCCTGCGATTTCGCATGCCGCGCATAATCAATAATCTTCGCCGAATTACCGGCAAAATCTCCCACGATGGGATTGATCTGGCCCAGCGCGATCTTCACACCTTCAGTTTAAAACAAACCCACGCGAGCGCCGTAACCGCAACCAGCCGACCACGCCGTTGTTGGCGAATAAATGGCGTAAGTATTCTCAAATTTCGTTAATTCTGATGGCCGCACACACGTGTTTCACTGACAGTGCGCTATGAACGACCCGGCGCTCGAGGTACCGGTCACATAGCCGTTGTCGTTGATGCCGTTCACTGCCGTACTCGCACCCCCTGGTGTGAGGACATCCTCGAACTTGCCGTTCACGAAAAGAAACCCGCCTGCGGTCCCGTCAGAATTTCCCCATGAACCAACAATGACTCCCCCAGAATTGATGTCGTTCAAAGAGGTTCGGAAGGCATTCGGATAACTGACCGTCTTGTAAACCCCTTTCGCCAGCACGAAGCCATGGGAGGGATCGGGGGCAAAAGCCACCGCCTCGGCGCGGGCCTCGTACCAGCCTACAACGATCCCGGTGTCGCTGATGCTGTTGGGATTTGTGTTAATCGCCCCGGGAGCATCGATTGAGGTGAAAGTGCCGTTTGCCCACATTTTGAAGCCAGTCCACTCCGGGCCGAAATCGGCATCGTCATTATATTGGTAAGCTCCCACCATTGAATCCCACCTGTTAATCCCAGTGAGGATGGTCTGCGGGGCACCGGGATAATCTATCGTCGTTGCGCTCGATCCGGTGACAATCAATCCATGATTGAAGTCGACGTTGCCCACGATGACGCCTGCGGCATTGCGCTTGGAGAAGCGCGTCTCGGTAGCGCCGGGAAACTTGTATTTTTGCACTCCCCCATTCGCCCAGCGGATGTAGCCGCTGACCGGCGGGAATTGTGGGGTCCCCCCACTCTCCGTGGCTGCGCCGACGACGGTGTTCCACTGATTGATTCCCGAAGCTGAGAAGCTTTTGAAGAATGTCCAGTGATCACAGGTCGCTTTTGTTTGGCCTGCACAGAGAATCGACGCGAAAACAAGCACAACAGAAAAGACAATTGGACGAGCGGACATGTAGCACCTCGAATCGCGTGATTGAAGATGCTGGCCTGAGTTGCTCCTGTTGTCCCGCAGTGAGCTCGTTGTGAGTGTAGAGCCTCTAAGGTGGTGGCTTCCGGCTCAATGAGGAAATCGCTTGATTACATAAATGAAAAGCTTATATTTTCACGAATGAAGTTTGCGATATATTGGATTCTGTTCGGTGTGCCACTGGCGACGGCGATCTTCGCCACGTTAGGACTACGCTGGAACTGGAGCACGGAACATCACCGCTACATCGAGATGCTTGCCATCTTATTCGCCGTATCAGCGTCTTTGCTGGCCTGTATTGCTACTGCATATGTCCAGTTTGTGCGTCCGTTGCCAGCCTTTAATTACAGTGTCGAAGCACTCGGTTTGCCAGTCTCACTGGTAGGCACGATCATGGGATTGATCAGCCTCAAGTTTCCACGGTGGTTTTCGTCACTTGCCTTGTGCGTCTCTGCATGGATGCTAGTCTGGTTTTTTCTTCTCGGTTCCACATACTGAAAGTCTCAACGTGCCATCGTTCGGCGAACGGTATCGGCCGTGTTGTCGCAAAAATCTCTATTGCACTCAGAACCCTGTTGATGAGAGACACCACCGCAAACAAGACACCCTTCAAAGGCAGTTGGCCCCTAAATATCGGATGGGTTTGCAGGTGATGCACACTCAACAAGCTCTCCGAACTCTCCAAGAATCGAACCACTAGCAAGCTTGTCGGCGGAGAATGCCTTGAATGAGCCCTTGCCACTGCTTCAGGACTTTCTGCTCAGCTATTGTTTTTTGACTTCCTGCAGGACGTTTCTTCGATTTCAGACGGGCGGGCATTCGCTTCCGAGGCTGGGATCGGGAGATCACGGTACACCACCTATTTGCCAGAGTATTTGAAAGCAGAGTACCTGCTTTTAATGAACGAAATCAAGGAAAATCTGCTAGGAATACGCTGCCAATCTTTGGCGCAAAGCTGCCAGGAAATCTTCAGGCGAGGCGTCGGGTTTACCGAGCGGTTCACTTTTTGGGATGTATGAACGTCAGGCGGGCAATACGACGGCATGCTCGGCACAAATTGTGTGGTAGGGTTCGCCCTGCATTCCCTTCGCGGGATAGGCGCAGTGAAGAAAAAAGAATCGTGTTTTGGCAAGTTCATTCCACAGCTGTTCCAGGCGGATTGCAGCTTCGAGCTGTTTCTCTTTCCAGAGGACGGCGACCATCTCTCCGAAAACCACGACTCGCCTGTTCTTGACGTCCGCAGCATTTTCTGCCGTGCGGATAATGTTCCCAAATTCGCGCAAAAATTTCTGGCGGTTCGGCGATCCGCGCTCCATAAACAAATCCAGAGCTTTGCCGGTCTCCATAGCTATGAACCGACCCTGCTCGGTTGTTTCTTTCAAGTTGATGCCTTGAGCTGTCAAACGCTTGCGGATCCCTTTCTCGTGGCTCTTTGTCATGACCACTACAACGGACTCGCCCGCTCTCAAGGCTTTTCCAAATGACGACGCCAGGCCATCCAGCAAGACGCTATCGTCTGTGTAGAACTGGACGACGTGAGCCTCATCAGGAAGGAGCTCAGATGGAAACGTGCGGCTTGCGGAAAGACCCATGATTGGCATTATCCTCCATTCTGGCTTGCTGGCACGAAGTATCGCCATACCGTGAGTACTGTATGCACTCTCATGTTGAGTTGCTGCCAACGGACGCCGCTCTCACAAATACACGCCACGCCGAAAAAGGTTTACTAGCTAGCCGAGGGTGCGCCAAAAATGCGGCGCGGGCGGGTCTGGAACCGGCGTAACTGGAGCCGGGTTCGATGCTCCCGGACTGGTGCTGGGAGCATCTTCTCCCGGGCGCCGTAGAGTAGGCGCCTTCACTGGCTTGTTTTCTTTTTGTGCTGCGCTGGCTACAGCGGGGCCGCCCAGTTCAACTTCTTTCTCCGTGCGGACGACCTTTTCGCCGCTCACCTTCATGGTTTCGACGCGCACTACTTCGTCGCCAACTACGCGGACGAAATCCACATCCTGCGGAGGCTCGCCATAGATCCAGTCCTCGTAGTCGGTCTCGCCGTCTTTTTCACGAATTTTCTTCGGCGGACGTCCCTTGGAATAAATCACCATTTCGCGGTTCATCCCCACCAGCACCTGGTGGTTCTTAATGGCCTCTTTGACTTTTGGCGGCACTGATTCGAGATAAGCGTCCACCGCCGACTTGGAGTCGAAATCAAAAACCGGCCAAAGGATCTGTTTGACCTGCTCGACCGTAAGATCGGGAACCTGGTGGTCGAAAATTACGTCGACGTAGGAACCACGCGGATTATTAATGGGATCGGGAGTCGAGCCACCCCCCGGAGTTCCACCAACGCCATTCGCACCGACCTGAATGTGCTGATACCACTTTTCTTTTTTGACCGGCCCGCCGTTAATCTCAAAATGCATGCGATCGCCCTTCAGATCAAAGCGCGTGATAATGGCGCGGTCGCCGGGCTTTACCGACGGCCCCCAAATCGCAAGCAACTCATTCAGCTTCTGCCCATCGGGAGAAACTTTGCCGTCTTTGATGGTGAGCCCGACCTTGCCCATGGGGAATTGGGTGCGGATGAAAACTAAATCCGAGTTGAACGTGCGAATCAACTCCATCCGGTGTTGTTCACTCAGTGGCGAGGAATCTTTACCGGAAGCGCAGGACAAGGCGCTTAAGGAAAAAATCACGAAGAGAAGAAAGACAAGCCGCGGCCGCATACAAAACCTACCCCAATTATAGTCTTGGATGGCAAGCGCAGCAGCACGGCTGCACGCATGGGTAGGGCACTTTTCCCAGGTACAGAGTAGCTCGGCGCCGCCCCCGACGGCGCCCGTCCACTATCTGCGGTGTTCGTCCGTTCTGACGCTGCGGACCACCCCGTTTATGGGATTGTTGCCGAAGTGGTTAACCGCGTCGCCAAGAAATGTGATTTTGATATTCGAGAATGCGACTGTGTTCCCACCTGTAATATCGATTTGCAAGCTGGAATTCCCTCCGAACGGAGGCGGCGAGTTTCCGTTTGCGGTAATGGCGGCCGCGTTGGTGATTCGTATGTCATTGGTAAGGTAGGTCACCGCGCCACTAGTCAACGTGATGTGGTGCGTGTGTGCGTTACGTGCGGCTGCAGAGTTCAAGTCGGGGTTACTGCTTAGGGTTACCCCGAGATCGGACCGGACCATGGTCAGTTCCGCCGAAAAATCGGCCGAACCGTCCCGCTTTAACGTCACAGACCAATGACCAGCAACCTGCCATGGGCCGCTAACAGTTGTGGGCGTATTTTGCGGCGTATAGTCATTGATCGTCCCGCGAAAATTAATCTCTTTCGGCATTTGAGCCAGCCCGCCGATACTGCCCGCCATCACTAACGCCGCGACTTGTAACGCACTCCAGAAACCTGCGCTTTTCATTAAAAACTCCTTGAATTCTCATTTCCTGCGGCTCGGTTATCGCTTAATAGGGCGTAGCAATGCAATGCACGCCCTATAAAGGAGAGATAAACTTCGGGTAACCCGCTAAGCTATTGTTACGGTTGCTTCTTGACGGATCAGGGCGCATTATTTCAGCGACACAGCCTTGGGCTGAAGAGGTGGCTTTACGTCTCAAGCTTTCCATTTCGGCGAGTTCACACTCGACCGAAGCCGCTATCGGCTGCAGCGCGGAGCCAGCCGCTTGCGCCTGGAAAAACTCCCCATGGAGCTGCTTATCCTCCTGCTCCAGCGGCGCGGCGAATTGGTATCCCGCGAAGAGATCGCTGAATGCCTGTGGGGCAAGGGCGTTTTCGTGGACATCGACCACAGCATTAACACTGCCGTCCGCAAGATCCGCGTCGTGCTGAGGGATGACTCTGAGAAGCCACGTTTCGTTGAGACTGTGATTGGTAAGGGATATCGCTTCGCTGCCCCGGTAAGTTGCAGCAACGGCGAGTCTGCATCGCAGTTCCAACCACCACAGATTGAATCGCTACCATCTCCGGCTCAGGCCGCTCTACCCGCCCTGTTACTTTCAGAAAAGAGAGTTGTTGGCGTCCGGTTGTGGCTCTGGCTTGGAGCAGCTTCACTGCTGGCTATCTTCGTCGTCGCCTTGGCGCTGAATCATTGGCGGACTTCTGCAGCCGCGCGGCCGCAGCCCATCAGGTCCCTGGCGGTATTGCCCTTAAAAAATCTCTCCGGCGATCCGACACAAGAATATTTTGCTGATGGGATGACGGAGGCACTCATCGGAAGCCTCTCCCGGATTCACGACCTGCGCGTCATTTCCCGCACATCGGTGATGCGCCTCAAGGACACGCGCCAGACTATACCGGAGATCGCGCGAGCGCTGCATGTAGATGCCGTCCTCGAAGGTGCGGTAATACGCGAGGGCAATCAGATTCGTATCCACGCACAGTTAATTCGCGGGGTTACGGACGAGCATATCTGGACAGGCGAATATCAGAGGGAATATCAGAGCATTCTGGTATTGCAGGACGAAGTCGCAAGGACCATCGCTCAGAGAATCGAACTTAACCTCACCCCGCAGGACCGACTGGGTCTGGCACATTCCCGCCCAGTCGATCCCGAGGCCCATGAGGATTACTTGAAGGGCCGCTACTACTTCAACCAGCGAACCACTGACACACTCAACAAAAGTATCGGGTACTTTCGACAAGCAATCGCCCTGGATTCGAGCTACGCTCTGCCATACTGCGGTTTGGCCGACGCCTACGCTCTGCTGGGTTTTCGCGGCGGTGTTCCTTCGAAGCAAGCCCTGTCGCAAGCCAAGGCAGCCGCCCTTAAAGCCATCGAACTGGATGACACGCTGTCTGACCCCCACGTATCACTGGCATTCATCGCCGAGACTCACGAGTGGAATTGGGCGACGGCGGAGCGCGAATACAAGCGCGCCTTACAGCTAAATCCGGACGATGCCCGCGCTCATCACTGGTACGCGGGTTATCTCATGTATGTCGGTCGCTTCGACGAAGGCATCGCAGAGGAACAGCGGGCCCGAGACCTTGACCCGTTATCTCTACCGATCAACAACGCCCTGGCGGGCAGACTTCTCGTGGCCGGTCGGAACGACCAGGCACTGACTCAGCTGCGGGAAACACTGGAAATGGATTCGCACTTTGCGCCCACCCACCAGACGCTCGGCTGGGCTTACCTGAATAAAGGACGTCATCAGGAAGCCATTCAGGAATTTCAGCAGGCTCTGCAACTTTCTGGAGACGACGATAAAGACGTTCTTGTGGATCTTGGATTCGCGTATGCGGCGACAGGTAATCTGCCAGAGGCTCAGAAGATCCTTGCCCGGCTGACGAAGCTGAATCAACAAGGCCTCGTGCCCTCTGGTTCCATCGCGATTCTATATGGATCCTTGGGTGACTTGGACAAGGCCTTCGCGTGGATGGACAAAGCCTACAAAGAGCGTGATCCTGAACTTACGTACATCAAAGTGCCCGGCCGAAGGTTCGAGCCGTTACGTCACGATCCGAGATTTCAAGATCTGGTGCGACGTATGGGATTGCCTGCCTAAACCGTTTCTCCACACCGTTGCAGCGCGCAAAAAAAGCACGCCCCAAACGGAACGTGCTTTTTGTTGAAGAAATCAATTTCACTTGGCGGTAAAGGTCAATTTGTCCAGATAAACCGAGTACGGCGTTTTGTATCTGTCGCTGTCGATCTGGTAGTTGATGGTGATCCCGTACCAGTTTCTCGAGGTCGGCGTGTCATAGCGATTCAATGTGGCGGTTTTGCCGTTAAGCGTAATGGTGTGGAACAGTAGATGATTGTCGGAGGTGCGCTGCACGTTGATGGTCAGATGGTTCCAGGAGTTGCTGACCGGATTACAGGCCACCCCGCTCGGAACCCACTTCTCTTGTGAGTTGTTCCAAGTGTCCCATTCATGGCCGCCATCGATGCGACATTCGTGGCCCCAAATGTATGACTTGCCGCCGAAGAATTGATTGATGTCAAACTCGAGCGCCTGAGAGTCGTTTATGTTTCCCACCCAGAAATAAACGTCGTAAGTAAAGTCATGGAACTGGGACACCAGGGTCTTGCTGAAGTCGGGCAGGCCTTGCGAAGAGAAATCGCCGATCAGGTGATTGTTCCAAAGGATGTCAGCCCATTGGGTAGTGCCGCCACCGTAGGTAGATTTGGTCGCGATACCGTCCATCGAAGTCGAGCTAACGTTCTGAGTCCAATTCCACTTCACCCTCGAACCGGACGGACTGCAGTCGGAGCAGATACCGAAGCCGGGAGGCAGGAGAGCATAGCCCGTCCAACCGCCGCTCTTCTGCAAGTTCGAAAAGACTTTCCCGCTGCCGGAAGAACCGCTGACGGTAAGGGTCAGAGGCGCTTTGCTGGATGAGCCGCAATTGTCCCATTCCTGAACGACGACGTTGTAGGTGCCGTTGCTCATGGCGAGGTTGGTATCCATCTTGGAACCATTGACGGTATAAGCTAATTGCCCGGAAGCGGTATAAATTCCCATGGCCGAAACGCCTTTTGAGCAAGACGACGTAGCGCTGGCTACGAAGTGGACTGGCGAACCAGAGGTAGCGCCGCTGGAAGGTGAACTAACGGAAACGCCCGCAACCGCGGGCAGCGTGAAAATTGCGCACAAGCACACTGCGACCAAGAGTTTCCCTGAATTCATTTCGAAGTCTCCAGCTTCTTTTTAGAAAAACGCCGCGAGGAGCAGCTAAGTTGCTACGGATATTAGGCAGCGTACTACTCACGTTCAAGAAGAATCAGCAGGTACATCAATAATTAGTTCATGATTTCTGGTTTTTGTAAGGCGAAAAACCTAGGCGTGGAGCGGGCTTTGGCGGACCCATAGGAGAAACAGCTTAGGATTGCGTCGCCCAACTCTCCCGCAAGGCAAAGCCTTCTTGTCCCCCGCGCATGGACGCAAGCCACGCTGCTTGATTAGAATCTCTCGTTTGTTGAAGACCTACTTCGGTTGTCATCTCAGGAGGAAACTTGAGCCGCCTTTGCCTACTGTTGTGTGCTGTCGTGCTGGTTCCGAATTTGAAGGCTCAGATCGACAGCTCCAGCAAGCAGCTCGCCCATGACATTTTCAAGCAGCTGATTGACATCAATACCACCGATTCTGTCGGCAATGTAACCATGGCATCTGAGGCGATGGCGAAGCGATTTCGCGACGCCGGCTTTTCGGAAAGCGACATCTATCTCGGCGGCCCTAACGACCGCAAAAAGAACCTGGTCGTACGCCTGCATGGATCAGGAAAACACAAACCGGTCCTGCTGATCGGGCATCTCGATGTTGTCGAAGCCCGCCGCGAGGACTGGAGCAACGATCCATTTCAGTTCGTCGAAAAAGATGGATACTTCTACGGCCGAGGCACCGAGGACATGAAAGATGGCGACGCAATCATGGCGACGATATTAATCAGGTTCAAAAAAGAAGGACTCGTTCCTGATCGCGACATTATTCTCGCGTTGACCGCCGACGAGGAAGGCGGCAAATCGAACGGGGTCGACTGGCTGCTGAAAAATAAGCATGACCTGATTGATGCGGAGTTTGTGCTGAACCACGATGGCGGCGAAGTCACCACGGAAAGCGGCAAGGCGCTGGCCTTGGTGGTAGATGCAACCGAGAAGCTCTACTCGGATTACCAGTTGGTGGTCACAAATCCTGGCGGGCATAGTTCCCTTCCGCGTCCGGACAACGCTATTTACGAACTTGCCCACGCGCTAATCAAATTACAGGAGCACAAGTTTCCGTTCGAACTCAACAGCGTCACTCGGGCCTATTACGAGCACATGGCCAAGGTGCAAACCGGACAACAAGGTGCCGACCTGCAGGCGATGCTGCAAACGCCACCTGATCAGGCGGCGATTGATCGTATTTCGAAAGATCCGACTGACAATTCGAAGATGCACACCACCTGCGTCGCAACGCGGCTTTCCGGAGGTCACGCCAACAATGCCTTGCCCGGCCGCGCGGAGGCGGTGGTGAATTGCCGGATCCTCCCAGGTCACTCCAAGCAAGAGGTTCGCCAGGAACTAGCCGAAATATTTGCCGATCCAAAAATTGAAATTCGATACATAACTAATGCCGGAGAAATTCTCGACAACATTCCCGATCAGCGCTCGTTTGCTCCGCCTCCACTTCGCCCAGACGTTTTTGGTGCGATCACTAGTGTTGCGGCGAAGATGTGGCCGGGCATTCCAGTATTTCCGACGATGGCAACTGGGGCCTCCGACGGCGTGTACACAATGGCCGCGGGGCTGCCTACCTACGGAGTCTCTGGCGTCGAGGCCGAGCGCGACGACCATCGCGAACACGGGCGAGATGAGCGCGTGCCGGTGGAGTCATTCTACAAAGGCGTGGATTTCTACTATCAATTCATGAAGACACTGACCACCGCTCATTGAGTGACCTCATTATTCTTTCGGCATAGACACGCGATAAAGAACACTGGCGTGCGGTCGAAGGTTAACCTGCACGCCAGTTTTTTTGCCGAGTGAGGTTTGTGCCCAGAGATCGCGGATCTCCGGCGAACTGGCGGTGATTCCAAGTTTGTTCCACGGAAGATTTACCTTTGCGGAACTCTCGCCCAGATTGAAGATCGCCACGTAACGCTCCGCGGTCCCGGGAATTTCTGCCGTCCATGCCCGAACGGTCTCGCTTTCGAATGCCTGACGATTGCCCGCGCTATGCTGGTCCACCGCGAGAACTTCATCATTGCTGATCAACGCGGTTGTGGCTGCGTCATTACTGGGAAGGTCGCCGCCGAAAACTAATGGTGAACGAAATATGCACCACAGCGTCATCATAGTTTGCTGTTCGTCTGCGGTGAATTTTGATACCGATCCGCCCCCTTCTTTCGCGGTGACTCGCAAGTGTCCGAGCGGGAGCATGTCGGCGTCTGGCCAGGTGTTGTTTTTGCCGACGTACTCGGCCCAGTCTCTCGTATAGTCAAACTGTTTTTTGAGCAGCTTCCAATCGTCCCAGAAATCGTCCGAGATGCGCCACATCTGCGCGTACTTTTCAAAAAATTCTCCTTCCGAAATCGGCGCTGGCCCTGGCGAAATGCTCAGCACCATAGGTCTTCCGGTTTTGCGAATGGCGAGCGCGAGAGCTTTGATCTCCGCCGGCTGATAAAGATGACTGCCCATGTCATCGGCCTTGATGAAGTCGACGCCCCACGAGGCATACAGCTCGGCAATCGAATCGTAGTAGGCCTGGGCACCCGGCTTGGTCGTTTCCACGCCCCACATGTCCGGATTCCATCGGCAACCATTGTCTTTGTCTGCAACATCGGCCGCGTGATATGGCGTGCCTTTAATCGGAAAGTTCTGTTCGACCGCCTGCCGCGGAATTCCACGCATAATGTGAATACCGAATTTCAGGCCCTTTCTGTGAACGTAGTCTGCGAGAGGTTTGAACCCGGCTCCATTCGCCGACGTAGGAAAGCGATTCACCGCCGGAATGAGCCGGCCATATTCATCCATCGCGAGCTTTGCGCCGGGCGCGTAATCGTGCCCCTGCGCGTTCGGTTCATACCATTGAATATCAACGACGATATATTGCCAGCCGTGTTTCACCAGATCCCGTGCCATAATATCGGCATTCGCCTTCACCTGATCTTCGCGAACGGTGGTGCCATATGAGTCCCAACTGTTCCAGCCCATCGGAGGCGTGGGAGCCGGCGCGATCTGGCTAAGACACCTGATTGATAGGAGAACGAGAGCAGCAGTTATTAGAGGACGTGTATTCATGACTGCTTTTGACACTCAACGGCGGAGATGCGGATCAGAGTCGAGAACCCGTCCGACATGTCCCGATCAGCTGGCGCGATCAGGACCGTCATGCCACAGCGTGTCCCAGCCCATATAACGAGTTGCCGCTTCATGCACGGCACCTGCGACCGAGGAAAGATTGGCTGCGACATGGTGCTCGAAGCCGTTTTCGCAAATGTAGTGCAGCAGTTTCTGCATCTTCGGAATCTCTACCACGCCAGCGCCGCCGAAGGTGTTCAGCGGATCATCGGTGAATCGGCCTTCGCCGACGTAGCCGCGCATCTTGCCCGCGGTGTCATCGGTTGAGAAGCGCGCGAAGCTCATCTTCTCCGGCTTGATCAAACCAACCACGGTCCCGTAGGTATTTTCTTTGCCCACTGTGCCTGCAATGATTTGCTGGAAATCCATTTTGAAAGAACGGAAGAAGTGCTTGGGAAGATTGGCACAGTGAAAGCAGACTGCTTTATTAGGATCGCTCCCGTAGTTGTTGTTCCAGTCGAGTAAGGCGGAAGGCGTGCCGGAAGCCAGTTGCAGAGCATGCATGCCGAGCACACCCGCGATGTCCACCTCGCAAGCACTGGAAAGCAAGTGCTCGCTCATCATGCTCATCACCGTACAAGGCACGACGCCGAAATTCTCTTCAAGCGAGGTCCAGCACTGCACCGCGCTGATGCCCACTTCCGTCGCCGCCATCCACTGATCGATTACTGCGCCGAGTTTCGCCATCTTCATTAATGCCGTGTCAGGAACGTCTTTTGAATCGACATATTTCTTTATCGACGCTAGTTTAGTCTGAGCCAGGTCATCGCCGTCTTTCATCCGATCGATGCGTCCGAGAACTTCCGAAAGATCGAGGGTCTCGATCGAAATTCCGTTGGCTTCCAGAATTTTCTCGCTGTAACGGACGGTATTGAATGCCGCCGGGCGCGCGCCGATTGCTCCCACGCGAAGATTCCGGAAGCCGTTCACGATACGACAGACTGCGGCAAACCACTTCAAGTCTTGGGCGAATTCGGGCGAATCGGGCGCTTCGGTATGGAGCGTGGTGATTGAATACGGAATGCCATATTGCCGCAGATTATTGCAGGCCGACATCTTGCCGCAGAAGCTGTCGCGGCGAAATGCGATGGTCATCTTTTTGGGATCGTCAGGTGTCGCTTGAATCAGCACCGGAACGCGGAGATCCGCCAACCGCAGCGTGTCCGCGATGGCGCGCTCTTCGCCGAAATTCGGGAGAGTAACGATAATTCCATCGATGCGGTCGCGGTTCTTTTTGAAGAGGTCCGCGCAGCGGCGGGATTCTTCGCGGGTTTCCACCGCTCCATACTTCGTTTCCTCAGGCGTCGGCGCCACCACCTCCATGCCCGCCGCATCGAGAGCGCGCAGCATTTCTTCGCGGCCGGTTTTTGCCAGGTGATCGGGGAAAAAACCGCGGTTCCCGACGATCACACCCATCGTCATTTTCTTCGTCGCCATAGAAATCAGCTCTTACCCCTTAACTTTTAGCTCTTGCTATCCCTTCCAGAATCGATAGCCGTTCAGTTGGTCGCCTTTCCCGGCCTGAACATCCAGCAGTACACGCTACCGAGAACGATCAATAGCATTCCCCACCAGACCGGAGCGTGCAATTCAGCCAACACGGTACCGGGTGGGTGCGACCATTCCACCAATCCGCTAATGAAAATCATCACTCCATATACCAGCAGGAGCACGCCTACGAAAAACCAGACCGGAACGATGTGATGCTTCTCGCTCATATCACCTCACCAGAAAATGATCTGCAGAATCACCAGCAATATCAGCGCAATAACTCCCCATACCACTGGGCGCTGCCAGAAACTGGCGTTCTCTTCCCTGGCTAGCGGCGTCAAGCTGTAAACCAGGCCTACGAGCTCCGAATCCGGCTTTGGCTTCGTGACCAGCGTGACCAGGACCGTGACCACCACGCACGTGACGCAAGCCCATAAAGACTGATACATATCCTGTGCAAGCCCTTTTGCCAACGGCGAGCGCGCAAAGATCGGCACCCATTTTTGTGGATCCACCTTCTGCATCAGCAGAAACATCGTCACCGATGAAAGCGTGCCTGCCAGCAATCCCAGGAATCCGCCCCAGCGCGTGACCCGTTTCCACAACATTCCCAGCAGCACCGTGCCGAACAGCGGCGCGATGAAGAAACCAAATAATGCCTGTACGTAATCCATGATGCTGGCAAATCCCATCACCAGGTACGCGGTTCCGATGCTGATGACCAATCCGATCAGCGTGCACCACCGGCCCATGGAAACGTAGTGCTTGTCGGGTGCGTTCTTGCGCAGGAACGGCCGGTAAATATCGTAGGTCCACACGGTCGCGAAGGCGCTCACATTGCCTGCCATGCCGGCCATGAATCCCGCAACCAGTGCGGTAATTCCCAGCCCCAGGAGCCCAGGCCCACAATAGCGCGCGAGCATCAAGGGCAATACTTCGTTATAGCTGTGCTGGCCAGGCTGCAGCCCGCTAGCTGGAAACAGATGCATCGGCAAAACTGCCAGCCCCAGCAATCCCGGCAGGATAACAATCAGCGGCACCGCCATTTTGAAAAACGATCCGATGATCGGCGCCATTTTAGCCGAGCGAATATTTTTCGCGGAAAGCACGCGCTGCACCACGAGAAAGTCAGTGGTCCAATACCCCATGGATTGGACCGCACCTAAACCAAACACAATACCGATCCAGTTAATGCCCATGGGATTATTGGCGAAAGAACCCATTGGCGCCCACATGTGAGTGAAGTCCTGGCCGGGAAAATTCTGATGGATCCTTGCCACCATTCCGCTCCACCCGCCGGTTTCAATCATGCCGAGAATCGGAATGAGCAGGGCGCCGAACCAGATCAGAAAAAACTGCAAGACTTCGTTGAAAATCGCCGAGAATAAACCGCCCGCCGCCACGTAAATTCCTACCGTAAGCGATGACACCCAGATACTGAAATTGATGTTCCAGCCCAGGACGACTTTCATGACCACCGCCATGGCATACATGTTTACGCCCGACATCATGATGGTCATCACGGCGAATGTCACTGCGCTCAGCCCGCTCGCCTCAGATCCGTAACGCAGCTTCAAATATCCGGGCACAGAGTGGGTTTTGGAGATGTAGTAGAACGGCATCATTACCAAGCCGAGAAACACCATCGCGGGAATGGCGCCAATCCAGTACCAGTGCGCCGCCATGATGCCGTATTGGTATGCGGAACCGGCCCAACCCAACAGCTCGAGGGATCCAAGATTCGCCGAAACGAAGGCGAGGCCTGCGACCCATGCGGTCATTTCGCGTCCGGCTAAAAAGAAGTCTTCTCCGGTGTTGGCGAAGCGTTTCAGGTAGAAGCCGATCACCAGCACGAGAGCAAAATAAAAAGCGATGATTGCGAGGTCCACTCCCGAAAGACGCACCAGCCTATCGGTTACGTACATCGCGAAAAGTGGATTCATTTGGGTTCCTTTGTTTGACCGTAGTAGGCCTGACTGCCGTGTTTGCGAAGGTAGTGCCGGTCGTGAAGCGGTTGGGTGATCGGGATTGCTTCCCGGTTGATGTTTACCGTAAAAAACGCCATTCTGGCGATGGATTCAAGCACCACCGCGTTGTGGGCGGCGGATGTCACATCGGATCCCCATGTGAATGGTCCATGATTGGCGACCAGAACCCCCGGAATCGAACCAGCGCCTCGGTCGCGAAACCGGCGGACGATTGCATCGCCAGTATTTTTTTCGTACTCGCCGGCAATTTCATTCTCTGGCATTGAATCTGTCACCGGAACTGGGCCGTGGAAATAATCTGCGTGCGTAGTACCGAAGCATGGGATTTCCTTGCGCGCCTGCGCCCAGGCGGTCGCGTATTCGGAGTGGGTGTGGACGACGCCGCCAATATCAGGGAACGCTTTGTAGAGGACCAGATGGGTCGGAAGGTCGGAGGACGGACGCAGTTTTCCTTCGAGAATTTTGCCCTTCAAATCCGACACGACCAGGTGCTCGGGCTTCATTTTGTTATATGGAACGCCACTCGGTTTGATCACCACCAAAGCTTTTTCGCGATCAATACCGCTGGCATTGCCAAACGTGTACAGCACCAGGCCGCGCCGCACCAACTCGAGGTTGGCGTCCAGCACTTCCTCGCGCAACTGCTTCAGTGAAGACTTAGACAACTTCGCGTGCTGACTCGGCAACTCCGCGGTTCTCCAAAACCAGCCAACGTTTCCAGCCACTTAACGGGCTGAAAAGCGAAATACAGTAACGGTGTGGTATTTCTGCCCCGGCTTCAATTCAGTAGTCGGAAATTTCGGATGGTTCGGCGAATCCGGAAAGTGCTGGGTCTCCAGGCAGAGAGCGCCACGGCGTGGATACGCAATGCCGCCTTTCCCCTTGACTGTGCCATCCAAAAAATTTCCGGTATAAAACTGAACCCCGGGTTGATCGGTCAGGACCTGCAGCACACGCCCACTTCCGGGCTCATAAACTTCGGCCGCCTCAGAAAATTTACCGCCGCTGTCAAGCACCCAGTTGTGATCGTAGCCGTGGCCCTTCTTCAGTTGATCGTTGTCATCGTTAATTCTTGCACCCACAGCAGTGGGCTTGCGGAAATCAAAAGGAGTTCCGGCGACCGACGCCAACTCTCCGGTTGGAATCAATTTGTCGTCAACCGGCGTATAGCGGCTGGCATTGATCTTTACCTGGTTCTGCAGAATATCTCCGTTGCCCTGCCCCGCCAGGTTGAAGTAAGAATGATTCGTCAGATTGAGGACTGTGTCTTTGTCGGTTGTGGCCGAGTAATCAATTTTGAGGTCTTTACCAACGAGCGTGTAACGCACGACGGCGGTAAGTGTTCCTGGGAAGCCGGCATCGCCGTCCGCACTCACATGCGTGAGTTCGACGCCGTGAGGAATTTCTTTGGCTTTCCAGACAGCCTTATCAAAGCCATTTGGGCCGCTGTGCAGCGTGTTGGTGCCGTCATTTTGCGGAAGTGAATAAGTTTTGCCATCCAGGGCAAATTTGCCGTCGGCAATGCGGTTAGCGTAACGCCCGATGATGGCGCCGAAAAATGCAGGATTAGGTTTCGGGCCGCCGGTGTAACCGTCGATTGAGTCAAATCCCAGCACCACGTCGGCGGACTTTCCGGCCTTGTCCGGCACCTTGAGCGATTGCAGGATGCCGCCGTAAGTGATGACGCGGGCTTCCATCTCTCCACTTTTCAGAGTGTAGATGTCGACTTGAGTTCCGTCTGGGGTTTTACCGAATGGCTGTTTACTGACCTGGCCTTGCATTTCCGCCACAATCGTTGCCAGCGCAAATACGAGAGCGAATACCCTCATTCGCGCAACCTCCGTTTAGATTTTCTTTCCCGCTGAAGTTAAAGCGGTGAAATGGAACGCTGCATTATCTCTAATTGCAGAAGCTTTGTAAACGTTTACTTCGATTTGGCGATTCGAATTTACACGGCGGCGGTTTTTAATTCCGCGTGGGCGCCGTCGGCAGATGAACAAACATAGATTTCGGGAGAAATCCCGGTCCGCTCGCGATAACGTTGGGCAATACTTTCTCGAAATGCTTCCGCTTGCTCGGCGGTCACGAGATTTATCGTGCACCCGCCAAATCCGCCGCCGGTCATCCGTCCGCCATAAAATCCGGGCAGGCCCTCTGCCCCTTCAACCATTGCATCGAGCTCGCCGCAGCTGACTTCATATAGATCACGCAAGCTCCGGTGCGAGTCCCTCATCAAACGGCCCATCTGGCCGAGATTGCCGGAGCGCAGGCAGTCAACCGCTTGAAATACCCTCTGGATCTCCTCTACGACGTGGAGACAACGCTTGTAGATTACCGGCGGCATGGCGTCAGCATGTGACGAGAGTTGCTGCTGTGTGACATCTCTAAGAGCTCTGATCCCGGGAATCGACTTGGAAAGAATTCGGACGCCTTCTTCACATTCCTCGCGCCGGCGGTTATATTCACCACCCGATAATTCGTGTTTCACCATGGTGTTGCAAATCACCAACTTTACCCGTTCGGGCACGGGCACCAGCTCGAAATGGAGAGAGCGGCAATCGAGCAACAGGGCATGGCCCGCTTTGCCTAGGCACGAAACAAACTGGTCCATGATGCCGACCCGCGCCCCGACAAACTCGTTCTCTGCCCTCTGGCAGAGTTTCGCTATTTGCGGTAGAGGAAGTTTTGCTTCACTTAAGCTGAGCAGAGCCAGCGCGGTCGCTACCTCTATAGCGGCGGAAGAGCTGAGGCCCGCGCCAATCGGCACCTCGCCATGCACAAGCAGATTCGCACCACGCGGCAAATGTCCCGCTTGCCGCAGCATTATCGCTACTCCTAAAACGTAGTCGGACCATTTGCCCAAAGGTTTCTGCGGCAGTTCGGTCAGGTCAAACTCAAATTGTTCCGAAAACTCCGCGGACCGCAAAACCAGCTTCTGGTCCGCTCGCGGCGCGACAGCCGCCCTCGTTGAGAACTCAATCGCGCAGGGCAGAACAAAGCCATCGTTATAGTCGAGATGCTCGCCGATAAGATTCACGCGACCCGGGGCAATGAACACCCGTGGCGGCATGTGGAATTTCTCGCGGAACCGCTCGGTCAATTCGTCAGCGTGCATTCAGGTAACGGTATTGTAATGTGATTGCGACTTATGAGAGAACCATAAGCAGAGCGCCGGGAAACGTCAATCCCAGGAGACGGAACCACTCAGAATCTGATAGTTTTCAGGGGCAAATGAAAGCGTTGGACCTAAGTCAGCAATCGCACCGGCGGTTTAATCCGTTAGCCAATGAGTGGGTGCTGGTTTCGCCGCATCGGACGCAACGTCCATGGCAGGGCGCGGTCGAGAAACTTCCTTCTGTGGCCCGCCCCGCCTACGATCCCTCCTGCTATCTGTGTCCCGGAAACCCCCGCGCCGGCGGCCTCCGCAACCCGCAATACCAATCAACTTTCATTTTCGAAAACGATTTCGCGGCGCTGAAGAAAGATGTACCGCCCGCAAGAATTGACGTGCAAGACAAAGGTCTCATCGTGGCCGAAGGCGAATCGGGTGTATGCCGGGTGATGTGCTTTTCTCCTCGCCATGACTTAACGCTCTCGAGCATGGAGTCGCCGGCAATTGAAGAGGTGGCTAGCGCTTGGAGCTCTCAATTCGCCGAACTCAGCGCGATGCCCGGCATCAATCATGTTCAGATTTTTGAGAATCGCGGCGAAATGATGGGCGCCAGCAATCCTCATCCTCATTGCCAGATCTGGGCCACCAGTTCGATACCACAAGCTCCCGCGCGCGAACTTTCTGCGCAGCAAAGCTACTCTGAAAAACATGCAAGTTGTTTGCTTTGTGATTATCTAAAGCTGGAAGAAAGGGAGAAGTCCAGAATTGTTTGCTCGAATAATGGTTTCGTCGTGTTGGTACCTTTCTGGGCGGTGTGGCCATTCGAAGTCCTGGTGTGCAGCCGGCGGCACCTGGGGACTTTGCCTGAATTTAACGCCAGTGAGACTTCACAGCTAGCGGCAATCTTGAAGCAGGTTGTTTCGACCTACGATCGGGTGTTCGACGTGCCATTTCCATACTCAATGGGTTTCCATCAGTCCCCAAGCGGCAATCATCCGGAGTGGCATTTCCACGCGCATTTCTATCCGCCGCTGTTGCGCTCGGCGACCGTCCGAAAGTTCATGGTGGGATTCGAGATGCTGGGCACACCACAGCGAGATATCACTCCCGAGCTCGCCGCCGAAAAATTGCGGTCCTTAACATCGGACCCAAAATAAACATGGAATCAAATTATTGGTTGACCACAACCGTGATGCCGCCAGCTACTGCGGGGGATCTCCCGGCCCGCGCGGATGTTGCGATTATCGGTGCGGGATTTACTGGGCTTTCGGCGGCTCTGGCATTGGCTAGAAAAGGCATGACCGTGGCCGTGCTCGAAACCAACACCACCGGTTGGGGTGCTAGCTCTCGAAATGGTGGGATGGTCCTGACGGGGCTGAAATTGAGCGCCGAAACGCTCGCCCAGCGTTACGGAATGGAGCTCACACGCCGCATGTACGCGAGTTCTTTAGAATCCATCGATCTGGTAGAACAAATCGTTCAGGCAGAAAATATCGACTGCAACTTTTCACGGTGTGGACATCTGGAAGTCGCTTGCAAGCAATCGCACTTCGACGCCTATGCGAGATCGGTGGAGCTGATCGCGAAGGAATTCCATCACCAACTTCGCATTGTTCCTCGCGATGGACTCGGCGGCGAGATCGGATCTGGCATTTATTTCGGCGGAATCGTGGATGAAACCAGCGCGGGAGTCAATCCCGCGCAGTACGTCGCAGGATTGGCAACCGCGGCGCTCAGGGCTGGCGCCTGTGTTTACGAAAATGCGCGAGTGCAGAACATTCAATCCAGTTCGCAAAATGGCTCGGCAGGATTTTCAGTTGCAACTTCTCGCGGAAATATTCTTGCTCAAAATGTTCTGGTTGCAACCAGTGGCTACACTTCAGCTGCAACTCCGACGTTACAGAAAAAAATCATTCCCATTGGATCTTTCATCATCGCAACCGAACGCCTGCCAGAAGCGCTCGCTCGTGAATTAAGTCCGCGTAACCGGATGATTTTCGACTCCAAGCACTATCTTCATTATTACCGTCTAACGCCCGATAATCGCATGCTGTTCGGCGGCCGCGCAGCATTTTTTCCCGAAACCAAAAACACCATTCGGCGCAGTGCGGAAATTCTCCGGCGAGATCTGATCGACGTCTATCCGCAGCTTCGCGATACAAAGATCGAACACGCCTGGGGCGGTACGCTAGATTTTTGTTTCGACACCATGCCGCACGCCGGCCAGGCGGAAGGAATCTATTACGCGCTGGGATACGCTGGCCACGGCGTAGCCATGGCAACTTACCTAGGGACGAAATTAGCCAAAGTAATAAGCGGCGGCAAAAACGAAATTCCTTACGCCGCCATTCCCTTCCCCGGCGCGCCGCTCGGCCTCTACACCGGAAAACCCTGGTTTCTGCCCTTCGCCGGCGCATATTACAAAGTCTTGGATTGGGTGAGCTGAGGATCTTTCTTTCGTCGGAATAGTAAATACGCCACCGGGCCGATCAGCACCGCCACCGGACCCCACTCCGAAGCAAAGCGATCCGCCGGCGCATGTGAGAACGCGGGCACGATCAGGGCCGCTGCGCTGATGATTAATGGCGCAATCACCGCATAGGCCAGGCCCTTATTTCCCCATGGAATTCTGAAACTGCCCCGCACCTCGGGCCGCGTGCGTCGTATTTGCCAGGCGGACAGCACGGTGAGCACCGATGTCGCAATCCGGAGCCAGACATAAACCGAAATCAGTTTCACTACGTTGTATCGCGCGAGTACGCAATAGATCGCAGCCGAGAGCAGAATTGCGATCCAGGGAGTGCCGAAACGCGGGTGTAGGCGCGCAAGAAAAGGCGATAGATAACCATCCTCAGCCATCGCCGACGGCATGCGGGTCGTGGTCAGCACGGTGCTGTTAAGAATCGAAAGATTCATGACCGCGGCGGCGACCGTAATGATGAAACCCAGCACCGGCCCACCGATCAATTGCGCCGCTTGCGAGAAATATCCCGTGCTCCAGTGTTCCCAATTTCCGACCGCAGCCAATGAACAGGCAGTCGGCAACAAATAAGTGACGATCGATAACGGAACAACCCAAGCCAGCGCCCGCGGATAACTTCTTTGCGGATCTTCAACTTCTTCCGCCACCGACGAAACCTGCTCGTATCCCGCATACAACCAGAGTCCCAAAGAAAAGCCCACGCCGAAGACTTGAAAAATTGGGCGGTGGGGAGGAATGATCGGCAGGAACGGATTGTAGTGCCACATACGCACGCTCATAATGCACATCAAAAGCACCGCCGCCAAAACAGCAAGTTCGAGCGCTGTAGCCACCGTTCCGACCACTCGAATTCCGCGGACGTTCACGTAAGTGATGAGCGCAATCACTCCGACCGCCATCAAGTAATGTTTCCACCCAGTGAGGCCGGGAAAATAAAACGTCATGTAGTCGGTGAACAGGACCGCGTACAAGGCCCCCAACAAAAACGAAGCGCACCAGTTCCACCAGCCAGCAAGGAATCCCCAGAAATCGCCGAAAGCCAAGCGGGTCCAGCGATAGAAGCCGCCTTCGACGGGCATCGCGGTCGTGAGTTCCGCCGCAACCAGTGAAATCGGAATGCACCAGAAAAACGGAATCAATAATTGGTAGATCAAGGCCATGCCCGGCCCTGAAGTACTGACCTGGTCCTCCAGGCCAAACGGCCCCGCGGTGTTGTAGGAATACATTACGAATACGAACGAGAACAATCCGACTTTTTTAAGGGCGTGAGCGGAGATTGACTTTTGCTTGGGTGATTGCGCCAGCGGCTCGCTGTTGATTTTCAATTTAGATACGCTCGATGATCATGGCAATGCCTTGCCCGACGCCGATGCACATTGTACACAGCGCGTATCGTCCGCCATTTCTTCGCAGCTCATAAGCGGCAGTGGTAATCAGTCGTGCTCCGCTCGCGCCCAACGGATGACCGATCGCAATCGCGCCGCCATTTGGATTTACATGTTCGGCATCATCCGGCAAACCCAGGTCGCGCAGGACTGCCAAAGATTGTGCCGCAAATGCTTCGTTCAGTTCGATCACATCCATTGCGGAAAGTCTAAGTCCGGTCTGTGCGAGGACTTTGTTCGCAGCCGGAACTGGTCCGATTCCCATGATCCGTGGTAAAACGCCAGCTGACGCAGAACCCACAACTCGCGCCAACGGGGTGAGTCCGTACTTTGCCGCCGCCGACTCGGAAGCGATAAGAAGCGCGCACGCACCGTCATTCACGCCGGAAGCGTTGCCTGCGGTGACCGTTCCGTTCGACTTTACGATCGGCTTGAGTTTGGCGAGCGCTTCGAGCGTTGTGTCCGGACGCGGTTGTTCATCTTGGTTTACAACGACTGGATCTCCTTTTTTCGAAGGCACGTTCACCGCAATCATTTCGTCGGCGAACTTTCCCGCTTTGGCCGCCGCCGCGGCCCGTTGCTGGCTTCGAAGTGCGAACATGTCCTGGTCCGCACGCGAAACAGGCCATTCTTCGGCGATGTTCTCCGCCGTTTCAGGCATCGAGTCGGTCCCGTATTTTTCCTTCATCACGGGATTGATGAAGCGCCACCCAATGGTCGTATCCTCCATCTTCGCTGCTCGAGAAAATGCGCTTTCGGATTTGCCCATCACGAACGGTGCCCGCGACATGCTCTCCACTCCGCCCGCAATCAGCAGCGCTGCTTCGCCCGACTTGATGGCGCGAGCCGCGACAGAAACCGCTTCCATGCTCGACCCGCAGAGCCGATTTACCGTCGCACCGGGCACTTCCTTCGGCAGACCAGCCAGCAACAGCGCCATTCGCGCGACATTGCGGTTGTCTTCCCCGGCCTGATTGGCACAGCCGAAAATCACGTCGTCAACGTTCGCCCAATCAACTTTCGCATTACGGTCGCTGAGCGCTCTGAGCGGGATTGCGGCCAGATCGTCAGTTCGAATTGACGAAAGCGCGCCACCATATTTTCCGAATGGCGTACGAATGGCATCGCAAATGAGAGCTTGTTCCATGGCGGATTACCGATGATATCGGAGTTCGAGAGGAAACGCAGCCGCAGCATTCCCTCGTGACGTGCAGGTCTAATTCGCAATCTCTTTCCTCGGTTGCGAAATCAGCAACGCGATCAGCGCCACGGTTATTCCTAGAGATACCTCAAGAAAACGGTGCCAGGCAAAGACCCATGCTGTTCCGCGCGAAATCAGCACCACAATGCTGAAGGTGATGGCGGCAACGCGATACGCGCTCCACGATCGGGATACCGCTGCCAGAATTCCGCAGACGAAAATCCCTATCGCGTAGATGACAGCCGTGCGGCCGACGTAAGTCGCAATCGCGGCTCCCAGGGCGGCGCCCAGAGCGGTTCCCACAAAACGCTGCCATGCTCCCTGAAACGGTTGAACGGAAGACTGCATGATGACGATGGTCGAAATTGGCGCCCAGTAATATTCCGGGAATTTCAACGCCCGCGCGAGCAGCAACGAGACCAGAGTCGCAGCGGCGGTCCGCGCCGAATCTACTAATGCGTGGCTATCCATTCCCAGCAGTTTCAAGATTTTGCGAGGGCTCATTTCTCAGTTGCAAATTGCCGGATAAGCTTCGACGTATCCTGAAATTTGCGCTCCATCAATCCATACGTCCTGGTGAGTGTTGAGATTGAATATGAGTATCTCGCGTTCGAACCCGACTCCAACTCTTTTTGTTCTGGTCAGGGCCAGACCTATCTCCGCCAATAGACCCGCAGAATAAAATTGACTTTCAATTTCGGGCTGAATCTTTCGCAGCATCACCGGCCCAAGATTTCTCGCGCAGGTGAGAATAATGAGCGTGCCCTTCTGATCCAATTTTGTTTTTGCCTTCGGAAAGAAAGGTCTGAGTTTTCGCAGCACGTCCTGCTCAACATGGGTGCGCAATCTGTTGCCAAGACCACTTGCTTCACTTTGCTGAGCGAATGCCGATGTTGGAGCTATTATCCAGCCGGCCGAAAAAAGGATCCAAACATAAAAAATCGTTTTCATCGCGTGGTACCAACTCCCTTTTGCAAAGCCCCCAATGATGGACACCCTTGGTTTATTTTTTTGTACCAGACTTGCTCTGACGGGAAGCCCGGTTGCTTTGACAGCGCCCGAGCCCACTGCTAACATCGAAATTCTAGCCGCAGGATTGCTCATCCGCCTGGACGGTCTTGCCAGACAATCTTTCGATCGTCTTGCCCGGAGTCAATCAGGTCCCCGTCGTCTAGCCTGGCCTAGGACATCGCCCTTTCACGGCGGTAACACGGGTTCAAATCCCGTCGGGGACGCCAAATCTTCTCGCTGCCATCTCGCCCCTTCAATTTTCCATTTCAGATTTTTAAATCTAGGCGGTCTCTTCTATGCGGAACAAATCACATAGCGCATCTTTTAACTCTTCGCGGACTTGGGAGTCGTGGATATGCGGAAGGGCCTGGATCGCCGCATTGAGGATCCGGCTGAATTCACTGGCGGTCAGCACCTGACAATTAATTTCAGCAGAAAACAGATCCGGATTGCGCATTGGAAACCGCAACAATTTTTGCGCGCTCATGGGTTCACCCTTGCACTCGATATAGAACTATACCACCTTTCGCATTTTGTTCGTTTTACAACTATGATGCCGGTTCCGCCTGAGGGTATTCCAAGCAGGCAGGTTTAAACTGAAGAAAACATTGGGCCTGCCCAACTTTACGGCGCTACAGTAAGCACGATCACCCGGTCGACTTCGCTCTTTGCTGCTAAGGGAAGTTTCAGCACAACACCGTCGCTGGTTTGCTTGAAGTCGACTGGCGAAGCGGGCCCGAATTCCTGGGCGCTCTTGATAGTCTTTTCAATTGGAGGCAAAGCCAACAGCGGCGCTTTCCACTGAAGAATATGGATGTAGACCTTGTCGGCCTTTTGAGTGGTCACGCCCCAATCGGCAGGCGCAATCGGTCCACCGCGAGTGCCGTAAATCGTGTCCCCGTAACGCGACATCCATTCGCCGATCGCGTGCAGCCTGGTTACAAATTCGTCTTCTATTTCGCCATTCGGCATGGGTCCGATGTTCAGCAGCAGGTTGGAGTTATTGCCGGCAGCGCGAACCAGCATTGCCTCGACCTCTTCGGGGCTTTTAAATTTGTGATCGCCGATGTTGAATCCCCACGAGTCGTTCAGTGTGTTGCTGCTCTCAAGTGGAAGCTGGTCGCTCACATAATTCGTATTGAATCCGGCGGTGTTGCGGCCGGGAAGGTCGCGCTCGAAGGTTTGAACATCTTCGCCGGGCTTAGGCGTCTGGTGATGATTCGGAATAATCAGCGCGGCAGGCTGCAATTGATGGATCAGCGAGTAAGTTTTTTGCAGGTGCCAGTCGGCGGCCGGCTTGTCCCACATTCCGTCGAACCATATACCGCCAATCGGCCCATAGTTCGTAAGCAGCTCGCGCAGCTGCCCGTCCATGTAGTCATCGAGATATGCATTCCAATCGCCATGATCGGGGCGGCCATTGTCCCATGCCGTCTGACCGCGCGGGTAATAATCCGGATTGTGCCAATCGAGCTGCGAATAATAAAAGAAGAGCTTAACTCCCTGGCGCTGGCATTCGTCGGCCAACATCTTCAGCGGATCTTTTTTGTAAGGCGTTTGCTGAACAATGTTCCAGTCCGAAACCTTCGAATCAAACATCGCAAAACCATCATGGTGGCGGGAAGTGATGGTGATGTATTTCATCCCGGCAGCTTTGGCCAGCGAAACCCAAATCTTGGCATCGAACTTTTCAGGATCAAAAAATTTCGGCAGACGTTCATATTCATTTAGCTGAAGTTTGCGGTCGTGGAGCACCCATTCGCCATCTCCCAACACGCTGTACACGCCCCAGTGAATAAACATCCCGAACTTCATGTCCTGAAATTCCTGGCGCGCTTTTAAATTCTCCGACGAAGGTTGATAGCTGGACTCGGCATCGGAGCGCGCTTGCGCCGCGTGCGCGTATATACCTACTGCCAGGATTTGGAGGATTAGAAAGAAGCTAACCCTAGAAATAAGACTTTTGGCACGCTTCGTTGGACTCATCTGCAGTCACCTTGAAATCGAAATGAGAAACAAAAGTTCTTAAAGCCCTCATCCGCTCCCAGATCTATTGCGGTAGTATCGCGAAATCGACTCGCAGAGAAACTTTACAACGCTATCCACTAAAACGCTCAACTCCATTTCCGCCGGTCGTGAGTCGTGCTACCGACTTCACTCATTCTCTGAAGGGCCGGTTTCGTCGGATTAACCCTATGAGATCACCGCTGGTCGCGCGGTATAGGGATTCAACGCGAAGTATGATCGCGTCGTTGAATGTTTTTGTCCATGAGGCCGCCATGAGTGGCGGGCTTTGGCCATCCGGGCAGCTTAGGACCTTCAATCTCATCACGCCGGAATACGCCGAAAGTGTGCGGTTGCAGGAAACACAGACTCGGCAGTTATAGCGGACCTTCCGCCGCTATTGCATACGAGTCGCAGTATCATCGGTTGACGTGCGCGTCGGCAAGGGACGATATCCGTTGCGGGTACGGATGTGATATTTCTTTCCGCCAGCAAGCTTTACGCTAATCGAACGCCAGCCGCGATTCGGGTTGGGAAGCGGGTAGTAGCTCAACGAGTACAGATGATTTAAGTCATCGCGGATGGAAGCGAATGCCTGCTTTTGCTCATGCCAATTCTTAGCAAAATACGCCTTGCCTCCCGTAGCCGCCGTCATTCTCTCGAAGACCGCGGTCGACACGGGTTCCAGTTGAGCTTCCCGCGTGCTCACCATGTAAATCACTACGCCGGTCGATTGGGCCAGTTCGGCAACATCTTCCGGCGGAACGACGCTCGCGTTATCGGGACCGTTGGAAAAAACCACGATGACTTTTCTTCCGGTGTACTGCGCGGCATCTTTTACGGTGAGAAGCAGACAGTTGTAGAGTGCTGCATCGTCTCCGGCGACCGTGGTGCGAACCGCCCGCTGGATGTCTGATCGGTTTGCCGTTAAGGACGCTGAGCGGGTCAGGTCGCGACTGTACGAGTAGAAGGAAACCCGGTTAACGTTTTCCAGCGAACGCACGAAGTCAGCGATCGCATCCTGCGCGAACACAAAACCTCTATACATGTAATTGCTGGTATCAAAAAGAACGAACACATTGGACCCTGCCAGGGTCGAATTGAGCGAACCGAGCGTTCCACTGTTGGGAAGATCGTTGGGAGAATCCGAAGGTAAGTCTGTGCGCGGATCTTTGGCAGTGCCACCGTTTGCCGCAAACTCTTCGACCTTGCGTGCAGGGTTGTCACCTTCTCCGAAAGTAGCGATCTTCTGCCGAACCCCATCTTCATTGATCTCGAAATTTCCCGGTCGAAGGCCGGTTACATAATTTCCCTTGTTGTCAGTGACGGCGACATTTAACTGCACCATGTTTACGGTTACACGAAACTCGGGCTGGGGCGCTTGTGCCGAAGACGGGTTCGGCTGGAACCCAAGAACAAGTATCAAAATTAAACCAACGGAGAGAAAGAGCCTTTTTGCCATCATGAACCCCTTAGCCACAAGCGCGTTTTGGTCAGCGTCTTACTACCACTCCTATTACTGAGTCTGAAATTGCCTCGCCGTAGTCGTCATCTCAGGCAGAACGGCGATTTTTCCCTTGCGAAATTCTTCGCCCGCCTCGCGCATGGCGCGAAGCAGAGCCAGCCAATCTTCAAACTCAGTGGCGAAAATCTTTTCCACCATTCGATGGGTCAATTCCGGGGCCATAAGGTTTAACATCTCCGGTTCATAGCCCGCTTCATCGGCCAATCGCGCCCAATAAAGATTGTTCGAGTCCCAGGACTCGGCCATAAGGCGACTGGAATATCCTGCGAAAGCCGGAAACGGCTTTACGTTCAGCAACTCGGGCGTATAAGTTTGCGCCAGCGTGCGGTGAGGCACCCCGAAATCTCGCGACAGTCGTTGCCAGTTCACTTCAGAGGGATATTGGCGGGTCAGGCGATCGAGTTCCTGCCCGGATGGTCCCCATACACTGACATCGGACGGAAACCGCCGCCGGAATTCAACCGTGAGGTAAAAAGTATCAGCCGGAGTAATCTGTGAAAGTGCCTCCTGGGGATGACTTCGACCTAAAGATTGATCGAGCCAAGCAGTCCTCTCCGGGGACATCCGTTCAGAAAGAATATCGAGTACCTTGCTGCGCAGGGCATCGTTCGAAACGGAAGCAGTCACCAATTCTTCGCCTGCACGTTGATAAAGCGCGATTGCGTGGAGCTCATTGCGGCTTACATGCCACCATCGCGACATCACGGAATTGCTCAAGAGGCCGGGCACGACCTCCTTCCAGATCAGGGCTTGAACATTTTCTGGCGATATGAAGTCCTGTTCAGCGTCCGACAATACATACGCCAAATCCGCTAGAGATCCCACCAGGTGCGCGCCGCCCCCGGCCGGCGAACCTTCTCCAAATAATTCTGGCGCGCGCCACAGCCCCTCGATACCCGTCACACTGTCGCCCGAGAAATCATGGGAGCGGACGAACAATGGGTTAATTCTGAGGAGCTGCGCTCCCGGTGGCTCGTAGTAGGCATAGTTCAAACCAACCAATGTGTCACGGAGAAACGGCGCAAGTTGACCGCGGGCCTCTTCCAACTTCGCATGAGAAACTTGCGATTTGAGGACCTTGGTAAGGTCCGTTTGCATCTGCAACTCGGTGTGACGATTGTTGTAGATTCCCGCCGCCCATTCGGTACGTTCGGACGAAGTAAAAATAGGCCGTGGCATTTCAAATTCACGCAGTTCGCCCGCCAGCGGCAGCAGCGTGCTTCCCTGCACTTCGCCCGCCTCTACGCGCTTTAATCCTTCATCCAGCGCCAGCAGAGTATCCAGGGGAACCAGTCTTTGCCCAGCCATTACAGACTGGATTCGTTTCGCAATCTCCCGGTGCACGCGCTCTGTAACTCCCGGGCCCTCTGGCCCCGCGAGCAAATCAACAATTTGGTCTTGGGAAGCCGATGGAGTCGCGTTCGCGCCTTGCAACACCGCGGCCAGCGATTTGCGCCCAGCTTCAAACAACTGGGCCTGCGTGGTGAACTTTTCGAAGGGCTTAATAGTGGCTTGCCATGACTGGTTGAGCTTCGCGCGCGGTATCTGACCTTGGCGAGCTAGAATCTGCCATAGGCCGATGGCGGCTTGAAAGGTTCCCATCGCGTTGCCGCGCAACGTGTGATTCCCAATGTCATTCATGGCATCGGCGGCGCTCACAAAACTTGTGATGGAAGCGTCATCCAGCTCCGGAAATTCGCAGAACGCAAGATACTGCTCGCTGTATTCACTAAATCTTTTCGCTAATACGCGTAGAGTATCAGCCGTCAGTTGACGTCCAGGAAGTCGCGTTGAGTCCAATTCGCTGAATAACAGGTACATCTGCACTGGGCCACCACTGTTATCCATGCGAGACAAGCCGAATAATGTTTCCAGCAGGTCTTGAGGGCGAGACAAGCTGGCGGAGCGTTTACTGGACTCGCGCATCAGCTTATGATCAGACTTCTGATTGAGTACCTGTTTCCAGAGATCAAGATTCCCCGGCACCATAGGTTCGCCATTGCCATCCCACTGCAAACGGGTCAACAACAAAAGCAGCCCGGGCGCCAGGCGAAAGGCTGGCCGAGCGGCGTTCGATGAATCTGCCGGCCGAAATGCGGCGTAATAAGTTTTCAGGCGATGACCCTGCGAGAATTGCTGTTGCCGCTCCGGACTGATGCGTGCGAACGAATCGAAATAAACTGCCAGCCAGCCGTTGTCCTTAGCCAGCAACCTGGTGATGAAATCACCGGGCGAGCGGGGACTCGCGTCAACCAAATCTTTCCAGTCCGATTCAGCTGCGGAACCTCCCGGAACCCCAACTCTTCCCGAGCGAATACGAATCTGGCTGCCGTAGAAATCGAAGTCAGCAGCCAGCGGCAGGAGCTTCTTCAAACCAACTGACTGTTGCAGCGTGTCGCGAGTTTCCGGATCGATTCGCGAGAAGGCCCAATAGAGCCGTGCCAGGGCAGGATGGTACAAAAACAATTCAACCAGATCATACGAGCGACGTTTGTTCGGCTTAACCGCGCCTCTCCAATCTGCTTCCTTGAATAGCAATGGAACTCGCGAACTCGGGTACGCATAACTAAACGGTTCACCGTGGCGCAAAGCCTCTTCCAGCGCAGGCAATGGGAAACCGGAATCGACGGTGAGAAAGGCCCGTTCAGCTTCTGCTGTGACCACTGACGCATTGCTTTGCCCACATTCCCCGCGTAGGCGATAGCCAAGGATGCGTAGAAGAGGTGCGGCCTCCGCACAATCTGAAATGTGAATCACCTGACTCGCTCCGGCAAGCGCGGCAAGTTCTTTCGCCTGGTTCACGTAGCGGCCCAGCAGGATTAAAAATTCCGTAGGCGTGCCATTGTCTTGCCATCCCACATAACCCTGCACATAAACATTGCGGGTAAGCAGCGGGAGAACCTGCGCCGGAGCAACTTTCTGACTGACGCCGGCCATGCGCTCGAATGAACGCAGCGGACCCGGAATAATCACGTCGGGCCCCGCATGAAGATCGTTCGAATCGCCGGCGCGCGCCTCCTGTTGATCTGAGGACATGCCGTTGTCGTTCGGGGTTTGAGCGACAGCGGGAAAGCGCAAGAGTGACAGAAGCAAAACTGCCGAGAGAACGGCAAGACGAAGAGAAAACTGCATGACTGGTCTCCTCTCCAATTTGCTGGCGGCCGGAAAGGCTATCGGCCTGCAATTGGAGCGTCTTCACTATTATATTGGGTACTAAATCTCTTCCCCGATCGCCGGCTCCAGATCAGCGAGTTACGAGTGCCCGATAACTCTGACCCAAACCGGACATGAATCATAACGCTAATTGCCGTCACCAACATGTAAATTTTTGACAGCTTTGATGCGCAGCAATGCCCAACAGAGTTGCTCGCCCAGAGAGGTTTTGACTTGAAGTGGAATCAGCGGTATGCGGGTGCCGCCGTCCGCCTTGCAGTTTGTGAATTAGCGGAATCGGCGTATGAACAGCGAGTGCCGTTCGGCGCGATAAAAGCCGACCACATAAATGACGGGTTTGCCGTTGGAGGAATAAATGACTTGGCGAATCCGCATGACGGGCGCGCCGCGAGGGACCTGTAAAAATTGCGCGATCCGAAGGTCAGCCGCGGTAGCGTCCACTTCCTCGTCCGCGTATGTGAGCTGAACACCATAGTCCTGCTCGAGACGGGCAAACAGTGACCCGCGGCCAAGGGCCTCTTTCATCAGGCCAGGAAATCTTTCCGCCTCCAGGTAGCAGGTTTCGAGCGCAAACGGCTCTTCGGATGTGTGCCGCACCCGTTCGATCTTGACCATCTTGCTGGCGGCAGCGATCATCAAGCGGGCTGCGATCTCCTCTTCCTGTTCGATGATTTTGGCTGCGACCACCTTAGATCCGGCAGCCAAACCGCGGCTGGCCATCTGCTCGGTGTAGCTCATTAATTTGTTGAAATGTATTCGAGGGGGAGCAACAAAAGTCCCGGCGCCACGCCTGCGTTCAACCACGCCCTCTCGCTCCAGACCAGCCAGTGCATGCCGAGCGGTCATCAGGCTGACGCGATGTAGCCGGGCAAGCTCACGTTCGGAAGCTACTGCATCTCCTGGCTTTAGATCTCCCGCGTCGATGCGATCCCGGATTGAACCTTGGATCTTTTGATAGGCGGGAAGAGCGCTTTGCCCGTTTGCCGACATTCTGTCCTTAGTCGCTGATATCGAACTAAAATTCGGAATTCATCTGCTATATAGCGAAAAGAATCGGAAAAGTAAAGGAATAACGGCAGCACGATATGAAACTTGTAGGATCGCGGAATGCTAAAGGGGGTGCAAGAGGAAATAACGATTTGGTGCCGCCACGCCGCCAAGAACCGAACGCATGTGTGATTTTCTGCTTGACAAACGGCTTAGTGATCCAATTCCTGGGTCACTTCTTCTTTGCCCTTAGCAAGTGCTCGAGCTTGAGCATTTCGGAACGGTCCGAGCGGGCGGTTGGCAAATTTTATTTATAGATTTTTAATTTTTTGCTTGACCACGGTCATTCATCTGCTATATAGCATTGCGCATCCCTTTTGTGGGCTGAAAAACAAGTTCTTCCCGGAGGTTCTCAGATGAGCACACGCAGATTGCTCTCGCTCGCCGTTCTCTGTTCCCTATCCATCGCGTTGTTGGTCGTCAGCCAAGTTTCATGGGCGCAGGAAGTCACCGGCACCATGGTAGGCACCATTGTCTGATCAAAGCGGAGCCCCTATAAAAGGGGCGACGGTGACCGCGACCGATGCTAACCGCGGCACACTATGGACAGCAAAGACGAATGAAAGCGGAAGTTATTCCCTACAGCGCCTTCCGATTGGAAGTTATTCCGTCAAGGTGGCGGCCACGGGCTTCGATACCGCTATTTATCCGACCTTCGCTTTGCAGATCAACCAGACCGCCCGCGTCGATGTCACCATGAAAGTCGGTCAGGTGAGCGAAAGCGTGGAAGTCACCAGTGAAGCGCCGGTGCTGCAGACCGAAAACGCTCAGGTGGGAACAGTGATTGACTCCGCGACCGCGGATAGTCTGCCGCTCGAGACGCGGAATTATGTTCAGCTTACGCTGCTCTCTCCGGGTACCATTTCCGTCGACCCATCGAGTATGAACCAGGGATCCAACACTGCCGAAGAGGGAGGGCGCCCATACATAAACGGAAACCGCGAGCAGTCCAATAACTTCCTGCTCGATGGGGTTGACAACAATCAGGCTTCCGACAATCTTTTGGGGTACACGCCTTCGCCGGACGCGATTGCCGAGTTCAACGTCATTAACCAGAACGCGTCCGCTGAGTTTGGGAACTATAATGGCGGCATCGTCAACGCAACCATCAAATCCGGGACGAACTCATTCCATGGGAATGCATTCGAATTCTTCCGTAACGACATTTTTAATGCGAACAAGTGGGAAAATGGGCTGACTCGCGGGCAGGGCTTCAAGCCTGGGGTTACCAATGCTGACGGTGTAATGTCTCACACCCAAATTACGATGGAACATGTTTGGTGGGACCTTCGGGGGACCCATTATCAAGAACAAGCTTTTCTTCTTTGCAGACTACCAGGGCGGACGTTTAGACCACCCGTCCAGTCCAAATCCAATAACCGTTCTCACCGCCGGCTGAAATCAACGGGCAACTTTTCCGCCAGTTGTTGACCTGGATTCACGCCTGCCATCTGCAATGATCGGGACAGCCAAAATAATGCTGATTAACCAACTCTACAATCCATGCGCGGCGGGTACCGGCGGAACTTCAGCGGAACTGCGTGCAATATTCTGCCTTTAGGCGCTCGAGAACTGCTTTCGCCGGAAACATAATTCCGAGCAACATGCTAAACCCTGCATTCACCGCATTGGTCACGAATCCGCTTTACCCGAAAGCTACGACCAGCTTGAGCAACGGTTTCGGCGGAGCCTTCAATTCAGTGCACAACAATTCAACTTCTGACCAGGGTGATATTAAGGTCGACTTCAAACCCTCTGAGAAAGATAGTCCTTTGCACGGTTCTCCAAGGGAAACCAATACGACCCTTCAAACAATACCGTCCCCTTATTCGCCAATACGGTGAACGAAGCGTATTTACTGAATGGGGCGGTCAACTGGACACATTCCTTTTCTTCCAATCTGCTTAACGAAGTTCGTTTTGGGAAAAACAATGTTCAGCCTGACCACCGGTCTCGCCACCTTTAACAGCGCGGTTGGCCAGCTAGGAAATACAATCGGTATCCTTGACGGAAATCCGGGTACCTTGGTCGGACTTACCCAGTCTTTCATTTGGCGGTGGATCGGGCACAAGCCCGAACGCTGGAACGCTAAACACTCTGGGCAGCAATGAGGTTGTTCAACGATTTAATACGACCGTTACGCAACTGGATGATGTGCTGATTTACACTCGAGGCAAGCACACTATTAAGGGCGGCTTCCAAGTAAATCGTTACAACCTCAACGTATTCTATAGCGGCAACGGCGGAGAACTCGGGCTAGAGATCTTCGGTCTTGGGCCCGGTGGAAATTACTCAGGCAACGGCAACGGAGGCGATCCAGCCGCTGACTGGGCTCTTGGGACTTCCTCAGGATGTGGGCCGCGGAACCAGCACCGGTGGCTGGCATCAGCGTGACTGGCTTTATGCTGGTTTCGTACAAGACGATTGGCGCGCAACTGACAATCTGACACTGAATCTAGGGCTCCGGTACGAAGCCCGCACCCCATGGACAGAAACCAATGGTCGTCAAGACAGTGTGAACATCTTCACTGGAGCAATACAATTTTCTGGAAACACACCCGTTCCAGCGGGGGTTGTAGGATCGAATGGCTTCAGCAATGCACTCTACAAGTCGGATTATGGCTTGCTCGATTTCCAGCCTCGCATCGGATTCGCGTGGAGCCCAAAATCCATGGGAGGCAAAACGGTCGTGCGCGGAGCCTTCGACGTGTCCTCCTATCTGGAGGGTACGGGAACGAACCTGCGCCTGACTCAAAATCCACCTTTCACACCGCCCCAGGTCGAGGCATCAAACGTTGCCACTGGGACGGCTTACAGTACAGAGACCGCGTTTAGCAACGCAGCGCCACCTGCGGGCAATCCATTTATCGGTGCGACAATGCTGGCGTGGAGTGGAACAGTTGAGCCTGCTGTTTCCGATCAGTGGAACCTTTCCGTTCAGCACCAGATTGCCAACAACACTACGGTTCAACTCGGATATGTGGGTCAACGAACTACCCACTTGATGGTTCCGGAGTGGTTGAAACAAGGAGACCTGCTCTCGGACGGATCAATCACTTATCCCTTCATTGGCGGGCGAAATCCCTTGGGGGGCTTCGGTCCAAATCAGCTGGGTAACGTTAAAAATACCGCTTCCGTCGGAAACATGAACTATAACGCACTCCAAGCTGTCTTGCAGAAGCGGTATAGCAATGGGCTGGAAGCTCAAGTTTCATACACCTACGAAAAGTGCATGACCAACGATGACGGCTATTACGGCACTTGGGGCGGCGAAAAATTGACCACTGCCTCCGGCAACTACTGGCAAAATCTTTACAATCCAAACGGTGATTACGCACAGTGCTATTGGGACTCGAAACATGTCATGAGCGCGTATGCGGTTTATCAGATTCCGTTTGGGAAAGGAAAGCAGTTCGGCAACGATGTGCCCGCGGTAGTAAACGCGGTGGCTGGCAACTGGTCAATTAACCCATCGTATCCTGGCACTACTGGCTTCCCGCTTTCGCTTTATGGATCGCGACAATTCCGGAACTGGCTCTCCCGAAGCCCGTCCCGACTGTCTCGGCTCGGTGCATTATCCGAAGACGGTGAGTAGCGAAGGAATGCAGTGGTTGAGTTCGAATTCCTTCGCCAACGCGCGCCAGGTACGTTCGGAACATGTCAGGCGCAAGGTCCGGTAATTGGTCCGGGTTATATTGACTTTGACATCAGCATGCAAAAGAACTTCCCCATCGGAGAAAGGATGAAGTTCCAGTTCCGGACCGACTTCCTCAACATATTTCAATCATCCGAATCTGGCAGCACCGAACACAAGCGTAGGCACGGGTTTCGGGGTCTGATCAACACCAGCCAGGATGCACGACAACTCCAGTTCGCTCTGAAGTTCTACTTCTGATCGCGGTATTATCAGGGCAGGCGTTCACAACGCCTGCCCTTTTTCTTTTATGCCCAACTGCCACGTCTCAAGCGGTTTTGCGCGTTGCTGGTCTTGTCGTCCCCCTTTCATCCGGCTCAAACGTCCGGAACTCAGCTCTTCAACCGGAACTAGAGCCTGCATCATCTGTCCAGCACGCTCTCGATCTCGCCAAGCAAGGGCCGTTGCGCCGAAGCGATTCCGCTGCTGAAGAAGGCAATCCCGCAATCCAGCGATAAGGATTTCCGGCGCAGCGCGGGCCTGGCGGGCGTCCGTTGCGCCATGGTGAAAAATCAATTCGACGCAGCCGAAGACTTTCTGCGCATGCTGAATCGCGAATTTCCCAATGACCCGGAAGTGTTGTACACCACCATCCATACTTACTCGGATTTAGCGACTCATGCCTCCCAGGAGCTTGCCATGAAGGCGCCGAATTCCCCGCAAGCACATGAACTGAACGCTGAGTCACTCGAGATGCAAGGCAAATGGGACCAGGCGTCCAAGGAATATCAAAAGGTGCTGCAAGAAAATCCGAGCCTGCCGGGCATTCATTTCAAGGTCGGGCGCCTGTTGCTGTCAGCGCCGAATCCTCCGGCTGATGTGGCCGAACAGGCTAAAAAGGAGTTCCAGCAGGAACTGGAGATTGATCCCAGCAATGCGGGCGCGGAGTATGTTCTAGGCGAACTGGCGCGGGAGGCGCAGCAATGGGACGAAGCGGTGCAACACTTCACCCGCGCCGCCAAGCTGGACTCCGGCTTCGGAGACGCTTATCTCGGTTGGGGCGTAGCGCTAGTGTCGACCAAGAAGTTCTCAGAAGCGGTACCGCCACTGGAGATCGCGGTGAAACTGGAGCCACAGAATCCGGCCGCACATTATAATCTGGCCATCGCATATGCTCGCACCGGCCGCAAGCAGGAAGGCGACCGCGAGTTCGCAATTCATCGCGAAATGGTGCAGAAGAATCCGCCGGAAGAAAAAACTTCACCCTCTGAGGCTCCCGCTCCGCAATAATTTCCCTGGCATAACGTGAAACGTATCTCACCCAAAAGCATTTTTTATCCATCACGCCGGCAGTTTCTGTATTCCCTTGCCGGATCGGCGGCTTTCACGGCATTCCCACGATGGACCGGCGCCCTTCCTAGCTCAACCTTTCCCTTTCAGACAGTCCCTGCGGAGGAGAGCGGAATTCGTTGGAGACACATCAGCGGCAAATCTCCCGAACATTATTTGCCTGAAACGACCGGTGCGGGTTGCGCATTTCTTGACTACGACAATGACGGCTGGATGGACATCTATTTCGTCAACAGCGGAAAGTGCGACTTCTTTAATCCCGATCTCGCCGCTGCGAAATGCGCTCTATCACAATAACCGCGACGGAACTTTTACCGATATAACCCTCAAAGCCGGCGTCCCGGGCGGAGGCTATGGGCAAGGGGTCGCGGTAGGTGATTACGACGGCGACGGTTTACCTGACGTGTATGTTACGCAGTATGGCCGGAACATTCTCTATCACAATAATGGCGATGGCACATTTAGCGATGTGACGGAGAGGGCCGGCGTCGCCGCCCCCGGATGGTCATCCAGCGCGGTCTGGTTTGATTATGACAACGACGGCAAACTGGACTTGTTCGTCTGCCAGTTCGTCGAGTTCTCGAAAGAAAAAAATAAAGACTGCCGCACCGGCGAAGATGCCACACGCGGTTACTGCATTCCGCACGTTTACCGTCCAACCGCGAGCTGGCTGTTTCACAATAATGGCGACGGCACATTCACGGACGTTAGCAAGTCGTCAGGTGTTGCAGCCCATCTCGGAAAAGCCTGGGGGGTTGTGGCAACTGACATCAATAACGATGGTCAAATGGATCTCTTAGTCGCCAACGACACTGTGGCAAATTTCCTGTTCGAGAACCGCGGCGGCGGAAAATTTGACGAAATCGGCGAGCCTGCCGGAATCGCCTATAGTGCCGAGGGACGGCCGCGCTCGGGAATGGGCGTGGACTCGGCTGACTATGATCAAGACGGATGGATGGACCTGTTCGTGGCCAATGTCGACCGAGAAATGTACTCGCTCTACCGCAATAATCACGACGAAAGCTTTGACGATCGTGCCGACGCAACCGGAATCGCGAATGCGACGCGTTTAATGAGCGGATGGGGGCTTAAGTTTTTCGATTTTGATAATGATGGAAATCTTGATCTATTTCTGGCCAACGGAAACCCGGACGATCTGATTGAGCAAATTCATCCGCAGGTCAGATATGAAGAGCCGCCGCTTCTATTCCGCGGGACAGGAAAAAGTTTCCAAAACATAAGTGGAGAAAGCGGCCCGATCTTCGCCCAACCCATTTCAGCGCGCGGAATGGCGGTCGGGGATTTTAATAATGACGGTGCGATCGACGTTCTGATTTCAGTGAATAATGGCGCACCGGTTTTACTGCGCAACAACGCCGGAGCGCAGAATCACTGGCTGGGACTCAAGCTGGTTGGTCGAAAATCCAATATCGACGCCGTGGGCGCACGCATTACGTACCAGGCACAAGACCTGAAACGCAGCCGAATGAAAGTTGGCGGCGGCAGTTATTTGTCTGATCATGATCCACGCGTGGTGCTGGGAATTGGCAAGCGAACAAAGATCGACTGGCTGGAAATAAAGTGGCCGATGCCGAGTGGCGCGACGGAACGATTCACGGATCTGCCTATTGATCGCTACATCACCATGGTTGAAGGTCAGGGGAAATGGAAGTAACGCGCTATCTCGCGACGGTACTCTTTGGGGGCGCACTGCTTATAATCACGCTCAACTCTAAACTTCATTCGGTCAATGCGCAGAATCCTCCGCCCACGAATTCCATTCAGTTCACGAATATCACTGATGCGGCGGGAATCAAGTTCGTGCACTTCAAAGGCAACAACGGGATATCTATCAATCGCGAAGAGTTTGGCCCCGGAGTTTGCGTGGCCGATTTCGACGGGGATGGCTGGCAGGATATTTATTTCGTAAATGGCCGCGATCTCTACAATCGCGGCATTTCGGTCCGCAACGCGCTCTACCACAACAATGGTGATGGCACGTTTACCGACGTGACCGAAAAAGCAGGCGCGCCCGGGACCGGCTACGGCTTGGGCTGCGTGTGGGGCGACTATGACAACGACGGCCTCCCTGATTTGTTTGTCACTCAATACGGAAGCAACCTTCTGTATCACAACAATGGAAACGGAACATTCACTGACGTTACCGATAAGGCGGGGGTTGCGGGACATGAATCCGGAGCTTTCCACAGCGGCGCGACCTTCTTTGATTACGACCGCGACGGCAAACTTGACCTGTATGTTGGCAGTTACGTAGCGCTCGATCCAGACGGGCCGCGCTATTGCAATATCGGCAGCGTTCGCAGCAGTTGCCCGCCGAGCGCATATAAAGGGAGTTCAGACGCGCTTTACCACAATAATGGCGACGGCACTTTTACCAATGTCACCAAGTCCACTAACATTCTCCAGCCCCACGGTAAAAATCTCTCGGTCGGCGCAGCCGATTATGACAATCATGGCTGGCCGGATCTATTTGTTGCCAACGATGGCCTGGCAGCATACCTCTATCGCAACGATCACGGAAAGAGTTTTCAAGAAATAGCGGCACCGAGTGGCATGGCGTTTTCAGCCAGCGGAAGCCTCATGGCCGCGATGTGCATTTCTCTAGGCGACTACGACAATGACGGCTGGCTTGACCTATACATTTCTGATTTTCAGGGTTCTTCGGACCACATATGGCACAACGATGGCAAGGGAAACTTTGATGAAGTCAGCGACGAAGCGGGCATCACAGGGCCGACCCATAATGTGCTCAGCTTTGGTGGAGGGTTTATCGACTACGACAATGACGGCTGGCTGGATCTCTTTATCGCCAACGGGCACGTCTATCCGGAAATCGAACAGGCTTCGCCAGGGACCCGGTACAAGCAGGTGAACTCCGTCTTTCATAACGAAGGGCGCGGGAAATTTATGGAAACCAGCAAAGAAACTGGAGTTGCCGACCAATCACCACATGCGGCGCGCGGAGTGGCGTTCGCCGACTTCGATAACGACGGATTCGTTGACGTTCTGGTGGCCAATAACGGTGATGCCCCGTTGTTGCTGCACAATCATGGCAACCGGAATCACTTCATTAATTTCAAACTCGTAGGAACAAAAAGCAATCGCGATGCCATGGGCGCCCGGGTTCGTGTGGTGACTAGAGAAATTTCGCAGATCCGCGAAATTGCCGGTGGTGGCAGTTATCTCTCCCAGAGCGATCTGCGGGCGAATTTTGGACTCGCAAAAGCCACAATTGCCCAAACCGCGGAGATCAAGTGGCCAAGTGGTCTGACACAGACCTTCCATGATGTTCCGGCCGACAAGTTTTACCTGATCACGGAAGGGAACGATGAATTGCGGCTCCAGGATTTTTCCAAAGCCGCATCTTCATCGCGAAAGTAGTGCCTGTTACAGCTCTTCCGGATGCGCTATCCGATACACAAACGCACCCAATCCACTCTGGTTGATCGCGAAGATGATCTTGATCAAACTTTCCTGCTCGGCGGCATTCGCAATCGGTCCAGCGTAAACCGCATCGTAGCCCGCGTCCCGGCTGAGTTGCTCGACCGCGGTGCGGGCGGCTTCGTCTCCACACCACAGATTGCTTGGTCTTGAGCGCGTTTCTTTCAGACGTCCATAAAGCGACGCAAAATTGATGTTGAATGCCTTCGCCGTCGGGCCATTGGTTTTGGACTTGATGAATTCAGTGTTGGATTTGAAGCCGGCAGGGGAATCGACGCCGAAGCGGTTGGTGGCATCAATAACTGTTTTGCCCTTCACACCTTTTAACTTGCCGACCGCTTCCGCAAGCGCATTGCCGGGCACGGCGATCAGGACAACATCAGCATCGCTAACATCGCCGCCGTCACGTCCTAGCCGCGTTACCTTGTGCCCTGCGCCTTCCCAAAGATCGGCAAGGCCGCCGCCGACCTTGCCCTTTCCGAAAACTGTGATCTTCATTGCTACTCCTATCTCCGTCAGATTAACCCTTCACCGGTGCTTGATGAAGGTGCCTTCCTGCAGTTGGTGAAACGCTTCCTGCAGTTCGTTCTGCGTGTTCATCACGATCGGCCCGTACCAGGCCACAGGCTCTTCAATCGGTTTGCCTGAAACCAGAAGGAAACGAATCCCCTCAGTCCCAGCTTGCACCACAATTTCGTCTCCGCGGTCGAACAGCACCAGCGAATGGTTCGTGGCGTCATACTCTGGGGCAGCTTCAGGCCTGGCCACGTGCTCAGTCAGCACCGCGCGGGGATTCGATGCCTCGCGAAAAGTTCCGGCACCGGCAAACACATACGCAAACGCATTACGCGTGGTCTCAACCTTCAGCCGCTTGGTCTTTCCAGGCGGAACTGAAATGTCGATGTAGTTTGGATCGGCGGCGACCCCTTCTACTGGCCCGCGTTTTCCCCAGAACTCGCCGCACACGACGCGCACAGTGGTGCCGTCATCATCGGTGATCTCCGGAATCGCGCTCGCCGGAATGTCTTGATAGCGGGGATCGGTCATCTTTAGAGATGCCGGCAGATTTGCCCACAACTGAAAGCCGTGCATGCGCCCGTGCTGATCTCCCTTCGGCATTTCCTGATGCAGAATGCCGCTACCGGCGGTCATCCACTGCACGTCCCCCGCGCTCATCTTGCCCTTGTTGCCCAGGCTGTCGCCATGTTCAACCGAACCAGCGAGCACATAGGTAATGGTTTCGATCCCGCGATGCGGATGCCAGGGAAATCCCGCCAGATAATCCTGCGGATTTTCGTTGCGAAAATCATCCAGCAAAAGAAACGGATCGAATTCCTTGGTCTTGCCGAAACCGAAGGCGCGCTGCAGCTTTACGCCGGCGCCCTCGATGGTCGGCTTGGGTTGAATAATTTGTTTTACTGGACGGAGAGACATTGCTTCCTCCTTCTGGACCGCGCACACATCGTTCGATGTATGCATACGGCGAACGATTCAGGCCTTCACAAACTGAACGTCGAGCGTGATCGTCACTTCTTCACCGACGAGAATGCCGCCGGTCTCGAGCGCAGCGTTCCAAGTCAGACCAAAATCTTTACGATTGATCTTGGTGGTCGCCGAAAGTCCAATGCGAGCGTTACCCCAGGGATCTTTTGCCGCCGGAGTAGGTCCTTCTACGGCGAATATGACCTCGCGTGTGACCCCATGAATCGTGAGGTCGCCGGTGATTGCCAGTTCATCTGTAGATTTCCGGCTTATACCGGTCGATTTGAATTTAAGTATCGGGAATTTTTCCACATCGAAGAAGTCAGGGCTCTTCAGATGGGTGTCCCGTTGTTCATCGCGAGTGTTAATTGACGCGGCTTCAATCGAGGCTTCGACATTGGACTGGGTTACGTCCTGCTCGTCGAAGTGCAGGGCACCGGTCACTTTGGTGAATTGTCCTTTCACGTTTGAAATCATCATGTGTTTGACCTTGAACTCGGCCACGGAATGGGCGGCGTCCAGGTTCCAGGTGCTTACGCTGGTGTGTGGGATAGCCAATGTGCTCATATTCATTTTCCTCCTGGTTCAGTTAATTAGATGCGTTATCACGATATTCGTTTCAACAACTGTTATTGCAAAAAAACTAACTCGTCGAGCCGCGCGAATCACGGAGCAATTCAGTCAGAGCCTTGAGCCGTTCCCTGCCGAGATGGCCAAGTTGCTCACGGTGGGCTGTTTGGACCGGTTCATCCAGCCGAGCGAGTAGTTTGATACCTTCTGGGCTTATCCGGGTCAGTATCATGCGGCGGTCTTTAGTTTCGCGGCAGCGTGAAATGAGCCCTCGCTTCTCCAGGCGATCGAGCAACCGCGTAATGTCGGGATCACGGGTGATCATGCGACTGCCGATCTCTCCGCACGGCAATCCTTCCGGCGCGCCACGGAGAATTCGCAGCACGTTGTATTGGTTGGATGACACATCTTCATTCTTTAGCACGTGGGCCAGTCGGCGTGAAAGCACATCCGCCGTCCGCAATAGGTCCAGAAACACAGCTTCTTCCGGAGATGGTGCGTGCCGTTCCTTACTTCCCTTTTGTGTCCTCAAAGTCAAGTAAATCAATGTTACTCGTTATAACGACTATTGTCAAAACGCACAGTCTTAGGGTTGCGGACGATTCCACTCGCCAACTCCAAATTCTCTCTTTTACTAATGGGATTCGCCGAAAGTGCACGCGAGTCGGGGTAACCTGTTTTCCCCGTCACGTTATAATCAATTAGTTCGAATTTTAGGAGTATCCATGCCGCTGCAAAAGACCGACAAGATCTGGCACAAAGGAAAGCTCATCCGCTGGGACGACGCGAACATTCACGTGATGTCGCATGTGATTCACTATGGCTCATCGGTTTTCGAGGGCGTGCGTTGCTATGCTCCGCCTTCCGGGCCGGCAATCTTCCGCGCCACCGAGCATATCCAGCGCCTGCTCGATTCTGCCAAGGTTTATCGCATGGATGTCGGCTTTGGGTTGGAGGAATTGGTTGCTGCCATGGGCGAACTGGTGCGCACCAATGGCGTTTGGCCTTGCTACATTCGGCCCATCGTCTTCCGCGGGTACGGCGATGCCGGCGTCACCCCGGTGAACTGCCCGGTCGAGGTTTACATTGCCAACTATCCCTGGGGCAAATATCTCACCCAGGACGATTCCGGAGTCGACGTCTGCGTCTCATCCTGGACGCGAATCGCTCCCAACACGCTTCCTGCCCTGGCCAAGGCCGGCGCGAATTATATGAATTCGCAGTTGATCCGCATGGAAGCTACGACCAACGGTTATGTGGAGGGCATTGCGCTTGACGCCAACGGCTACGTAAGCGAAGGTTCGGGAGAAAATGTCTTCGTTGTCCGCAATGGCGTCCTGCAAACCGCCCCGCTGGGAAACTCGGTTTTGCCGGGTATTACTCGCGATTCTATTTTGAGATTGGCGCGCGATCTTGGGATTCCCGTCGCCGAAGCCGGCATACCGCGCGAAATGTTGTACATCGCGGACGAAGCTTTTTTCACCGGCACCGCCGCCGAAGTTACTCCGATTCGATCGGTTGATCGCATAACGGTCGGCAAAGGCAATGTCGGGCCGATCACCAGAGCTTTGCAGCGTGAATTCTTTGGTATCGTGCACGGCACCCTGCCCGACCGCTTCAACTGGCTGACTCCAGTGCAGGTTGCGAACAAACAGCCGGTGGGAGTATAGGCTAAATCGCCTGCGACACAGGCATGGTCCTGTGGCTATAATCGCGGGGCTGCTCGTTGGGTTTGTCCCTGCGTCTTCCCGGAGGCGGTTATGGAAGAACGAATACGTTTCGTCACCCACAAGAACACCAAGGTCCTGCTAGTCGATCTTTCGAACTGCTCGGCGACCGAAGTTGCCGAACTCTGCCACCTGGTTCCCAGCTATGTCACCGCCGAGCCCCATGGTTCTCTTCTCCTTCTTGCCGATTTCAGCGGAGCCAAATTCGATAAGGCGGCTGTTGCCAGCCTGAAAGAAGGCACGGTGTACGACCGCCCGCATCTGAAGCGCTCGGCCTGGGTAGGAACGGAAACGCTGCCAAATGTCTTTTACGAGAACATCAAGACCTTCTCGCAGCGCGATCTGCCCACATTCAAAACTCGCGATGAGGCATTGGAGTGGCTGGTCAGAGATGTGCCGGCAGCATAGATGAGTTCGGACACAAAGCCCGAAGGGGCAGAACCAGTGGCGGGGATTAACAACCCTCAGTCTTCAGCGGTCAGCTTTCAACAAACCTGAACAATTGAGGCCGCCGCAAGGCCGCCTTATCGTTGTTACGTTCTACGCTCGCCTACTTCTTGCAAAGAGCGGCGGAAGTTCAAACGTCGTCCGTGATTCAAATTTCTTTTTTCATTGAAACTAAAAGGTTCGCTGCTGCGCTGATATAATCCTGCAAAATTTTGGAAGGCATATAAGAATGTTTTTGGCCGCGGCTCTTGCACTGGGCATCTGTTCAATCGGCTGTGGCGGTTCAGATTCGGGGCATGTTACTCACACCCAAAATCCGTTAGTCGCTCAATACGACATCCCAGTGCCGCCGGGCTCGTCCGCCGCGGTTGAATTTGGGCCTGACACAAATTATGGATTTACCACCTCGCCAGTTCAGGCCACCGCGCCGACAGTGCCCGTTCTAGTCGCAGGCATGAAGCAGAACTCGACCTATCACATGCGGGCCGTGATCACGCATGTAGATGGCAGCAAAGCGTTTGATGACGATCACGTGTTCACAACTGGAACCGCACCAGGCGGGCGCACACCGGTCATGGCAGTGACGCTGCCATCGGGAGTTACGCCGACGCCAGGAGTTGAATTGGTCTCCCTGAATCCGCCGCCGAACAATCCGGGAAATTTTTTGCGAGTGGTAGCGCTGAATCCGGCTGGCGATTTGATCTGGTACTACGACTTTGATGAACGATTGGGCACCGCGCAACCTTTTAAGCTGTTGCCCAATGGCCATTTCCTGATGGTGCTTTTCGGGGGAACTACCGGACCCGGAGGAATGGTTCGGGAAATTGACCTCACGGGAAAAACCATTCACGAATTTACCGTCGACCAACTTAACCAGTGGCTGACTGACGCAGGATATAAGTGGCGCGCAAACGCAATTCATCACGACATTGTCGAGTTGTCCAATGGGCATCTTCTTGTATTGGTGAACACGAAAAAACAATTTACTAACTTGCCTGGGTATTCGGGCGCCACCATGGTGCTCGGGGATGCAGTCATCGATCTGGACCAGAATTACAAGCCGGTGTGGTCATGGTCGTCATTCGATCACCTTGATGTGACTCGGCACCCGATGTTGTTTCCCGATTGGACGCACACCAATACGATCGACTATTCACGTGACGACGGCAATATTGTGCTCTCAATGCGCAACCAGTCGTGGATCATCAAAATCGAGTATGCGAACGGCCAAGGCAAAGGGGATATCGTCTGGAAGCTCGGATACCAAGGTGATTTCACCCTGCTCGGTTCCACCGCTCCGGCAGATTGGTTTTTCGCGCAGCACTATGCGAATTTTTTTTATGCTCAGCCGAGCCAACAGCTGAGGCTTGCGGTCTTCGACAACGGGAATAACCGCTTCCCTGAGTTCAGTGGGAACATCTGTCCTTCAAACGTGGGCGACGTGCAGTATCCCTGGATGACATTTTTCGGCCGCCGTGTTCCTGATTGCTACAGCCGGCCGGCGGTCTTTGCTGTAAACGAAGCCGGACGGACAGCGCGGCTGCTATGGTCGCAGATTGTTCCGTACTCCTATTGGGGCGGAGTAAGCATGCAGACCCCGACCAACAATATGTTTTTTGATATCACTAATCCGTCGGAGCAAGTCGTTCGAATCGAGAAACGAAAGTTACCACTGCCTACCGCGATTTTTGAAGAGCTGGGAATCCTGATCGTGGTGCTGGTAGTTTTCTTTTCACCCATACCGAAGACTTTTCTGCCGCTGGCGATTGTTCCACTGGTCGTCATAGTGGCATTGTTCCCCGCGCTGGGTCTGCTGGCACTGACTATTGGACTGATCATTGATGCGGGGGTCTTAGTGCTGGCACAGGAACCGCAGAAGCGTGCGAGAGCTGGTCCCTGGGATTTTTACGGTGACATGCTGGCAGCGCTGCGACGAATCAATCGGCCGAGCTTTTTCGCGGTAATTGCGATAGCTCTTTCGTTTCTGCCGATGTTTGCGCGACAGGAAAAACTGAATGCGGAGGTGATGGAGGTCACGCGTCAACAGCCGACGCAGGTAGTGTGGGAGCTTGACATCAGCGGCCAGGAATCGTATCGCACAATACACCTTCCCAGTCTGTATCCGGAAGTTCAGTGGTGAATCGAGGCATGCTGGGCCGCAACAGCGAGCACAGATTTAGTCGATATAATAGTCAAGGATGACGCGAGACGCTGTTCTGTTCACGATTCCATTTTTCCTTCTAGGCATCCCTGCGTACGCCTACGGCGATCCAACGGGCGGAACTCTCTTTTCGGTTCTCCTGCCCATGCTGGCGGCGGTATGGGCGATGTTTTTGATTTTCGCCAATCGCATCCGGCGGGGGATTTCAGGATTGTTTAATAAGTTGCGGGGAGTAAAGCCTGCGGAAAAAACTCATCCCGACGCGCAAGACCAGCCTCTCTCATCTGACTAGGCCGTGGGTTTTAAAGTAAGCCACTTCTCCGGCCACGCGTAACCTTTATCGCGGATCAGCTTTCCCCACATTTCGTCCACGGAATTCTTCTGCGCTGGTGAAAGCACCAATCGATTGCGCTGGTGGCTGGAAACGCTGGCGATGTATTGTTGCATCGCGGGCTGCGCATCTTCGAAACCGGGTAATTTCAGTTCAGAATAGATTCGCCTCATTTCGCTGAGCGGATTGGCCACCAGATCTTCATAGCGTACGCGCGATACTGTTTCAGGGGTTACGTTGCGAGTGCCTTCCGCGATGGCTTCTTCGTGGATCAGATACGCGGCCAGTACGAAGTTTTCGATTTGCTCGGGCGAAGCCAATTCGAGGCTGTACATGTCCAACAGCGTATTCCAAAGTTTCAGGTTCGACGCAAATACTTCATACGGATTGCGTTCGATGATCACGAATCGCGATCCGGGAAAAAGCGATGGCAGCAAGGGAAACCTGAAGCCGTGAGTGGGCGATTTAAGCACCACCGGTTTGCGTTGTTGGACGGTAAGTTCACGAAGAAACAGCTGAATCGTTCGCTTCCAGAGATCTTGCTCGTCCGCTGAACGCCGGCGCAAGTCGAGCAGCGCCTTGGGGTCGGACATCAGCGACGGGACCAGCAACGCTTCATACGGTGACGGCGCGCCCATGCAAAGCAATGCGAACTCGTCTTCCTGCGGCGAGGTCCATGAATATTGCATGTTGTCCATGGGACGGTAGGCTTCCTGTTTGCCGCGGCGCTTGTGGAATCCCTGCTCGGTAAGCAAAAAATGAGCGGAGTTCATGCAGGCGTAGGTACTGGGAAATCCAAAGCGAGTGTCGCAACAAAATAGCTCGTGCAAAAAAGTAGTGCCGGAGCGCCAAAAGCCCAGGAGAAAAATTGGCGGTGGGACTTTAGCTTTTTCGAGGGCTTCCGCGTGAGCCAAAGATTGCATTTTTGCCAGTATGGAATTGGTCGCGCTCGCGGAGGAGTACAACAAGCGAGTTTTAAAGCTAGCGATGGAACGTTGTGTCTCGATCTTGCTGGAGATGCGCCGCCAAGCGTCGCGCGACAACCGCAGTCGCTGCTTTCCCCCTGGTTTTTGCTGTATTGGTTTTGCCATTCCCGTCAGCGAATTTTACACGACGAATGAAAAGCTTTTGACCGCAGAGGTTTCGCAAGAACGCAGAGAATGAGCTTCGACGCCAAGGTCGTCGCTATAGATGAATCCAATTAAACAAAATGAGTGCCAGGCTGCCGCAGCCGACGATAATCCACAGGACAACTCCCTGCAGAAGCGGACGTACGCCGACCACTTTAATGGTTTCTTTGCTCAAACCGGTTCCGATCAGGAATAGTGTGACCGTCAGCCCGATTTTCCCCAAGTGGTTGAAAACACCAAACGCTGCGTGAAAAGCCGGAAACCAGCTGTTCATCAGCGCGGCGAGGCAGAACAGCAGGATGAACCATGGCCATTGAATGCGCGCCTTGCTCTTCAGAGTTACTGCCGTGACGAAGGAAAGGGGAACGATCCAGAGTGCGCGTGCAAGCTTGATCGTAGTTCCGATGGCCAGAGCGATAGCTCCATATTTTGCCGTCGCTCCGACAACGGAACTAGTGTCATGAATGGCGAGCGCGGCCCACAGGCCGAACTGCGATTGCGTCAGGTGAAGGGCGTAGCCGATCACAGGAAAAAGAAAAAGCGCGACTGAATTAAGAATAAAGACGGCGCCCAGTGATACGGCCATCTCTTCTTCGCTAGCGTTTACGATTGGGCCTACAGCGGCAATGGCGCTGCCTCCGCAAATAGCCGTTCCGGCGCTGATTAAAAAAGCGGCTTTTTTACCGACGCCAAACAGATAGCCCAGACCCATGCCCATCAACATCGCAAAGGTTATGCTGGCGGCAGTATAGAGGAACCCCGACCGTCCGGCATGAAAGACGTCGTGTAAATCCATGCCGAAACCGAGGGCAACCACCGAAGCCTGCAGCAGAAATTTCGCCAAGCGGCTGCTTTCGTCCGGATATGGGTGCTGCAGGGTAAGTCCGAAGACCAGCCCACCCAATAGTGCAAATGGCGGCGAAATAAAACCGCTTGCCGATAAGACCAGCCCCAGAAAAAACAAGATGCGAGGGGCTCGTGGAAAAATATTCTCGCCCTGGACCAAGTGATGATTATGCACGCAAATCAACGGCAAAGGCGAGTTCGCCAGATGCTAATTAGAATTCCAGCACATTTCGAGCAACAGCGGCTGATTTCCGTTTAACACGCCGGAAGAGCCGATTTTGTATCCTGCTTAGCCAGTGGCTTTCGAACTGATTTTGCGACCAAGCCGGGGGGGGAAATACCGGCGCTGTCATGCCCGGTGAACCAATCGGAAACGATGGTTAAGGGTTTGCGTACGCATGATCCGAGGATTCTTCCATCGCATCCAAGGACTACAATCACAACGTTCAGCCCGTTAGGCCACCGCCGGAGCGCAGATAACCCAACGTAGGGACCCAGTGCATCTAATCTGCATTAGAGGAAACTAAAATGAGCAGGATCGTTTCGTTACGAATTCTTGTTCTGATCGCAGTAGCCGTCGCGCTCACCGGCATTCCGCAGTCCGCTTCTGCACAGCATGGCGGACACGGCGGCGGAGGAGGCTTTCACGCGGGAGGCACCGGATTCCACGGCGGAGGATCCCGCGGAAATTTTGGTGGATTCCACGGCGGCGGCTTCCACGGGGGCGGAGGCTTTGGTAGCTTTCACGGTCGAGGCTATGGCGGTTTTTACGGTCGAGGCTATGGCGGTTTTTATAGTCGAGGCTATGGTTATGGCTACGGATTCGGTTTCGGCTTTGGTTTCGGCCCTTATTGGGGTTGGGGATACCCGTACTACTACGGATATGGTCCGTGGGGGAGCCCTTACCCTTACTACTATCCGTACGATTCCTACTACTATCCGGATGGTCCAGATTACCCTCGGGATAATCGCTACCCTCGCGACAATCGCGACGGCTGCGATTATCGCCATGAGGATGATCATCCGTGCAAACCAAATAACGAAAATGCTCCGGCAAAGCCTTCGAGCACAGATGTGCCCGAAAGCTCTCCTGAGCGTAATTATGTGACCACGAATTCCCGAGGCAATAGGTCTGTATTTTCGCTCGCGGACTACAAGTCTGCGGCTTCAATTGACCCGGCCGCTATACCCGCCCCTGTCACGAGCAACTACCGGCTCAGGGATTCCGCCACGAGGCAACTTCCTTCGGGACTACGTCCTGCGGTGAGGAATGTGATTCAGGCTCTGCGCGCCATGCCGCCCGAAGCTCGGCAGCGACAACTGAACTCTGGTCGCTATAGAAACTTCTCGCAGGAGGAACGGGAGTTGTTGATCAACGCCACTGAAGCCGTGCCCTGCACTAATACAAACTCGCAAATCTCCCTCATACAACTGCTCGCCCAGCACGGGCGGCTATCGGCCCTCATCGCCTCGCAACAAATGCCATGCTTCAATGTACTGTGCGAACTTGTGCCCATCATAGGGCGTCAGGTTCAGCGACTTGTTCCGCTCCGCCACCGCAAACGGAATGATGTACCACAAGTCAATCGGCACCAGGTACACCGCAAACACATCCAGCTTGCCGCGCACATATCTCACGCCCGTCTTGCTGATAATGTTGCACGTATACGATCCATTCCTCTCGAAACTCGTCGACTTCACCTGCACCCGCAAATACTTCCCGTTATGCTCCACGCCCACGTCATAGCTCGCTGAATCTCCAGGCGGACGCGTCACGCTCAACCCCCGGGCCGCCGCTCTCGCCATGAAGCACAACTCCGCCCACTCTCCCCGCTGCTTGCATCCCGTGATGGCGCATCTTCCCTTGTTATCAGGATTTCCATCTCTGTTTGCTCCCCTGACCCTCTTCAATTTCCCCGTTTTGTCCATGTATTCACCCCAACTTTTTTTGCGCCTATTTTCATAGTGATTTGATTTACTGGGAATAAATTCCTGATGAAGAAAATTTTGATTTATCAATCGCTCTGATTTACGGAAATTCTGATTTGATGTAAGGAAATTCTGATTTGAAGGCACGGCTTCAGCTCTGCACCCAGCGACAAAAAGATGTCGCTCTGCGTTGGCTCGTTGAGACGCGGATGCCCCATCCTTCCCCGCCTTTGGGGAGGGTGGGAATTTGATTTCCACCCTTCCGCCAGCGTACCCAATTCTCGCGAGAAGCGAGCTCCAGACGGAACAGCACAAAAAAACATGTCATCCCGAGCGAAGAGTGATTTGTAGCGAAGCGAAAATCACGCGCGTCGAGACCTTGTGTTTGTTCGTCACAGGGGTATCCGGGGAAATGACCCGATCCAAAGACAAAAAGCGCGGCCTCAGGGCCGCGCTTTATTTACCTTCTGTATCTATTCTGACAGATTGGATAGGGCAATTGTGCCAAGGTTTAGAACTTTATATTGTGACTGGAATGATGAGGTTAGATGAAAAGCACCTGTTTAGGGGGCTTGACAAGAGTTTTCCACAGATGGCCTGCAAAGGACTATTCTCTGTCATTCCGACAACTTGGCTTCGGACCGGCTATTCTCTGTCATTCCGACCGGAGCAGGACGAGCCGAGCGCCAATTGTCTGCCGAGGGAGGAACCTGAGTTCGCCATTTGCACGTCGCCAGCAGATTCAAATCGCGACGAAGCCGTCGGCGATCCTGCCGCTAAAGGGCGAGCGCAACTGGAGCAGAACCGAGCCAGGGCCGGACTGGGCTTTCCGCAATTTAGACAAAATATCCTGTGGCCGGGTTGATCCGGATTGGCTGGCGCGTCAAGCAATGCCCATATTAAGGCTCCAACCCAGCCGAGCACAGTCCACTCCGAGTAACAGCACCGGCAAAAACATTGAGTATCCGGTGCGTCTTCTTCCATGCCAGTATGCTAGGTAGGACATACAGCGGAAAGAAAACAGAACTTTCGAAAATAGCCCGAATACCCGATGACGTACAACCATAGCACGTGCCATTCATCGCTGAGCATCCCCAAGGCCCATTGCGGATGGGCCGCATTCGGCGCGAAGCCGTCAGCGTTCCGTTTCTTTGACAACAAGTCGGCATGGCCACCGATTCCCTGATGCGGGATCTCGCAGGCTTCGCTGCCGACGCCAATCCAACGCCGCTGTCTTTCGCGCACTGGGGGCATACTCCGCGAAAACAATGCTTGCAGGTTCCGACCGCTTCGTTTTGAGGATGAATTAAAGCACTGCATTTGGCCTCCGCTTGTGCGACACACTTTGAACCCATACGGGCTCGGAGCTTCTGCCGAAATAACAATCGAAACTGGCCCATTCAAGCCAAAAGCTGGGTTTGAATGGGCCACCCGTTCGCATCACGCTTTCAAGTAACGGAGCGCAACAACTCCTGATTTAAAAGTCTTTGACTCGACGAGTTTTAACGGTGGTCTGTCCTGCAGGCTGAGACCTTCTAACAAGCGTCTCCCTTCTCCTGCAATTATCGGATGGACGACAAAACGATATTCATCAACCAGGCCAAGCGCTATCAGTTGTGAAGGAAGGCTTACACCGCCGACTAAAATATTTTTGCCTGGTTGCTGTTTCAATTTAAGTATTTCGTCGCGAAGGTCGGTGCGAACAATTCTCGTCTTTCGATCTTCAACGCTCTCTAATGATCGTGAAAAAACAATTTTGTTGATGGAGTCAAAGGCTCGAGCAAATTCGTTCTCCGCTTTTGTCATCGACTGGCTCTTTGCGACATCCGGCCAAAAAGGGACCATCAATTCGTAGGTCTTACGCCCAAAGACGAGCAGGTCAGCACCTCGCAAGAGGTCGGTAAAGTATTCATGCATTTCCTCATCAGCAATGGCTTTCGTGTGGTCGCAGCAACCGTCCAGCGTAATGTTGATATCGAAGATTAGATTTCTCATTGGCTTGCTTTCCTGTTGTATGCAGCCTTGACAGGAATTGCAACTTCCCAAATTATTAGGCGAAGCCGAGCGGCGGGTTTTTTCTTTCGCGGGGATTGAAGCGACTCACTTAAGCGCGGTTCGCGCTCGTGGCCGACATGGCATTTTGCACCAAAGGATGACCGCAACTAGAACAGAACTGTGCCAGGGCTGGCGTGTTCTTCCCGCATTTTGAACAAAAGGCAGCTGCGCCAAGTTCGCTCGGATTAGCTGGCGTATCATTCAATGCCCATACTAACGCTCCGATCCAGCCGAGCACAGTCCATCCGAGTAACAGGTTCAGCAAAAGGATCGGCATCCTGTGCGTTTTCTTCCATGCCAGGATCGTAGGTAAGACGTACAAGGGCAGAAGGAAGACGGAAGCAGCCAGCACGCCTGAAATGATCCTGATGAGCGTCACATTATCCATTTGCCACTCCCTTGTTGCTGCTGCAATTGTTAAATCAAGATCCCCATTAAGGATCCTATATTTGGATCTAAAAAAAAGATCTTGACATTAGATCCTACTCAGGCTTATTGTTGCGGAGTTGAGCGCAAAAACGTCGAGCTCTGCCGGATCGTAGCCGACAGAGCTCGGAAACTTCAACCCTTCCAAAGAGAAAAGGAGAAGATATGTCAACTTTAGCACAAGTGCAGGAAATCGAAATGCGTCACATTAGCGATAAAGAGAGTCCAAAATTTGTAGCAGCAGTTCGTGTTGCAGAGGGTCAGCCTTTACGATCAGGGACGCCAACCATTGTGGGATTTATGCCGATCGGAGCGATTATTCCTGGCGGCTACGAAATCCCCTATTACAACTCCCAAACAAAAAGGGGATATCAGAGACAACCACAAGAGTCCCGCGTCAACCAACTCGCGAATGATCTAAAGAAGAACCTGACGGATCTTCCTACAGCCGTTCTGTTCAACATTCGCAATCGTCAAGCAAGAGAAGCGGTAGATCGACACGAACTACAACTGGAAAAACTCCAAGGCTTAAATCGTGCCAAATTCAGCGTTGTTGATGGTCAACACCGTGTGCTTGCGCTTGAAAAGCTGATGGCCGAGGATCCAGAAACATGGTCCGGTTTTATGATTCCGTTCGTCTGTTTCCTGGGCGCAACAGAGCAGGAGGAGATGGAACAGTTTTACATTGTGAACTCAACTGCCAAGTCGGTGAAGACCGACTTAGCGCTGACACTCCTGCGAAAGCGGGCTGAAAATCCGGAGGTCTACCGATCGCTGACCGAACGAGGGCGGGAGTGGCAAGTACAGGGGCAGGCGATAGTCGAGTGGCTTTCCGGAGAGTCCTCAGTCTGGCGGAACCGAATCCGCGCAGCGAACATGGACAAGGGGAGCACTACCATCTCTCTGGCATCCATGGTTTCGTCGTTGAAGCCGCTCCTTTCAACTCCCTATTTTCGCGGTCTCAAACCTGAACAACAGGCCACGATTGTTGATGCGTATTGGCAGGCGATTCGAGAATTGTTGCGTCCGGCCTTCGATCAGCCTGAGGACTACACGGTACAAAAGGGCGTCGGCGTGATGGTACTTCACTCGGTCTTGCCAGACGTTATGGAGTGTGTTCGAAGTCGGGGCCTGATGACCTCCGACCCATCTTCTTACAAGAAAATATTGGAAGACGCTCTCACAACTCTGCAGGGAGACACGGCAGAGGGTGAGGTCGTCGAAGGAGTGGAATTTTGGGCTTCCGCTCCGAGAGGTGCAGCCGGATCATATAGCAGCAGCGCCGGACGGCGAGTCCTGGGAGCCAAGATTCGTCAATTATTGCCTCCAGTTCAGATGGACTGAAGTCTAACGGGGGCGCCCCGGCGCCCCCGTTAACACTAAGAAGCGGCTATTTTCTTTTCGCAGGTGGTCTGTTCAGATATTCCTTGATCACCTGAAGCTCCCGATGGGGATGCACGATTGCCCTTAAGCCATTCCGGCCATTCTGAAACGACTTTCGAATTTTCTTCCAAGTATTTCCAGTAAGCAGAATTTTTATCGTTTTGATCCTTCATAGCAATCTCCCCTGCTTCAGCAATTCGTCGATTTTGATGCGCACATTATCCGCTGCGAGTTGCTCTCTTAGGAGATAGGAACTCGGAAGCAACTGAATTCTTGGAACAGCTTTACTGCGGTCCCACTTTATGGTTTTACCACTACGTTTGCGATGAATCTCAGAACCTCGGCTAAGCGTCATTGAGAATAGATCGAAAAATCTACGCGGTCCAATTCCGACGAATGCCTCAAAGGGGACTCTGCGGTCACCTTTTTTCGTTCGTTCACCCAGAATAACAGCATCCTTGTGCAATTTCGCAGCCATGCTCTTGGGATATGGCTCAACATACACAACCCTTTTAACACCGGCGCTAATAATGTGCCGGGTGCAATTGTGGCACGGAAATGTAGTAGTGAAAAGATCCGACTCCACAGTGCTGACTCCGTTTCTACCACAAGTGAGCAGCGCATCCATTTCTGCATGGACGGCCCTACCAAATTCCGTAACATCGAATAGAAGGCTACCCTTGAGAAAGGCGTGGGCATCTCGTTTCAATTTGGCAGTATTATCGCCCACGCGGGTAAGAACGTCGTCAATAATTCTCCTAATTTGAAAATCATTAGAATCCAGTTTCCTAATATGGTCTCGTTGGTCTTGCGGCCCGGGCCAATAAAGTCCTCCGCCTGCCTGCGGCACGTCGTTACACCCAACCGAGACCACGTCCCCGATCTTAGACCTCACACTGGCCCCCACTTGCCTCGACAATTGACCTGAGCGCAACCCAGCGCCGTAAGCGAGAAACATCGCATACTCGTCGGGCTCAGGTGTGTGGTAAGGGTATCCAAACACGAGATCCAAGAAACGTTCCAGCTGTTTCTTATAGGCATCATCGGCCAATTTTACGAACACATCCGCAAGCTGGAATGTATCCCGAGTCCTCTGGCCGAAAAGCACAGCCTCGTCTTCATCCCGTTTCATCAGCTTCAAGGCATCTGACTTCGGAATGTTCTTGTCATTAGTTAAGTATTCCCGTCTCTCAGCTTCGGACGCAAAGATGCCGATGAGGTAAAAGCCTAGGCCGTAGATCTTCCTAAGCATGGCGACTTCTTCTGGGCGTTTAAGAGAGTTCAGTACGTGAACAGTCTTACGTACCGGCTCACCAATGCCGTGCGAATCGCGGGAGCGCCTCATGCCTATCCCGGCGATTGCCGTTGCAGTCACGAAGTCAGGGCATTTTGTAAGCTCCCGAATTTTGTTCCCAGCATCCATGTACGAATGAATCCTTGCAGCTTCTGGCTCACCCGTGAGCACTACACCGGGCAGATCTACGCGGCTGGCAACGCTCGCAATGTGCTCACTTATGCGGATTTCCTGGGGTTTATACTCAAAACGCTTGATGTAATTATTGAGCGTTAGACAAACTCCCGAGTAGTCAGTTCCCACGGGATAAACTAATCCAAATACCAGCTCTGCTTCAGGGAACTCAAGCCCGAGCAGCGAGCTATTGATTTCGGCGATTTGATCTACCATCTTGATCTCGTTCCGACTGCAAAACAAAAGGGATCACGGCTCGCGCCGTGACCCCCCTCAGAGTCAACTTAGTTCTACTACGTTTCTTAGTTACTAGATACGCACTTTCGTGCCACGTCGTTAAATTAGTAACTGCCTGGATTTGTGCTTCTGTAATTCAAGAACTTATGCCGCGAATCCTTGGGCTCGAAACCTTGGCGGACAAGAGTGTCCGCGCCACACAGTCCAACTCACCCAGCACTCATACCACATACAGCTTCAATGCAAGCACCCGGCCATAGCTCTCAAAGTCCTTATCGGTGGTGAAAATCTGCCATTGCCGGAGCTCTGCTGCTGCGCAAAGCAGAAAGTCAATCGCCGAGCCGCTGATGCCACGGCTTCGGCAGCGGTTATGCATTTGGGCGGCAGTTTCATAATCACGGGCGCCGAGCGCAGGATCATCGAAAGCACGCAGGTAGTTGCGGAGCTTCTCGAAGTGCTGTTGGTCGCGAATACCCGACAGCAGCTCCTGCCGCACGACACCGATCAATTGCGCTCGACCATCGCGGATCAGTTCTTCGAGCGCCTGCGTGATCGACCGCTCCCGCTCGCTCAGGTCTCGCGACTTGCGGCGCAAGCCAGAGACCATACCGGAGTGTCGACCAGAACCAGCATCAGCGGGAACGGCGCCGCTCGGATTTGTAGTCGTAAGCCGGATCAAAATCAAAGGTCCCGAACGCGTCGAGGATGCGCTGCTGCTTGTGCCGCTTGACGTACTCGGCGAGAGCGGCCGTGACCGCATCTTTTTTCGTGCGATGGCCTCCCGCTTTTTGCGCTTCCTCGATCAGCTTGTCGTCTAAGGCCAAGTTTGTTGCCATGTGTATATTGTTACACATGGCGATGTGTAAAACAATACCCCTGCTTGAGGGTGCCCCATCCTTCCTCGCGTAGTCTGCGAAGAGGGTGGGGATTTTGAATCTCACAGGGATTTTGGGTGGAGCAGGCCTTTCAGGCCTGCATAATAGGCGGTCCCAAACTTCTCGGCTCTATCCGCTGAGGTAACTCAGCGGATAAAGCCGAATTCAAAACAGCATCCTAAATGCAGGGCTGCTAGCCCTGCTCAACCCGAAATCAAACGCCCGTCTAACTGCATCCCGAAGTCGAACCGCAAGACATGCACTTATAACAAGAACCGTTTCGCACCATGATCGAACCGCAGACGTGGCAACTGGGCGCGTCTCCGAGGTCGACTAGTTCGGCTAGGGCGTCGGCGGCGTGGATGCGGCTGGTCGTCGGTCCTCGGCCTTCGGTTGTCGGCAAGGGCGAGTCGGCGCCTGCGGGTAAGCCTGCATCGGCGGGCGAGGGCGCCCGCCCCACACTCGAACTTCCTACATCGCCGGCTGACAGCTTCGGTCGCAGGTTCTCGAACAGCAGCTGCTGCTGGCCGGTCAGGAAGCGGACCTGCAGCCAGCGGAAGATGTAGTCCATGATCGACTTGGCGAAGCCGATGTCGGCGTTATTGGTCCAGCCACTGGGCTCGAAGCGGGTGTGCGCGAATTTTTCGCAGAGCAGCTTGAGCGGGACGCCATGCTGCAACGCCAGAGAAGTGGCGCAGGCAAAGCTGTCCATCAGGCCGGAGACGGTGGAGCCTTCCTTCGCCATGGTGATGAAGAGTTCGCCGGGGCTGCCGTCGCGATAGAGGCCGACGGTGATGTAGCCTTCGTGTCCGCCGACGTTGAATTTGTGCGTGATCGACATGCGCTCATCGTCAAGACGATGGCGAATGGCTCGCGGCGGAGCGTGCATGTCCTCTTCAGGCACGATCTGTGTGGATGTGGCGCGGGCGCCCCCGCCCGCGGCTTCTGCGGTTTTGGTTCCCGCCGCCGAGAGCGGCTGCGACTTCTTGCATCCATCGCGATAGACCGCGACCGCCTTCAGTCCCAGCTTCCAGGCCTGAAGATAGGCTTCCATGATGTCTTCAACGCTGGCGAGCTCGGGCAGATTGACCGTCTTCGAAATCGCGCCGGAGATGAAGGGCTGCGCCGCCGCCATCATCTTCAGATGTCCCATATAGGCGATAGACCGCGTGCCCTTCGCCGGCTTGAACGAGCAATCGAATACCGCGAGGTGATCGTCTTTAACAAGCGGCGCGCCTTCGATGGTTCCGGTCGCATCGATGTAGCTGACGATGGCGTCAGTCTGATCGTGCGTGTATCCGAGCTTGAAGAGCGCCGTAGGCACAGTGTTGTTCACAATCTTGATCATCCCCCCGCCAACCAGCTTCTTGTACTTGACCAGCGCCAAATCCGGCTCAATCCCAGTAGTATCGCAATCCATAAAAAATCCAATCGTGCCCGTGGGCGCGAGAACCGTGACTTGGGAGTTGCGGTAGCCGTGCTTTTCGCCGTGGGCTAGGGCTTCATCCCAGCAGGCTTTCGAGCCCTCGAAGAGAGCGGTCGGCACATTCGTTTTGTTGATGTTGTTGACCGAGGCGCGGTGCATGCGGATTACGTCCAGGAAAGGCTCGCGGTTGATGTAGAAGCCGGGGCAGGCGCCGCCGGGCATCACGTTCGATCCGAGATTGGTGTCGCCGAGGCCTTTCTTGGTTGGCTCGGTTGCGGGAACCAGGGGCGGGCAGAGTTCGGCAATTTTTGAGGATTGCAGATAGGCTTCGCCGCACATGATTGCGGTTACGCAAGCGGCGTAGTCGCGGCCGCCGTCGGAGTCGTAGGGCAGGCCGCACGCCATTAGCAGCGCGCCGAGGTTGGCGTATCCCAAACCTAGCGGACGATAATCATGCGAATTTTTCATGATCATTTCCGTCGGGTAGCCGGCGTTGTCGACGAGAATTTCCTGCGCGGTGATCAGGATGTCCACCGCGTGACGATAGGCTTCGACGTCAAAGGTGCCGTTGGGCGCGAACTTCAGCAAGATTCATGCTGGCCAGGTTGCAGGCCGAGTCGTCGAGGAACATGTACTCGCTGCAGGGATTCGAGGCGTTGATGCGGGCAGTGTTCTTGGAAGTGTGCCAGCGGTTGACGGTCGAATCGTACTGCATGCCGGGATCGCCGCAGTGCCAGGTGGCTTCGGAAATTTTGTTCAGCAGCTCTTTGGCTTTGAAAGTATTTACGGGATGACCGTCTTTCACCGCGCGAGTTGAGAAATCGGTGTCGCGCAGGACGGCGTACATGAAGTCATCGGTCACGCGGACCGAGTTGTTGGCGTTCTGGAAGAAGATAGACGAGTAGGCTTCGGCGTCGGGAGATGAACCGTCGTATCCCGCGGCGACCAGCGTGTGCGCCTTTGCTTCTTCTTTCTGCTTGCATTCGATGAACTCAACGATGTCGGGATGATCGACGTTGAGGATGACCATCTTCGCGGCGCGGCGGGTCTTGCCGCCGGATTTGATGACGCCGGCGAAGGCGTCAAAACCTTTCATGAAGCTGAGCGGACCGCTGGCAGTGCCGCCGCCGCTGAGAGTTTCATTTGACGAACGCAGCGGGGAAAGATTGGTGCCGGTGCCTGATCCCCACTTGAAGAGCATGCCCTCGGTTTTGGCGAGCGTGAGAATCGAATCGAGGGAATCGTGCACCGAGTTGATGAAGCAGGCGGAGCACTGCGGCTTCGTGTATCCAGTGACGCCGAATTCGACGCGGCCGAGAGCGGGGTTCCAGTGCCAGTTCCGACCGTCTGAGTCGGGCTCAATGCGGTCGCAGCCTACGTTGAACCATACCGGGGAGTTGAACGCGGCGTACTGGCGAATGAGCAGGTGCACGAGTTCGTCGTGAAAAGTGGCGCCGTCTTCGGGGGTGCGGAAGTAGCCTTGGGCCAAACCCCAATCGCGGATGGTTTCAGCGACGCGGCCTACGAGCTGGCGAACACCGGTTTCGCGCTGCGGCGTGCCGACTTCGCCATGCAGATATTTACTTGCCACGATGTTCGTGGCCGTCATTGACCAATCTTTCGGAACCTCGACATCTTTTTGCTCGAAGATGATTCCACCCTTCGAGTCGGTGATTTGCGCCAGGCGCTTTTCCCATTCCACTTCGTCGTAGGGAGAGACGCCGGGCTTGGTGAAGAAGCGGCGGAGAGTCAGGCCGGGGGCTTTCTTCGCGGGCGAAGAGGTTGCTGGGGTTGCGGTCGTGATGTTCTGGGTTTGGGTCTCGGCCATTTCGTTCTCTCTCCTGAAATTGCTATCTACACCTGAAAATCATGTCGAGCTTTGCTCGATCGGACAGCCTATGGCGGCTGTCCCCACACAAAAAATTTTTTATGCGCAAACCAGTTTGCTCCTTTAAAAGCCGGAGGGCAGTGGTTGCGGACGTTTTAATTCTTCTACTTCCCGTTCTTGAACTTCCATACCCCACGCGAATGAAGTGGAAGGCTTGTTGATTTCTACGACTTTGCTGGAACTGCGGAAAACGGATTCCGCTCCCACACCGTTTGGCCCCTTCTCTGCTTGAGCCTGGACAGCTGCTGAGCGGACAGGAGTGTCCGCTCCACATATTGCGGCTTCGGACTCCTGCATCCAGCGCTGGAAAACTTCGGTTGCGATCCTGCGCTGGTTCGGATCTTCGATTACTGCATAGCGGGCGAAACACTTTCCTGACGTCAGGCGTTCACGGAGCTGAGTGCCGGGGAGGAATAAGCGGCCAAGCGCCATGCCTAAGTCGTCGGCATCGGAAACATGAAACAGCGCCAGCATGCGCTTGCCTACGGGCGAGGACGCCCGTAGCTCCACGGACTGTGCCGGAGGAATAATCTCTTCTCCCAAGGCGAAGAGGCCCGGCTTGGCGGGAGCGAGCAAAACGCTGAAGCTCGACTCGCAACGGAACCAACTGGTCCACTGCAAGCGGAGATGGTCGAAGTTCGCGGCAACGCCGTTACGGGCCAGCGAACTTTCGACCAATTGCGAAATGTTTTCCATTGCGCGCTCCTTGAAACAGTTCTGGTTGAGGTTGCGTCCTCGACCGGCCAAAATTCAGCCGGGGAACGGTCGCCGCGATTGATTGTTTAAGAACGCGCTGGGTCACCTCGGCCGCAAGTCACGTCTCAGTTTTATGTAAAGATCGCTCCCTTTCGGGTGGCGATTACTGCCTCTGGGATAGCAACAGTACTGCTGTATGTTGTGCCTGTCAACAACTAATCACCATATATTGTATCGCATTGAATTAACTGGATGAATTCCTGCCCGGGGACGCTTTTTCCACATTTGAGCTTTAGATGGCTAGACTTTCGGGGTTTGAAACCGCGGCGGAAGGGCTGGGAAATTCGACCTCTTCGCCCTTAAAAAGAACATAAACGTCCTCAAAAACTTCGCGGGGCGCGATTCGCAAACCATGCGGAGATTGCACCAGATAGTCCCCGGGATTGCCGTGGTGTTCGCGTCCGAGAACATCGGTGAAGGTGATCGACTCGGTGAGTTGTTGGGCCCGCACCAGAAATTTGGTGCGATAGGTGCTCCACACATCGGACATGGCGGACTCCAGCTTCAGGATCAAGTTTCAAGGTTTCAGAGTTTCAAAGTTTCAAGGTTTCGAGAAACAATGGAGCGATGCTCGAATCCGTGGCTGGAATTTATGTGAATTGATTGTGAATTTACGCGCTTGAATGGTGAGCGGTCAATTCTCCATTAGTGGTGCAGTCGCACGGTAGTAATGCGAAATTATGATTGTTGTGCGACGATCGGCAACCGTCGTGAAACCCGCTAATGGCAAGGGGTTTCAGCGTTTCAGGATTTTGGAGTGTGGCAACGGAATATTTTACGAGATTTTTCAGGACTCATTATCCACATGTCAAGCACAGGAAATGCAAAGAGCTTTCAGCCGTTCAGTCGTCAGCCGGCAGCCATTAGGAAAAGCACGACGCTCCCGACCGATCGGCGCTGCAACGCGGACAAGAGTGTCCGCGCCACACAACCATAGGCGCACACGAGCAGGTTAGCTGGCGGCTTTTTCTTTTTCTTTGGCGTTGCGGGCGAAGAAGCGCTCGATGAAGCTGGTATCGGTTTTGCCGGCACGGAATTCGGGGTCGTTTAGGATTTTGCGGTGCAGAGGAATGGTTGTGTAGATGCCTTCTACGATGAACATCTCGAGGGCGCGCGACATGCGGGAGATGGCCTCTTCGCGGTCTTTGCCGCGGACCACGAGCTTGGCGATTAACGAATCGTAATAGGGCGGGATGACGCCTTCCGCGTAGGCGGCTGTGTCCATGCGGACGCCGGTGCCCCCGGGCGGATTAAAAGCCGTTATTTTGCCGGCTGATGGAGTGAACTTCTCGGGGTGCTCGGCATTGATTCGGCACTCGATGGCGTGACCGCGAGGCACTATCGGGCCATGCAGCACGTTTTCCAGGCGCTCACCTGACGCGAGTAATATCTGGCTCTTTCACCAGGTCCACGTCGGTGACCATTTCTGTGACCGGGTGCTCGACCTGAATGCGAGTGTTCATCTCGATGAAGTAGAGCTTGCGGTTGCTGTCCATCAGGAATTCGATTGTGCCGGCGTTTACGTAGCCGATTTCTGACAGCGTCTTGCATAGCATGTCGCCGATTTCTTCGCGAAGCTCGGGAGTCACCTGGGTAGACGGCGATTCTTCGAGAAGCTTCTGATGTCGGCGCTGGATGCTGCACTCACGCTCACCGAGGCTGGCGACGGTTCCGTATTGATCAGCCAGAATCTGGAATTCGATGTGACGAGGGTGTTCTACATATTTTTCCATGTAGAGGTCGCCATTGCCGAAGGCAGCCGCGGCTTCGGATTGCGCCGCATGGAACAAGGCCGGAAGTTCTTCCGCTGAGCGGACGATGCGCATGCCACGACCGCCTCCACCAGCGGAGGCTTTGATGATCACTGGGAATCCAACCGTCCGCGCCCATTCCATGGCTTCGCCTTCGCTCCCGAGAACGCCCTCGGAACCGGGCAGGATGGGGACGCCGGCTTTCTTCATGGCGCCACGGGCTTTTTCTTTTTCACCCATCAAGCGCGTGACTTCCGGTGGCGGGCCGATGAATTTGATATTGCAGGTCTCGCAGACTTCGGCGAAGTTGGCGTTCTCAGAAAGCAAACCGTAACCGGGATGGATGGCGTCGACGTTGGCGATTTCGGCGGCGCTGATCACGGCGGGAATGTTCAGATAACTCAACGACAACTGCGGCGGACCGATGCAGATGGCTTCATCGGCGAAGCGCACCGGCAAAGAGTTGCGGTCGGCTTCGCTGTAGATAGCGACGGTTTTGATTCCCAGCTCTTTGCAGGCGCAGATAACCCGGAGGGCAATTTCACCGCGATTGGCTATTAGGATCTTTTTGAACATGAATTAGATATCAGCTTTCAGCCATCAGCCGTCAGTAAAATCGTCAGGCTTCGAGCCTAAGGAGAGAGAATCAATTATTTCTTTGGCCGGATCGCGAACAGCTCCTGGTTGTATTCAATCGGCTGGCCATTTTTCATAAGAGACTTAACGATCTCGCCGGCCACGTCGGCCTCAATCTCGTTCATTAATTTCATGGCTTCGACGATACACAGCACCTGGCCTACTTCAACCGAGTCTCCGGGCTTCACGAACGGCGGAGATCCGGGAGACGGCGACTCGTAGTAGGTGCCCACGATCGGCGACTTGACCATATGCAATTCTTCCGCAGGCGGAGGAGCGGGTGCGGCCGGAGGCGAAGGAGCTTCGAGCGGCGCGCCAAAAACTGGGGGTGCCACGGCCACCGGAACCTGCACCGCCGGGTGCGGAGCCGAGACTGCAATGATTCTCTCGGAAGCTGGCGCAGCCTGCGGAGTGCCCCGCTTAATACGGACCTTGACGTCGCCGCGTTCGAGTTCGAACTCGGTAACGTCCTTCTCTATGAGGAACTCGACGAGTTCTTTGATCTCTTTCTGGTTCATGCCTTAGTGGTTCCCACCCTGCAAAACCGAGAAGCGCGGTACCCTTCTCTCGATTCAGAGCGCAGAAAATGCGCGGTTCGCCGTCCGCGCACTCTAGGAAAACGACTTTAGAGCGTCAGCAAATCTTTGGGACAGGAAGTCAAAATTTCGCAGCCTGTCTCCGTAACTACAACCGTATCTTCGATGCGTATTCCCCATTTGCCGGGGATATAAACTCCGGGCTCGATGGTGACGACCATGCCCGGCCGAAGCACCTCTTTCTGTGCCGCGGCAATTTTTGGCGCTTCGTGGATCTCCAAGCCCAACCCATGGCCTGTGGAATGGGTAAAGAATTTTCCCAATCCATGATTATAAAGCAGCTTGCGGGCAGCGTGGTCGACCTCGCCGACGGTCGTCCCCGGCTTAATAGCGTCAAGCGCCGCTTGCTGGGCTTCTTTAACCGCTTCGTAGGCCGAACTCGCCTCGGTTTGCGGCCGACCCACGTGTACCGTTCTCGTCATATCAGAACAATAGCCCGCGAGTATAACACCGAAATCACAGACCACGAATCCCTCCGCCGGAATGGAAGCGCTTGAGGCGCGACCATGGGGCAACGCCGAGCGTTGCCCGCCTGCGATGATGGTGGAAAATGCCATCTGCTCGGCACCTGCCTGCCTGGCGGCAAACTCGAGTTCACCCGCAAGTTGGGATTCAGTAACTTTGGGTCGCAGCTTGGACGCCAGGGTGCCGAACAAGTCGACGCCTAGCTTGCACGCTGCGCGGATGCTGGCTATTTCTTGCTCATCCTTAATCATCCGCAGAGGCTCGACAATGGGGGGCGAGGCAACGATCTTCGTTCCCTTCCTAATTGCCTTGGCTAGGGAATCCCGTTCGGCAACGCTAAGGTGAGCGGCTTCGATTCCGATCCGGGTCAAACGCGGATGTTTTTGAAGCCACTCTGCTGCAGCTGCTAACGCCGGCTTTTTAGCGATCTTTACCTTCGCCCCCTTGACCTCGAGCTTCGCCTGCTCCGTGTAGCGGCCATCAGTCAGCAACACTTTCTCGCGAGCGGTGATTACCAGCACGCCTGCGCTGCCAGTGAATCCGCACAGATAACGGATGTTCGGGAGGTGGGTAATTAAAAGCACGTCGAGGCGGTGCTGCTCGATCGCAGCCTGTGTGCGCTGCAGGCGGGGAATGGGATCCATGGAGATCAGTGTAGCAATGGTCGGTGTAGGGCGGGCGTCCACGCCCGCCACACTCGCTAGACGTAGCAAGCTAAGTCTCAAGGGATTGACCGGATGTGGAAAACGCGGACCGAAATCACCGAATAGGCTGTAATGTCATAGACTTACATATACATAGAAGACCCGGCTTCCTATTTGGCTCACGAGGACTAAAATCGTAGGTACCACGGTTTGCCGCCTCAGCGGCCAAGGTGAACTCATGATCAGTGAGATCGACCGCTTTGTGGACAATGAGACGTGCCGGAAGTTGAGTCGGCTAGGCTATGCCCGCTCTAACCGTGTTCGGTTATATGGGCAAGAACTGGAAATTGTCTCTGATCCGTTCGTGCACGAGGAGGGCGGAATCGCGGTCGAAGTTGTGATCGACAGTAATTCCGCCAAGCGCACCATGCGGTTGCCACTATCGGTGGTGCAGGTCGCCCGCAAAAGATCGGAAAAGCGGATCGCCTAGAATTCTTAAATCGATAAAGTATTGTTTTTCTCTGTGGACCTGTTCTCGGTCCACGAAACCGGCAAAACTTCCCTGATTCCTACTCAACCGTAAAAGCCAGAGTTCAAGGTACTCCGGTTACTTGTCGCTCTGGAATTGCACCCTTAGTGTGAAGGTCGTACTTTCCACTGACGAGGTGACAAATGTTCCGGAAAAATTGGCTCCTGCTGGGGAGCATGGCTTTGTTTTTGTGCCTATGGCAAAACGCAGCTTTTGCCGATCGCGACCACGATCATGGCGATGAAGATCATGGGCACGGTCATGGGCACGCATATGGTCACGAGAAGCACGATCGCGGCGACGACGCACACGAGAATCGCGGACATTACCACGATCACGACCGCGAGTTGCATCAGTGGTATCACGAGCATGAAGGTCATCTGCCGCCGGGATTAGCGAAACGGGATGCCTTACCGCCTGGATTGCAGCGCCAGTTAGTAGTGCGTGGAACTCTGCCACCGGGACTGCAGCGCAGAATGCACCCATGTCCCGTGGAGGTTGAAGCCCACTTGCCGGTTGCGCCTCCGGGATATATTCACGCTGTGATTGGCGGGAATATTGCCTTGGTGAATCGCAGGACGTTCCTGGTTCTGGATGTGTATCGGTTTTGATTCAGCGGTAGGTTTTTTAGAGAGAATGGCTGCCCAAAGTCGGTGGGCAGCCATTTCTTTCTGCAAAAATTAGATCCGTCCCACTCAATGGAACGAGCGTTGGCCGGCATGCGGTTGAGCAGAACTAGCTGCTCAATAGCGCTTCATACCAGGCACTACCGCGGCTTTCGGCAACGTCGGCGAAGCGCTCGCCGATGCGCGAGGCCACTTCCAGCAAACTGGTGCCGCGCTCGATGTAATTAGGCAGCTGGTCGCGAATGTCGGCGAAGGTATCGGGATATTCAGACGCCAGGGCCGCCAGGGCTACGCCACTGAACAGAAGTCCGCCGGTGCGATTGCCTTTTAAAAGAAGAATTGCGGCCAGTCCTGCCGAACCCGCCAATACAGCCTTTTTCCAATTTTCCATTTTCTTTCTCCGCTCAGCGCGAACGTTTGGTCGCCGCGTCCGTGCGCGTTGGTATGTTCTCGTCATAAGTGTCTCGTATACTGCGAGTCTCGAATTGCAACTCTGGAGGACTTGGATGCGCAAACTCAACCGTGCGATGTGGCTGTCAGCTCTGCTTTTTTGGACTTTATCAGTTGCGGCACAAAATAAACCGCGGGCGCGCGATCTTGGGGTGCCCTTCGATGGTAAGCCTGGGCAACTGAATGCGATCACGGACGTGAAGGGCGTCGAGGTCGGGCACACCACGCTGATCTCAGGCGAAGGCGCACTGAAGGTTGGCGTGGGACCGGTAAGGACGGGAGTGACTGCGATCCTGCCGCGCGGGAAAGATTCGCGCGATGCGGTTTTTGCCGGATGGTTCAACCTGAACGGCAACGGAGAAATGACCGGCACGCATTGGGTGGAAGATTCGGGATTTCTCGATGGGCCGGTGATGATTACAAATACGCATAGCGTTGGCGTGGTCCGCGATGCGGTGATCCGCTGGAAGGTGAAGCGTGGTGAGGCGGACATGGAGGGCTACTGGTGGTCGCTGCCGGTGGTGGCTGAAACCTGGGACGGCTATTTGAACGATATCAATGGATTTCATGTGACTGCGGAAGATGCCATCCACGCGCTCGATTCGGCGCACGGCGGGCCGGTCGAAGAGGGCAACGTCGGCGGCGGGACGGGAATGATCTGCAACGAATTCAAGGGCGGGATTGGGACTGCGTCGCGGGTGCTCAGCGCGAAAGAGGGCGGCTACACCGTGGGAGTTCTGGTGCAGTGCAATTATGGAGAGCGAGAGGAACTGCGCGTTGCCGGAGTAAACGTCGGGCGGGAAATTCCTGCGCCCAAAATCTGGGACGACGACACGGGGTCGATCATCGTTGTGGTTGCAACCGATGCGCCGTTGATTCCGACGCAGTTGAAGCGAGTGGCGCGGCGAGTAACGCTCGGACTGGGACGCGATGGCAGCTACTCGGGCGACGGCTCGGGAGATCTGTTCATTGCATTTTCGACGGCGAATCCGGGGGCGATCGGGCCGAAGGGCGTGCACCAAATCACCATGATGCCGAATGGCGAGCTTGATGCGATATTCCTGGCTACGGTGCAGGCCACGGAAGAAGCTGTGGTCAACGCGATGGTGTCGGCCGAGACCATGACCGGCGTGAATAATCACAAAGTGATCGCGCTGCCGCACGATCAGCTGCGGTTAATTCTGAAAAAGTACAACCGGCTGGTGCATTGAAGCGCGGATGCAGAGACACTCCCGAAAACGTATGTACCTGCGCGTGTACTTCTCATTTACCCGAGTTGAACCCATCATATTGATTACTGCAATTGGCCAGCCGCCCACTAATTCGGCTCGTAAGAAGTAAAGGCCTGCTGTGAACCATAACCTTGCAATCGAGAGGCGCCACTCGCTCCGCCATAAGGTCAATACGCCGGCGTTCGCCAGTTTTGATGGGGTGACTGGCGGCATGATCCTTGATTTGAGCGAAGAGGGCATGTCCATGCAGACTATGGCGCCGCTCGAAGAGCACAGCCGCGTGCCGCTGCATATTTCTCTCGGCGAACCAGCGATGTATCTGGAAACAACCGGTTACGTGGCTTGGGCTGATGCACTGGGCCGCGCGGGAGTGCGCTTTTCTGATCTGCCGGATGAGTCGCGGGCGCGCTTGCGCGAGTGGCTCACCAGTCACGCGTCGGAGCCGAGTTGGAAGGCTCCGCGATGGGTGGTGCGCGAGCAGTCGTCTTATCGGGGTAATGGTCAATCGAAGAATGGTAACGGAGTGGCTTTGAGCCTGGAGGCGCAGCCGCGAAATGGCCACAATGGAAATGGTCATAACGGAAATGGCTCTGCTTCTACCAGCGTTCAGTATGAATTCAAATCTCTGGGCGGGGATTTGAATGCCGCGCTGACACTGATTGTGAGCCGGGCGTGTTCGATTACTCGCGGAACTGGGGCTGCCGTGGCTTTGTGCGACGAAACTGGCATGGTCTGCCGCGCAATCGCTGGAGCCACGGTTCTCCCGCTCGGAACTTTGGTTGATGCGACCAGAGGCTTCAGTGGCGAGTGCCTCCGGCTGGGAAAGCCGCTGCGATGCGATGACTCGGAGCTCGATCCGCGGGTCGATGCCCTAGCCTGCCGCCAGCTCGACATTCGGTCAATCCTTGCCGCCCCGGTGCTTTACGAGCGCGACATAGTCGGTCTTCTGGAAGTGTTTTCAATCGAGCCTTGCGCATTCGACGATGGGGATGTGGCGGTGGTTGAGCGTCTGGCGCAGACCGTGGTGCTTACCCTCAGCCGCGCGGACGCATTGCATCAAAGATAGAACTTCCTCGGACATTTAGATCACCGGGTGCCCCGTCCTTGTCTCGTCGATTTTTGACGGGACAGGGCGGGGTTTTTGACTTCCATTGCACTCTGCTCCGACAAGAATTCAAAAGCCCCACCCTGTCTCGCGAAAAACCCGCGAGACGAGGGTGGGGCACCCGGTTGGAATGAGAAAAATTGGCTACGGAGTGTCTGCCCCGCACCAACACGCGAAACTTACCGGAAGCTGGCGCTCTTGAAGGTTTGGCGGAAGTCGGCGCCTTCCATTTTTACGATGCGGCACATTTCGTGCAAACGGGAGCGCATGCGTTCGCCGATACGGTCCCCGAGCGTCTCGCCGCGAACTGCCCGTTGCGCGCGGGAGAAATCTGAAGTGCCGGCGGTTTCGCGCGCTGATTCATCGGGATAATTGGTGGTAATGATAGTGGTGCGATTGTCGTTGTAGCGGGTATTCAGGATGAGGCTGACCGTGTCCCAGACCCATTCCGTCGGCTTGACGGCGCCTAGTTCGTCGAGCACCAGAACTTCGGTCTCAAAAACGGGCCGCAAAACTTCCAGCTCAGTTGCCTTGACCGACTCGTTGTATGAATTCTGAATTTGCTTGAGCAGCTCGCGGTAATCGTAAAAAAGGCAAGCGGTGGCTCTGCTGAGAATCAGCTCTTTGATAATGCCGACGGCAAGGTGAGTTTTGCCCACGCCTATGCTGCCGATAATCAACAGCCCATTGCTGTCGTTCTCCAAACCGTACTCTTCAACGAAACGGCAGGAGGCCATGCGCGCCCTGGCCAGATGCGCATGCGGTCCCTCAAATTCAAAATTCGAAAGTTCGCAGTGCTCATAGCGTTTGGGAATGCGGGCCGACGCCAGCAGTGAATCGGCGCGTGACTTCAAGCGGCAGTCGCAGCGCACCACCCGGCGGTTCGACCCCGAGGACTTCCATCCACTTCCCCCACAAACCGGACAAACTTCTGCAGCCACTTTCATGAACAGTCTCTACTTTCAATGTGCACTGAGAGAACACTCTTGCGCAAGTCCACAGAGGTGGAATGGCTGTGCACAAACTGTGGAGTTATGGAAAGGTTGTGGGAAAAGAAGCTTTTAGCTTTGAGCTTTTAGCTTTTAGCTTTTAGCTTTTAGCTTTGTAGCTTTGAGCTTTGAGCTACGAGTTGGTGGAAGTGGGTTTAGCTAAAGGCTAAGAGCTAATGGCTAAGAGCTCTTGAGAACTTTATTTTCGGCTCGAGCTCGAACTGTCCTTTCGCTTTTTCTGTTGGATCAGATCGCGCACTACCTGCAAAAACGACTGGGCCTGCGCGCGCAACGGGCGATGGCGAGGATGAATGATGTCGAGGCTTCGATGCAAAGGTTCGGCGTCAATGAGTTTGATGGTGCAGAGTTCGCCGCGGCGGATTTCGGGCGCTACCGCCATCAGGGGAAGAAACGACATTCCGAGGCCGCGCTCTACCATGCGTTTGGCGGTTTCTATGGTGTCGACTTCTAATGCGACGTTAGGGACAAGGCCGGCGTGGCGAAATAGTCCCCGGGTGAGGGTCCAATCGCTCGATCCGCGCTCGTAAAAAATCAAAGGCCATCCGGCTGCTTCACCGAGGCGGGCGCGTCCGGATTTGTTGGGAAGCTGGTCCGGAACTGAGACCAGCAGCAGCGGGTCGTCGCGTAACGGGATGGTTTCAACTTCCGGATGCTGCAAAGAGCGCGCCAGGCCGATTTCAGCCTCCTCGCCAAGGACCATTTCCAGAACTTCTTTCGAGTGTCCGGGGCGAATGCTGATGCTGACTTTGGGGAACGCCTTTTGAAATTTCTGCAAGACCTCGGGCAGGAAATAGACCGAAATCGAAAGGCCGGCGGCGATCTGCAGGGGTGCGTCGGTGCTGGGGTCGAGTTGGTGTACCGCCTGCCGCGCCACCGATGCGGTCTTCAGCAACTGTTCGGCGTAGGGGCGCAGGACGCGACCGGCGGTCGAAAGTGTCAGAGTGTTGCGGGAGCGGACAAACAACGGCACCCCCAGAGATTCTTCGAGGGCCTTGATGCGCGAGCTTACGGCGGGCTGGGATATCCGCAAGGCTTCAGCAGCGCGATGGAATCCGCCGAAGCTGGCGACGGCGAGGAAGGTCTCGATTTGGGTAATTTCCATGTTTTCGACTTGGTGATTGTGGGCGGCGCTCCGCTGGGCGAAATCTGACGGGCGATACGCTCGTCGAAGATTTTAACCGCAAAGATCGCTGAGAAAAGCCGCAAAGATCGCAAAGAAAACCACGGCGTTGGGTTGTTTTGCCTTTCTGTGCGACTTCGCGGCGACTCTGCGGCTTTGCGGTTATAGGCTTTTCCGCAGCCATTCTGCAGCAGATTTGCCAGCGAAGACGAGAAGGAACGTGCAAATCCTCCTAACCACCTGCCACAAATACAGCTACTCACCCTTAGCTGACAATTTATTTTTATCAGGTAAAGCCTGTACGATAACTTTTTATTATCAGTCTAATCCAAAGGTTCCGTTTGACCCAGACCTCGGCTGGCCAAACAATGACTCTGGCGCAAGTGGCTCGCAGAGCGGGTTTTGACCGGTGGCACGCCGGAAGCGGGTTTTGACGGGTGGCCAAGGAGAGCAAGATGGCAACAGGTTCGAGCGTAGGAGCGGAGCTCAGCGGATTCCAAGTAAACACCACACCGGCGGATTTCAATGCCGATCGCGATCTTCCCGAGGGTTTTCTCGACTTTTTCAGGCCGCTGCACCAGAAATTTACCGCTCGACGCGACGAACTGGTTGCCGACCGCCACATCGTGCTGGCGGATTCGCATGCCGGAAACAAGCCGGTTCATCGATATCCGGGGCATGCGGTGCGGAATGGATGGCATATCGAGCTGCCTGAGTGGTGCCAGGACCAGCGCAATCAAATGACCGGACCGGCGGACGATGCCGAACTCGTCGTGAAGATGCTGAACTCCGGCGCGCCTGGGGTCATGCTCGATCTCGAAGATTCCACGGTCAATGAGTGGGAGCACCAGCGGCTGGGCGTCGAGAATGTGCTGGCCGCGTTGCGCGGCACGCTCACGTATGCGGACAAGAAACGCGATCGCGTCGCCGGAATTCAACCCAGCGCGACCGTCATCTGGATCCGCCCCCGCGGACTGCACATTCGGCAAGCTGGAATATTTGAAGGGCACACCTCGGCTTCGCTGTTCGATGTGGCCCGCATCGCATTTCGGGTTGATCCGAGCGAACTGAAGCATCCGTTGTGTTTTTACATTCCGAAATCTGAATCTGCCGAAGAGGCGCTGTGGTGGCGGGATGTTTTCCAAGCCATCGCCGAAGCGCGGGGATGGCCGCGCAATTACATCAAGTGCATGGCGCTGGTGGAGTCGCATCCGCTGGCGTTTCAGATGGAGGAGTTTCTCTACAACCTGCGCGATCACATTCTCGGATTGAATCTCGGGCGCTGGGATTACATGGCCAGCCTGATCGATTTCAATCTGAACGATCCAGATTGGGTTTTTCCGGACCGCAACACCATTCCCCACGACGTTCCATTTTTTCCAGAACCTGCGCGAGCTGATGCCGGAGATATGCCACAAGCGCGGCATGCTGGCGATCGGCGGAATGACCGCGCTCTATCCCAGCCGGGCAGATGCCGAGCTGAACACGCGCGCGCTCGATGTTCTTAAAAAAGACAAGAAGAACGAAGCCTCATGCGGCATGGATGGCGCGTGGACTGGGCATCCTGATCAGAACCAGATTGCGCTTGAGCAGTTCCCTTTTCCGAATCAGCTGAACGCGCGGACGCCACATAGCGAGCGCTATCCCAATTTGCGGCCGGCGCTGAATGGCATTGGCAAGAAGACGGTGGCGGGGACGCGGGCGGCGGTGCGCACGATCATTCGCTATCGCAATGGCGTTTTGAATGGCAAAGGCGCCAGCCTGCTTGATGGTTACATGGAAGATCTTGCGACCGATCGCATTTACCGGTTGATGATCGCGCAACGCATGCGCCACGGCGGGGTGATGAATGAGTCGGGAGAAGAAGTTCAGCACAGCGCGCAGTTTGTTCATCGGTTGTTCGATGAGGAGCTGGAAAAGCTGCTTTCGGATTCGAATCGCAAAGACGAAGGCAATGAAGAAACTCTGCGCGAGGCGCGGCGGATTGCCGAGGCCATGGTGATGAACGAGGAGTTTGATCCGATTTAACGGCTTGCGAGAAAAGCCTTACCACAGAGGGCACAGAGGTACACAGAGAAAAGCCACAGAGGAACGCAGAAAATCTGAAGTTCCAGAATTTTAAAAAGAGAGAACACTATGAGCAGCAACGGGAACAACACAACTCGAAATGGAAAGATGAATTGGGAATCTGATCCGCGCTGGAACGGCATTACCCGGCCATACACTTGGGCAGACGTCGAAGCCCTCCGCGGGTCGATGCGGATCGAGCATTCGCTGGCGCGGCATGGCGCGGAGACGCTTGTGGAATCTCTTACAGACTGAGCCTTACGTTGCTGCCCTTGGCGCGATGACCGGGAACCAGGCGATCCAGCAGGTGCGTGCGGGGCTGAAGGCAGTTTACGTGAGCGGGTGGCAGGTCGCCGCAGACGCGAATAATGCCGGCGAAATGTATCCCGATCAGAGTTTGTACCCGAGCGACAGCGTTCCCGCGATGGTGCGCAAGATCAATCGCGCGCTGCAACGGGCCGATCAGGTCCACCACAGCGAAGGCAAGAATGGCGTGAATTGGTTTGCGCCGCTGGTGGCGGACGCGGAGGCCGGTTTCGGCGGAAACCTGAATGCGTTCGAGCTGATGAAAGCCATGATCGAAGCTGGCGCGGCCTGCGTTCACTTTGAAGACCAGCTTTCTTCTGCGAAAAAATGCGGGCACCTCGGCGGCAAAGTCCTGGTTCCGACGTCGGAGGCGATCCAGAAATTGGTGGCAGCGCGCTTGGCTGCGGACGTCATGGATGTTCCAACGCTCGTACTTGCCCGCACTGACGCGAACAGTGCGCATCTGCTGACCAGCGACATCGATCCTCGCGACCGCGTGTTTCTGACCGGAGAGCGCACCAGCGAAGGATTTTTCTGCATTCACGGCGGGTTGGATTCAGCCATCGCTCGCGCGATTGCCTACGCGCCATATGCCGACCTGATCTGGTGCGAAACTTCGGAGCCGAATCTTGAAGAGGCGCGCCGCTTTGCCGAAGCCGTCCACGAAAAGTTCCCGGGCAAAATGCTGGCCTATAACTGCTCGCCGTCATTCAACTGGAAGAAAAAGCTGGATGAGGCGACGATTGCGCGCTTCCAGAAAGAGCTCGGCGCAATGGGCTACAAATTTCAATTCGTTACCCTGGCGGGGTTCCACGCTCTCAACCTGAGCATGTTCGATCTGGCGCAAGGTTACAGAGAAACCGGCATGCAGGCCTACTCGCAATTGCAGCAGAGAGAATTTGCCTGCGAAGCAATCGGATACGAAGGCGCGAAACACCAGCGCTTCGTCGGCACGGGATATTTTGATCTGGTGGCGAAAGTGGTGGGCGGGGGAGCTTCGTCGACGGTCGCGCTCGAAGGATCGACCGAGGCGGAGCAGTTCTTCCCGATGCCGGCGGCGATTGAAATGCCGCGCGAGGAGATTCTTCTTCCCTCAGGAGACTGAGGCTTGTCGGGCTAAAGCTCGTTTTGGAATGCCGAGGGTTGACGCGCCATGAATGGCCGCTCTTCCACGGTGGCTCCATTCGTCAACTTTCCAGGCTGCACCGCAGACGCTCCTCCGGATACCGTCGCCTCCAAGACGCCAGCCGACGCCGGGTTTGTACGGCGGGGTACTCAAATCCGGCATCTGGCGCGGATTTTCACAGTTGACAACTCTGGAATCGAGGAGCTAAATAGCTTTCGGCGAGTTTCCACGCTCAACGAGTTGCAGAGCGTTCAGCCGTGGGGCTGAAAGTCGCTGAGAAAAAGGAAACCCTCCCCAGGAGCTAAAATGAATAAAGCTGATCTCATTGACCGGATCGCAGCGGGCTGCGGCGTGAGCAAGACCCAAGCCGCCACTGCGATTGATACCACCGTAGATAGCATCACCAGCGCCCTGAAAAAAGGCGATCGCGTCGCTTTGATCGGGTTTGGCACATTCTCTGTCTCGCAGCGGAAGGCGCGCAATGGCCGCAATCCGCAGACCGGGGCGACCCTTAAAATTGCTGCCCGCCGCGTAGCAAAGTTTACCGCCGGCGCGGATTTGAAGAAGGCCGTTAATCGCGGGAAATAGTAAAGTTCGAATTAAAAGTGAGAACGGCAGGGCGACGGCCCTGCCGTTTTTTGTTGGCGCGATAGATCTCTTGAAAATTTGATTACATCAAACGAAACCGGAAGTCGTTCAGTGCTGTACCCACGGCTGAGAACTCAAACAGCGAACCTGGACGCGGCGTGTACTTGTGCACTTCTGCAGCGTTCCTCTATATAGAATCTCAAGTTCGGAATCGCTCTTCCATCGAATGTTTTGAACTTTGACCGAATCAAATTCCCCAATAAACACTGAGTCCGAACTGAGGCCATGGCGTGAAAACAACTCCACCGTATCATCGGCTCCCCCAAGGCCAGAGGCATTGTATTCCACGATTCTGACTGCCAGGTCCTTGTTCGGAGAGTAAACCGGTTCGGAGTACTTATTGCCAGGCAACGACCAAACAATTGTGAGTAAGACGAGAAGCCCAAACAGCAGCAAACCTAAAAATAATTGAACTGGATAACGGATCAACCAATGTCGTTTGCGTACCAACCAAATGCTTGAACCGATCGCGGCAGCCAGGAGGAGAAGCGCAAGCAAACGAGCTATCAGCCACCATTCGACGAATATCACGATTTATTAACTCCACATAAACGTACCGTTGATCACGGCTTCGCCGCTCTTCGCTTTGTCGACCGGCCGCGGTTGCGATGAGTAGCAGCGTTTTTCTCAACCCGCAGCTTCCAGGCAGTCCGTAGTGCGCCTTCGAGAATGTCTTTGCTTGCTTCCGCGAGACGCACGTGGGTTGCTCCTTTCTTGCCCCATCCTCCATGAACGGGGAGGAATACCGCAGGTAGCTCTTCGACGAATGCTTGCTGTTGCTCGGACGTCAGCATGAGGTTGCCGTAGCCCTGCTTCTCCGCGGCAAGCGTCGCAAAAATCCTGCCGCCTACGCGGAAGTCTGCGCCGCCCATGTGCGAACCTTCCTCAGCGCCTTCGAGGCTGAGTGCGATCCGGCGAAAGTCGTTGGCGTCCATCGTTACAAGAGTGATTTGGATAGTTCATTCGCGGCGCAGCACGGTAGTCGTGATCCCCACTTCTCGCAAAAGCGGCGAGAAGTGGGACACCCAAGTTGTGGCACCGCTATCCATCCCTTCGGTCGCTAAGTATGACCCTCTCCGAGAAGATCAGCGAGAATCCAGGCTGCTCCGGCGATCGCGAAGGTCTCGGCGGTTTCGCTCCAGTTCGCATGTTCGTGGGGATGCGAAAGAACCAGCGGTATCCACACCAGTAGACCAAAGCCTAAGACCATCGCCGTCAGCAGGCGAGTCGCGAGAAGCGGCTTTTGATTCGCGAGCAGAGCCAACGCCGCGAGTGCGAATAGAACCGTTGTCGCGATTGCCCAGAACATCTGACCTGGCGGAATCCATTTGGGCACAAGAGTGGCGGTCGGGTTGAGGTAAAACGCCTGTTCTAGGGCAAAGGACACGGTGCAGATGCCGAGAAGAATCCGGCCGATCCGATTCAATGTTGCGGCTGACCATACTGATGACAAACTCGCGTAAACCAGCGCCGCTCCAGTGAATAGAGAAAACTGCTCGAAGAAGTTGCCCCAGCTGTTGTAGACCTGCGGGGCGGTGACGATTTGCGGCACGCACAGTAAGGAAGAGACAAGATAAGCAGCGCTAAGAACGAATGCGCCCAATTTTGCGGCCTGGCGAAATTGAATGACCGCGCCCCCGATGACTTGAGCTACGGCTATGGCAAGAACAACGTAATGCAGCGGATGCCCGTTACCTGGGTTGCGCCAGATTAGCGTTACAACGCCGGACGCTAGGGTGGCTGCGCCAAACACCTGGCGGCCGAGGTTCGAACTAAGCATTGATGCTGTCATTCGTTTTTAGCGGCGATACTTGTGCGGGGCCGTCGTACAACTCTTGAACTTCCTGCCGAACTCTCGCCGAAAGAGCTTCCAGATTGCGCAGCGTCAATCCGCTGGTGGGGATGGGGTTGCCCACGCGCATCTCCAGCGGGCGGCTCTTGATGTGGAAGGTATCCATGGGCAGGAGTTCGTAGGTGCCTATGAGCGCGATGGGAACGATGTCGACGTTGGCCTTGATGGCCATAAAAAATGCTCCGGCAAGAAATGGCTGAATGTGGCCGTCGGCGGTGCGGCCGCCTTCAGGGAAAATTACCAGCGGCATTCCGTTTTTGAGGGTGCGCACGGCAGATTTGATTTGCCCGACGGAGTGCGAGGGATTCTGCTGGTCCACGCAAACCTGCCCCGACCGCTTCAGGTGCCAGCCAATAACCGGGTAAGCCAGCAATTCTTTTTTGTGCACGATGCGGAACTGAAAAGGCAGCGAGGCATAGAGAACCGGAATATCGAGCGCGGAGGCATGGTTCACCGCGTAAACATAGGTCCGGGAGGTATCGATCTTTTCCAGGCCGGTAATGCGCACTGGCGAAAAAATCGTCTTCATGATCAGCTTTGACCAGTTGCGGGCGAAGGCGTGCAGGATGGTTCCTCTATTGTCGAAAAATCCGAAGGGGATGGAAGTGATGCCGAACACTACCGTGTAGAGCCAGATCAGGGGATCGTAAACAAAGTAGGAACGAAGGTGGCTGAGTAGGCCGTATTTGCGATTTGCGGGATGGGGTGCGTGGTCACGTTCTGCTTCCGGCAATTGCGATACTCCGGCTTCGCCGTCCAGCGGGCGAGGGCGCCCGCTCCACACGGTCTTATCTTCCATCGGCGGGAACTCCCAGGGCGCGTATGGCTTCACCCACTACATAGATGGACCCGGTTATGACGATGATGCCGTCTGTTCCTGCGATCTCTTTCGCGCGGGCTAACGCCGAGGGGACGTCCGGCGAAGGTTCAATTTCTGCGTGAGTTCGCTGGGCTGCTTGAGTGATTTCTTGCGGCGTGGCCGAGCGAGGATTGTCGGCTTGCGTCGCGATAACGCGTTCGGCCAATGGAAAAAGAATCTCGCACATTTCGGCAATGGCTTTGTCGCGCATGGCACCAAAAATAAAAATCAGGCGGCGGTCTTCGTAAGAATTCGAGAGCGTGGAGCGCAGCGCCCAGGCTCCTGCAGGATTGTGCGCCACATCGAAAACATACTCGGGAGCTGAAGCGGTCGCGGGGATCACCTGGAAGCGGCCCGGCCAGCGGGTTTCGCGAATTCCCTGCTCGATGGATTCGGCTGTGACGGGAAATCCCTGCTTGCTCAATTCTTCTGCGGCCCCTATCGCAAGAGCGATGTTGCGAAGTTGATGGCGCCCGATCAGCGAGGTCTCGACGAGAATCTGCTTACCTGGAAGCTGAAGCGGGTAGCGCGACAGAATCCTCGGGTCACCGGTGTTTGTCGGCGCATAACTCGGGGCTGCTGGCGATACCGGCGGCACATAGGGCGCCGCGCTCACCGCAGTGGCGTTCTGATCGAGAATGGCATTGCCGATGACATCGTTGGCGGCCGGGGTCTGGGGCAGAGTAACTACGACACCTCGCGGTCGGATAATGCCAGCCTTCTCGCGCGCAATTTCCGCAATCGTGTTTCCCAGAAACTTTTCATGGTCGAGGGAAATGTCGGTGATCACGCTGACCCGCGGATCCACAACATTGGTCGCGTCGAGACGTCCGCCCATACCGACTTCGAGCACCGCGATGTTCAGCTTGCTGGTGGCGAAGTGTTCGAATGCCATGGCGGTCAGCATTTCAAAAAAACTGGGATGCCAGGGCAGTTCGCCATCCTCGATCAGGCGTTCGGCGGTACGCTCGACCATATCGTGGACCAGCGCAAATTTTTCGTCATCGATATTTTCGCCGTTAATGCAGATGCGCTCATTGATGCGTACGAGATGGGGCGAAGTGTACAGCCCGGTTCGCAAACCGGAAGCCTGCAAAATGGACGCTAGCGTTGCCGCCGTCGAACCTTTGCCGTTGGTGCCCGCGATCAGAACGCTCGGAAAACGCCGCTCAGGATGATCGAGCGCATTGAGCAGCACGCGCATATGTGTCAGATCAAACTTGTGCGAAGGCGTGTCCGCGAGCTCGTGTCCGAGAGCGTACATGCGGGCAAGGGCGGTTTGGTAAGAAGCAGGCATAACCTGTCGTGGGTCGTGCGTCGTTGGTCGTTGGCGGCCAAAACCGTCGTCGGTCGTCGGCCTTCGGCCAACATTAGGTTATCAGCTTCGGGGTTCTTGTTTTGGGATGACGGTGGTGGTCCTCAAAAGGCTAAAGCCGAAGACCGACGACCGATGGCCGACGACCTAACTGGCGGCTGAAGACTGCTGGCTGGCCGCCGGTGTCATAAACTCCAACGCGCGCGCGATGTAGGCCTTCATCTCTTTGCGGTGGACGACGGCGTCGAGCATGCCGTGTTCGAGGAGGAATTCGCTGCGTTGAAATCCCGGCGGCAGTTTTTGGCGAATGGTTTGTTCGATCACGCGGGGACCGGCAAAGCCAATCAGCGCGCCGGGTTCAGCGATGTTGAGATCGCCGAGCATGGCGAAGGACGCGGTCACGCCGCCGGTGGTGGGGTCGGTTAGAACAGAAATGTATGGCACGCGAGCTTCGTCAAGCTTGGCCAGCGCAGCGGAAATTTTTGCCAGCTGCATCAGGCTGAGCACGCCTTCCATCATGCGCGCACCGCCGGAGGCGGAAATAATGATTAGCGGCTCCTTGCTTTCGAGCGCCAGCTCTACGGCGCGAGTTATCACTTCGCCGACCACCGATCCCATGCTGCCGCCGATGAAGCTGTATTCCATGGCGCTGATGATGATCGGCCGCCCATTCAGCTTGCCGCGGCTGTTGATGACGGCATCGCTCAGGCCAGTATCTTCCTGCGCGCGCTTGAGCCGCTCCAAATAAGGCTTGAGGTCAACGAATTTGAGGGGATCGGTGGAACTCAGGTTGTCGCTGAAAGTTTCGTAGTCGCCGTTGTCGAAGAGATTTGCGAGACGAGTGCGGGCGTCGATGCGAAAATGCTTGCCGCACTTCGGGCAAACGTTCAGGTTGTCTTCCAGATCTTTCTTCCAGATAATCTGCCGGCAGCCTTCACACTTTACCCACAGGCCTTCGGTGCGAATTTTCTTTTCGCCGGATGAATCCAGTTCGACGGGTTGTCTTTTGAACCAAGCCATAATCGTCGTTGGTCGTCGGTCGCTGGTCGTCGGCCCCTCGAAAAAGACTAACGACGAATGGCTAACGACTAATATTCGATTCCTCTCTGCGCGATCACTCCCTTTTCGTAGGCGTGCTTTACCTGGCGCATTTCGGTGACGGTGTCGGCAAGTTCGACAATCGTCGGATGCGCGTTGCGTCCCGTCAAGATAACATGCACCATCTCCGGCTTTTGCTGCAAAACGGCGGCCACCTTCGCCGGATCAAGCATGCCATAACTGATGGCGTAATTGATCTCGTCGAGAATTACTAAATCCCAGTCGCCGGATTGGATTGCCCGCTCGCCCTCAGCCCACGCTTCTTCAACCATGCGCACGTCTTCGGGATCGGGCTTCTCCGCGCCGACTTTCACGAAGCCGCGGCCCATCTGCTTCATGATGAACTTGTCGCCGAAAGCCTGCACCGCATCAAGCTCGCCATAGTGCCACGAGCCCTTCAGGAATTGCAGCATCAGCACCCGCATGCCGTTGCCGACGGCGCGCAAAGCCGTGCCCATGGCGGCAGTCGTCTTACCTTTGCCCGGCCCGGTGTTGACCATGATCAGACCTCGGCGGACGTCAGCCATAAGCGGAAGAGTTGATTGTACTGAGGGAGGGGAAAATTCACCAATCGATCCCGATTGCCTCCGGGTATGGAAAGACGGCGTCTCGCCTGTGCCACTCAAATACAATTTACCCTCGTGAATCTCGACGACACCATTGTTGCCATCGCCACACCTCCGGGGCGGGGAGGAATTGGCGTCGTGCGGCTTGCAGGGCCGGAAGCGCGAGCCATCGCACTGCCGATGCTGCGGCTCAAGCATGAGTTGGAAGCGGGGCGGGCAGTTTTCGGGGAACTGATCGAGCCGTGTGGGCCGGACACTGCCTTCGGCAAGCTCAGGGCAGGCTTTGTCCGACCTTCGGGAAGCTCCGGTACGGTTAACGACCAAGCCGCAGAGGCGCCGCTTTCGCGGACAGGAGTGTCCGCGCCACACGAGCATCGGATCGACGAAGTTGTCGTGACTTATTTCGCGAAGCCTCAGTCTTACACTACCGATGACATCGTCGAGATTTCGGCGCACGGTGCGCCGGTTGTGCTGCGGCACATCGTTGAACTGGCATTGGCACGCGGGGCGCGGCTGGCCGAACCGGGGGAGTTCACCATGCGGGCGTTTTTGAATGGCCGCATCGATCTCACCCAGGCCGAGGCGGTGCGCGACCTGATCGAGTCGCAAACTTTGTATCAGGCGAAAGTCGCAGCGCAGCAACTGGAAGGCGGGCTCTCGCGACGGCTGCAGCCGATCAAACAAAAATTGGTCGAGCTAATTGCGGTACTTGAAGCGGGAATTGATTTCGCGGAAGACGACGTTTCGGTGATGGCGGGTCAGCACATTCTGCAGCACATTGCGGAAGTGCGGGCGCCGCTCGAAGAACTTGCGCGATCTTTTGCGTATGGAAAGCTGGTTCACGAAGGGTTAACGCTGGCAATCGTCGGGCGCCCTAATGTCGGCAAATCAAGCTTGTTCAATCGTCTAGTCGAACGCGAGCGCGCGATCGTTACGGCAACGCCGGGCACCACCCGCGATCTGGTGACGGAAACGGTTGCCATAGGCGGTATCCCGGTGAAACTCGTGGATACAGCGGGAATTCGTCGAGCTCTAGACGAAGCCGAAGGCCTTGGAATTAAAAAATCCATGGAGGCCTTGGCCGACGCGGACCTGGTTTTAGTGGTGCTCGATGGATCGCAGCCTGCGAGTGATGATGACAGACCGCTGTTGGCGCAAGTCGAACAACGCGCCGCAATCGTGGTCACCAACAAAGTGGACCTGCAGAATCCGTGTAGGTCGCACACTCCTGTCCGGCTTCGTACCTCCGCACTCACTGGGGAAGGTATAGCTGAATTGCGCGCTGCGATTCTGCATCACGTGACCGGAGACTCGGCATCCAGCGCTGAATCTGGGTTTCTCACTAATGCGCGCCACCAGTCACTGGTGGGCGATTCGCTCACGGGCCTCGACCGCGCAGAGGCCGCCGTGCAGAACAAAATTCCGCATGAAATGCTGTTGCTGGATCTTTACAGCGCATTGCGTCCCCTGGATGAAATCACGGGAGCGACTACGAACGACGACATTCTTAATTTGATCTTCAGCAGGTTTTGTATTGGAAAATGATTCGCGGGTATTAGGCCATCGCGTGAATCACTAATTTTGCCAGCAGGCTCGCCAACCCGATCGAAACCAACGTCAGGACACACGCGCCGAAGATGTAATAAGCGATTCGCGCCTTCGGCCACAAGATGGCGGGAAGCTGATCGGCGAACTTATCTGACCAGGTTTCATTAAAGCGCGGTGGCAGCGCACCCACTTCGGAGTCTGCCTTCCACTTGGAAGCGATCCAGGTCGCGCGAATGTTAGAGAGCAGTAGCGCGGTCACGAAGATCCTGAAAACGATCATTCCCCAAGGGGATGCGAAGACCATGAAGAACACCGTGGTCACCGTATCCACCGCGTAGAAGAGAAAAACCATGCCTGCGGCTAACGGATCGCGCTGCCGGACACCGGCGCCCCCGAAATAGAAAAACAGCAGAAGGGTAATGGCCAGAAAAGGTCTTCCCTGCAGCAAGGAAAAACCAAACGAGATAGCGGCGATGAATGTGCAAATCCAATATCCCTGAGTGCCCAGGTAATCGACATCGGCGCCGCTTTGGACTGATGGCCAAAAGAGACTCTTGAGCCGACTGTCGCTGCGCTCGCCGGAATCCGCCAAGCCCAGGGTTTGCATGCGCAGGATTAAATCCTAAGTTGCTGGTTCTGTCCAGAAAAAACTTTAACCACAGAGGGCACCGAGGTTTCACAGAGGTTCACAGAAGGATTTGAACAAGTGCGAGCGGTCGATTACGGCAACAGCTTACTTCGACATCGCCGCCAGCGCGGCACGGAACATGGCGTCGAAAGAAGCGTTCTTTTCAACCGTGCTTAGCGCCTTCTCGGCCGTAGCTCGCTGGTATCCCAGATTCATCAAGGCCGATAGAACATCTTCCTGCACTGCACTCAGCGATGGAACCACGTGCACTTGGTCAGTCCCAACCGGCGGCAGCTTGTCGCGCAACTCAAGCACCATGCGCTCGGCGGTTTTGCGGCCGATACCGGGGATTTTTGTGAGCCGAGCAACATCGTTGCCGCGAATGGCTGAGGTCATCTCGTCGGTGGGCATGCCGCTTAGGATAGTGATCGCCAGCTTCGGCCCAATGCCGCTGACGCTGATGAGCTTTTCAAAGAGATGTTTTTCTTCCGGCCGCAGAAACCCGTATAGCGCAATCTGATCTTCGCGAACGTGAGTGTGAATGTGCAGAGCAACTTCGCCGCCGGCCGGCGGCAACTCGGAAAAAGTCGGCACAGAAATAGTCACGTCGTAACCGACGCCCATGGCGTCAACGATCACCTGGTTGGGATGGCGCGCAATGAGCTTTCCGCGAAGATGGGCGATCATGGAGGAATTGTACTAAGGCGAGTGCTTCGTATGTCAGCCGTCGCGGCCTGCAATACCAGAAAACAGGCCGGTCAGCTATGGCAGTGGGAGATCGATAGCGGCAGGTTTTTCGCTAAATTGGGGTCAATGAGTCTAATGGAGATTTTCACCATTTAGCCGATGCGGTATAAACCCTTGAAATCGTTCAATTATTTTGATCACAGTTGGCAGGATCGCGTACTGGAACAGTGCTCACCACGTTCCCTCTTTTTGGCGCTGGTGCTGATGCTGTTTCTTCTCGGGGCCGATTCAGAGGATATTCGTCCTAGTCGCCCAAGTTGACCGTGGCAGTAGAATAGAAGTGGTTCGACCATGACAATCCTGATGCTTGGAAGGCAATTGGAACTCGGTCACTATCGCGCAGAGTTTCTACAGTCCTACGGCATTCATGTTGTTTTCCCCGAAAGTAAGCAAGAGGCAGATTCCGCCGTCCACGCCGGTGGATACGATGCCATACTGCTAAGCTACACGCTCAGCAAAGAAACCATCCAAGAACTGGTGAGCCTAATTGAGCGATACTGCCCCGATTGCCCGATCATCGCTATCGTGCAACAAGGCAACGAGCTTACGTTCAAACCCGCAGAAACCATCCTCGACACCGAACCGCCAAAGATGCTGCTGGAAGCCATTAAGCGGGTTCAAATTCGCCTACTTCAAAATGAGACATTCCCGAGGAGCGCGTGAAGTCATGGCGCGAACTCGTTAGCCGACGTTATCCTGCCAATCCCGAAGAATTGTCGAACGGTAAACGTCAATGAGTGATATTGCGATTTATCGCCAATTGATGGTTGTGGCGGTCCCTCAAAATAACGTAGCATCTGTCGTCGCGATGCGGACGTAACCAACATTGAGGAGGCGCTATGAATGGGAAAGGTATTTTGGCTGTGGCAACCCCGTTTTGTATGCTGGTCGCGTTGGCACAGAACACCACTCTTGTTGAAACAAAGGACGTGCAGCCGGTAGTACGTTTTGAGCAGGTTATCTCGGGACATGTTACCGATCTGAATGGCAGGTACAAATTCCGCGTTTCCGAAGTCACGTACCAACCCGGTGGATACGTTGGCGACCATCATCACGCTGGGCCAGGCGTCCGGGTGATAATGGCCGGCGAGTTCACATATGTAAAAGGCGATAAGACGACGGTTTATAAAGCCGGTGACGCTTTCTTCGAGCCGGGCGATATGACGCATCGTGCCTACAATCGAGGAAATACCATTTTGAGGGTCATGAATATTGAAATCTTGCCTGCGAACTTCAGTGGCTCCGCGCTGATACGGCCGCCGCAGTGACCAAATGGGTTGTAACTGTCGATATCAGGCGACACACAAGGTTGTGCTTTTCGTTCTCCAAAATCCGTGTCAATGAGTGTGATCGCGATTTTTCGCCAACTATAATGGAATTTATTACGAGGCATAAAAAAGCCGCCTGTTTAGAGGCGGCTCGACAATCTGGGGTCTTGCGTGTCAACCTTACAGGCGAGAGAGGGACTAGAGCAAGTTACGACTGATGCCGACCGTTGGACTGTCTACATCGAACATATACCGCATACGATATACAAAAACCACTCCCTGCTCGGAAGAAGTTCCGGAACACCACCAAATCCGACTGCATGAGCATGGGCGGCCACAATTTCCATAGCGCCCGATTCATTGTTGAAATAAACAGGCGTGGCTGTTGAAAAACTCTTTCTCGCTAAATTCGCAAAAAAGAAATTGCGTCAGGATGCGGTATAAGCGATCTTCTCGAATCGCAGGACATTTTCTATCCCCCAGATTTTGGCCGTTTGAAGCGAAAAGTGAGTTTTTCAACAGCCACAGGCGTTGTCACAAGTGTGCGCTATTTCTTCGCCTTTTTCGGTTTCGATGAGTGAAATGGCGATCTATCACCAATCAGAAACAACGATTGCTCACAGTGGGAACTACAGAACAAGCCTAGAAGATTTCTTTGCCAAGCCGCATTTTGATCGGTTTACGCGCGAATCTTATCGCTCCGCTGGCAATCGCTGAATACTGCCGGGGCAACCTAACGCTGTTGATACTCTGGGATTCTAGCCTGGATAGCCGCATCCACAATGGCATTAGTGCAGTGATAAGGCCTGCCGCCAGCGCTCAACTCAAGTGACGCAGCTAGCGTCTGCTGCTTCAGGTGTTTCAAGACGTGACTCTGCGCGTATTTCTCCCTTTCCGTGATGGGCATAGTGGCCATTACGGCAAGTTTCCAGGTCTCGCACAGGGCGATCCACAAGATGTGAATTCGCTTGACTATAGACAATTGGCTCATATTTCAGTTAGATGTTGCGCAATGTTAAACCAGGGTTAAGTTTTTGAATTTTCGAGAGTTGCACACACCGTATGCGAGACAGCCCTATTAAAGACCGGCCTCTCTAATCTAAAAAGGGGGGGAACATCGGTGCATCACTTCACCAGGGCTTGTAAACTATGGGAGTTCTACGGCGACCGAGAATCTCGGAGGCGCAGATGCCAACGATGACCATCGAATACAAGAGATCCCTTTCGATGGGATTGCTCATCGCAAGGCTTGGCCGGGGTTCAAACAGAACCGATGCAAAGAGAAATGCCGCCCCGATGGTCCCAATTAGGGCGGCAATGTGCCCAAATCGCAGGGCGACGTAAGAAACGACAAAGAGGAAGATAAGAGGAACCAAGGAACGACGGGGGCTTGCCCAGAAGATCGCGACTAGCGAAGCGGCAGCCAGGTTGCAGGAAACCGCTCCAATTGAGGACCGGAACCAACCCGCCACCAGCCAATTGGAGCGCTCGGCTCCGTACTGTGCCTGCTGGCGCGACGACTCTTGTCTGGCCCGAATCCATGAGTCAAAAATCTCAGCCAGCAAGCACACGCGCAAAAAGGAGCGACCGGCGAAGCCCGCAAAGGGCGATGCGATTTCAAACCTACTGGTCGACGCAACCGTGTTTTGGGCCGCTGAACTGGAGGGAATCGCGCCTTCCGTGGCAGTGACTAACGCACTTGCACAGTGAGCTATTTTCGGATCAACTTTCGGTAACTCGGGCATCGGGGGCATCGAAACGTTGACTGCGTGCAGTTCTGTGATGCAGCTACATGCCTCTGAGATGCCGGACAGCATCATTGTCATATCGGAACAGAATTGGAACGAGTTCTTCTTCGTGCGTCGCCATCGTCAGGGCAAGATCGGAGCGCAGCGGCGCATTGGTTCATTAAATTAGGCGCAATGCACTCAAAACCCGGTGGCCGCGTCGCCATTAGCGCGGTACTGTTCGATATGTGCCTGCCTCGCAGGCGAAAAACGAATTACCTTCAACATCGCGGCTTCCCAGTCCGATTCGCAAGCAGCGCCTTGGTACAGTCTCGAACCATCACGTTATAGCAATTTTTGTCCACTTGGCGACAGAGCTCGGTGCTCGGGGTTGAACGAAATGGAATCTGTGCGCTTGCGTAAAGCGGTCGACTCCCTTAGGCTGGCAAATCGTAACACCTCACGGTATTGCGCGAGAGCGCTACAAGCTTTGCAGGAAGTTGACCAGGTCCTTCATCTGCTGCTGGGTCAGGCCAATCTGGAAACGCTGGTCGTAGAAATTCACCAACTGCTGAAGGCTGCCCGCAACTCCGTTGTGGAAATACGGCGCGCGGGCTGCGAGACCTCGGAGAGTTGGCCCTTTCCCACGGCCGATATCGCTACACTGGCCGGTGATCAACGCTTTCCCCGGGTCAGATGTGTGGTAGACATTTCCGGCAAGCGGCCCCTGCGTACACACTAGTTCAAATACTGGAAGTTTCGGAGCGGATTGCAATTGTTGAAGGGCGCCGGAAATGTTCGTGTCGCTTTCGTAATCCGATGCGTGGCTCGTGCCGATATCGAGCGGCAAGGGGAGGGAATGATCTCCAACATTGAACGTATCGTGGCAGGTGGTGCAGGTACCCATAATCGTCTGGCTGCCAGTTACGAGGCCCGGAACATCGCTGATGGTGAGCGGCTGAGAGTTGAAAATCTGTTCGCCGCGGGCGATTGACGCCTGTTGCGGATTTTGCGAATTCTGGAATGAAGAGAAAAGTGAGAAAACGCTTGGAGTGAACGCATTTCCTTCCGGATCGGCACCCAGCGAATCATTCATTCCCGGGTAGTACTCCTGAGCTGAAATAAACTTCGGCCCGCCATTTGCACCTCGTGTGAGGTCGCCGGCCCGGAAATCGGCGATCTGAGCGGAACTCAGCGACATTTCGAAGTTCACGATGTCCTTAAGCTCAGCAGGCGTCGGCGTTTGCGCGGCTTGCGCATGGCCGAGGGTGGCGTCAATTGCCTGCTGGGTGAGGTCCGCGTTGAGATTGGTGGCAAAAGTCTGCGAATTGTTAAGCGGGAAGGTAATCGATTCGCGCCCGTCAAACATCAACGTGCTCAGGAACCGAAGATTTGTGCTCGGCAAGGGACGCCGATACACCGAAACTGTCTCTTGCCCTAGAGAATCTGACGTAATTGCACAGCCATAGGGGTCCTCGACAGCAGTGATGGTATATTGCACCCCGGTCGTCGGCAAAGTCAGCCCGACGCGGATCAGCCCGCTTTTTAGGACAAGAGAATTATTGATCGGACCGGTCGGGCAAGTTGAGCCGTCGAACTGCGCAAACAAGGGATCTCTGCCGCGGCTTACAAAGAAGCGCAACTGAGCGTTGGTTGCGCTGAGTCCAAAAGCATCGCTCGGCTGATGGCAGGTTCCGCAAGTTCTTCCGTTCGTGCCCAGGCTCTGAAAGAAAGCTCCGCTCAGATTTACCCTCCCGGCATTGCTGTGAGTGGCAGAAAAGCCGGTGGGATTCAGGAACGGAAATAGATTGGGAAGATAAATGTCGGCAATAGCGGTTCCTGTTGCGAAAATCATTGCGCCGAGAGCAACCAGCGCAGTTCGTTTGCGAATCAGCACCGCTCGAGTTGCCCATTGGCCCACATACTGAGTGAGCCGGACACCAGATTTCCTATAGGACATGCTTCCTCCCCTGAAAGCCCAGGAATTTGCCGGCGAAATGCGGCGACCGCAATTCCCGTCTACAGGTAAAAGCGAAATGCCGGGACAAACGAGCTCATTTTTCTTAGCGCCGACACTGAGACGCATTTCCGGTTGACTTGCCTTTTGCGGGCGGCTATCGTTTCCAGCGACCGCGGAGGGTGGGAGGAGGCAGTGCCGCAGTTGTCGTCCGAACCGATTCATGAGTTGCTTGCCAAGTGGAATGCTGGGGACCGACGGGCGCTGGAAGCTCTAGTGCCCTTGGTTTATAACGAGCTGCACGATCTGGCACACCGGTATTTGCGCAGCGAACGTTCTGACCACACCCTTCAGACCACAGCGCTGATACACGAGGCATACTTGCGTCTCGTGGAACAGGGACCATTTCAAACCGAGAACCGCAACCATTTTGTCGCTCTCGCCGCGACCCTTATGCGCCAGATCCTGGTTGACTACGCCCGCCGATACCGCGCCGCCAAGCGCGGAGCGGAGTGCACCATACGACTTGAGGATGACTTCGAACCGATGCAGAAGCAGGATTTCGATGTAATCGCCCTTGACGACGCATTGAACCACCTGACGGAAAGGGACCCACAGCAATGCCGGATCGTTGAACTGCGGTTCTTCGCGGGGCTCACGGTCGAGGAAACGGCAGCGCTCATAGGGGTTTCGCCAGCGACCGTAAAACGAGACTGGAGCATGGCGCGAGCATGGTTGTCGCGACAGATCAAAAGAGGAGAGAGTGGAAACCAAAGCACAGTGGACAAGGATTAAGGAGCTGTTCGGCGCCGCGCTGGAACGCGAGCCCGCGGAGCGTTCTGCGTTCCTGCAGGAAGCCTGCGGCGAGGACATTAGGCTGCGACAAGAGATTGAGTCTCTGCTCGAGGCACACGATGCCAGAACTCAGCTTCCAGAGAGTGCGTGGAACATTCCGCCTGCGGAGCAGCTGAAACCTCGTTCGATTGGGCCCTATCAATTGCTGGGAAGAATTGGCGAGGGCGGCATGGGCCAGGTATGGCTCGCCGAGCAGGCTGCTCCTCTCCACCGCCGGGTCGCCCTGAAGCTGATTCGCTGGGGAACGTACGACGACACGCTGCTTCACCGCTTTCAAGCCGAGCGGCAATCACTGGCGGTGATGGACCATCCTTCGATCGCGAAGGTGTTCGACGCCGGCGCAACTGCAGAAGGCCAGCCATATTTCGTGATGGAATACGTGCCCGGTATTCCGATTACGAAATACTGCGACCAGAAGAAACTGGAAATTCGTGAACGCCTGAAGTTGTTCATAACTGTCTGCGAAGGGGTACAGCATGCACACCAGAAGGCGATCATTCATCGCGATCTCAAGCCGGCAAACATTCTGGTTGCAGAGGTAGATGGCAAGCCAGTCCCCCGAATCATCGACTTTGGCCTGGCGAAAGCGATCCATCCCGGAACGAACTCAGAGCCGATTCAGACGAGAGTCGGCAGTTTTCTGGGAACACCGGGCTACATGAGCCCGGAACAATGCGACCCTTCCACTCCAGACGTGGATACACGCGCAGACGTGTATTCGCTGGGCGTTGTTCTCTACGTGTTGTTGAGCGGAGACACTCCATTTGATCCCAGAGCATTGAACAAGAAACCAATCCATGAAGTGCTGAGCGTATTGCGGCAGCAAGAACCTCGGCAGCCGAGCACGAGGGTCAGTTCAGACCGGGACGCATCGTCAGCCGCAGCCGAAGCGCGCGGCGCAGATCCAAAACAGCTTGCCGGACAGTTGAAGGGCGATCTTGATTGGATCACGATGAAGGCGATCGAAAAAGATCGCGCACGCCGATACGGTACGCCATCCGAACTCGCAGACGATATCGCCCGCTACCTGCGTTATGAACCGGTCAATGCGCGTCCGGCCGGCATGTTGTATCGGCTTGGCAAATATGCTCACCGACATCGCATCGGCGTTGCAGTAGCCACCGTGCTCGCGGTGCTGCTGGTCATGTTTGGCATAGCGCAAACCATTCAGCTGCGCAAAACCACGCGCGAGCGTGATCGGGCCGACCGGATTGCTCAATTCATGACGGGAATTTTCCGAGTCGCCAACCCCGGGGAACAAGTCGGCAGTACGGTAACTGCGCGCCAGGTTCTCGACAAAGCTTCTGCAGACGTCAACACGGGGCTGTCTAAGGATCCCGATCTCCAAGCTCGCATGATGTACACCATGGGAATGGCTTATTTGAACCTGGGAGTGTACTCGCGCGCGCAGTCGCTGTTCGAACAAAGTATTCAAGCGGCGGATGCTGCTGGCGAGGCAGAGGGCGCCGACAATCTAAGGACTACACAACGCCTAGCATGGACTCTGTTTCAGGAGGGGCGGCTCGGCGAAGCCGAGACCCAGCAGCGCCGGTTGGTCGATATCGAGCGACACTTGCTTGGCCCGCAGAACGCGGAAACTGTCGGGACCATGGGCGATCTGGCGACCACGCTGGACGAAGAAGGTCATTCGGCGGAATCGGAGAAACTGCAACGTGAAGTACTTCAGGTGCAAAAGCGGGTGCTTGGATCTGAGGCAACCCCGACCCTTGCCTCCATGGACAACCTTGCAACCACGCTGCTTCATGAAGGACGGGCGGCCGAAGCCGAGGAATTTGAACATCAGGCTTTGCAAACGAGACTGCGAATTTCAGGCCCGGAAAACTTGACCAGCATTCATTACATGATGAATGAGGCGAACATCAAGGCAACGATGGGAATGGAAGACGAGGCAGAAAAACTGCTTCGTCAGGTGCTCGACCTCGAGCGCCGCGTCCTCGGCCCAGATCAACCGGAAACCGCAGTGACGGTTTATAACCTGGCCACAGTAGTGGCGAAACGTGGCCGTTTCGACGAAGCATTCTCTCTTATGCGCGAATCCGTCGAACACGGCCTTCCCCGGCGAGTGGCGTTAGGAATAGGAGGAGATCCCGATTTAAGTATGCTTCACAGTGATCCGCGCTTTTCCGAGCTGATCACTTACGCTAACGAGCACGCGAACGCGCAAAAATCCGCGCTGCGGTAATAAGAATCAAGCTCGGAATGCCTTCTACGATTGCTATCCAAAAATTCCGCAGTGCTGTTGGGGAAAGATCGTTACAACGCTCCTAGAGATCAGAAGTAAATTGTCGCGCAATGCCTCGGTATTCGCGGTTAGTGGAGGAAGATGCTCTCTGGTCGGACATTCACCATGGTGAGAGAGAGCTGAATTCGGGATGTCGGGTTCTTTCGACAAACTAAATTCCGGATTAACCGTCACTCGCTTAGGAGCTATGCGTAGCGATTTCTGGGAGAGCGACTTGGCGCTGATGTCGGTCGCGAGACCGAAACAACATCTCGCGCGCTGATTTTTCGTTGCTCGTTAGAACAGGGAACTCTGCCGGCGATTGGGCGTGATCCCGAAATGCTCATAAGCCAAGGGCGTTGCTACACGTCCCCGAGGAGTGCGATTGAGGAAGCCGATCTGAATTAGAAACGGTTCGTAAATTTCTTCGATCGCGTCGGGCTCTTCGGCAAGGGCCGCCGCCAGCGTATTCACCCCGACCGGGCCGCCCTGATACTTCTCGATGATCGCCAGCAGCAGCCGGCGATCGACTTCATCGAACCCGTAACGGTCGACTTCGAGCATCTTTAGCGCGGCCTGGGCAGTGGGCAGATCAATCTTGCCGGCGCTGCGTACTTGCGCATAATCACGCACCCGGCGCAGTAATCGATTCGCAATCCGCGGGGTTCCACGCGAGCGGCTGGCCAGTTCGATTGCGCCTTCGCGGTTGATTTCGACACCTAGGATTTCCGCGGAACGCTCGATGATGATTCGCAGCTCATCGTGGGTATAAAACTCCAGCCGCAGCACGATGCCGAAGCGCGACCGTAGCGGAGCGGAAAGTAACCCGGCGCGCGTAGTTGCAGCGATAAAGGTGAACGGCTTCACGTCCATGGTATGAGTCCGGGCAGCCGGGCCTTGGCCAATCAGGATGTCGAGTTTGTAATCTTCGAGCGCGGAGTAAAGAATTTCTTCAAGTGCGGGCTGCAAGCGATGTACTTCGTCGATGAATAGCACTTGCTTGTCCCGCAGGTTGGTCAAAATGGCGGTCAGGTCGCCTTTGATTTGCAGCGTCGGACCGGATGTCTGCTGAAACGCAACGCCGAGCTCGTTGGCGATGATAGTGGCCAACGTGGTCTTGCCGAGGCCCGGAGGTCCGTAAAGCAGCACGTGGTCCAGCGCCTCGCCGCGCGATTTGGCGGCTTCGATGGCTACCGCCAGGTTTTCTTTAACCTTGGACTGGCCGATAAACTCTCCGAGGCGCTGCGGGCGGAGTTTTAACTCAAAGGACGAATCGTCCTCAACCGGAGCGGCTGAAACCAGACGGTCTTTAAGATCCGGATTGGCTTTGGCAGCCACTGGCCGGATAGTACCACGAGCACTGAAAGTGAAAACAGTGTGGCTGACGTGGACTGGGGGCACGATTTCCACAGTTTGCAGGTAATGTTCGGCCAAGTTGTGTGCTTGCCACACCGGAAAGCGGCGCTGGTCATTTCAATTGTGAGCTGCCGGAATTCCTTCCAACCGCAGCCCCGCAAACTAGCATCTTCTTATCAGCACAAAGGTTAAAAACTTAATTCGGCGGAGGATATTCATGAGGCAGCGTAAAGACAAGATGCTCTGGAACTTATTGATCGGAACCGGCGTGTACCTGCTGGAGTCATTCCGAGAGAAGGCGGGCGACAGCTTTGAAAACATCGGCGGCCGCGCGAGAGATACCTATGACGAGGCGTCGCGGCGGGCAGGCCGGGCAACGGAAGCGCTCCGAGGCGAGGACAGCCATTACCTGAGCACGACGGCGGCCCTGTTAATCGGGGTTGGCGTAGGAGTCGGAGTTGGAATGCTGTTGGCGCCAGCCAGCGGCGAAGAGACTCGCGGGACCCTCACCAACAAGGTGCAGGAATTTGGCGATCGCGTGCGGGACAAGTTCAATGATCAGAAGCGCGAACCCGGCAGCGCCAGCTACGGAACATAGTTGATTCGAAACAAAGCTGACGAGCAGGTCGTCCGCCTCAAGCGGACGGCCTTTTTTTTGTAGCGTCGGTTGACGATTCGAAAGCAGTCTCAGAGATGGTGCCAGCAAAAAGCTTTTAACCGCAGAAATCGCTGAGCCAACGCAGAGTTCGCGAGGAATCGTAAGAAGCGAAAACTTCGGACAATATCGACACATTTGCGGCACCCTTTCTGCCTCTGATACAACTCAAGGTTTGAGCCCCGCCAACCTTAATCCACACAATGCTCTTCTGCTGTTTTTTGCGGCCCTGCTCGGAGGCACGCTGAACGCCGTGGCCGGCGGCGGCAGCTTTGTTGCCTTTCCTGCATTGCTGTTTACCGGTGTGCCTGCGGTGCCGGCCAATGCCAGTAACACGGTTGCGCTCTGGACCGGGCTCACATTCAGCGGCGGCGCCTTTCGCCACCACTTGAAAGTGCAACGCCACGTGCTCTGGTCGCTCGTGAGTGTAAGCCTTGCCGGAGGCATCGTCGGCGCGCTCCTGCTCTTGCGCACTCCGGGACAAACCTTTCTAAAAATTTTGCCCTGGCTGATGCTTTTCGCGGTGCTGCTCTTCATCTTTGGCCCGAAGCTCACACGCAAAGTGCGAGTAGTACAGGAGCCGACCGCAAGAGCAATTCTGGCGGCGTCATTCTTCCAGCTTCTGGTGGCTATCTACGGAGGCTACTTCGGCGGTGGCATGGGGTTCGTCATTCTGGCCATGTTGACCGCTTTCGGAATGGCCGACATACATGAGATGAATGCTTTCAAAATCGTGCTGAGTAGCGCGACTAACGGGATCGCGGTAGTCATTTTTATTTTGCGGCATGCAGTCTACTGGCCGCAGGCGCTGGTAATGATCGTCGGCGCAGCGCTGGGCGGCTACTTCGGGGCGCATTACTCGCTGCGGCTGCCGCGGGCCTGGGTGCGCTGGTTTGTGATTGCCGTAGGCGCGGGCATGACAACTTATTTTTTTATCCGCGCCTATTGAGTGGCGAATAAATTACTGTAGAGGCGCGGAGATATGCTCATGCACCACCAGCCATTTTCCGCCGTGGTGCTCAAACACCACCTTCCAGCGAAAGGTGCCAGCGTGCTCGACCTATCTACTGTTGTTGAAGTTAATAACGATCGTTGCGGCGAAAGCTGCGCCGGTACGCCTGACGATAAGCCTGAATGTAGCGCTCGCGGTACTCATGCTTGCTGCCAAACTCCCGCCGGTAGCCGTTATCGGCATCATCGAAGCGGCCGCGTGGATTTGGATTGAAGGGCTTGCGGCTCCACAGGTCCTGCCGCGCAACCGATGCGCCATCGCGGGCGCCAAACTCGCGGGCTTCATGCATGCCATAACGGAAGCTGTCGCGCCCATAGTCGCGATTTTCGTAGCGATTGTCGTCACGATCATAGGAGCGATTCTCGTAACGATAATCGTCGCTATCGTAAGGCCGATTCTGGTAGCGGTCATCGTCGTGGTCGTAGTAACGGCCGTCCTGAGCGGCGGCAATTCCCGCCGTGCCCGCGAGCACGGTAGCGATCATGGCTAACGTCGTGAAACTGGTTCTCATAAGTTCCTCCTGTGGGCGCCCGGGCCAGAAACGTCGCCGTATCGCCGCCTTCAATTGCGCCCATCCCTGGAAACCCGCCCCCAGTCCGCAAGTTTCGCGCATGAAGACTTTTTCCAGTGTTAGACTTTTGAGTTTCACTTCCGAGTTTTACTTCAGGAACACACAATGGCAATCGAGCAAGTAGGAGTGATCGGTGCAGGCACCATGGGCAATGGGATTGCGCATGTGTTTGCGCGAAGCGGATATCAAGTGATTTTGTGCGACGTCGAACAGAAATTTTTGGATCGTGGAGTTGCGACCATTACCAAGAATCTCGATCGCGAACTTACGAAGAACAAAATCACCGAAGCACAAAAATCCGAGACTCTGCAGCGAATTGAAGGGACAGTGGACCGCTCCCGGCTGACCGCGTGCGACTTCATCGTCGAGGCGGCTTCCGAGAAGCTGGAAATTAAATCTGAACTATTTGGCGATCTCGACCGCATCTGCCGTCCCCAAGTAATTCTCGCTTCCAATACTTCTTCGATCTCAATCACCAAGCTGGCGGCGGTCACCAAGCGGCCGCAAAAAGTTATCGGCATGCATTTCTTCAATCCGGTGCCGGTGATGAAATTGGTCGAGATCGTTCGCGGACTGGCAACTTCAGACGAAACTTTTCAGGCTGTGCGCGCGTTGGCGGCGAAGCTCGAGAAAACGCCGGTTGAAGTGAACGACGCTCCCGGCTTCGTTTCGAACCGCGTGCTGATGCCGCTGCTGAACGAAGCCATGTACACGGTGATGGAAGGGGTGGCCACGCCCGAAGCCGTTGACGAAGTTTTCAAGCTGGGGATGAACCATCCCATGGGCCCGCTTACGCTGGCTGATTTCATCGGCCTCGATGTCTGCCTCGACATCATGCGGGTGCTGCACAACGGACTGGGTGATCCTAAATACCGCCCATGCCCGCTGCTGGTGAAGATGGTGGACGCTGGCTGGCTGGGCAAAAAATCCGGCCGGGGATTTTATAAGTATCCGTGATGCCGAAATCTGATCCTCTCATCTACGTTCTTGCCATTCTGCTGGGAATTTCTGCCGGCATCCTCAACGTAACTGTGGGCGACGTTTTGGTGACTACGCTGTTCGTGTTGATTTCGACACTGGCGCTTGGATTCATGCGTCCGCGGCACGCTTGGCGCTGGATTTTGATTGTGGGCGCATTTGTGCCGCTGCTGCAGTTGGCCACTTATTTATTCCTGGGATGGAAGCCTTATCGCGCACAAATTTGGGAATCAGGATTGGGTTTTCTGACCGGAACCGCTGGATGCTACAGCGGCGCGCTGGCACGGCTGGGCGTGGATGAATTGGCGCGCAAATAAATTCCCCATAGATTTTCGCAGATCAGCACGGATAAGGACCCATGTTTACAAAATCGCTAACCCGCATTCTAGCGGCAGGTGGTGGACAGCCGCCCTCGGCTGTCCTGACCTGCCGGGATTGTCGTATCTGCGTTAATCCGTGGAATCCGTGGCATGCATTTGAATTCACTCAAAGGTAGCGGCTAACCAGGAAGTTACTCCCGTTTCCACAGAAGATGAATGTATGCTGCGAGCATGAGTGTTTCGGTTTCGGTGCTGGCCAGTGGCAGCCGGGGAAATAGCGCGCTGGTCGAAAGCTCGTGCGCCTGCATTCTGGTCGACGCCGGAATTTCCTGCCGCGAGACTTTCAAGAGGCTGAAATCGCTGGGCCGGAATCCGCGGGAAATTTCCGCGATCCTGATCACTCACGAACATTCGGACCATGTTTACGGCCTGGCGGTGCTGGCTAAAAAACTTGATGTGCCGGTTTTCATGACCGGGGCCACGCACCAGTCGTGGGCGCGCGCATCGCGCGATGACGCGGGCGAGTTGCCGCAGATGGCGAAGCTGGAACTTTTTTCCTCCGGGCGGTCGTTTCAGATTGGCGACATCACAGTCACGCCTTTTACCATTCCGCATGATGCCGCTGACCCGGTGGGCTTCACCTTCCGCGCCGAAGGTACCAAGATCGGGATCGCGACCGACTTGGGCTACATGCCGCCCAGCGTACGCGATCACCTGCATGGCTGCGATGTGCTGATGATTGAATCGAACCATGACCTTGAAATGCTGCGGGTGGGACCGTATCCATGGTCGGTAAAGCAACGGGTTATGAGCCGGGTGGGGCACCTATCGAACGAGTCACTGGCCCAATTTTTTGCGGAATACTATGATGGGGGCGCATCATACATAGTATTGGCGCATCTGTCGGAGCATAATAACCATCCGGAGATTGCGTTGCGGGCGGCGGAAACTGCGCTGGGGCCGCAGATGACTTTGATTCGCAACCGCGTAATGTTGGCGGCGCAGAATTTGCCTACGGAAAGAATTCAGCTTTAGGGGCGACGTAGGACAGCCGGGGGCGGCTGTCTTCACATGGCATTACTGAGATCAAATCTTTCGCGAAACGGCGGTTGATGTATGAATGAATGCGTTGACCCGGTCATTGGAAAAATCCTGGCGGGCTGGCGATATGACATTTCCGGAATCGCGCCCGAAATGCGCGGCGATTACGAAGCCCATTTTACGGAGTGCGCCCACTGCCGCTCGCATCAGCAAATTCATCGCGCAATCGATGTTGGGTTGATTGTGCTGGCCTCGGTTTCCGCCGGAGTTTTTCTGCTGGCCTTTGGCGTGATTCATCACTTTGCGCCCCGGCATACTTTGATTCTTGAACTGGTCGCGCTCGGCGGCTTTGCGTTGTCTGCACTGATCTGGCTGATAGTTGCGGTTGCTACTCCGGCCCCGGCGACGGTCGTCGACGTTGCCCGAGTAGGCGCGCGCCGGGTGCACGATCGCCTGCCGGCGGAGATCCGCCAGCGAATTGGTGAGGATCTGCGGGTCAAACTCACCGGCTCTTAAACGCCCATCCATGTCCATCACCGATCCCAAAGAATTGGCAGGGTTGCGGGCCGCAGGATCAGCGGTGCGGCGCATGCTCGATGCCATGCGGGCTGCAGTGCGGGTCGGAATAACCACTGCCGAGTTGGACGAAATCGGCGCCAAAGTCATGCGTGAACACCGGGCTCAGTCGGCGCCGCAACTGGTCTACAAGTTTCCCGGAGTGAACTGCATTAGCGTCAACGATGAGGCGGTGCACGGGATTCCCGGCAATCGCGCGCTGGTAGAGGGCGACGTAGTCAAACTGGATGTCACCATTGAAAAAGATGGGTTCATGGCCGATGCAGCAGAAAGCGTACCCGTCGGCTCGGTCGCAGGGCCGGTGCGAGAACTGATTGCCTGCGCAGAGCGGGCGTTCACAAAATCCCTGCTGGTGGCGCGGGCTGGATTTCGGGTAAACGAAATTGGCCGGATAGTAGAGCGCGAAGTCAGGCGCTGCGGCTTTTCAGTGATTCGCGATTTGGGCGGGCACGGCATCGGCCGGACAATTCATGAAGCGCCGCGGGTGCCGAATTATCCCGATCCGGGTGCACGGGAGATTTTGACTGAAGGGCTGGTCATCACTATTGAGCCGATTATCGCTGCGGGCTCAGGCCGGTCATTTCTTGCGGATGATGGCTGGACGGTGCGGACAGCCGACCGCCGGCCATCCGCACACTATGAGCACACCCTGGTGATCACCAAGGGCGAACCCATCCTGCTGACTGCGGCATAATGGTTATTTGATGTGGCAGGTCGCGAGGCCGCGCTTTTCCAGATACTGCTGGTGATAATCTTCGGCCTCATAGAACGTCACTGCGGGCACGATCTGGGTAACAATCGGACGCGTGAAACGCCCGGATTTTTCCAGCTTATCTTTCGAGGCGCGTGCGGCCTGTTCCTGCTCCGCCGAATGGAAGAAGATCGCGGAACGGTATTGCGAGCCGTGATCGGGGCCCTGGCGGTTCAACTGCGTGGGATCATGGTTCTCCCAGAAGACCTGCAGCAGGTCGTCGTATTGAACCTTCCCGGGATCGTATTCCACTTCAACGGCTTCGGCGTGCCCGGTGCGATCGCTGCAAACATCTTTGTACGTAGGATTTTTGAGCTCTCCACCGGTGTAGCCGACGCGGGTGGAACTTACTCCGTCGATTTGGCGGAAATTGGCTTCGACTCCCCAAAAACATCCTGCGGCAAATGTGGCTTTGGCCATGGGTTTCTCCAATCTGATTATCTGTCTATTCGATGCGCGGGAGCCTGGAAAGTGACAACTACACGCTCATCCCACCGGTGAGTTCGGCGAGCCGGGTAATCTCGTGGTGCTGGCACCACTCGCGCAGTTCGCCAACAATTTTCTCAGTCGCGCGCGGATCCCAATAATTGGCAGTTCCTACCTGAACCGCAGTCGCGCCCGCCAGCATGAACTCAATCACGTCTTCGCCGGTCGAAATTCCGCCCATGCCGATCACTGGAATTTGCACCGACTTTGAGGCCTCATACACCATGCGCACCGCAATCGGTTTGATCGCCGGTCCTGATAATCCCGCCGTAACGTTGGCAATGCGAGGCTTGCGGGTCTTCACGTCAATCGACATGGCAACAAAAGTGTTCACCAGGGAAACTGCGTCGGCGCCAGCCTCCTGGGCAACGTAGGCCATCTGGCCGATGCTGGTCACGTTGGGCGAAAGCTTCACGATCAGTGGGCGTTGCGAAAAATGCTTGGCGGTGGCTACAACCTCGTCCAGACTGCGGGGATCGCTGCCGAACTGGATGCCGCCGTGTTGCGTGTTGGGGCAGGAAACATTCAGCTCGTAGGCGGCGATGCCCTCGCCCTCGTTGAGAATCTGGATAGCGTGTTCGTAGTCTTCGCGGGTGTATCCGAAGACGTTGGCGATGACGACGGTGTCTTTAATTTCACGCAGCTTGGGAAGTTTTTCGTCAATGAAGGCGCGGGCGCCAATGTTTTGCAGGCCGATCGCGTTCAGCATGCCGGCAGCAGTTTCATACAAACGCGGCGGCGGATTGCCAATAATGGGCTCTCGGGAAAGTCCCTTGACCACAAAGCCGCCCAGTTGGTCGAGGTGCACGACGTCTTCAAATTCGACGCCGTAGGCAAAGGTGCCGCTGGCGGCAATGACGGGATTCTTGAGCTCGATTCCGGCGAAGCTGACTTTGAGGTCGGCAGTCATGCGGATGCTGACCTCGAGTGAAATGTCGAATGCATGGCTGCGAGATAGTTTACACGCGAGGGAAAATAGGGCGATCAACTATGGCGGTCTGGACGCCATTGGCGCGTCAGACCCAAGGGTTAAGAACGCTTTGCGTGACCGCCTCAAAGTCGGATGTGTTTCGCGTGACAATCGTGAACTGATGGACTTCCGCGGTCGCGGCCAAGAAAGCATCTATCACTTCCATGCGCCGTCCGCGACCCTCGCTATCGGCGAGCAATTTGCCACATACGTCGGCGGTGGCGGCATCAATAGCGAGAATGCGCCCCTCGAACCTCAGTGGCAGATCGTCCTCAAGCCATTCAACCAGTCTCTTGCGGCGCGCACTGCCCGACATCCGCTCAATTCCGTAGCGCAATTCAGTCAGGGTGACAGCGCTGAGAAACAAGCGATCTTCATCCGCATCCGCCGTCCATCGGACCACACCCGGGTTAGGAACCGGCTTGATCCACTCGGAAATGACGTTCGTATCAAGCAGAAAACTCACAGGTCAACTCGGCGCATCTTCCCCCTGATCCGCTTCAGCTTAAGGCCAGAACCGCGCAGTGGAGAGTTAGCGAAAAATTCTGCCAGATTGCCTTTGCGCCTGGTCTTGCGCTCCCACTCCTCGGCGGCAACGATCACTACTGTGGTTCGACCGTTGCGTGTAATAGTCTGAGGCCCTTGCGACTTCGCATTGTCGATCACCTCGCTGAATTTTGCCTTGGCTTCGGCCACCGTCCAATAATGTTCTGAATTACTAGTCATCTTAGTCATCATAGTCATTTTTTTTGGGAAGTCAACTAGCTCTCCATCGGCCCCTCCAAGATTGACTTCCTCCTCTTCCAGCATTTACATTCATCTCGCTTTGGAAGTGGTTCGCGCGTCCTCCTCGCCTTGAGGAGGATTGGGAAGCGGGTGCAAATCCCGCGCTGCCGCGCAACTGTAAGCGAGGACATGGCACCGGGCCACTGGAATTTTTCTGGGAAGGCCTGAGGCAAAGGTGAGTGAGTGACAAATCGGCGGGCGAGGCGCCCGCCCCACATAGTCACAATCTCTTACTCGCGAGCCAGGAGACCGGCGCGAACTGACAACACTTAACCCCTTTCGCGATTAAAGGAGGAGTGATGCAGTCCTGCTGCCGGCTTTTTTCTGTAGTTTTTCTCTCTATCTCCGCTCTGGCATCGGAGTTGACCGTCAGAGTTGTCGATCCTCAATCTGCCGCCGTTTCTGGAGCGCAGGTCGAGATCTATTCTGAAAACTCAACCCGCCCCGCTGCAGTTCAAACTACGTCCGGGCAAGGAATAGCTGAATTTCGCAATTCCGTTAGCAGTGGCTCGCGAGTCCACGTTCTCGCCCCGGGGTTCGCTGAACAATGGCAAATCATCGAATCGGATCGAAATTCAACCGTCACGATCGCGCTGCATCTCGCAGTCGCAACCGAAACCGTGGTGGTGACCGGAACCCGTACGCCAGTATCCAATGACGAGTCCGGAGCGTCGATTGACGCTCTCAGCGGAGCACTGCTCGAAACTATGCGCCCGGTTGCAGCCAACGATGCCCTGCGCTTTTTACCGGGCGCAATTGTGGGCACGGCCGGACAACGCGGCGGATTGGGATCGCTCTTTGTGGATGGCGGCGAGTCACGTTACAACAAGGTCATCGTGGATGGCGTGGCAATCAATGATCCCGGCGGCACATTTGATTTCGGGACTATGCCGCTGTTTGAAGCCGACCGCATGGAGTTTCTGCGCGGCGCGCAGAGCACGCTGTACGGTTCTGATGCCATGACTAGCGTGGTCCAGGTCTGGAGCCGCACCGGAAGCACCCCGGTTCCCGAATTCCGATTCGGCGCCGACGCCGGAAATTACGGTACAGAGAATGGATATGTATCTCTGGCGGGTGCGAATGGCCGATTCGACTACAACGTTTTCGGTAACCAGTTCAACACAACGGGATCGGGCCCGAATGACGATTATTCGAACTCGCTCGAAGGCGCAAATCTGGGCGCGCAGCTTAATGACTCGGCGTCGCTGCGCCTGCGTATGCGACATGACAACAGTGTTAGCGGGGTGCAGAACGAATGGGACTTTAACGGTCAAAAGTTACTGCCTCCCGACCTCGACCAGCGCGCCCGACAAAATAACTTTTTGGGGAGTTTGGAACTCAACATTTCCGGGCCGTCGCGCTTGCAGCAGCACATTCAAGGCTTCGACTATACCCTGCACCGCACGAATGAGGATGGAATCGATCAGGGAAACCGGATTGTCGTCGTGCCATTGCTGCCGCCCATTGATGAGGATTTTCAGTTTTACAACCTTAACGACTACAACCGCGCCGGATTGAATTATCAAGCCACGTACGCTGAGCGCAGTTGGGCACTGAGCACAGCGGGTTACGAATTTGAAGATGAAAATGGAGTTACGGGCAATCTGCCCTTTCCCAGCCGCGGGCTGCGCCGCAATCATGACGCCTTTGGAGAGCAACTGTTCAGGTTCGAACGGCTGTCATTCATTGCCGGCGGCCGCTTTGTCCATAACGAAAGCTTTGGAAATAAATTTGTCCCCCGGTTGTCTTTGAGCATGCTTGCAATGAAAGGCGGGCAGTTTTTCTCCGGAACCAGGCTGCAGTTCTCCTACGCAACCGGGATCGAGGAGCCGACTTTCGCGGCTTCATTCGGTAATGGCGGAGGATTTCCCACAGTGCCCAACCCTTTTCTGAAACCTGAAGAAACGCGATCTTTCCGCGCGGGATTTGAGCAGCGGCTGGGCAGTAACTATTCTTTTTCTGCGACTTACTTCAACAACCTGTTCCGCAATCAGATCGACTTCAACTTCGATCCCTGTTTCTGCAAAGGGCAGTATGTAAACGTCAACGAATCGCTGGCCCACGGTGCAGAGGTTGAATTTCACGCCCGGCCTCGCTCCCGAATTTCCGTGGACGCCGCTTACGCCTACACATCAACCCAGATTCTGAAAGAGCCGCTGGCTTTCGATCCGATCCTTTCGGCGGGCCAGCCGCTGCTGCGCAGGCCGAAGCATTCGGCAACCTTGCTGACCAGTTATCTTGGAACTCGCTGGGGGGCCAACTTATCAGGCAGTTTTGTCGGGCGCCGCGCTGACTCGGATTTCTTCGGATACGGCTTCGATCATACCCCCGGATATGTTCTGGTGAATGCGGGCGCATGGTACAACGTGACTTCGCGCATAACACCCTATGTGAACGTCGAAAATCTGCTCAATCGATCGTACGAAGAAGTCATCGGCTATCCCGCGTTAGGGATTAATTTTCGAACGGGGATACGATTTCGGATTGGCGGAGAATAGCTCGATCGCGCAAGGAGCGGGCTTTTGACCCGTTCACCTGGCGTGAGCCGTTTCCTTGCCCATGGCCGTTCGAAGAATGCACTGGCATCGGCGCGGCCGAATTGACGCCCAGGTACTTGTTCCGGGCGGCGATTAATTTATCCAGTTCGACGCCATCGAGAAGTTGCTGGCGGCCGAGTATGTGCGTGACCAGCGCAATCTGCGCGAAGTGTTCGACGGTTTCCATTTTCATGTAAGCCGATTGCAGATCAGATCCATAGGTCACCACGCCGTGATTGGCCATGAGGATGGCGTCGTATTGCGGGACCAGCGGCTCGAGGGTGCTGGCAAGCTCGGGAGTTCCGGGCGTTCCGTAGGGCGCGAGCGGAATTTGGCCTAGACCAATCACTACTTCGCAGGCCAGCGGCTGGTCGAGCGCAAGGCCGGCCGCGGCGAAACCCGTGGCCGTTCGAGGATGCGCGTGCACGATCCCGTTGACGTCGGGGCGCATGCGATAAATCAGCAGGTGCATGCCGATTTCACTGGTAACGTCGCGACGGCCCTTCAACTTGCGGCCACTCATGTCAACGATGACGAGGTCGGAGGCCTTCATCCCACCTTTAGACATCGCGGTAGGAGTGACCAGGACTTGGTTGCGATTCAGGCGGATGGATAAATTGCCGTCGCAGGCAGCGATGTAGCCGTGCTGGTGCAACATTTTGCCGATTTTGACAATCTCGGCCCGAAATTTAAGTTGGCTGGCCATCCCCAAAGTTAGCAGCCCGCGTATGTTAGCGCAGGTTCTGAGGGGAAACAATCGGAATTTCTGTCAAGGAGTGTAATTTTCGGGGGTTTGACGGGCGTTGTGACGAGCGGCTGAAAAAGAAGGACCAAAAATCACCACAGAGTTCCACAGAGCAAAGACACAGAGGCTTAACTAAGTAGTCCATCCCTCTGTGGGTTGTTCTCTGTGAACCTCTGGGTTCTCTGTGGTTGAGGCGCTCGCCAAACCCAATCGCCGCGGTTCTTATAATGCAAGAGTGCTGGTTTCGGAATTTGATTATGACCTGCCGGAAGAGTTGATTGCGCAGGAGCCGCTTGCTGACCGGGCCGCGTCGCGCATGCTTCGTATGGACCGCGGTTCGGGTGAGGTCCAGGATGCAAGCTTTCGAGATTTTCCCGAACTGCTGCGGGCCGGCGATCTGGTGGTTTTTAATAACACTCGGGTTTTTCCAGCGCGATTGTACGGGCGGAGACGCGGGACCAAAGCTCAGCCGCTCAGCGCGGCCAATCCCGCCTCTCGCGATTTTCTACAGGGACGGATTGAGGTGTTGCTTACCAAACAAGTCTCGCTGCAACCGAATGAGTGGGAGTGCCTGGTGCGTCCAGGACGCAAGATCGGGCTGGGGGAGCGGATTTTTTTTGGTGAACAGCAGGAACTTGCGGCCGAGGTTGTGGGCAGGGGTGAATTCGGCGAACGGCGGATTCGCTTTGCGCCGGTTGCGAACTTCTTTGATCTCATCGAACAGCTTGGACACGTGCCTCTGCCGCCGTACATCTCGCGCAAGGACCGCGGAACTGATCGAGATCGTTACCAGACGGTATATGCGCGGGAACGTGGATCGGTGGCGGCGCCCACTGCTGGGCTGCACTTCACATCTGAGATTTTGGCGCAGATGAAGCAACGCGGAGTCGAGACTGCTGAGATCACGCTTCACGTTGGGTTGGGGACGTTTCAGCCCGTCCATGCGGAAAACGTCGAGGAGCACAAGCTGCACGCGGAAAGTTACAGCATCTCTGCAGACGCGGCGGGAAAGATTAACCGCGCCTGTGACGAATCACGCCGCGTGATCGCAGTAGGAACAACGACGGTGCGGACGCTGGAATTCGCGGCTAGAGATTATGGTCGCGTTCAGGCGGGATCAGGCGAAGCTGAACTGTTCATCTATCCAGGGTTTAACTTTCGAGTCGTGAAAGCGATGCTGACGAATTTCCACCTGCCGCAATCGACATTGCTGATGCTTGTCTGCGCATTTGGCGGCAAAGAGAACGTCATGGCCGCGTATCAGCACGCGGTCGCTGCGCGTTACAGGTTTTATTCATACGGCGATTGCATGTTTGTCGAATGACCCCGGGCGTGGACGCCCGGGGCTACACGAGCGCATTGAGGAACGATCCATGTAGGGACGGTCCGCGCCCGTCCGAAGCGATATACTTGCGATGAGATGGCTTATGGCGACTGACGTAATTCCAAAGCAACTTTCCATTCAGGATTTCATCTCCGAGCTGCACAAGTTCCGTGAAAAGTCGTTCGTACAAACCGCTGAGATTCTCGCGTTTCTTGAACGCACATTAGTAGCGCCGGAATCGCTCGCGCCGTATCTCAACTGGGACCGGCAACATTACACCCGCAATCTGATCGACAAGACCCCCCTCTACGAATTGATCGCAATCTGCTGGGAGATCGGCCAGGTGAGCTCGGTGCACAATCATCGCGACCAGAATTGCTGGATGGCGGTGCCGATCGGAAGATTGGAAGTGGAAAACTTTCATCTGGTTTCGCAGGATGTCGAACATGGAAGTTCGCAACTGGTCCCCACCGATACCGTGGAGATGAATCCCACTCACCCATGCGCAGTGAATCCGGGGGACCCCGTGCATCGCGTGGTCAATCCAAAAAAGTTTGATGAGCGCGCTGTGAGCCTGCACATTTATTCGCGGCCGTTTGATACGTGTGTGGTGTATTCGCCGGAACAGGGGACGTGCGGAGTGATCAAGCTGCACTACACCACTGTGTTTGGAAAGCCGGCGTAAGACACCTTCTACCGCTGGGGCGGGCGTAGGCGGCTGTCCTCACACGATTCATCTGTCAATTGTTAAACTTATTACTTGCCCACCTCGAGCAAATCCTCGCCTATCCGAACAGAGACCGCACCGCGAACTGACTCCCCGGCACCCGCGAAGCCAAACCTGGTGCCGCGACATGACCCGAATACAATTTTCCTCATTGACGCGATGTCGTTCATCTTTCGCGCTTATCACGCGATGGCGAGGCAGCGGGGAATGTCGACTCGCAAAGGCCTGCCCACGGCGGCGATCTACGTTTTCGTGAACATGCTGCGGAAGCTACGCGATGATTTTTCGCCGCAATATCTGGCAGCAGTGTTTGATGTGGCCGCGCCAACTTTTCGCGATCAGCAATACAAAGAGTACAAAGCCAACCGCAGCGAGATGCCTGGCGACCTGGCGCAGCAGATTCCTTACATCCGACAGGCGCTTGAGGCATATCGCATTCCGATTCTCGAAATGCCGGGATTCGAAGCCGACGACGTGATCGGGACGCTGGCGACCAAAGCGGTGGCCAATGGTCGCCACGTGTATGTTGTCTCCAGCGATAAAGACATGATGCAACTGGTGAACGATCGCGTGCTGGTGCTGAATCCGCCGAAAGACAATTTAATTTGCGATGCCGCTAAGGTAGAAGAGATTCTGGGGGTGCCGCCGGAGCGGGTGATCGATGTGATGGCCCTGCGTGGCGATTCGATCGACAACATTCCCGGCGCGCCCGGCATCGGCGACAAAGGATCAGTGGATCTTATTCGGCGTTTTGGAAGTCTGGAGGCCGCTCTTGACCATGCCGCGGAAGTCGAGAGAAAAACTTATCGCGAGTCGTTGCAGAACAATCGCGAGCAGATCCTATTAAGCAAAGCGTTGGTGACCATCAAATGCGACGTGGAGATCGAGCTTGATGTCGAGAAGATGCATGCAGGCGAGCCGGATATCGAGGCTTTGCGCGGATTGTTTACCGAACTGGAATTTACCTCGCTGCTGAAAGAACTTTTGCCGGTTGTTGAAGCGGCAGAGGGAAACTATATCGAGGCTAAATCGGCGGCTGATGTGGAGCGGCTGCTGAAATCGCGTGGCAAAGAGTCGCCTCTGGCGATCTCGGTGAATGCGACTTTAGAAGTGCGCGACGTTGGCGGGGATGAAGGGTCCGAAGAGAATCCTTTGCCCTTGAAAGAGCAAGGCTCTATGTTCGGGGTCGGGGACATCGCGGGCGAGGACGCCCGCGCCACACAGGCTACTCAGATTGCCATTTCGGTCGAAAGCGGATCAGCTCTGACGATTTCGTCGGAATCAGATATGGTCAAAGTGTTGAACAACGCGCTCGCCGATCCACAAATTCCCAAAGCCATTCACGATTGGAAGACCGCCGCGCACGCGCTCGGCGAAATCACGCTTGCCGGTGTTCAGCACGACACGCGGCTGTATTCGTATCTTCTTGACCCCACTTACTCCTCGCACAGCCTGCCTGAAGTTGCGCTGCGGCGATTTAACCTGAAGCTTGGCGGATCATTGGCCGAGGCCGCTGACTTAACTGGGCGACTGACGACGGCGTTGGGGCAGGAAGTCGAACAGCAGAATCTGCGAAAGCTGTACGACGAAATAGACTTGCCGCTGGTTCCGGTGCTCACCCGCATGGAGCGGGCGGGAGTTGCAATCGATCGCGCGGCGCTGGCGAATATGTCGACGCGGCTCGAAGGCGAAATCAGCGTCAAGGCGAAAGAGATTTACGACTGCTGCGGTTCGGAGTTCAACATCAGTTCTCCCAAACAGCTGGGCGATGTACTTTTCAACAAACTCAATTTGCCGAAGCCGGTGAAATACGGCAAAGGTAAGACTATTTCGACCGCGGTTGATGTTCTCGAGGAACTTGCGTCCAGCCATCGGGCGCCGAAGCTGGTGCTTGAATACCGCCAGCTTACGAAGTTGAAATCGACGTACGTCGATGCATTGCCCGCGCTGCTGAACCGTGACACCGGCCGGCTGCACACGACGTTTGATCAGACGGGGACCGCGACGGGACGGTTATCGTCGGCGAATCCGAATTTGCAGAATATTCCGATTCGCACAGAGCTGGGGCGCGAAATTCGCGCCGCATTCACTGCTGCGCCCGGGCATTTATTGCTGGCCGCGGATTATTCGCAAATCGAGCTGCGGCTGCTGGCGCATTATTCGAAAGATCCTTTGCTGGTCGAGGCGTTTCGTCGAGGCGACGACATCCATACTTTGACCGCGTCACAGGTGTTCGGAGTGCCGCCACTCATGGTCACGGCGGATCATCGGCGGCAGGCGAAAGTCGTGAACTTCGGAATCGTTTATGGACTTTCTGCGTTCGGCTTATCGCAGAATTTGGGAATTGAGCCTTCGGAGGCTAAAAAGTTTATCGAAGCTTACTTCGAGAAATATCACGGCGTGCGTAAGTTCATTGACCGCACGCTCGACGACACGCGGCGCGAAGGCCGGGTCAAAACTCTGTTCGGCCGGGTGCGCCCGATTCCCGACATCAATAGCAAGAACTTTAACCTGCGCGGATTCGCGGAACGCACAGCCGTAAACACGCCGTTGCAAGGCACCGCGGCGGATCTGATCAAGCTGGCGATGATTCGCATTGACGCGATGATTGGCGAGCGCGGACTGCAATCGAAGATGACGCTGCAAGTGCACGACGAACTGGTGTTCGACGTTCCTGAAAATGAAGTCGATGAAATGCGAAGCCTGGTGCGCGATCAGATGGAGAATGTGCACCCCTCACTGTCCGTGCCGCTGATGGTGGAAGTTGGAGTGGGCAGGAATTGGCGGGATTTGGAGTGATTGCAAAGTAAAAAGCAGGTTCCTCGACTTGAGGATCATTCGCGAGCGAATGATTCTGCCTCGCTCGGAATGACAGCGCTTTTAAAGCATTACGCCCCTAGCGCCTTCTTGATCGCTCCCGCGATGCCATCCGTCAGTGCATTCATCTTCTCTTCTGACTCGGCTTCGACCATCACTCGCGCCAGCGCCTCGGTGCCGGAATAACGGACCACGATGCGGCCATCGCCATTCAATTCGCGCTGCGCGGTTTCGATTGCCTGCTTGATCTCCGGAACCTGATCGAAGGGGATCTTTTCGCGCACGCGAATGTTCTGAATGCGCTGCGGAAATACTTTCAGGTCTGAAATCAGATCGGCGAGTGAGCGCCCACTGCGCGCCATGATTTCCATTACGCGTAATGCCGTTAACAGCCCATCGCCGGTGGTGGCTTCTCCGTCGCGAAAGATAATGTGCCCGGATTGTTCTCCCCCCAGCGACGCGCTGGTCTTCATCATTTCTTCAAGAACATATTTATCACCGACGTTGGCGCGCAACATGCGAATCCCAGAATTGCGCAGCGCGATTTCCAGCCCCATATTCGACATGGTGGTTGCGACCACAGTGTCGCCGCGAAGCATCCCGCGTGAGTGCATATCGCGCGCCGCCAGCAACAGCACGCCGTCCCCGTTCACAACTCGGCCTTCCGCATCGCTGAACAGCGCACGATCAGCGTCGCCATCGAAGGTCACGCCTAGATCAAACTTTCCATTCGCCTCTGAAATCTTTTTTGCAACCGTTCCCGCATAAAGCGCCCCGCAGCCTTCGTTAATATTCTTCCCGTCCGGCGACGAATGGATGAACACGGCCTGAATATGGCAGGCGCGAAACAGTTCTGGAGCCTCCGCGGCGGCGGACCCGTTTGCGCAATCCACCAGCACTCGCAATCGGCTCAAGTCGATAGAAATATTCATGGCCAACCATTGAATGTAATCGCTGCGGAGAGCGTGCTCTCCTGGCAGGCTGGTCGATGGCTTCAATGTCGGTTCGGGATGTGCCTCTGGAGTTTGCAGAATAGCGAAAATCTCCTGCTCAATGGCCAACTCGCGTGAATCTGGCAGCTTGAACCCATCGCCTGAAAAGACTTTGATCCCGTTATCCATCCAGGGATTGTGCGACGCCGAAATGACCACGCCGGCGTCGAACTTTTGCGACCGTGCCAGGTAAGCGACTCCGGGCGTAGTAATCACGCCCGCGCTGCGGACTTCAACCTTGCAGGAGGTCAACCCGAGCGCAACCCGGTCCGCGATCCAGCGACTGGACTCACGCGTGTCTTGACCGATGACGACGCGAGGCGCCGCTTTAGTCTTGATTAAATCGTGGCCGAGCGCGCGTCCGATTAAAAAAGTGCTCTCCGCGGTCAGCGGAAATTGTCCCGCCACGCCGCGGATACCGTCGGTGCCGAAAAGCTGCCGGGTTTGCGATGTCATTGCGATCGGGGCGGAGCGGATGTAAGCGGCGCCCGTTCCATGATAATCGTGATCCGCACCGGATGGGGATCGGCTACTTGAATAAGCGGATCAGAAACGTAAGCGTGCCGAGAGTAGGTCGTACGACTGATGAGGCCGCTGACATCGATGGGGTCGGTGATCGCGCTCTCCACGCCGTCAACTGATTTCTTGGGGCCGATGATCTCGACGTTCTCCGGATCGGATTTGATCTGTGCGATTGAGTAACCGCTAACAAAAGTTCCAGTCACTCGCGGCCGCACGGGAACAGTTCGGGTGACCCGTTTGTCGAACAGCAAATGGATCTGACTGGGCACGATTTGCACCGCCTCCAGTTTGTCGGGCAGGCTCACCTGACTTTTATTCAAGTCGAAAGTGCGCTCGCCCGGCTTTATTCCGGCAAGATCAATTTCTTCGTGAATCTCCGATGCCTGTAGCCTCCGCACCAATTGCTCGGGGCCGCGCACGCGTACCTGTGTTGACGGTATGTTTTCCGAACTGATTTCAATATTCTCGGGCATATTCTGAAAAACAATGGCCACGTTGAACGCGACTTCGGACGAAGGTTCGCTTGAAACCGCCAACCACAGCCCGGTAGCAATGAGCAGAGAAATGATTTTCAATCCCAGATTATGGAAAAAGTGGCGGCGGGCAAAGTCGCGAGCGCTCATCGTTCGCCTCCGCCCTGGTGCAGGTCCGAGCGCGAGGGTATTTCAGTCTCCGCCTCGTCCAGCATTTCGATGCCATCTGAAATCGGCGTGGGGAGCGGAGTTGGCGGTACGTAGCGGCGAAGCAGCGTGCTCATCCGCTCGCGCAACTGCTCGACCGTGAGATCGCGTTCGATAGTGCCCGCAACCGCCAGGCTGATGCTGCCAGTCTCTTCCGAGACGATGATCGAAACTGCGTCGGTCTCTTCGGTAATGCCGATCGCAGCCCGATGGCGCGTGCCCAGTTGCGTAGAGAGAACCGGGTTCATGGAAAGCGGCAAAAAACAGGCTGCGGCAGCGACCCGGTCTCCCTGTATGATGACAGCCCCGTCGTGAAGCGGAGCGCTGGGGCGAAATAAAGTAGCCAGAAGATCGTAAGAAAGTTGGGCATCGAGCGCGACGCCGCTTTCGATGTAAGTGCGCAGTCCAATCTCACGTTGAATCACGATCAGCGCGCCGGTCTGGTTCTGAGAAAACAAATTCGCGGCGAGCGCAATATCGTCGTAAGCGTCGGCTTCGGCCGCCGCCGAACGGGCCAGGGTCATACGCCGTCCCAGACGGGCTAGGGCTTGGCGAATCTCGGGAACAAAAATCACGATCAATGCGAAAACTGCGTACGGCAGCGCCCGAGAAATCAACCAGTTCAGCGTCACCAGTTCCCCCATACGCGATATATAAAACGCAAGGGCAACGATGGAAAGACCGCTCAGGATAAGGGCAGCGCGAGTGCCGCGAATGAGCGCCAGAAATTCGTAGATCACAATGGCCACGAGCAGAATGTCGATGACCGAAATCACCGTGAGATGCGCCCATGCTCCGGCAACGTGACCCAATGAATGCCCCTTTCAGACCGTGCAGGCAAGGCTTGCAGAGGTAATTGTAATGCAGGAAGTGGAGGCCAGTAATGAGTCACCGTGGTCGGCTGAAGATGCGCTCGTTACTTCGTACTCACAACTAAGAAGTAGCCGCTAGTCACTTTTGCTTTCGACCTTTGCGGTGAGCGATCCGCGGGCGAGTCGCGCGGAAATTTCGTCTCCTAACCCGACCTGAGCGGAGTTCTTCACCAGGTTTCCTGTTGAGTCAAAGACAAGAGCGTAGCCGCGCTCCAAAATCGCAACTGGAGAGAGCGCCTTCAACTGATGCTCGATTTGCTCAATGCGTGAACGACGACGAAGCAACAGAGTCTGCATGGCTGAGGTAATTGCGGTCGCGTGAGCGGCCAGATCGCGACGCATGCCTGCCAAAACACGTCGGGCATCGTAATGGCGCACCGCGGCTGAAACTTGCTCCCACTTTCGCCGATGTTTCTCAATCAATTTCCGCTGGTATTTTTCCAGACGGTAGCGCAGATCGTCGAGCCGCTGCTGGCGCTGGTTGATTCCCTCCATCATGCGGGCGAACGCGCCGTGCTGGGCGGCTTCGGTGAGCGTCTGCTTCGCCATCAACAGGCGGTAGCGCATGGCGCGAGTAAGCCGCAAGCGCAACGCCTCGGCTTGTTCTTCGATTTCCTGGCGCGACCGGATGACCAATTCGGCGGCGGCGGAGGGCGTAGGCGCACGCAAATCGGCAACGAAATCGACGATGGTGAAATCGGTTTCGTGACCGATGGCGGAAATAGTTGGAATGACTGATCCGGCGATGACCCGCGCCAGTCCTTCGTGATTGAATGCAGCCAGATCTTCCGCTGAGCCGCCGCCACGAGCGACGATGATCACGTCAACATTTTTTACGCGATTGAAATACTTCACGCCGTTGCTGACGTCGGCAGCAGCGCTTTCGCCCTGTACCTGCGCCGGATAGATGAGAATGCTGGCGCTGTGATGGCGGCGGCGCAAGATATTCAGAATGTCGCGAAGGGCGGCGGCTTGCGGCGAGGTCACAATCCCTATGCAGCGCGGCAACGCGGGAATCGGCTTCTTGCGGGAAGCGTCGAAAAGACCTTCTGACTCGAGCTTCGCCTTCAATTGTTCGAATGCGATCTGCAGCGCGCCCGCGCCTTTTGGCTCCAGATACTCAGCCGATAGTTGCAGTTCGCCGCGGCCTTCGAAAACCGTTACGCGTCCACGCAGAACAACATGCATGCCATCCTCGGGACGAAAACGCAGCAGCCGTGCCTGCGAACGAAACATCACCGCGCGAATCTGCGAGTTTTGATCTTTTAGGGTGAAGTAAAGATGACCGGAGTCATGAGCGCGGAAGTTCGAGATCTCGCCTTCCACCCAGATGTCGCTATATTCACGCTCGACGCGAGTGCGAACCGCCGCCACCAAGTCGCGGACGATCCACACTTTGCGTTCAGGAGCGGAGAAAGTTAGACCGAGTTGGTCGGCGGAAGCCACTCACTGGAGTTTATCGAAATTCAATTGGCCAGTGATAGGCACGAAACGACGCTGATGGAAATTCGGGCGACCGGCTACGCGGTATAGATCTGCGGCGTCTGCACCAGCGTGCCGATCGACCCGCCAGTCTGTTTCTGTTCGTTTACAAAGTTGCAAACCAGACGCAGGCCTTGTACTTCCTGCTGCAGCTTACGTAATTCGGCTTCTTTGCGACGAAGAACTTCGACTGGATTTTTCATGGGCATCCTCTAGGGGAGGGCGGCCTGATGAGCACTCTACGGGGTGGCGGGCGCGCGGGAAACGTCACAGAAGTACAGGCCGGGATTTGGTGGTTCAGTGCCCCAGATGGTACGGATGCCCCTTCAAAATAGTGAACGCCCGATAGATTTGTTCGAGCAAAACCACGCGCGCCAGTTCATGGGCGATAGTCATGTTTCCAAGAGACAGGGTGAAATCGGTATGACTACAGGTGTTTTCGGCAAAGCCATCCGCCGGGCCAATCGCAAATAATAGCGGCGTGGGATTGCGGTCCTGATGGGAGCGAATGAACTGCGCCAGTTCTTCAGACGAGAGCTGCTTGCCGCGGGAATCGAGCAGAACGAGGTAGCGGCGGGGACTCTTCCCTTCACGGCCGGAGAGTTTTAGCAGAGCAACTTCATCTTTGAGCGAAACGCCGTCGACCTCGGCATACTGTTTGAGGCGTTTCAGGTATTCGTCGGCGAGCGCCTGGATTGCCGGGTTTTTCGTCTTGCCGATCCATGCGATGGTGAGCTTCACAAGTTAAAGATTTTAACCGCGAAGATCGCAGAGATCACGCAAAGAACACTGAGGGCACCAGGAAGGAGGCAAGGGTAAGGAATATTCGGTTCTATTTGATCCAAAAAGTCCGAAGTGGTTTTTGCGCGCTCTGTTTTGATTTTCTCCGCGTTCTTTGCGATTAAAATCTTTTGCTTTTGCTTTTGCTGTGCTCATGTTCTGCTTTTGCCTCTATGCCGGCTTCTTTGCACTCGCACGTACTGCTGCACGCTTGCGCGGCTTGGCGATAAAATCAGCGAGCTCAACTTTCTTGGCCGACTTCCAAAGACGTTCAAGATCGTAATACTTGCGCGCCGATTCGGAAAAAATGTGGACAACAAAATCCACGTAGTCGATCAGCACCCACTCGCCCTGGCGATGGCCTTCGATATTGTTGGGATAAAGTCCGGCGCGCTTCAAGTCGCAGTTCGACTTCATCCGAGATGGCTTGCACCTGGCGGGAATTGGTGCCGCTGCAGATCAGAAAATAGTCAGTGAAGGCGCCGGCGTTCTGGTCCATTTCGAGCAGGGTGATTTGCTCGGCTTTCTTGTCTTCGCAGGCTGCCAGGGCAGCTGTCACCTGGCTCTTCAGTTCGTTCTTCTTCTTTAGGTCGGTCTTTTTCGAATCAGTCTTCTTCATGCGAGTCGTCGGCCGCCGGCCAACGCCTTCAGAAGTTGGCCAACTAACCACCATACAATCCTTCTTTCTTGATGTATTCTTCCACACTTTCAGGAACAAATTTCTTGATCGGACGTTTGGCGGCGACGGCCTGACGTACGGCGGTTGCCGAGATGTTCTGGTTCACATTGTCGAGCAGGTGCAGTGTCACTCCGGGTAATACCAGATCTCCCGCAGCAGGCTGTTTCGCAAAAGGCTTTGTGACCTCGGCGCGTGGGCGTAATTTCTCAGGAAGCGAGACGGCAACGTCAGCCAGCGAAAACCCCGGCCGGCTAGCCACGATGAACTCGCATTCGGAAAACAGCGCTTCGGCCTCGCGCCACTTGGCGATGTCTTTGAATGCGTCCACTCCGATCAGGAAGAAAAGGCGGTCGGCTTTTTTCAGCGAGTGCTTTGCCTTGTGGATGGTGTCGATGCTGTAGTTCGGAGCCGACGCTACACTTCCCCGCGCGCTTTTCTTGTCATGCAACACAAATTCACCGGGGCCTTCCAGCAAAGATGGCACAAATGTTTTCTCACCCTGCGTAGCCAGCGCGGTCATGGCGTAACGATGAAAGTAAGAAGCGGCCGGCTGCGTAGTTTTGTGCGGCGGAACGTTGGTAGGCACAAAATAAATTCTTCCCAACTGGCAGCGCTCACGAGCGGCATTGGCAAGTGCGAGATGGCCCTTATGTATGGGGTCGAAGGTTCCGCCGAAAAGGCCGATGTTCATAAAATTCGTCGTTGGTCGTTGGTCGTTGGCAAAACCGCTATCAGCGGATTACATGGACTCGCACCGGAAGCTTCAGATTCTTCCAAGATCTGTCCGCGGTGTAAACCGGCGCTTTTAGCGAAATTCCGAGTGCCAAACACGCTCGATCGCCGAAAGACAAACCTGACGCCCGCGTTTGGGAGGCTAGATTTCCTGTGATTTCCGCATGAGCCGCGGTGAAATCTAGGGCTTTGTTTATAGAACTCAGCGCTGCTTCCCAGGCTTGTGTTGCATCCATGCCATAGTCCACAAGTTTAGTTTGCACTTCGGCCAGGTTAACTGCACTGCTGACAGCGGCTTCCATGACCGCAGGCGTGAGCTTCTCGCTACCCGGTTCGCTATTGAGTGCGACCAAAATTGCGGATGCATCCAGGACGACGGTATTCATCGTTCTTTCCGCGCAGCTTCGCGACGCTCCTGGATCAGTTCGTCAGCCAGAGACCTGCCGGGATTTACATACTTCCGCACCAGCCGACGGGCCCGCTCCAGCCGACGTTTCTGAGTGGTGATTCTCAACTCGTTCTCTTCCAGCCGGAGCACGATCTCATCGCCGGCGCTTATGCCGAGCGCCTTGCGAAACTGGACGGGGATAACCACTCGTCCATTTTCGTTCACCACCAGACGCGCTTCTTCCACTTCCATGACATTATTGTAGCACAATGTCATATACTGCCAAGAGTGTCAATTTTCGTATCTAAGACACTTCCTGCTGCTCCGCTTTAGCGTGGTTCTCGCTCCTTACTTGTTCGACCTTCTCCGCCATGGCGTACTTAAGTTTATCGATGCCTTCGCCGGTCACTGCGGAGATCGGAAAAAACTCAAGATCGTGCGATTTCGCATAGCGCTTCAGCTTCGCCAGCTTGGTCTTATTGGCCACGTCAATTTTGGACGCTACTACAATCATCGGCTTATTTTCCAGGCCCGCGCCGAAGCTGCTGAGTTCTCCCATGATCACTTCAAAATCCTTCACCGGATCAAGCCGGCCGCTGGCGTCAGACACATCGACCAAGTGCACCAGCAACCGCGTGCGCTCAATGTGACGCAGAAACTGTGTGCCCAGGCCCGCGCCCTGGTGCGCGCCCTCGATCAAGCCAGGAATATCGGCGACCAGAAAACTGATTTCGTGGGCGGCGTCACCAACTGCCACAACTCCCAGGTTCGGTTCCAGAGTTGTAAAAGGATAGTCAGCAATTTTCGGGCGGGCCGCCGAAATCCGCGAAATCAAGGTGGACTTGCCGGCATTGGGATAACCGACCAGCCCGACATCGGCCAGCAGCTTGAGTTCCAGGCGCAACGTGCGTTCTTCACCGGGACGCCCGTCTTCATGCTCGCGCGGGGCTTGGTGAACTGAAGTTTTGAACTGCGCATTGCCGCGGCCGCCGCGGCCGCCGCGAGCAATTACCAGACGATCGTCGGGCGAAGAAAAATCGTGCACGATCTCGCCTGAGTCGGCGTCATACACAATGGTCCCGACAGGAACTTTGAGGGTGACGTCTACGCCCTCGCGCCCGGTTTTGTTCGAGCCTTCGCCGTGACGCCCCCGCTGCGCCTTGTATTCGGGGTTAAAACGAAAATGCACCAGCGTGTTGTGGCGCTCGCTGGATTCCATGATGACGTCACCGCCCTTGCCGCCATCGCCGCCGGACGGACCTCCGCGCGGGACAAACTTCTCCCTGCGAAAGGCAAGGCAGCCGTTGCCGCCGTCGCCAGCTTTGATTCGAATTATCGCCTCGTCGATGAACATAGGTTTTAGCCGTCAGCTATCTGCCCTCAGCTATCAGCCGTCAGCCGTCAGGGAAAACGTCGTTGGCCGTCCGTCGTGGGTCGTTGGCCTTCTGACCGGGCGTCGGTCTTCGGACTTCGGTCGTCGGCAAAAATAAACCCCGCTACCTTGATTTATTCAAGCACAAAAATGCTCCGGCGATGCGGCCGGAGCGTTGGTTTTACCTGATGGCTGACGGCTGATGGCTGAAAGCTATTTCGCTTCCAGCGGTTCGATCATCACGAACTTGCCCATTGAGCCGCGATCTTTGAATACGATCTTACCGCTAATTTTGGCGAACAAAGTGTCGTCTTTGCCGCGCCCGACATTCAGCCCTGGCTTTACGCGGGTGCCGCGCTGGCGAACGATGATGGTGCCTCCGGGAACGGTCTGCCCGCCAAACGCCTTGAATCCGAGGCGCTGCGCGTTAGAGTCGCGACCGTTTCGTGAACTGCCTAATCCTTTTTTGTGTGCCATTGAAAATCAGCTCCTAGCTTTAGCTATTGGCTTCTGGCTTGAGGCACTCAGCTCTCAGCCATCAGCTCCCAGCAAAATCAAATCCAACACTATAGGGGTCTTTTCGGACCGCTTCAGCAAATCAGGAATCTGTTTACTTTTTCTTTCCGGTGCTCTTCTTGGCCGCGCTCTTTTTCGGAGAAGCAGCCTTCTTCTTGGCGGCCGGTTTCGCCGCCTTAGTCTCGGCCTTTTCTTCAGTGTGCGCTTTGGCTACTTTCTTGGGCTTGGCTTCCTTCTTCGGCAACGCAGGCGCGCTGAACTTTTGGCCGTCAAAGGCGATCTCCGTGATGCGGACATTACTGAAGGGCTGGCGATGTCCGGCGATCTTCTTGTACTGCTTCTTTTTCTTGTAGTGGAACACCAGAATTTTTTTGGCGCGGCCTTCGTTGAGGATCTCGCCGGTCACAACCGCGTTCGATTCTGGGCGGGCAATTTCTCCTGCACTGGCCGAAACTGCCAATACATCGTTGAATTCCACCGTGCCATTGCTGGCCGCAGCCTGGGTTTCCAGGCGAAGCACATCTCCGGGCGCCACCCGATACTGCTTACCGCCAGCGCGGATCACCGCGTACATACTCATGCCTCCAATTGCTCGACAGGACTGGCTGATCCGGCAGGACATACTTGTCCGGAGTTCCGGCCCGTGAACAATTCTAAATTTTGTGCGCTTGCTGTTTTTCCGCGCCGGTCTTCAAGGTTTCCGACAATAAACGGACGGCCCTCACCCGAGGTCCTGAAACGCATTTTGCGCTGAGGTGGAAGAACAGAGCCGCAAGTACAGGCAAACTCAATTAGTTTAACGTGATGGGAGGAAGACGGTCAAACCGGCACATAGACACATCCCGCAATCAAGCGCAAATTGGGGATCCACTCAGGAATTCGCACAATTTAAATAATAACGTCCCTTTATCGATACAACTGTAAAGTGTAATGGCCGTTTAAGGCCAATCAAGGGGTGTACTTGCTCGGTCGCGCAACCCCGGATCGCCGTCCGCATCTTACCCATTCGGCCGAAGGGGCCTTCTATACGGTCCGCTCGGATACCGTTAGTGTTTTCGCTACTCAGTGTTTTCGCTAGTCCTGCCTATCGAGCAGCACGGAATTGATAGACATCTACTACGGTCAGCGCAACTGCCAATGTGCATGCTTCGGCATTTGTTGTAAACGGGCGTGGATGTTGAAAAACAACCGGGAGAGGTGATTAATGACTCATCATACCGAAACCCGCACAAAGCCAGTTCTGCACCGCCGTCCAGTTCGAGCTACTAAGAAAACGTCGTTTCGCTTAGCGCTCGTGCTGGCAAGCGCGGCATGGTGCTTCTTCGCGTTGGGAAACGCGACACCTGCAAACGCGGAGAGCACCATCTCTTGTCCCACCGGAACCTACGACATGCTGGATTGGATGACGCTCGATTCCAGCCTGCGAAGCAACTATCACCTGGAGGGAACCAGCAATCCGCTGTACACCATATGGACGCCTGCTAGCGGGAAGTTTTACTGGGTTAAGGGAGGGCTGGGATATCCGTGGGACATTCAGCTCTATGACAGCAAATATATCTACCTGTGGATTACAGAAATGTCTTGGACCGTTCCCCAGAGCTACAAGAAATTCACCAACAATACCAACCTGCCTCTGGTGCCGCGGTGCGCGACCGCTGGGACCCCTGGTTCCACGATCAAGGTTTCAAATACCAACTATGATCTGCACACTAACTGTTCGCAGTCGTGCTCGGTAACGCTGGGTCTGCAGACTTCAATCAATCAGCTGTGGGGGCCCTACACCTATTCTTTCGGCGGGAGTTTGCCGGCTAATCTTAAGACCCTGATGATCAGTTATCGCTACAACTGCGACGCCAACTATTCGAATTGCGGCGACAAAGAAGAATATTATCTGACCCAAAAGTACGGGCTGGTGCAATGGGTGCACTATATTCGCATTCCGGCGACCGGAGCCTACGCGCAACTGCAGAAGACCATTTTCAATAAGTTGGTTGTCGGGGTGGTCACGCCCGATTTCCCGTGCTTCTAGAGTGTCTTCGCAATGCTTGACAGTTGATGAATAATTACCTTCAAGTAATCAATCTCTCAGTACCCTGCCTCAACAAAGCCAGGAGCTCTGCTACTCCACCGTCACCGCCATTTGTTGGGTATTGACGCCGCCTTGATCGTTCTGCGAAGTCATAGTGACGATGCTCGTGCCTGCCGGTAGCGGCCCGACAAAGTGGCGGAACTGGTTTCCGTCGAAGAGAGTGGCCGCAGGCTGGCCATTGATCATCACCACCGCTCCGGGCGCGGTTGTTCCCTGGATTTCAACAATACGCCCATGTTGCACGATTGAAGTAATACGAAGCATGGGCGGCGAGGGCTCGGAACTGAGTAACGAAGTCGTCGCGCCTACATGGTTGGTCTGAATTGGACGCGAATACTGCTGACCGTGTAAAGGTCTTTTAAGCAGATACAGGCCTATAGTCAGTGAAAAAAACACCGTCCCGCTGAGCAACCACCACAGCTTGCTCGCCTTAGTTATTGTGAGAGATCCCAGCATACGGGCGGTCAAATAAGCGAAAGCGCAGAGTCTATTGCGGGGTCAGCGATTCTTCGATCGCGACTTTCTCGCCCTGTTCTACGTTGATGACGCGATGCAGAGTGCGGTAGCCGGTCATGGAGATGTTGATCTCGTAAGTTCCGGGGTTGAGATAAAAATCAAACGGAGCGGTTTTATCGAGCGTGCGGTTGTTGACTATGATCTGCGCGCCTTTTGGCTGGGTTTTCACGCTTACGATTCCCATGCTGGCGGATTCGCCGCGGCCGAACACTTTTTTGAATTTTCCGCCCGCGCCGCGAATGTCCTCAGTTTCACCCAGGCGCTTGAGCGTGACGTTTGCGTTCGCCGCCTGTCCGGATTGAACATTCACCGTGCTGGTTTCTTCCAGATAACCGGCGCGCTTCACCACGACAGTGTGCGTGCCTGCCCTGTCGAACGAAAATAACGTCGGCGTCAGCCGGCCGGTGTCGCGGCCATCGATCACAATGGCCCCCCCGGCTGGGCTGCTTGAGACCATCAGCGTGGTCGTGGCAACTGCATTGAGTTGTAGCGCCACCGTCGAAGTACCTGCCTTCAGATGAATTGTCCGGCTCTGTGAAGTAAACCCGGCTTTAGTCGCGGCGACTACGTGCTGGCCGGGCGCGATATCAGTCAGTGTGCACGGGCTCTGGCAAAGCGGGCTGCCGTCAAAGGTGATCTGCGCGCCTGCTGGAAGCGATGAAACCGTAAGCTGCGCGAGCACTGGCGCGGCGGCTTGGGACTTTGTGCGTCCGCGGCGACCGGTCTCCGGAGTTTGCGGTTGCTCCTCGACTGTCAGGGTCGGCTCCGGCTCGGTTGGAGGAGGCGTAATTTCGGTTTGCGGTTGAGTCGGCGCCGGGGCTGACGCTGCCGGGGGCGGCGTTGTTTGTTTTGCAGATGCCGTCTGCGCCGGAGCCGCTGCGGCCCCCGAAGTTTCGCCCTCGTGATCAGCCAGATAATTGTGCATTGCCATTGCACTGACAATGATGACAATGAGCAGTACCGCCGCGCCTGCTCCGTACATATAAACCTTGGGCGGAGCCTTGCGCAGTTCGGCAACCGCCCTTTGCGCCACTTCGCGGACCGGAATCGACTGCTTCTCCGCGACCTTCTTGCCGGGCAGCGGAGGCAGCATCGGCGGAACATCTTCAGTGGCCGGTTCGGGCGATATGGAAGGAACAAATGCTTCTTTCAGCGGAGGGAGCTCTTCGAGTTCTGAGAAGCTGGTCTTGGCAACTCCCGCGGTTGCTTCGTCAGGCTCCGCCATCATCGGATCGACGCTGAACCCAGGCTTCGAGCCCGGCTTTGCAGTTGCAGGCGCGGCAGCTGACGCAGCTACTTTTGGCGTTGGTTTAGTGGCCGGGTTCGCCGTTATATTGGGTTGCGCTGGGGCGCTCGGCTTGGGCGCAAGTTTCGCACCCACGCCAGTAGCGGCCCCGGCTGCTTGAACTTTGGGCTTCACCGCGGCTGCCACAGGCGCAACCTTGGTGGCGCTCGCGTTGCACTGCTCGAGTTCGCGAACTAATTCCTGGCCGCTTTGAAAACGATTGTCCGGCGACTTCGAAATCGCCTTCATAATCAGCGCGCTCAAAGCCGGGCTTAGATTTGCTTTCAGCCGATGCGGCAGCGGCGGAACTGTATCCAGGATGGCGGCGCGAATTTGCTCGGCAGTTTCTCCCGCGAATGCCTTGCGTTCGGTGGCCATCTCATAAAGGATCGCGCCCAGACTAAAAAGCGCGGAACGATGATCACAGGCTTCGCCGCGCAACTGTTCCGGCGAAGTGTAGTGCAGAACTTCAGGAACGCCCGTCGCCACCCCGGCGAGAGCATTCATCGACGAAATGCCAAAACCGAGCACCTTGACCATGCCGTCCCACTGGACCATGATCTTCGCCGGTTCGAGCGAGTGGTGAACTACCTTGTGCACCTGGGCGTGGTCGAGGGCGTGACAGATCTGCCGCGCGACGTCTTGCAAGTCCCAGATAGAAAATCCGTCTTTGCGGGCGAGCGTCGTGGCTACAGAATTACCTTGCACATACTCGGCGCCTGCCAGCAGTTGGCCTTCTTCATCGCCCACGCCGTAAAGCACAGCGATGTTGTGACTGTTCAGAGGCTTAGAGCGGTCGGCTTCCTCGAAGACTGTTTTGATCAGATCGTCGCGGTCGGGCAGATTATTCAACGCCACCACCTTCAGCGCGATAATCTGCTTGGTCTCGGTATCCAGTGCTTTGTACACGGTCGCAAAGGCGGACCGCGATAGCTGACCTTGGATTTCGAAACGTCCGATCTTGGTAGGCATTTTTTCCGCCTCACACTCGAGTCGCAGCTAGAGCGAGTACTGAAATAATAAGTTCTAATCGGTTCTAAGCGGGAATTACCGAAGTACCTAAGGCTCCAGCCTCTCAAGTCGTGCGCCGCGCAAAACAATAAAGACTCAACCTCCAACTGAAACTTAGGCATTCCCCTTCGCGTATCAAGACGGAAGGACTTGGCTAAAAGCTAGGAACTGGCAGCTATAAGCTCTGTGACAAATGTCAGGTGGCGTCGCTGACGATCCGCACTGGCAGGTTAAAGCGTGATAAATCATTCTGGAAATGGTTGTTAGGGCGGCAATTGATCGGCTATGCTAGGTGCTCCCAAAAGGTTCGACTGCCTCGCCGTCACCCAGGACTTCGACTATGACCTTGACCACCTTTGTCCGTAAGAATGCGTTCCGCAATAAGCGGCGCACTCTGTTAACGATGCTGAGCATCGCATTTCCTCTTCTGTTGCTCTCATTCTTGATGTCAATCTGGAGAGCGTTCTATGGGGACGACCTGCGGAGCGAACAGTCCAATCAGCGCCTGATTACGCGGCACAAGGTATCGCTGACCAATTTGATCCCAAGTTCTTATCGCGACAAAATTCGCCACATCCCCGGCGTCACCCGCGCCCTTCCAATGAATTGGTTTGGCGGGATGTATAAAGATGCAAAGCCAGAGAACTTCTTTGCTCGCTTTGGGACCGACCCGGATGAGTTCTTCGATGTATATACCGAGCTATCCATGCCCAAGGATCAGCAAGATGCATGGAAGAAGGACCGCGCAGGCTGTATCGCGGATGAGGAACTGGCAAAGAAGTACGGATGGAAGATAGGCGACCGGATCGTGCTGACTGGCGATATCTATCCCATCACGCTTGAAATGACATTGCGCGGACTCTTTACCGCGAAAATACCTAACAATTCACTCTACTTTAACGAGAAGTACGTTGAAGAAGGAGTGCCATTTGCCAAAGGAACGGCAGGCTTTTACGCAATCCTGGTGGATTCGCCGCAGAACGTGAACCGGGTTTCACACGATATAGACGCAGCGTTCGCCAATGCCCCCGAACCAACCAGGACGGAAACGGAAAAGGCCTTCGGGCTTAGTTTCCTGGCTATGCTGGGAAATATAAAAGCCTTCATTCTGATCATTTCGTCGGCGGCGGTGTTCACCATTTTGCTGGTGACCGGCAACACCATGGCCATGTCCATTCGCGAGCGCACCCGCGAAGTGGCAGTGTTGAAGACCCTCGGCTTCACGAGGGGAATAATCCTTGGGTTGTTTGTCGGTGAGTCCGTGGCCATTGCGGCAATCGGAGGCGTCCTGGGGACCCTGATTGCACTGCTATTTCTTTCGTTCGGGACGCACGCTCCGCAGGGCGCCAATCTCTTCGTTATCGCACTCCATGAATGGAAATTCACGGCGCCAGCGGCCTGGGGTGTGGCGATTCTGGCTGGGTTTTTGAGTTCGGCAATTCCAGCCTACGGCGCCTCGCGTACCGGCATCGTCGAAGGTTTGCGTCACATCGGATAAAGGTTCTCACAATGGCGATACCAATCAGCTACAACATCCGCAACATGGTTCTTCGCAAGCGCCTCACGCTCATGACGGCGCTGGGAATAGCCCTTACCGTCACCACTACGGTTTTCCTGATGATGCTTCTCGCGGGAATGCGAAAGGCCTTCGTCTCGAGCGGTGATCCCCTGAATGTGCTGGTTTTACGCAAGGGCTCGACGTCGGAACTCACCGGAGGGTTCACCAAAGACAAGATGCCCATCCTCCGGCAGCTTCCTGGAGTCGCGACCGACAGTCATGGGCAGCCGATGGTTTCCGGCGAGTGGGTGGTGGTAGTTGTGCTGCCGCATAGAGATGGAACGGGCGAGGTCAACGTTACTCTTCGCGGGATGGAGCAGGACGGATTGGAGCTCCGCGCTAAGAAAGCGAAATTGGTCGAAGGAAATTGGTTCGCATCCGGCCAGCGCGAGGTCGTGGTCAGCAAGTCCATTCATGACCGTTTTTCGCATACGAACGTTGGTGACATGATTGATTTCGGCAAGGGAGCATGGAGGGTCACGGGCATTTTTGATGGCGGCGGCTCCGCCTATGACTCGGAAATCTGGACCGACATCAATCAGGTAGCAAGCCAGTTCAACCGCCAAGGTGCAGTCGGTAACGCCTATCTCAGGGCTACCGACGCGGTCGCCGCAGATTCGTTAAAACATCGCGTGGCTGACGATCAGCAACTTCAGTTGGACGGCATGCTTGAAACCGAGTACTACGACAAGCAAACAGCGAATGGCGGTGGGATTCGCCTGATGGGATTTATTGTTGGGCTGACCATGGCCATAGGATCAATCTTTGCGGCCGCGAATACGATGTACGCCGCCGTGGCTTATCGCTCGCGTGAAATTGCCACGCTGCGCGTTATAGGGTTCCGCCGCGGAAGCATTGTGACCTCGTTCATTTTCGAATCGGTGTTGCTGGCGTTATTAGGGGCAGCGATCGGAATTCTCTTGATGTTGCCTTTTAACGGCATGAGCACATCCACCTCGAACCAGGTCACGTTCAGCGAGGTCGAGTTCAGCATGCGGATCACGCTGCAAGTCGTGATCACCGCGGTAATATTCGCGGTTGCCATGGGACTGATCGGGGGCGTGGCTCCAGCTTGGGGCGCTGCACGCCGCGAAATTCTGGCAGCGTTGAGAGACTAAGGGAAGAAGATGGCAATTGATACCAAACATAAAGATCTGGAGGGCTTGCGCATAGACCGCTCGGCCGCTGCGACAGATTCAGGCGGCTCGCCCTGGGCAAAAAGCATTATTATCGGCGGAATCGTCGTGATCGTGCTGCTTGGTGTTGTGGCACTGGCGTACCGATTCCTGGGCAATACGCCCGAAGTGGAAGTCGTTCGCGCCACCGCCGAAGGCGCCAACATCGGGGGCGGTGTGGTGTTGACCGCGACCGGCTACATTATTCCCCATCACAAGATCGAAGCTAATTCGAAAGTCACAGGCCGCGTGGCCTGGATCGGGGTTGAAAAGGGTGACAAGGTCAAAGAAGGCCAGGTGCTCGTCCGCTTAGAAGATCAGGAATTCAGGGCGCAATACGATCAAGCTCGTGGATCCGCCGACAGCGCCCGCGCCCAACTGGAGCAATTGCAGCACGGTTCACGCCCTGAGGAAATTCAGCAAAACGAAAACAACTTGAGTGAAGCGCGAGCTACCGCAGCCAATGACAAGATAACCCTGGACCGAACCAGAAAGCTGGTCGCGCAGGCAGTACTCTCGCAACAAGCGCTGGATGACGCAAGCGCAAAGTATGAAGCCAGCCAGCAGCGGGTGCATTCATTGGAACAGAGCTATCAGCTCTCAAAGATCGGCCCGCGGGCTGAGGAAATTGCGCGTGCCCAGGGCGCGGTGACCCAGGCCGACGGACAGGCAGCTTATGCGAAATCGCAGCTCGATGCTACCGTGATTCGAGCGCCTATCAGCGGCACGATCTTGGATCGCAGTGTCGAAAAAGGTGAGTTGCTTACCGGCCAATTTGCCAGCGCGGCACGTCCGGTGTTCTCCATGGCTAATCTCGAAGATATCCAAGCAGACTTGGATGTCGCGCAGGATGATTTCGCAAAACTCAGTCCGCATCAGAAAGCGGTAGTAACCGTGGACGCTTTCCCCGACCTTAAGTGGGATGGAGTGATCGCGGAAGTTTCGCCGGAAGCCAATCGGCAAAAGGCAACCATCGAGGTCAAGGTCCAAATCCTGAATCCGGATTCGCACTTGCGCCCGGAGATGAATACCACCGTCCATTTCATAGCGGACGAGAATAAAAACTCCAGCACGCAATCGGCGGGCGCTTATGTTCCGACCGCTGCGCTGCGGGATGCAGACGGGAAGAAGTATGTATTGATTGCGTTTAATGACAAAGCGATGAAACGCGAGGTAAAGATTCTTTCGCAACGCAGCGGGGGCGCGCTGGTAAGCGGGTTGAACGGCGGCGAGTCGGTAATCACAACCGCGCCCGAAGGTTTGAAAGACGGGGACAAAATCAAGATCAAGGGACAATCATGAGCACAGCTATTGCAAACAATGTCGCTACGGCAACCAAAGTGGTTCAGGCGCGCAACGTCAGCAAGATTTTCAAGCGCGACGCCTTCCAAGTGAAAGCGCTGGACAATGTTTCCATCGAGATTGCCGGCGGAGAGTTTCTGGCGCTGATGGGGCCCTCGGGCTCGGGAAAAACCACACTGCTGAACATGATTGCGGCAATCGACCGGCCGACCGCGGGCGAGCTTCTGGTGCTCGGCCAGAATATTTTCACCTTCAGCGACGGGCAATCTGCGAAGTGGCGCAATGAGCACATCGGTTATGTGTTCCAGACCTTCAACCTGATTCCTGTGTTGACAGCATTCGAAAACGTCGAAATGCCGCTGCTGCTGACCAAGCTGAATGCGCAGCAAAGAAAAGATCACGTGATGACCGCGCTGAAGCTGGTTGGATTGCAGGACCGCGTGCATCATCTTCCTAAGCAGCTGTCCGGCGGACAGGAACAGCGCGTGGCCATTGCGCGCGCCATCGTCAGCGATCCGACGTTGCTGCTGGCTGACGAGCCGACGGGCGATCTCGACAGCCAATCAGCTACCGAGGTTCTCGAAATCCTGAAGCGACTGAACGAGGACTTTCACAAGACGGTGGTCATGGTGACCCATGATCCGCATGCAGCATCTTACGCGCATGTGACCCGGCATCTGGAGAAGGGCATGCTTTTGCCCGGTTAGCGTTCTATCAATGGACGGGCGAGACGCCCGTCTCTCCATTCTCCGTTCTTCTTCATTCCTTTCCTAAAGGCCTCGGCTGGTGCTGCCGATGTAAAGCTCTATGCAGCGCCACCTTGTTTGCGGTGCGGTAAGTCCGGGAACGCTCTCATACTTGTGTGGGGTGGCGCAATGACCGGTGCTTCAGCTGCCGTGCGCGCTGTCGTCAGCGCAAACTCAAAATTTGATCCACTTATTCAGATTCGAGACCTGATCTATAACACCGCCGGAATTTTCCACGCCGACAACAAACTGCAGATGCTCGAAGACCGCTGCCGCCGCCGCATGAAAGCTTTGGGCGTGCCGACGTTGCGCGATTACTACGGCTGCCTCACCGTAAACTCCATGCGACAGGCGGAGATGGTGAGCCTGCTGAACGAAATCACCGTCGGCGAAACTTACTTTTTTCGCAATCGCCCGCAGCTGGACGCTATCCGCAAAATCGTGCTGCCCGCAATCATTAAAGCCAAATCGAAAATCGGCCAGGAAAGGCTTCGAATCTGGAGCGCGGGCTGCTCCACCGGAGAAGAGCCATTCACACTTTCGATGATGCTGCTCGAAGAATCGCAGGATCAATTGAAGGGCTGGACTACAGAAATCCTGGCCACCGATTTAAATGAACGCTCCATCGCTCACGCCAAAGCCGGCTGCTACGGCGAGTACAGCACCCGCAACATCGAACCTCATTTCCGGAACAAATATTTCCGAGCCGCCGACGACAGATTGCAGATCAAGCCCGAGGTCAAAGCCAATGTGATCTTCAGCCGGCTGAATTTGCTGGACGATTCGCGCATGCTATTTGCGCAGAACATCGATCTCATACTGTGTTGCAATGTGCTGATCTACTTCGACACGACCTCCAAGAAACGCGTGATCCAGCATTTCTATCGCACTCTGCTGCCGCATGGGTACTTATTTCTGGGGCACTCCGAATCGCTGTACGGGATCAATGAAGATTTCCGTTTAGTCCATATGCCGTCAGCCACCGCCTACGTCAAATCGGGGACCCTGGAGCTCAACGCTTTGAGGTGAGGAAGATGAGCGTCGCCACTGCAAACCATATCGTCGAAAGGCTGGAATCAACCCGTGATTTGCCCACCATTCCAGCAGTCCTGCTGCCTCTGCTACGTTACATGGAGAACCCGGTAGAGCAGGTCGATGTGCACCACGTGGTAAGTCTGATTTCGCAGGACAAGTCGCTGGCCGGGCGCTGCCTGCAGGTGGCAAATTCGCCCCTCTTCGGCAGTTGTCACGAAGTGGAAACCATCCAGGCTGCAGTGGTGGCGCTGGGGCTTGATCGCATCCAGCAAATCGCCGTCTCCTGTTCCCTGCTCAAGTTAATGCCTGCAATCTCGTTCGGAGTTAATCCCGCAGTTTTCTGGTCACATTCGCTGGGCTGCGCGCTGGTGTGTCACGAGTTCGCGTCGCGCATCGGATTTCCTGACGTTGCGAAAGCATACGCGGCCGGCCTGCTGCACGATATTGGCATCGTCGCACTGCTTTGGGTTGCGCCGCATGAGTTCCGGCGCTGCTTTGAAGAGGCCAGCCGCAACCGAATTCCATTGCATGAGGCCGAACAGCTGGTGATGGGCATCACGCATTGTGAGAGCGGAAGAATCATCGCCCGCAACTGGCATCTGCCGGAGGAACTCACGCAAGTCATTACCAGCCACCATTCCCCGGCCAATCTGCACGGCAACCCGGTGCTTACCAGCATTGTGTCCGCCAGTGATCTGCTATGTCGAATCGGCGGCCTGGGATACGGCTATAGCGAAGACAAGCAAACTAACTTCGCCGAGGAGCCCGCATTTGCCATTCTGGCCGCCAAGTATCCAGCGCTTCGGCCATTCGATCTTGCTCGTTTCACCTTCGAGATGGAGTGCATGCTCGATGAAGTCCGGACTATGGTTGCGCGCATATACGTGACCCACTGATGAACTCCGCTACGAAACACTTGTCACAGATCCGCTTGACGCATTTCCGGGTTGTTCCCGAAATTATCGCGATTGGAACTTCTACGGGAGGCCCACAGGCGCTGCAGGATCTTTTGCCGCAACTACCAGCAGATTTGCCGGTAGGAATCATCGTGGTTCAGCACATGCCTCACGGATTTACTGGCCCGCTGGCTAAACGATTGAACACGATTTCCGCGATCGAAGTGCGCGAAGCCGAACATGGCGACTTCGTGGAAGCGGGGAAAGTTTACATCGCGCCCGCGGGTCGGCACCTCATCGTGGCGCGTCATGGCACGAACAGCGAATTGAGAACCAGGATTTGCTTGTCGGACCGTCCCCTCGGAACTCTGCACCGGCCATCAGCTGATGTGATGATGGCCTCAGTTGCGGAAGTCTTCGGACAGTATTCCTGCGGCATTATTCTCACCGGCATGGGAACGGATGGACTCACCGGCATGACCGCAATCCGCAAGGCGGGTGGGATCACTATCGGTCAAGACGAAGCCAGCAGCGCAGTATATGGAATGCCCCGAGCCTGCGCCGAGGGCGGAGTCTTGCAAAGCGTCGTTCCCCTGTCGCAAATGACGGCGCAAATTCTGCAAGTGCTTCGTTACACAGAAAAAGTTGGACAGGTTAGCAGCGCGAAATCACTTGGCGCGCGATAGCAGGGTCTGCTCGGGATCAATCACCAGCCTGCGGGTCCCGGCGGGCGCGGAGATGCGGAACTGAGTCTCTTCACCTTCCGCGAAAATTCGCTTTAGAAAAATATTCTTCCCGCCCACCGTAGCGTAAAGCGGAACCGCGGTGACCAATGTGTCAGGCGCCTGCTCTTGGACTAAGGTGCCCGTGACCAGCGTAGGTTTACCTTTTTCCTTTTCGGAAAATTTCAAATCTCGCAGCCCGAAGTTAGGAATGGCGCTGCCATTAATCCAGCCTTCGTAAAACCAGTCGAGCGATCTATGCCCCTCATACCAGAGTGAGGATGGCAGTTCGGACTCAAAAATGTGCATCAGGTCAGCCGTGCTTGCGGACTTGTTCTCGTACTCTTTTCTGAGCTTGCGAAGAGCGCGCAGGAACGGTTCGTCTTCCATTTTTCGCGGGGTGATCGGGCCGGACGAGTTCTTAGTTTGGGCGTCGCGCATCGTGGTGCGCAACATGTGCAGCATCCAGGTGCCGCGCCCGTAGCAGATCGGTTGGTAGGCTCCGGGAAATTGCGACGAAGAGAGCCGGAATCCCAGCGTCACCGGCCCAGCATCCATTAGCGGCATTCCCTTCGGCCCCTTGGCCAACAAATCATCGCGGTAACTCGCCATTACACGACGGAACTTGACTGGGTCTTGCGACTCCAACAGCATCAACGAGCTGTAGTTCGCCAACGCCTCCATCATCCACTGATCGCGATAGCCGCTCCAATTCACCAGGTCGCCCCACCACTGGTGCGCCGTCTCGTGCGCGATCACTTGGTCGGAAAGAATTCTGCGAACGGAGTCGGGTTGTAGTTTCGTTTTCTCCTGCGGTGTGAGAAACGAATAGGTGGAAAGAAAAATTAGTCCGGGCCAGCCTTGGCTCACCGCTCCCGGCATCTGCGTTATATTCAGTTCGTCATAGGGATACGGGCCGAAGTAGCGCTCATAAAACTCGATCGCTTTGGCCGACGCGGCCCCTACCGCTTGCGTATTCACCGCCGGCGATGGGGTTTCCGGAACCGAAATCATAGGGAAGGTACGCAGCGGCACTGCACTCCCCGGGCTCGGCGGGGATGGAATGACAGAGTCAGCGAGATTAGCAGTTCCTGGAAATCCGCGTTCCACATTCACCGTCGCATAGGTCGATACCGTCACAGCGCCGGCATGATTCACGTTCTGCGAATACTTGCCCAGATTAAAGCCTGCGACCGGCACCGGCCGGTCCGTTACCCATCTTGAAGTTTGCTCACCCCCGGCAGCGTTGATTTGGGTTCGATGTCCAGTGGCCACTAGCGTCCATGCCGCCGGGTAATGAAATTCCAAGTTGAATGAGGCCATGGCAAAACCGCGATTGGGATACCACGTGCCGTGCTCTCCCACAAAGAGCAAACCGTTGGCCGCTTCCGAAAGCACGGAACCGGAATATTTGAATGTCAACTCCAGTTTGCGGCCTTTTTCAAGAGAGTCCGGCAAGATTACGGCGATAGCGTCGTTTCCCTGCTTGGCCAGATGCGAGCCCTCGACGGCCTGGTTGTGAATAAACTCCACCGGTTTGCCATCGGCGAGCACTTCGCTCACGCGCAGAAAACGTGACAATTCGAAGAACATGACACGCCGGGTCCGTTGGCGCGCTATTACGCTGAGAGTGGCCTTCGCCTCCAGTTCCTTGACTGGCTTGATGCGGGCATCGATCTTGAAATTGGTGATGTCGAAATCAACCGCGGAGGGTTCGTCATCTTTGCTGCGCTCGGAAATCGGAGCCGAACCTGCCGGTGCGGGGACCGTGAATGACGCCCACATGTCGTAATAATCTTCGCCTTCAACGTGCCGGTGCTGCCCGGCCGCGACCTGCTCCTGCAGCAGCGAGTCATAGCGCACATCAAAGGCCCCGAGCTTGTTGCCCTGCACATAAGCGTGCAGCATGCGGTCCGTAGGCTTCGCCGTCGGACCTCGTGTCCCAGGCAAGCACTCGCTGTAACTCAAAAGCAAACGGAGCGCATCTTCCTCCGCAAGATTTTTCGCGGTGCTGCCCCACAATGTGACGAACCCATCGGGATCATCTGCCTGGCGCAAGTAGGGCTGCAACTCGCCAAATACATCGTCGCTAAACCGAAAGTACGCGTCGGAAAATGTCTCTTCCAGAATCGCGCTTCCAGTAAAAAGCGACATCGACGCGCGTTCTGACTGATTCGGTGGCATCAACAACACCTCGCCATACCCCTGGTAAAACGCTCCCGTAATATGCCCGTCGACCGCTTCGGTAAAAGCGATGGTACCGTCGTCGAGCGAGATGTGGAGTTGCGCGCGATCGAGCGAAGCTTCGCGAATCTTATAAACCTGCGACTTATTCAGCCCCACGGATCGAAGTTTTAGATAGAAAGCCTGCCCTTGATCTTTGGCGTCAGCATCTGCGGCTGTTTGGGTGGCGGGTGATTGCGCGCGCCCAAGTACGGCGAAGGCGGACAAGAGGATTGCGATCGAAAATACTTTGACAGCCCTACCCATGGTCTTGCGGGACAAGCGCTGACCCAGAGGCCAGTGTTTTCTGCGTGACCTTGGTCACCTTCGAGCCAGGCTCCCGCCCCCATAGAATGCGCCTAAGTGCATAGATTTGTCACGCCATACTATTGCCTCGCCGTCCTGGCTGGCGGGTTCACCCGGCCCGCGCTGGCCGACATCATCCATTTGAAAAATGGAGAGGCCATCTACGCCGATCAGACGAAACAAACCGCCGGCGGAATTGAATATCAGAAGGGCGACGATTCTTACACCATTCCCATTTCCGTGGTCCAGAGCGTAGAAAAAACTGCAGCGTCAGCGCCCAGCGCCTCCGTTGCATCCCCGCAGCTTCCGGTGTACACGCCGGAGACGCCAGCACGCGGCGAAGAACATTTTCTGGATGAGATACTTCACGGCGGTAAAGTAGACCGCAATGCGCTGCTTAAGATTGATTCGCATGGCAACCGCGACGAGACCGCGATCGCCTACTACATTGCAGGCAAGCAGGAATTTCAGGCGGGAGATTACGGATCCGCACGCCGCGATTTTGAAAATGCGCTACGGAACGATCCACAAAACCCTGCGATCCTTAATTTTTATGCGTCGTTGTTGGTGAAAACTGGAAATGCGGGGCAAGCAATTATCTATGCCGAACAAGCCGTCGCGCAGGCGCCGGATTCAGCCGATGCTTACGCCGTACTCGGCTATGCGCAATATGCCGCCGACCATCCTAAAGAAGCGATTCAAAGCTGGAAGAAGTCGCTTGCGCTGCGCCCTGACTTTTCCATCCGGCAAGTGCTTGCCCGCGCTCAACGGGAAAAATACATCGAGACCGATTACTCCGAACGCGAGACCGGTCACTTTGTGTTGCATTATGAGGGCGCGCAAAGCTCTGACGCGCTGCGGGGGCAGATTCTTGAAACGCTGGAATCGGCGTATCAGGACCTTGCGCGAGAATTTGGCAGTGAACCGCGATCCAGCGTTTCGGTCGTTCTTTACACCAATCAGGCTTTTTTCGATGTGACCCACGCCCGCGCGTGGGTGGGAGCGTTGAACGACGGCAAGATCCGGATCCCCTTGCGTGGTATGACGGCCATGACGCCAGGTCTGGCGCGAGTCCTGCGGCATGAATTGACCCATTCCTTTGTTGATCAGGTTACGCTTGGCCGCTGTCCGCAATGGCTTCATGAGGGGATTGCCCAGATGCTCGAACCCAAAGCGCTGAATGGCGGCGCCACTCTGGCGCAATTGTTCAAGGCAGATCGCGAGATCCCGCTGAACTCATTGGAAAGCGGATTCTCCACCCTCTCCAGCACGCAAGCCGAACTCGCCTACGCCGAGTCATTAGCGACCGCGTCTTACATTCGCGACCACTACGGGATGAGCGACGTGCTGCGAATTCTGGAAAAACTCGGGCAGGGGGAGGCAGTTGAATCCGCGCTCCGCTCGACCATCCATTGCGACTACCGACAGCTGCAGGAAGAAACCGGAACCGCATTGATTCACCAGTTCGGCAGCTGAGTTCCATTGTGGGATTCAATTCCCTACCTCAGTGCGCAAATTGACTGGCGCGTGACTGATCCGATCCGCGACCGATGCTAAAGTTCCACGTGCAATCGTGACTACCGCGTCGAACGGGCACGCTGCCCTCATGCCCCGGAAAGACCCTGTCCAGGCCACAGTCCCGGCCATCCGCAACGCTTCTTTAAGCGCGGTTTACTACGGGCAGCGCCGCAGGGGCGACTTCTACGATTTTGTCTCCGTCGCACCGAATAGAGTGCTCTTCGGGTTGTTTGACGTCGCCGGAGAGCTACCACAGAACCGCGGCATCATGGTGGACTTACAACGTAACTTCCGGAATTGGGGAGCAAAGTTGCTTAACGTCGAACCCGGAAACGAGACTAACTCCCTGATCAAGCTTTGGGCTGTGTTGAATCGCACTACGGAAAAATCCGCCGGCGGGGTGCACGCTTGCGCCGCATTCTTTGGTTGTTATGACGATCAATCGGGTATTGCCTGCTTCGTCAATGCGGGCCACACGGCGGGGATAGTGCGCCATAAGGAAAAGATCCGCCAACTCGAAGCCACTGCCTTGCCCCTCGGGCTTTTTTCCGAAGTAGTTCCCGACGCTTCCCTGGTGGCATTGAATCCCGGGGATGCGCTACTGCTGGTTTCCAAAGGCGTCGTAGAAGCCAACTATCGCGGAGAAGAATATGGATTGCAGCGGGCGGGAGAGTACCTCGATGACTCGCGGGTCGAGAGTGCTCATGAGGTTTGTGTCGGTCTGCTGGACCAACTGCGACGATTCATGCACGCGGCTCCCACGCATGATGACGTAACGGCGCTGGCGCTGATAAGGTCAACCTAACTTTGGCACTCACCCCGAGGGTTATCCCGAACTCGTTCGCCGAAGGCGGAGAGAGAGCCTGCCCTAGGCGCAGTCAAAACGCAAGCTGTGGGACGAAAGCGGGGGCGCAAGGAGTTGGAGTGTTGCCTTTGCTGCCGTACGCGCTCTAGCGGCGCAAACGGCTGCTGGAACCGCTCCTGCGCTGGAAGCGGAGATCCTCGAACTCGATTGGCGAGTCGCCGAAGAAGCGCAGCAACGGCCGTGGCCGCGAGTCAGAGCCGAGCGTTTGAGTGAGCGGCCTGCCACCCTGAAAAGCCGGAAACAGCGAACTAAGCAATCGTGGGTGCAAGCCCCGAAGCGATGGCTGGTGGGACCTGAGGTGCCGCTGCCAGATTAAATCAATGACGAGCTTGTGTGCACATCAAAAGCATTCTGCCAGAGCGAAATGGCGCTCTCCTCGACGTCGACGCCAAAATGTCGCCACAAAACTCTTGACAGCCTACTGCGTCGTTAGAGACGGGCTGACACCGCATAACAATTACAAAAACTCCATGAACGAATCGACCACTTCGGCTCCTGCGTTGTTCGCAATGCGCATGGCCTGCCGCTCCACGTTTTTCATCAGGCCATCGAGATAGTCGCGAGAATCAGAAACGCTGACCACGCCGATGGTCGCTCGGTTCCACAGACCTGAGGAGTCCAGCTCAGCGGTTGCCACGTTGAAGTGCCCGCGCAGCCGGTCTTTCAGGCTGCGCACCACTTGCCGTTTATCTTTCAGGGATTGCGCGTGCTCGATCTGGAGTTCGAGGGTGAGAAGGGCAACCATAAACCGTCATCGGTCCTTGGTCGTCGGTCGCTGGCAAAACCGGACGGGAGATAACGCCCGTCCCCCATCATAGTTTGAGCGACGAGTGGCCGACGACCAGCGACCGAAGACCGACGACCGCTCTTTACGCCATTACTTCAGCGGCGACCTTTTCCGTCACGAAGGCTTCGATCACATCGTTGGCTTTGATGTCGCCGTAGTTGGCGATGGAAATTCCGCACTCCATTCCGTTGGTGACCTGGCTGGCATCATCTTTAAAGCGCCGCAGCGAGCTGACTTTGCCTTTAAAGACAACGATGTTGTCGCGCAGCAGACGGACTTCTGAGTCACGCTTGATCAAGCCGTCGGTGACGCGGCAACCCGCAACCGTACCAACTTTCGGAATGCGGAAGGTTTCGAGCACCTGGGCGCGGCCCTGATAGGTTTCCTTGATCGTCGGCTCAAGCATGCCGGTCATGGCGCGCTTGATCTCATCCTGTAGCTCGTAAATAATCGAGTGCAGCCGGATGTCGACTTCTTCCTGTTCCGCCAGTTCCTGAGCTTTTCTCTCCGGCCGAACGTTGAAGCCGATGATGATTGCATTCGAAGCCGACGCCAGCAACACATCGCTTTCGGTGATCGCACCTACGCCAGCACGCAGCACTTTCAGGCGAACCTTGTCGTTCGACATCTTGCCCAGCAGATCGCCTAATACTTCGATCGAGCCATGAACGTCACCCTTCAAAATGATGTTTAATTCCTTCGTGCCCGCGCTCTTGACTTGTTCGGCCAGGCCTTCGAGCGATACGCGAGAAGTCTTGGCCAGCGTGGCTTCGCGAGCTTTCTGTTCACGGTAATCGGAGATGCCGCGGGCTTTGTCGCGATCGGCAACAACCACGAACTGGTCGCCCGACTGCGGCAAACCTTCCATGCCGAGAATCTCAACTGGCGTGGATGGAGGCGCAGCGCTGAGCTGCTGCCCGCGATCGTCGAACATGGCGCGAACTTTGCCGTAAACGTTTCCGACGACGAAATTGTCGCCGGTGTGAAGTGTGCCGTTTTGGGCGAGCACGGTGGCAACGGGCCCGCGTCCGCGATCGAGCTTGGCTTCGAGAACCACGCCTGTCGCTGGACGATCAGGGTTCGCCTTCAGCTCTTGCAGGTCCGCAACCAGGCAGATCATCTCAAGCAGCAGGTTCAAATTCGTTTTTTGTTTCGCCGAGACATCGACAAAAACCGTCTTACCGCCCCAGTCTTCTGGCATCAGTCCGCGATCGGCCAGTTGCTTCTTCACGCGATCTGGCAGGGCGCCCGGTTTATCGATTTTGTTTACTGCAACAATGATCGGTACTTCGGCGGCATGCGCGTGATCGATGGCTTCGAGCGTTTGCGGCATGACACCATCATCGGCAGCGACGACCAGCACAACGATGTCGGTTGCCTTCGCGCCGCGCGAACGCATACGGGTGAAGGCTTCGTGACCGGGCGTATCGAGGAACACGATCTGACGTCCGAATGCGGGCGAGCTCTTATCTTGAATTGAAACTTTGTAGGCGCCGATGTGCTGCGTGATTCCGCCCGCCTCGCCTTCGGCGACGCTAGTCGAACGGATCGAATCGAGCAACGTAGTTTTGCCGTGATCGACGTGACCCATGATTGTGACCACCGGCGGACGCGTAACTGCTTCTGCGCCGCCTTCTTCAGGGGAAGTAGTTTCGGCAGCTTCTTTCGCCGCCTGCTCTTCAAAGCTGATGACATTAGTCTCAGCGCCGAAGAAGCGCGCCATCTCGCTGGCCAGTTCGGTATCGAGGTTCTGATTGATGGTCGCGAACACGCCTTTCGCCAACAGACGCGCGATCAAATCTTTCGCGCGAATCTCCAGCTTCTCGGCAAGATCCTTAACGCTGATTCCTTCGGTGATGGTGATGTTCCGCGTGATCGGCAGCGGCTCGTTCGAAAGCGAAAGCCGCGGCGGCGGAACGAAGCCCTTCATCGGGCCTTCTTTTACCCCGCGAGGAACGTAGCGCTGGCCGGGTCGTCTCGAAGGCCCACCGGGACGGCTGCCGGGACGAGTTGGTCCTGGCGGCGGAAGTCCTGGGCCGACGCCGATAGGGCGTGGACCGGAAGAGCCTTGCCGCGTGGGATGCATCGGACGCCGTTCGCCGGGACGCATCGGCGGACGAGTGCCGGGAGCTCCCGCTGCCGGGCGCGGACGCTGAAAAATTGGTTGTCCGGGAACTGGCCTGCCTGGTGCTGGGCGTCCTGACATCGGACGAATCGGCTGACCCGGCTGCGGGCCCGTGGCTCTTGGCGGCGCTGCGGCTGGCCTGGGCGGCGCAAGGTAGACCGGGCGCGGGCCTGTCTGCGGCACAATCATTCGCGGTGCAGGCGGCTGCGGACGACTTGGCGGTGCTGGTGTTGCCGGCCGTTGAGCTTGGACTGGAGTGCTCGGGGCTTGGGTTTGGCCGGCAGGTGGCATCGCAGAACTCGCTGCGGGAGCCGATGGAGTGCGAACTGCCGGAGGAACTGCAGGCGTGGTCGGCGCAATGGATGCTGGCGCTGCCGCGGGCCGTGGCGGCGCAACTGGAGTAACTATTCGTGGCGGCGCGGTGGCAGGCGCACTTGGCGGCTTGATCGCCGGCGCAGCCGGCTTGGCTTCCTGGGTCGGCGGTTGAACTGGTCGCGAGGGTGGCGCACTCGGAGCTGGCGCGGTGCCTTGCTGCTTCGCCAGAATCGCCTTCAACACATCTCCTGGCTTGGAGATGTGAGACAAGTCGATCTTCGGCTTCACGTCGTCGGCATCGGGACGCGCAGCGCGGCTCGATCTCGCGCTTTGGCCGTTACCTGAGCCCTGCAAAGCTGCGCGGACCTTTTCCGCTTCATGGTCCTCAAGCGAACTGGAATGCGTTTTCTTCTCGGTGACCCCGACCTCGGTCAACACGTCGAGAATCGCTTTGCTTTTGACTTCCAGCTCTCTTGCCAGATCGTTAATTCGAATCTTACTCATCCGCCTCTTTGTCCCTCGTCCCGCTAAGTCTTCATATCAACCTCACGGTGTGTAGAAACGTAGCTCGCTACGTCTTTACTGCAGACATTGCAAGCAGCATCTCTACGACTTACTCTTTCTGTTCCGCAGGCGCTGGCGATTCCTCGCCCTCAACGGCCTGCTCAGGTTCTGGCTCGGTCCCCTCGGCGTGGTTCTCGGCGGCCACTTCGGCGCTGAGTTCTTCCGCTCCGTTCTCGCCTGCCGGTTCTACTTGCTCGCCGGCAACCGCCTCGCCTTCGTTCTCTGGGAGGGCCATTGCCTCGCCGCCTTCCAGCGCGGCGAAATAATTATTGACCGCAACGCTGATTTTTTCCACCGTTTTCGGGCCGATTCCTTCGATCGCCTCAAGCTGCTCCGGCGTCATGTCGGCCAGGGCTTCGACGGTAGAAATGCCTGCTTCTTTCAGCTTCTCAACCAGGCCCTCGCCCAATCCCTCGACGCTCTCAAGCGGCGTGGCCGTCGAGCTGGTGAGTTCCGCCATTTGCGCTTCGACTTCCTGGCGCTTCTCTTCCTCGCTCTTGATGTCGATCTTCCAACCCAACAACTTTGCGGCCAGGCGGACGTTCTGCCCCTTCTTGCCAATGGCGAGCGACAACTGGCTGTCATCCACCACGACTTCAAGATGTTTGTCGGCAGAATCAACCACGGTGACGCGGCTGACTTTAGCCGGCTGCAGCGCCTTTTCCGCGAAGGTCACCGAATCCTCGTGATATTCGATGATGTCGATCTTCTCGCCACGCAACTCGCGGATGATCGATTGCACCCGCATACCCTTCATGCCGACGCATGCCCCGACTGCGTCCACTTCTTTGTCCTTCGACATCACGGCAATCTTGGTGCGCTCACCGGCTTCGCGCGCAATCGCGCGAATCACCACCGTGCCGTCATAAATTTCAGGGACTTCGGTCTGGAAGAGGTGCTGCACCAGTTCCGGAGCAGCGCGCGAAACCACGACTCCAGGGCCTTTGGAAGCCTTTTCTACTCTCGCAATTACCACCCGAACGCGCTCGCCCATGGCAAACGATTCCAGCCGCGACTGCTCTTTGCGCGGCATGCGCGATTCGGCCTTGCCCAGATCAAAAATGACATCCGGGCCTTCGATTCGCTTCACCGTGGCATTTACGATTTCGCCCACGCGGTTGATGTACTCGTTGTAAACCGTGTCGCGCTCGGCCTCGCGGACCTTTTGAAAAATAACTTGCTTAGCAAGCTGAGCTGCGATGCGCCCCAGAATGCCTTCGGTCTCTTTGGGGATTTGCAACTCGCCGCCCACCTCAGCATTGTTGTCGGACTTACGCGCATCATCGATTGTGACCTGAAGATTCGGGTCTTCAATCTGTTCGGGAGATTCGACAATGGTCTTAACTGCATATGCGCGAATTTTTCCTGTGTCCTTATCCAGGTGCGCGCGCAGATTTTCCTGCGACTTGTAGTACTTGCGCGTGGCCACAACGATAGCGTCTTCCACCGCGCTGACTACAATCTGCGGATCAATCCCTTTTTCCCTGCTGAGTGCGTCGATCGTGTTGTAGAGCTCGCTAGCCATATATCAAAACCCAGCTTTAGCTGTTAGCTCTTAGCTTTTAGCAAAAACCTAAATGGTTCAAGCTAGGAGCTAAAGGCTAAGAGCTAATAACGCTTTATATTTCCGGCACCAGATTGGCCTTCTCCACATTGGCCAATTCAATGTCCAGTTTGTGTGGCGCGGGCGCCTCGCCCGCGTTCTTCTTTTTTTTCCGCGACTCCGCCAAATCCAGAGTCAGACGCCCGGCCCCGAAATTCTCCAGCCGTCCTTCAAAATGCCGATTGCCATTCACCGGGTCCCTGGTCGTGAGCTTCACCCGGCTGCCCTGGAACCGCTCGAAATCGGCGGCCCGCGACAGCTTGCGATCGAGCCCGGGCGAAGAAACTTCCAGCACGTATGGGCCGCCGGGCATTGCATCCTCGACGTCGAATATCGTGCTTACTTCGCGACTCAGGGTGGCGCAATCTTCATGCGTCACGCCTGCCGGCTTGTCAATGAAGATTCGCAGCATGCGTGACTTCCCGCCGCCGCGCAGTTCGACTTCCACTACTTCCACGCCCAGCGAGGCCGCCACGCGCTCCACAATCGCGCGTACGTGATCCAAGTCAACTGCCATAAAAACAGCGGCTTAGATGCCTCCCAAGCCGCAAGAAACCACCCGCAAGTAAAAAGTGGGCTTGCGCCCACTGGTGTGTTTCGCCAATCCTGGTACTACACAGCAGTTCCAGTACTTAATATACGCCCGTGATGTTTAAAAGACAAACCATGAGTGCATCGGCACAAGCAGGTGCAGCACCCGACGCGCACCAAGAACCAGTTGCAAGCGACGGCGCTGAGTTGCGGCATACAGAAAAAGCGCAGTCTGTGGACGAAAGCGGGGCGCGAGAAGTTGGAGAACTTGCCCTTGCTTCCGTACGCGGCTACATTCCAACCCCACCTTGTCGCGTTGACTTTCGCTGCTCAGGGTGAAATCATCATTTGCATTAGTCCGGTTCCTCTCGCGACTTTGTTCTTTTCTCGCCCTTCGTGCGCACTTATATTTACCGGTTATTTTGGCGCATTCGAAGCCCTAGGGAGAGCCCACATCATGAAACCTGTGGCGTCCAAGAAGAAACTCAGCAAATTCGATCCCCAGGCATTCCTTGCGACCTTCAACGGCGGCAGGAAGATCGCGGATTTCCCCAAAAAACACACGATCTTTGTTCAAGGGGACCCATCCGATGCTGTTTTTTATATACAGAAAGGTAAGGTAAAGCTCACCGTCGTATCACAGACGGGGAAGGAAGCCACAATCGCCATTCTGGGCGAGGGCGAATTCTTCGGAGAAGGTTGCCTTACCGGTCAGCCTCTCCGCCTGTCCTCCGCAACCGCAATGACCGAGTGCTCGGTGATGCGAATTGAAAAGAAGGCAATGATGGAAGTGCTTCACCGGGAGCACGCGTTTTCCGATATGTTCGTGGCGTATTTACTGACACGGAACATCCGCTACGAAGAGGATTTGGTTGACCAGCTTTTTAATTCCAGTGAGAAACGACTGGCGCGCGTCCTTCTCCTCCTGGCTCACTTCGGCAAGGAGGGAAAGCCCGAGGTCGCAATTCCCAAAATCACCCAGGAAACGCTGGCCGAGATGGTGGGCACAACCCGTTCGCGGGTCAGCTTTTTCATGAACCGGTTCAGGAAATTGGGGTTCATTGATTACCAGGCCGGCGATGAACTTCAAGTTCACAGTTCACTTCTCAACATTGTTCTTCACGACTAGATCCGCAAAAACGGAACGCTCTACTTTGCAGAACTAGCCACTCTCGGCTTGTCCATCTCCTTGATGACTTCGGCGAGTGTCGCTTTGGCGGATTGCTTTTTTGGTTTCGTTTTGCCCATAGACCTATGATTTTCACGACCCGGATGCATTTACAGGTCAATTAAGACCTAAGGAAGGTCTATTAACCGCTATAATGGGCAAGTGAGGTAGTTACTACCTTCTCCTCTTTCAGGTCTTCTGACCTAAGCCAGTCCATCTGAAGTGCGCCCACCCTTAGGCTTTCCCACAAGAGAGCGATGGACCCAATGATTTTTGAAGCGATTCTTAACGAAGTCGACCAACTCCACAGCGTCAGCAAACGTCTTGAGGGACTGGCGGAGAAACATGAGCCGGTTTCAAAAGCGCTCATCACCATCGCGGAAAATATTCGCAACACTGCCACGATATTGGCAGTGCTGGTGGCTACGAAGAGTCCCAAGTTGATCTGAATACGCCTGACAAACCTGCTTAGGGGGCTGACTCTCTACCTGTCTTGCACCGGGCTCTCGACTGACTCTTTCTGGCTTAGATAAAAGTGCACCGCCGGGGTGATGATCAGCGACAGCACCATGGAAATCAGAATGCCGCCGATGACGGCGATCGCCAGCGGTTGCAGCATCTGCGAGCCGGCGCCTAAGGCAAACGCCAGCGGCAGCATTCCGGCCATGGTGGCTAGCGCGGTCATGGCTATTGGCCGCAAGCGGCGGCGGCTGGCTTGCAGCATGGCGGTTTCGGCTGAAGCTCCGGTGAGCCGGATTTTCTCGTCGGCGTCGAGCAGCAGAATTCCGTTCTTGGCGACGATTCCCACCACCATCACGAGTCCCATGAATGACGAGACATTGAACGTCGTCCGCGTAATCAAGAGCGCGATGAACACGCCCGAGGTCGAAAGCAGAGCCGAGGCCAAAATGGCCAGCGGCGCGGCAAAGGTCCGGAACTCGAACAGCAGCACGATAAAGACCAGCACGATCGCCAGCGCCAGCACGAATACGAAATCACGGAAAGATTTCTGCTGCTGCTGGTAAGTGCCCCCATATTCGACACGAATGCTGGGGGGAAGGTGCAATGCGGCCACGGCTTTTTGCACTCCCTGGATCGCGCTGCCGAGATCGGTGCCCTCGGTACGCGCGGTGACTGAAACTTCGCGCTGAAGATTTTCGCGATGGATTTCGGTCTGTGGTGGAAGCTCAGTAACTGTCGCCAAAGACCCCAGCGTCGCAGTGTGTCCGCCGGCACTGGTCAGCAAGGTATTTTCGATGGCCTCAAGCGATGCGCGGGCATTATCCGGAAAACGCACGCGCACGGTATAGAGGCGGTCGTTTGCTATCACCGGCGCTGCCGCCGGCTCGCCTTCGACGATGGCGGCAGCATCGGTTGCTATTTCTTCAGGCGTGAAGCCTGCGCGCGCCGCAACTGCGGGATCGATCTGAAAATTCACCGCCGGGCCGCTGATGGTGTTCTCCAGGCCATCGAGCACATCGACCACGCCCTCCACGCCTTTGTGGGTCTTCTCGTCGTAATTGATGGCATCGGCAATCTTCGGTGCCCAGCTGTTCAGCAGCGCCGGATCCTGAGCGAAAAGTTTTATGGTCACCGGCTCGGGCTCACCAGTGAGGTCGCCGATCATGTCCTGCAAGACTTGAACGAATTCGGTGCGCACCGCCGGCTCCTGCGCGTTCACCTGCTGGCGGATGTCCTCCATGATGTCGTCAATGGCACGGCTGCGTTTTTGTTTCAACTTTACCAATACGTCGCCGCGATTGGCTTCCGTGACGGCAGCCAAGCCGAGCTCTGATCCGGTGCGCCGCGAAGTGCTCTCGACCTCTGGAATCGACTTCACGATCTGCTCAATATGCAGGATCATGCGGTTGGTTTCGGATAGCGAAGCCCCGGCTGGCGTCCAATAATCGAGCGTGAATCCGCCTTCGTCCATCTCCGGCAGCAGGTCGGTGCCGGTAAAGCGGAAGCAAAAATAAGACGCCACCACCAGAAGCAGGGTGAGACCCGCCAGCCACAAAGGCTTGTCCAGGGCACGCTTCAGCCAGCGTTGATGAAACTCGATAATGCGGCGGAAAAATTCTCCGGTGGAAGCCTCTTCGGCCTTCAGCAAATCGTCGAAGGATTCCTTGTGATTTTCGTTTCCGTCTTCCTTTTCGTTTTCCGCAGCGCCATCTTTTTCGTTTTTGCTTCTGCGAATCAGAAAACTGCTGAGAGTTGGCGTCCACGTCAAGGCCAACGCCAGCGATGTGAACAGAGAAACTCCCAGGGTCAGAGCCAGCGCGCGAAAAAAGGTTCCATAAACTCCGGTGATCGAAATCAGCGGCAGCAACACTACTACCGGCGTGACAGTTGATCCGATCAGCGGCACGGTGATTTCGGCGAGGGCGCTGCGGATGGCCTGCATCCGGCCTTGTCCAGCATCGCGGTGCAGCACAATGTTTTCTACAACCACGATGGCGTCGTCAATCACCAGGCCGACCGCCGCCGCCAGGCCGCCCAGTGTCATCAAATTAAATGTCTGGCCCAGAAGCTTCAGCACGATGAAGGTGATCACGATCGTGACCGGGATGACCAAACCTGCGACCACCGAACTTCCCCAATCATGCAGGAACACCACCAGGATGATCGAGGCGAGCAGCAGGCCGAGCAGGATCGCGTCTCGCACGCTTTTGATGGATTCGCTGACGATAATCGATTGGTCGTAAAACGGCTTGACCTCGATCCCGGCAGGGAGGGTTTTTTGGATGTCGGCCAGCGCTGCATGTACTTCGTTCGCTACGTCGAGTGAATTGCTCTCCGGCTGGCGGTTCACGTTGAGCAGCACCGCCGGCTTCCCATTGGCGGTGATGATGGTGTAAACCGGCTTCACTCCCGCGACGACTTGCGCCAGATTGCCAATGCGGACGGGAGCGCCGCCGGCAGTAGTCTTCACCACCACGGCAGCAATCTGCTCGGGATTTTGCACCTGCCCGCTGATAAGCCCGAGCACCAGTTCGTGATTGCGCTCGAACAATCCCGGCGAGTCGATCAGGTTGGTGCGCTTCATCGCGTCCAGAATGTCGCTGACGGTCGCGCCTGCGGCGAGAAGTTTTGCGGGATCAGGCACGATGTGAAATTCCGGCTCCTGCCCTCCCTGCACCAGCACTGTGGCCACGCCGTCGAGGCGATTCAGCCTGGGCTTCAGTTCGTAGGTCGCCAGCTGCCACAGTTCAGTTTGCGGCACCTTATCTGAGGTCATGCTGTAGCCGATGATGGGAAAGCTGGCAAACGTCATCCGGTTGGCGACGATGGTAGCTGTCGGCGGAAGCTCAGACTGTACGCGGGAGATAGCGGAATTAACGTACTGCAAGGTCTGGAACATGTCGCTATTCCAGTCAAAAAACAAATCGATCTCAGCCGAGCCGCGGCTGGTGTTCGACCGGACCTGTTGCAGGCCGGGGACGTTGTTCACGGCTTCTTCAATGGGCCGGGTGACCGTGACCATCATCTGGTCGATGGGCATGACGCCGTTGTCCGCGGCAATCAGAATGCGCGGAAAATTGGTGGTGGGAAAAACCGCAACCGGGATGGTGAACGCCAGGTAAACACCCAGCGCCGCCAGTGTAATGATCAGAAATATGAGCGGCTTGGAGTGGCTCGCAAACCAGTGAGACTTGTCCAACTCGTTTCCCCTCGCTACTCCTTCTTGTCGTCTGCTTCAGGCTTATTCGCTTCCGCGGCGGTGATCTTGCTGTTGTCGGGCAGTCCGTAGGCGCCGTTGCCTACGATCTTCTGGCCGGCTTGCAAGCCGTCGGTTATTTGCACGCGATCGCCGTCGTGGAAGCCGGCTTTCACTGTTTGCTGGTGCGCCTTGCCGTCACTTCCGGCCACCATCACTGAGGTCGTCCCATCCTGCGCAGTGAGCAGCGATGCCGCCGCTATTGCCAGGGCATCCGGCACCGTGCGCGCAATCATCGTGATCTGTGCGCTGGTGCCCGGCCGCAGCACCTCTTTCGGATTCTTGCACTGCACCCAGATTTCAACCGTGGTGCTGTTGGGATCAAGCGCCGGACTCACCAGCACCACCTTGCCGGGAATCGGTTCATCGAGGCCGGGGGCGGTGAGAGTTGCGTTGTCCCCGCGCTTCAGTAGCACGGCCTCGGTCTGCGGAATGTGGGCGCGCGCCACCACCTGCGAAACGTCCATGATGGTCAACAGCGGGGTTCCGGCAGCCGCCATCTCTCCCGGATAAAGCGGGCGGTCGGTGATCACGCCGGCAATTGGGCTGCGAATCTCTGAGTACTGCAGCTGGGCCTCTGCGCCTTGAAATTTTCCTTGTGCGGACTCGAGCTGCCCTTTGGCGGATTTTGACAATTGCGCCTCGCCCATGCCTTTGAGCGAGTCGAGGTGTTTCTGCGCGATCTCATACTGATTGCGGGCGTTGGTCAGGTCCACGCTCGACTGGTCGAGCTCTTTACGCGGCAGCGCGCCTTCGCGAAAGAGCTGCTGCCGGCTGTCATAAATTTTCTGTTGCGCGTCGAGCGCCTGCTTCGCGGCCTGGTTATCCAGCTCGGCTTTCTGCATCTGTTGCGGAAGATCGGCTGCGGTGGTGATGGCGTAAGTGGCTTCCGCCTGAGTGTAGGCGCCCTTATTTTCCTGCGCCGCAGCGGCCAGGTCGCGGTTCTCCAGCACTGCCAGCAATTCGCCTTTGTGAACATGGCTGCCGCGATTCACCAGGAATTTTTGCACCGGGGCGCTGATTTTGGGGACGATCGCCGATTGCGCAATCGGAAACAGCACCGCTTCCGCGGTGACTTTCTGCTGCAGCGTGGTTTTTTCCACCTGCACAATTTGGACCTGGACCGCCGGCTCGGTCTCTTTATTTTTGTCGGAGCAGGCGGCCAGCAGCGCCAGTGCCACGGACAGCGCGAGCAGCGGCAAGGCGCGCCTGGACTTCTGTCGTGTCAACTCCGCGTGGGACATTGGCATTCAGAATTTACCTGTTAGTGTTTGCAGACTTGCGACCGCCACCCGGTACCGCACTTGACCATCGCCCAGAGCGTTCTGCGCCTGAGTAAGAGTGTTCTGTGAATCTACAACTTCGAGAACGGTTGCCTCGCCTGCCTGATAGCGCAACGTCGTCAGGCGCAGGCTTTCCGCTGCCAAGTCTGCCGATTGCCGCAACGACTCAAGCTCCAAACGCGAAGTTTGCGCTTCGCTGAAAAAATCTTTCAGATCCGCGGCCATTTTGCGTTGCGCAAAGCTTAATTCTACTTTGGCCTGGTTGCGTTGGAGTTGCGCGCTCCTGACCTTGGCGCGAGTTGCCCCCCAATTCCAGATAGGGATGTCGAGTGTCGCCACTGCGGAATAACCCAGGTTGCGAATGGGACGCGGCGGGAAAATCGTCTGGTCGACTCCGTTGACCGCGTATTGGTTGGCGTCGATTCCGTAGAAGTAATCCATCGTGAGGCTGGGAAGAAAACCGTTCCATGCCACCGCCACTTCCTGATTGGCGACCTTCATGGACGCGAGAGCGGCCTGCAGTTGCGGATTGACCTTGCCGGCGAGAGTTTCGACTTCGGAGAAGGACGGTAGCGCTCCGAGATTTTCGAGATCGTCCACGGTAGTGAAGTTCTCATTGAAGTTCGGGAAAATCAACACAGCGAGATCGAGACGGGAGCGATCCATGGCCAGTTGCGCGTCCTGCAAGCCGCGCTGCTGCTGCTGAAATTGCAATTGCGCTTTGATGGTGTCAGAGTGCGCGACCTCACCCCCGCGTTCCAGTTTCTGGGTTACCTCAAAGAAGTTCTGCGCTTCCGCGGCCGCGCGCTGGGCCACGGCAAATTTCCGCTGGGCGACGATCGATCCGTAATAGGCCTGCGTGACGGTCACTACTAATCCACGGGTTGCGATCTCAACTTGCGCTTTGGCCAGAGCCTCTTGCGCGCGCGCGCGGCGGTATTCGGCCAGCGCCTGCCAGGAGAGCGCCTCGTGAGCATTGCCTTGGCTGATGTACTCATGTACTCCGTTGTTGGCGATGAAGCGGGCAGCGCCGGTGCCGGTGCCCTGGGAGTAAATGAATGACCCCGCGTAACTGACGTTGGGCAGCAATCCGGCCCGACCTTGCACGGTATTCGCCCGCGCTACGCCGTATTGCGTCAGCGCGTTGCGGTACTGGGGTTCGTTCTTCTGCGCGCGAGCCAGAGCGTCCTGCAGGGTGATGGTCATCGGCGCCGCGGTGGGCGATGGACTCGTTTGCTGCGCCTGGGCTTCGGTAAAAGCGCAACTCAGAGTAAGGAAAATAGCCGTTCCGATTACCGCCGGAAACTTCGTAAAGGCTGATCGCTGCTTGGTGTTCATCGGTGCTCAACCCTTCTTCGAGATGTCGGATTCATTGTGGCACAAGTTATTCCCGGAAGGGGCTGCGTCAGAGTTTGAGCCGACCTTTTCTGCGGCGGTCGGAATCCTTAAGTGCTGTATTTACGTCACCTTTTTGCGACGTGAACCGCGGCGAAGGTTTGGCGAAGGACGTGCTTCCATTAGAAAACGTCGGCAATCCAGCACCAAGAAGAGGCAGAAAAATGTTGGACCTCGATCAAATCAAAATCACCCGCCGCGACCAGCAGGTCCTTCAGTTGCTGGTGCAAGGCTGCAGCAATAAAGAGATCGCATCGGAATTAAGCATTAGCCCACGCACGGTGAAGCAGCACCTGCGCACTTTGTTTTTGCGCGCCGGCATCAAGCAAGGGCGCAAACGCGTAATCCTGGCCACCGCCATTTTTGAAAAGGAGCAGATGAATCATGTCGCCTCGTGAACAGTTAAGCCCGAAAGAAATTGAGGTCGCCACCCTGGTTTGGGAAGGCAAAACCAATCCTGAAATTGCTGCCATGGTGGGGTGCACAGAACAGGTCATCAAAAACCAGTTGCGCAGTGTGTTTGACAAGTTAGGCGTCTGGAGCCGGCTGGAACTGGCCTTGTACGTGGCTTCTCATGGCGGCGCCTCGTGGGTCGACCGTGACGAAAGCACAACTGTTGCACCCAGCCCGCGGCCACTGGCCATCGGCCGCAGCGCCTGAGCGGAGCTATTGTCCGGAACCTTTGGCGGCGGCAATGCCTGGGCTTTCGGGTGGGGCAATCTTCTCAATAAACTGGCGCAAGCGCTCCTGATCAGCTGGGGCTACGTCGATAAAGCTGACGCCATTTCCGAAGCCCGGTTGCAGGCTGACCACTTGCCCGCGCAAATAAAGCTTGCTCTCGCCCAGCCACAGTGCAATGTCAAAGCTGGTCTCTATTGGCAACGGAATCGACATTTCGACAAAACAACCGCCCTGACTCAGGTCAGAAGCCTTGCCCCAGATCACCGTCTGCTCGGTGGGGTGCAGTTCGAGAGAGACCGAACACTTCACGCGTGGCCAGCGCCTGCGCTCCCCGAACGGCGCGGCTTCACCGGTCTCCGAATCGAGGGCTGGCAGGGGGAAGTCCCAGAAAGGTTTGGAGGGGTTCAGGTTCAACAGGCCAATGAGGCCTTCGGTCGGGGTTCCGGGGTTGCCTACCCATTTCACGCGGAAATGTGATTTGGTTTTGCCGTAGGTCAGACCTACGATCTCCTCGGCCTGGAGCTTAGCCTTGACTCCCCGCAATTTTGCGCCATGAATGCTGACATCCACTGTGATCAGGTTTTCCGAGAACGGCTTGCCGTCATGGTCGGTGCCGAAGATGCGGACTGGGACTTCCACCGCCTTTCGCGGTTCGTTGGTAACACGCATACGCCTAGTCCAGGCTGCGTCATCGTACTGAGGATTACGGGAGCGATCTACAGCCCTGGCCAAACCAAGGGCGCAAGACGGTGCGGAAAAATTGAGCACTGGATTGCAATCGCTTGCAGAAGCCTATCGGCGTGAGTCGAAGTTCTCTATAGAAACAAAGGATTTGGCGCAAAACTACGGCCCTCGAATTGCTTAATCACAGGCTTGGGAAGTGGTCATTCCCGATTTGCAGCGCCGGCAAAACGTTTGGCGCAACTACTTCTGGGGAAAAGCAGCGGCGCATGAGTTACAAAGAGATGTTTTGGATGGCCTGTGATTCAACCGAACAACTGCGGGCCGAGTATGGTCCGTTTCACACCCGGGCCGAGGCCGAGCACGAGGCCGGCAAATTGGGCTTTGGTTACCTGCTGCGTTACGAACATGTGATCGGCGACAAGGACGACATTCAGGAAGTACGCTGCATCTTCATCGAACTACAGCCGGAGACCGCCCGGCCACGTTACGTCGCTGAAAAACTGCACACCCGCTGCGCCACTTGCGGGGCCTGCGCCGTCCATGATTACGGCTGGCAGGCCGAGGTGTGGGCTGACATCCACGAATTCGAGCACTCCCGCCACCGCATCCGCCTGTTCGAACAGACCCGCGCCGAAGGGCTGAAGGAAGTTCCGGGCTGGCGCGACGCCTGCGCCTAGACCCTAGCTCACCAGCTTTACACCGTCTAAGTTCCCGCTTTACGTCAGCATCGAACAATACGGAATTCTTCTCTCCGCGAGAAGAATTTTTTATGCCTAAAAGTCGTCCGTCCACAGCCACCCAGGTTTATCATTAGGACATACCCCGCCACAAAAAAAGATGTGCCAGCCCTTCGGTTGTTGCGTCAGTGTGTGGGTCCAAATCCCATTCGACGAGTTTTAAGGAGTAAAGCAATGCCAAGAGCAAAATCCCCCCGCACCCCGAAAACCACCACGAAACCTGCAGCCGACAACAACATTCTTCATATGCCGGAAACCGGCAACGGCAGCCCGCATAACGGCTCTCGGAATGGTTCTTTAGGTTCAGATATCGAATCTGCCATTCGCCTTCGCGCCTACGAACTCTACGCCGAACGCGGATATATCGAAGGCTTCGAAAAAGAAGATTGGCTTACGGCTGAGCGCGAAGTGCTGGCGCGCCGTGCTCACAGCGCATAATCGGATAGCAGACGTCAGTTGCGGTGAGCACTGACCAGACAGTTGCGCTGTTTCGCGAACAACTCAGCGTCCTGACCCAATCTGACGGAGAACCACGCACGAATGTAGCGCCCCTGCGGAAGGGGCGTTGCGTCCGACCTGCAATTCTGAAAAAATGAAACCCTATCATGGCGGAATTAGGTAGTTTTGTTCTCCTGCTCGCGCTGGCACTGAGTGCCTATTCTTTTCTAGCCGGACTGGTCGCGCTCATTCGTAAGCAGCCCGGATCCGACCGACTGAGCGAAACCGCGCGGCGGGCGGGGATTGCCAGTTTCGGGGCGGTGTTTATTGGGGCGGTGATTCTAGTCACGGCCGCCTTCCGCAACGATTTTTCCATCTCATACATTCTTCACCACAGCAACCGCGACCTGCCGCTGCCTTACAAGTTTGCGACGCTTTGGTCAGGTCAGGAAGGCTCGCTGCTTTTCTGGTCGCTGCTGCTCTCCGGCTATGGCTTGGTGTTGCGGCTGCGGCATAAGACCGATGTCGGCCTATTTGCCCACGCGTCGGTGGTCATTGCTGCGGTGCAGGTCTTCTTTCTGCTGCTGCTGAATTTTGCCGCCAAGCCGTTCGCGGTTATTCAAACTGCCGTGCCGCCTGACGGCAATGGTTTGAACCCTCTGCTTCAGTATCCCGAGATGGTGATTCATCCTCCTATGCTCTATTTGGGATACGTCGGCTTCACCGTTCCCTTCGCCTTCGCATTGGGCGCGCTGGCCATGAAGTATCCTGGCGAAAAGTGGATCCACATTACCCGCCGCTGGACGATGGTGACCTGGGGATTTCTCACTTGCGGTGTTTTCCTCGGCGCCCACTGGGCCTATTCGGTGCTGGGCTGGGGCGGCTACTGGGGCTGGGACCCGGTCGAGAACGCGTCTTTGATGCCCTGGCTCGTCGGCACCGCCTTTCTGCACTCGGTGATGATGCAGGAAAAGCGCGGCATGTTGAAGACCTGGAACATGTGGCTGGTCTTCGGAACTTTCTGGCTGGCGATTCTTGGGACGTTCCTGACCCGCAGCGGGATCATCAGCTCGGTCCATGCATTCGCGCAATCGTCGATCGGGGATTGGTTCTTCTGGTTTCTCATTGTCAGCCTGGCTACGTTTACATTTTTCTTTATCAAGAACCGCTCGCATCTGCGCAGCGAACACAAGCTCGAATCGCTGATATCGCGCGAGTCCAGTTTTTTATTCAATAATCTGCTGTTTGTGTTGGCCTGCTTCACGGTTCTTTGGGGCACTTGGTTCCCGAAGATTTCTGAGCTGGCGCAAGGCAAAAAAGTCACCGTCGGCGCCGCGTTCTATAACAAGGTCACAATTCCTGTCGCCCTGTTGCTGCTTTTATTGACCGCTGTCGGACCGCTTCTTGCCTGGCGCAAAACTTCATTCGAAAGCTTGAAGCGCAACTTTCTATGGCCTAGCCTGGGCGCGCTGGCGGTTGGAATCGCGTTGGTCGCGATGGGCGTGCGCCCGTGGGCCGACGTGTCCTATTTTTACGCGCTGATCGCGGCTATGCTCGCTGCTTTGGTTGCGTTCACGGTGATCTCAGAGTTCATTCGCGGCGGCCGCGTAATTTCTGGTCACACCGGCGAAAACCTGGCGGCTTCAATGGTACGCCTGTGGCATCGCAACACTCGCCGCTACGGAGGTTATATCGTCCACTTCGGCGTGGCGCTCGTCTTCATTGGAATCCTGGGGACGCCATTCAACCGCGAAGCCGAAAAAGAAATGGCTTTCGGCGATAAGCTGGCGCTCGGTCCTTACACGCTGCTGTGCCGTTCTTACACGCAGGAAGAGAATGCGAACTACAGCAGCGATCTGGCCATCATTCAGATATTCAAAGGCGACAAACAGATCGACACCCTCTATCCCGAAAGCCGCTTCTACACCGCGAGTCAACAGCAGCAGCATGTGCCCGCGATCCGGTCAACCTTGAAAGAAGATTTATACGTTGTGTATGAAGGTCAGAACCAGGACACTGGACGGCCGATTATCAAGGCGCATTTGAATCCCATGGTGTCGTGGATATGGATTGGCCTGATCGTGATGGTCTTTGGAACGATACTTTCTCTGGTTCCGAACGCGGCCCCAATGCGCGCCACCGTTCGCGACAACGCTGAGGCGCGATTGCCCGCGCACGCTGCCCCGGTAGGAGCCGGTGATTGATGTTGTTTTCTTTTATTCGCGAAAAACGCCTGCACCTGATTCCGGCATTACTGCTTGGCGTGCTTCTGCTGTTAGGTGCAGGCGACGACTCCGCGCGCATCGACCGCATTGGCCATCAACTGATGTGCGTTTGCGGCTGCAACCAGGTTCTGCTGGAGTGCAATCACGTCGGCTGCTCTTATTCCACTCGTATGCGCGATGAGTTGACCGCCGCGGTCACTCGCGGCGACAGCGACAACAATGTGCTGCAATGGTTCATCCAGACTTACGGGACCACGGTGCTGACCGTCCCGACTAATAGCGGCTTCAGTCGGATTGCGTGGATCATGCCGTATCTGGCGCTGGTGCTGGGAATTGGGCTGGTCGTCTTCATCGTGACACTCTGGAAGAAACGGCCACTGGCAGTGCATGCCTCAGTTCCCGCAGCGGCGCGCGGGGCAGACCTTGATCGTTTTCGCAACCAGGCGCGGAGGGAGACTGAGCTGTGATTCCCTTTCTTTGTGTCGCCGTAGCCGCAGCAGCGCTCTTTTACGTTTTTAGCGTGCCGGAATTTACGGTCTCGGGTCCGGAGAAAACCCGCGCCATGTATTTGCGGGAGCGCAAAGATGTGGTCTACGAAAATTTGCGCGATCTGAACTTCGAACACAAAGCAGGGAAAATTCCGGAAGTGGATTACGCGTCGATGAAGAATTCTCTAGAAGAAGAGGCGGCTGCAATCCTGGCAGAGATCTCTCGCCTGGAGCCGGGAACACGGGCCCGAGTTAATTCATGAATAGTCCTCTGTGAGTTTTTCCTCTGTGAAACTCCGTGTCCTCTGTGGTTTAGATTTTTAGAAAGTGCGTAACCACGGAGGGCACGGAGTTCCACAGAGGAAAAGCCACACAGAAAAGAAGGAAATAATCGCGTTCGTGAGAATGCCTTCATCACTAAAGGTCGAAAGAAGAAACTTGCATACGAAATATAACTCCATACAACTCCTCGGCTTCGCACTCGCAACTTTACTCTTCGCCACCTGTGCCCACGCCGCCACCCTCACCGGCACGGTCACCAATGGCACAACCAGCAAGCCTTCAGCCGGCGATGAAGTCATTCTGATCAAGCTGGCAGCCGGAATGGAAGAAGCGGCGCACGCCAAGACCAACTCTCAGGGCAAATTCACTTTGTCTTTAGCTGGCGGCGACGAGAACGGGCCTCACTTGGTGCGGGTGATTCATCAGGGTGTCACTTATCATCAGCCCGCGCCTCCGGGAACGCAGTCCGTCGACGTGAAAGTTTACGACGCCGCCAAGAAAGTCGATGGCGTCAACGCGGTCGCCGATCTCATGTATCTGCAAGCGGGCAAGGGCGACATTGCCATCATGCGTCTCTTTGCTGTCGACAACACTTCGCAGCCGCCGCGCACCCAGATGAGCGATGCCGCCTTCGAATTCAATGCACCGGAGAATGCCGAGATCGACGAGGGCCAGGCTCAGACTGCCGGCGGACAATGGGTGAACACTGCGCCCGTTCCGCAAAAAATCAAGGGCCGCTACGCTTTTGTTTTTCCATTGCGCCCGGGACAGACACAGTTTCGCGTCACCTATCATCTGACTTACGCCGGCAAATATACCGTCAACCCCCAGGAACTTTACCCGTTGCAGCATTTTGTTGTGATCATGCCGCGCAGCCTTGGGTTCACGCCCAATCAATCCGGCGTCTATCAGGACAAGCAGCCGCCCGATCTGCCGGGGGCCATCGCCGAAGTCGCCAGCAATCCCAAACCAGGTCAAAACCTGGCCTTCGATGTGACAGGGGAAGGTATGCTGCAAGACCAAAATCAGAACCCGTCGAATGACTCTCAGGGCTCTGCCGGCGCAACGGCTGACAATCGTCCCGGCGGCGGACTGGGAAAGCCCGGCGAAGATCCCGATCCGCTGGATCAATACCGCTGGTGGTTACTCGGAGGTTTAGGCGCAGTGCTTGCGGGAGGCGCGGTTTACATCAGCTCGCGATCCAAGGCGACTGATCCGGCTCCGGCAGCATCGTCCTCGGGCTCGGCCGGTCATTCCATGGCGCTGCTTGATGCGCTGAAAGAAGAGCTCTTTCAGCTGGAAATGGAACATAAACAGGGCCAGATATCAGATCCCGAGTACGCCAAGGCAAAATCAGCCCTCGATCAAACTCTCGCTCGAGCCATTAAGCGTAAAAGTTAAATCAGAAGTCCGAAATTAAGGTGCGGGGGTGCCCCACTTCTCGCTGCTTTTGCGATAAATGGGACTCAGCCTCTTGCACCGCTCCGTCAGTCTGGCGCATCTATTTGTTTTAGGTGCAATCTCAATGGGCAATACATTCAAGACTGCGTTTCTGCTGACTGCGCTGACCCTTTTGTTGATGTTCGTGGGCCGGGTTTTCGGCGGGCAAAACGGCATGTTGCTCGCCCTCGCTTTCGCTGCGGTGCTGAACTTCGTCTCTTACTTTTACTCGGACAAAATCGCGCTGGCCATGTACCGCGCCAAGCCGGTGACGCGCGAAGACCTGCCGCGCGTTTATCAAGTGGTCGAGCGGCTCACGCAGAAGATCGGCATTCCGATGCCGAAGATTTATGTGATCCCTAGCGACTCGCCCAATGCGTTCGCCACCGGGCGAAATCCGAACCATGCTTCGGTCGCAGTTACCCAAGGGATTTTGGGTTTATTAAATGACGAGGAACTCGAGGGGGTTCTGGCCCACGAACTCGGCCACGTGCGCAATCGCGATATCCTGATCAGTTCGATTGCGGCCACAGTCGCCGGAGCCGTAACTTATCTTGCGGAAATTGCGCGCTGGGGAATGATCTTTGGCGGATATGAGCGCGACCGGGACAGCCGTGGCGGTGGCGGTTTTGGCGCTCTGCTCATGCTGATCCTCGCGCCTATTGCCGCGATGCTGATTCAGCTTGCCGTTTCACGTTCGCGCGAATATCAGGCTGACGAAACCGGGGCACATTTCACCGGTAATCCCTACGCTCTCGCCAGCGCTTTGGCCAAGCTCGACGCGTACTCCAAACGCCTGCCATTGCAGGCCACTCCATCTACTGCGCATCTTTTCATAGTTCAGCCGTTCTTAGGTATGAGCTTTGGGAACCTGTTCTCGACCCATCCGCCGATTGCCAAGCGGATCGAGCGGCTTACTGGGCGTCCGGCAGAGTTCACCATGCAAGGGTAAGCGCCGTGGCTGGTGAGTAGTGTTCCGTGTGGAAGTGGGAAAATTTCATCGACTTGACCACCGACACCGATACTGGCAAATGGGTCACTAAGGTAACCCATACACTCTCATCCCGCATAGTAGAATCGCCTTCATGTCCCCGGACACTGTGATTGCCGCCTCAGATCGCGCTTCCCGCCTGGAAAGTGAACTTAAAAAAGTAATTCGAGGCAAAGACGAGGTCGTCCGCCTGGCCCTGGTTTCGGTGCTGGCGCACGGACATTTGCTGATCGAAGGCGTGCCTGGCGTCGGCAAAACCACACTGGCACAGGCGTTGGCGCGGTTGCTCGGTTGCAGCTTTCAGCGGGTGCAGTTCACCAGCGACATGCTGCCCTCGGATATTATTGGCATCTCGATTTATTCCGCCACCGAGCAGAAATTTGAATTCAAGCGCGGCCCGGTGTTCACCAATATTCTACTGGCCGACGAAATCAATCGCACCACGCCCAAAACCCAGTCGGCACTGCTTGAGGCCATGAACGAAGGTCAGGTCACCGTCGATGCCAATTGCCATCCGCTGCCGCAGCCGTTCCTGGTGATCGCGACCCAGAATCCGGTCGAGCATCACGGAACATATCCGCTGCCCGAGTCGCAGTTGGACCGATTTCTAATGCGCGTGCAAATGGGATATCCGGACCGTAAGTCGGAGCGAGAGATTCTGCGTGCCGAGGCTGGCACCGCGCAACTCGAAAATCTTGAACCCGTGCTCACTGGAGCTGACATTCTCGAAATGCAGCATATTGTCACCCAGGTTGAAGTGGACGATTCGCTGGTGGGCTACGCACTCGAAATTGTGGCTCGCACCCGCAAACACGAAAAACTCAACCTGGGAGTTTCGCCGCGCGGATCGCAGATGCTCTATCGCGCGGCACAAGCAATGGCTTTCCTCGATGGACGCAGCTTCTGCGTCCCCGAAGATTTCAAACCGCTGGCTGTGCCGGTTTTCGCGCACCGCGTCGCCATCCACGGCATGAACTCGTCCGGTTTGAAAAAATCCGTACGAGCCGAAGAAGTGATCCAGGAAATCGTCGACTCGGTGCCCGTGCCGGTCTAGAGATTTGCTGCGTCCGTCTTAGTTAGCGAACGGTTCAGGCGGCTGCGCTGCGGACCGTGGTAGCTGCCGCATCTTCTTTGTAGACCCAGGCGCCGGCTACGGTCGCAATGATCATCTCGAAAAACGCAACTATCGCAGTAATTACCAGCAGCCTGGCGGGAAAAACTCCCGACGGATAATTAGCGAGACTCGCCAGCAATGACGCCAGTCCCCAGGTCGCGATGCCGGCACGTACCGCGGTCCCTGCGCCCGCGCCGTAACGCGGACGGATGGCCGCGTAAATCCACACCGCAGCAATGCCGGCCAGAAAGCCCCAGACGTTATAGATCGCGATGGCGCTGGCGCTGGGTGCCGGCGCCTTGCCCAGCGCCTGCATTGCCTGCCCCCAGTCGGCTTTTAAAACTATTCCATTGGTTACGAACTCAAAAATATTGATCACCACTCCAGCCAGCAGACCTCCCAACAAAACTCGGCTTCGATTTGTATGTGCCACAGTTCCTCCTTTTGTAAGCCCTTGCGCAGTGATGCAAGCGAACTCCCGCGCAATGGGCGACCACCAGAGTTGAAAGCAGCGCAATTATGGACCTTTTTGGGGAGATTGCCAATCCAGAGTTGTTGGCGACCGCGCTCATGGATTCGATGCTGCGCATAATGGAGATGTAACAACGATTACCTCGAAGCATGTCGGCTGGATCGAATCACGACGGAAAGAAGCATTCAGGGGCACCTGCATCCTTCACCAGGGAGTCCGCATCAGAGTCTCGGGCCTGAAAGGCGCATGTCGCCAACCGAAACCAAATCCGCGCGAGGTTCCACAAAGAAGAAGCACGGCGGCTCAGGCCATTCTCTGCTCAAAACCGAATTTGATCATTCCGAAGCGCTTCGAATCGCCGCCCTCGTCGCGCTTGTCGCGATGGTCACATTGATTCTGGCTGGGCTGTTCGCTCCCGGTCTGCACTACTCGCTGGCCACCCCGCCAAAAGGCCCGATCGAAAGCAAAGCATTTGTGAATGAACTGGAATCTGTCACCAACTCCAAAACCACAACCAATGATGGCATTCAGGTTTTAGAAAACGGCGAGAATTTTTATGCCGCTGAATTGGACGCCATGCGCCAGGCGCAGCACAGCATCGACCTCGAAGCTTACATCTTTCATAAAGGGCGTCTGACCAAAGAAGTTGTAGATGTGCTCACGCAGCGCGCTAGAGCCGGAGTAAAGGTCAATCTGGTGGTGGATTCTGTCGGTAGCTTCTCCACCCACAAGAGCTACTTCAAGACTTTGAGCGAGGCAGGCGGGCGAGTCGAGTGGTACCACAAATTGCGTTTGCACAATTGGTTCATGAGCAACAACCGTACCCATCGCGAAATCACGGTGGTCGATGGAAACATCGCTTTCGTAGGCGGCGCGGGATACGCTGACTGGTGGCGTTATCCGGAGAAGAAAGAACCCCGCTGGCGGGACACCATGATACGCGTGCAAGGGGATGCGGTCTCCGCCATCCAGGGAACGTTTGCCGAAAACTGGCTCGAGTCATCGGGTCAGATTATTGACGGGCCCGATTACTTTCCGACCGAAACTGGCCACGGTACGAGCACGGCACTGGTGGTCGCCAGCGCACCCACATCAAGAGGTTCGAGCCCTGCGCGCGTACTTTTCCAAATGTTGATCGCGGGAGCACGTAAGTCCATCTTGATCACCACCCCCTACTTCCTGCCGGATAAAAGCATGCGCGAGGAGTTGTTGCGCGCCAGGCGCCGAGGCGTTGCCATAAAAGTCGTTGTTCCCGGCCGGCACGCGGACCATGCTCTGACCCGCAGCTCAGGGAGAAGCGTTTATGGCGACCTGCTGAAGTCCGGCGCTGAGATCTATGAATATGAGACCTCGATGATTCATGCCAAGATCACTGTCTTCGATGGCGTCTGGAGCGTGATGGGATCGACCAACCTCGACAACCGTTCTTTCGGGATCAACGATGAAATCAACGTTGCGGTGCTCGATCCAGGCGTAGCGGCAACGCTCACTCGCGACTTCGAAAATGATGCTTCCCAAGGTAAGCGAATCGGTTTGGAAGAATGGAACCATAGGGGAGTGTTCGAACGCTTGCTGGAATACGTCGGCTGGATTTTCGAACATCAGCAATAATTTCGTCGGATCATCGCGACGTACGAGAAAAAACCTGCACGCCGCGGATTGCACCCGCGTGGCTACTCGCACAGAAGCCGAGGATGGTGCTGATTCCGGATATAACCCAACTTCATCACCTCGAAGAAAACCTGAGCGCCGCGAACATCCAACTAACGACCAATGTCCTTCGCGAAATCGACGCCGCGGCTGCAAAGATCGAAATCCAAGAGAAACGCTTACCAGCAGCCATGCTCAAGATGATTGAATCTTATTGCTCCGCGTTAGTTTCTAGTAAGTCCCGAGTTTCAAGCGCACTACTTTGCCCTGATGGGTGAAGTTCAAGCCGAAGTCGGTTTCGTCGCCGTTTAGCAAGCGGATAAATTTCCAGTTACCGTTTTCGTAACGTCCTTCTTCGGCTCGCAATATCTGGACGCGCCCGTTTCCTTTTGACGCGACCTCAAATTTAATTCGAGCATCAATGCCGGTGACGAGAAATTCGTCGGCGGAGAGTTGCGCAATCAGAGCGCGGCCATGATGGTCCTTAGTTCCCGGCGCTTTTGGTCCGCCATCGTATTGCGGAAATCCGAAAGCAACGGTCGCCTGCCATTTCCCGAAATCGAGTGCTGACTGCGCCGCACCTTCTTCTTCCACTGCGGTCTTCAACTTGCCGTCGAAATTCAAACGCGCGATCTCACGATCCATGGGGGAAATCAGCGCATAATTTTCGGCGTGCATCGCGGGAGGCTTTTCGTCGGTGATAGTCCAGCCGGTGTAATCAATTCCGAAGGGCGAGAATCCGACGGCGCCCTCGCCCAGCGCATAAAAGAAAAGTTTCCCGAAGGATTCGTCCATCCCCGTTTCGGGCACCCATACGGGATTGTCAGCGCGACGATACTGGCCCAGCGTTTCGCGATACGCATGCGAATCGTCGATGTAAATGTCAGGGCCGATCATGTCGATCGCCGGAGCCGCAGCCTTCCACACGTCGATCATGTTGTAAGTAGGGCCGCCGCTCGGATAGTTGACGCCGGGTATGGCATCCGGCCGGTACTTCAGCCAGTTATTCACGTACAAAGGCAGCGGGTACTCGGCCTTGCCCGCGACCGCGATCTGATTGATATAACGCGCGATGGCATAGGCTGAAAAAGTCTCGTCCGCATCGGCGCCAAAAACGTCCTTCCAGGTCCCAGGATGGCGATGCAGCGCGCGAACCAGATCGTCGGGCACCTGCGACTGAAAAAGCTTCTCCGCCGCCGGAGAGAAATCACGCACGCTGCCCAGCGATCCCGATTCATTCTCGACCTGGACCAGCAGCACGGTGTGCTGGTCCCCGTCGATCTGCTTCAAATGTTGCATCAGCGCGGCGAAAGCCTTTTTGTCGGCTTCCAGGTTTGAGTCGGCATGAGGAGAGAGTACGTCCAGCGGCTCACCGCGATCGTTGATCACGCGCGGGTACTGCGCGGGATCGGTCTTGATCCACTCGGGGACATAATGCATTTTGCCGTTTTTCCAAGTGCCGAACCAGAGCAAGACGAGATATACGTGATGCGAGCGCGCCTGCTTCACCAGTTCGTCGACCACCGAAAAATCGAAGCGGCCGGGCTGCGCTTCCAGTTGCTCCCAATAAACCGGGGCTTCGACCGTATTAGCGTGAATGGCTTCAATCGCCGGCCAGACTTCAGGCAACACCGCCGGCCATCCACTGGAGTTATTGATCTGCGCGCCCAGAATCAGAAACGGCTGGCCATCGACCATCAGGGCATAGCGACCGTCTTTTTTGACCAGGCGAGGCATTTCGGCGCTGTCTGCTGGAAGCGCCGCACACACAAAACTTACGGCAAGAAAACCGGCAATTGAAAGATGGCGGGAAAAGCGCGGCATGGCTTCGACCTCCGTGCGAGTTAGCATTCAGCAATCAGCGCACAGCAAAATCAGCTGAATGCGAAACAGCTCAAAGTTTCGGTGTTGCGGCTTACGCAAAAAAGTTGCGGAAGAAAGTGTATGCCAATTTGCCCGGCGGTGGAGAGCCGTTTAAGAAAAGACCTTCTACCAAACGGTGCGCACTGCTTTCGATCTTTGAATGTCCACGTCGGCTGTGACCAACGAAATGCCTTCGACCAGCGCGGTTGCCGCGATAACGCGATCAACGGGATCGTTAGGGTAGTTCGCAGGCAACCCCAATGCGCGTACGCAAATACGGCCGCTGATCGCCAGCACAACAAACCTTGCCTCGACTTCAGCAAGGAACGTTTCGAGGGTGGAGTTCAGCTTGATACGATTCTTGCTCGCAATCATCGCGATCTCAAGCAACGTCATGTCGGAAATGGCAAGACCTTCGCCATGTTGCCGGGTTTCCTCAATGGCTGTTCGCGCCTTCTTGGAGATTCGGCCGGGATCGAGGGCCAGCCAGATGACCACATGCGTATCCACCAGGATCAAACGAGTCTCCTCAGCGAAGATTGCCCCATTCTTCAGCGGTCAACGCGGGAGAGACCACATCTCCGGTCACCGATCCTTTGCCTTTGAAGAAACCGAAAATCTCGTCAGCTTGGGTATCGAGTGGCACCAACTTTGCGACCGGAGTTCCATGTTTGGTGATCACGATGGTCTCGCGCTTAGCCTTGACCTCTTCCATAATGGCCAGGCAGTTGGCCTTGAATGTCCCCGCGGGAATGGTTTTCATAAAGCTGATTCCTGTTTAAACTATGGTCATTATACCATGGTCATAAATGCACTGATTAGCCCTGATATAAGTGGTTAATCTCGAGCCGTCCCAAGCCAGGGGTCGCTCCTTCAGCTCACAAATCTTCGAAGCCAGCGCTGGATGGATAGCATCGTTTAAGTGTGAGCACAGCGATCACGATATTTATTTTGCTGGCAATCCTGTTGTCAGGCATGCTGATGATGCGCTTCCGCAAGAAATCGCTGGCGCGCTTCAATCTCGCAGTCACCAACCGGATTACAAGTCGCTTCGCAGGATGGCTGCCGGGCTTCGGCATCGTCACTCACCTAGGCCGAAAATCGGGCAAGGTTTATCACACCCCGATAAATGTCTTTCGCGCGCCCAAAGGATTCGCCATCGCCCTCACCTATGGCCGCGAGAGCGAATGGGTCAAGAATGTTCTAGCCGCCGGCGGATGCGAACTGCAAACCGGCGGCCGCCATTATCGCCTGTCCGCTCCCACAATCGTCCACGATCCCACCCGAAAACAATTCCCGATTCCCGTGCGCCTGGTCCTCGGGATAGTCGGCGCCAACGACTTCATGCAGCTCTCGATTGCTGACGCCAAGTAGCGTTATCACGGACCACGTGGGGACAGCCGCCCTCGGCTGTCCAGCGGAACAAAGCTCCGCATCTTCCCCCCGCCACTCTGTCATCCCGAGCGGCAGTCGAGGGACCTGCTTTCTGCCCGGCGCCAAATCTCGCTCGTTGTCCGGCAAATCGCCCGCGCAAGAAAACACGAGGTCCTTCGACTCCGTGAGCGGGACTCGCAATCATTCCGCTCAAGATGACAGAGTTAGGACGGATTCCAGCGGAGCAAATCTCCTCCTCTTCGAAACCCACCCCACTCTGTCATCCCGAGCGAAGTCGAGGGACCCTGTGTCCGCCGGCACCCAGCAAAGACGTGGAGAGCAATTTGCCGCACGAACTTAGCCCAGAGGAATGCGTGGCTAGAATGCCTCTCGGGTTCAAAGAAGACCCAGGCAAACACGAGGTCTTTCGACTCCGAGAGCAGACTCGCAAGCGAGTCCACTCACTCCGCTCAAGATGACAGCGTCATGATGGATTCCAGCCGAGCAAATCGCCTCACCTTCGAAACCCGCCACCACTCCGCTCAAGATGACAGAGTTAGGATGGATTCCAGCCGAGCAAATCGCCTCCTCTTCGAAACCCACCCCACCCTGTCATCCCGAGCGAAGTCGAGGGACCCTGTGTCCGCCGGCACCCAGCAAAGACGTGGAGAGGAATTTGCCGCACGAACTTCATACGGAGGAATGCGTGGCCAGAATGCCTCTCCGGTCCCGGAATGATGTACCAGAGATGATCCATGGGGAAGCCGGGAAGGGCACGATTTCCACTCTACCTAGTGATCCATGGGGAAGCCGGGAAGGGCACGAGTTCCACTCGTGCCAACCAAGAGCGAAAAGAATAATCGCCCCCAGCCGCTGAGGTTTACAGCGGAACGGAAAAACCGGGAAGGGTACGAGCCCACTCGTGCCGACTAAAAGCGAAAGAATAATCGGCTTCAGCCGCTGAGGCCAGCGATCCTCCCGCGGGATGACTACAAACAAAACAGCCCCGATAGTCAGTCGGGGCTTGCTACGGACGCTGTCCGCGAAACCATTTAAGGATAACTCGGCTGTCTAGCTTGTCTCGCCCACTTCCAATTGTCGGTAATTACTGCCAATTTCGGAATCGGCAAGCGGCGCACAAGCGCTTATACTTTCCGCCATGGAGGGTCAATGCTGACTATCGCTCTCGCAATCATCGTAGGCGTTGGAGTGTTCGGGGCTGTCTGGTTCAACGTGACAAAGAACACGAACAACATTTTCGGCAAGGGGACCGCAATGACCTTCACGCCTGATGACGGCAAGGGTGGAACCGTGCCATTCGATCTGCGACACGAGCGTTACATGAAAATCGCCGAGGTTGTCACGACCTTAGCCTCTGCGTCAGTGATATTTGTTCCGAGCTCTCGTCTCAGTGCGTACCCACACTCATGCGCATTTACGATTATTCTTCTCGGATTTTCCGTTTTCTACTGCATTGGATTCATGGTGGCATTGACCTACTTCTATGAGGAGTTTCTGTATTTCAAGAGTTCTTATAGCGCTCTGAAATACGGCGTTGTGCACGCCCTTGGGTTGGGGGGGGTTGTTTTGCTTCGCATTTGCGTACATCGCACTCGCAATGCGAGTTGGGTGGGCACTCATGTATACGGCTCCTTCGAATTAACCTCGGGCGGGTGGCCCAGGCTTTTGACCCCGCCTGCTAAGCAAACGTGCGGGTGCCCATCCTTTCGCGTAGTGTGCGAAAGGGTGGGAGGCAAAGACTCGTCCGCGCCGAGACCCCGAGCGAAGCCGAGGGGCCTAAACCGACCTGTGGAAAATTCTTGTCAAGCCCCCTCCGGCGCCCGTTTTCCCCTAACCCCCTCATCCCGCTCCAAATATAAACTTCCGAAACATGGCACAATTGCCCCCTTCATCCTGCTACTCTGGATATATAAGCAAACTTCAAACGCGGCCCCTGCGGGCCGCGTTTTCTATTTGGGGCCGAATCTCATGGGTGATCCCGAGTTCAAGAACTTCAAGCAGCGCGGCGAATGGGTGGAGATGATATTCATGGCCCGCGCCTCCCGCGAGGGCCTGCAGGTCAGCAAACCCTACGGCGATTCCGCCGCTTACGACTTCATCGTCGAGAGTGGCTCCCGCTGCTCACGTATTCAGGTCAAGTCCACCCGCTCCCGCTTTCAACAAGGATTCCGGTGCAACCTGCGCGCCTCCATGAGTCGGCGCTACCAGCCCGATGCCTTCGACTTCGCCGCCATCCACGTAATCCCCGTCGACGTCTGGTTCATCATCCCCGGAATCATGATCAACCTCGGCGTCCTCCTGACCCCAGGCAAGCCGGACTCAAAGTATTACGTCTACGAAGAAGCCTGGCACTTGCTGAAACCGCCGGAGCGACAATTGGAGCAGAGCTCCTCCTCTTCGAACCCCACCCCAGCCCTGTCATCCCGAGCGAAGTCGAGGGACCCTGTGTCCGCCGGCACCCAGCAAAGACGTGGAGAGCAATTTGCCGCACGAACCTCGCCCGCAGGAATGCGTGGCAAGAATGCCTCTCCGGTCCCGGAATGATGTACCAGAGATGATCCATGGGGAAGCCGGGAAGGGCACGATTTCTACTCGTGCCGACCAAGAGCGAAAGAATAATCGGCTTGAAGGTAGTCGAGCCGAAGTGATTGGCAGGCTGCATCCCGCCTGTAGCCGAATGATAAAGTGTTCGGATGCGATTCAACCGCTCCGTTCCACCATGCGCGGTGATCCCCGTGCTCGTCTATCCTGATCCCGCCGGCGCAGCTGATTGGCTCTCAAAAGCCTTTGGCTTTACTGTTCGCCTCCGCATCGCCAACCACCGCATCCAGATGATGGCGGGCGAAGGATGCTTCACCATCGCCGAAGGGGACGTGGCGCCAAACAACTCCCACATCATTCAGGTGCGCATCGAAGACGCCGAAGGCCACTGCGAACGCGCGCGGAAGAATGGAGCCAAGATACTGACCGAGCCGAAAGATCAACCTTATGGCGAGCGCCAGTACAACGCCCAGGATTTTTACGGCCACCGTTGGGACTTCACTGAAACCATCGCGGATGTCGCCCCGGAACAGTGGAGCGGCGGGGAATTTCATCTGGAGAAGAGGTAACGACGGAACGTTAGCTCCCCTCGCCGACCTTTAGCACCGCCAGGAACGCTTCCTGCGGAATATCCACACGCCCGATGCGCTTCATGCGCTTCTTGCCTTCTTTTTGTTTTTCGAGGAGCTTGCGCTTTCGCGAGATGTCGCCGCCGTAGCATTTGGCCAGCACATTCTTACGAATCGCATGGACGGTTTCGCGGGCGATGATCTTGGCGCCGATCGAAGCTTGAATGGGGACCTCGAACATCTGGCGAGGAATCAGTTCGCGCATTTTTGAGACCAGGGCCTTGCCGCGTTCATAGGCGAAGTCGCGATGGACGATGATCGAGAGAGCGTCCACCGCATCGCCAGCGACGAGAATGTCGAGCTTCACCATCGGCGACTCCCAGTATCCGGCGAGGTGATAGTCGAGCGAGGCGTACCCGCGGGAGACCGACTTGAGGCGATCGTAAAAATCGAGAACGATTTCATTCAGCGGCAGTTCGTACTGCAGCATGACGCGGGTTGAGCTGACGTACTCAAAACTTTTCTGCTTGCCGCGCTTTTCTTCGACCAGCGCGAGAATTCCGCCGACATATTCTTCGTTGGTCAGAATAGTCGCGAGAATCACCGGCTCGTCGATCTTGTCGATTTCGCTTGGGTCCGGCCAGCGTGAAGGATTGTCGACTTCGATCTTCTCACCGTCGGTTTTGGTGATCTGATAGCGCACGCCCGGGGCGGTGGTGATCAGCTCGAGATTGAACTCGCGCTCCAGTCGCTCTTGAATGATCTCCATGTGCAGCAGGCCGAGAAAGCCGCAGCGGAAGCCGAATCCAAGCGCGACCGAACTTTCGGGCTCAAAGAAAAATGACGAATCGTTGAGCCGAAGTTTTTCGAGTGCCTCGCGCAGTTGGGTGTGCTGGTGCGCGTCCACGGTGTAGAGGCCGGCGAAGACCATGGGCTTGATGTCTTCGAAGCCGGGCAGCGGCTCGATTGCGGGATTCGAGTCGTCAACAATGGTATCGCCGATTTTGGTGTCAGCAACGTTTTTGATATTCGCGATCATGAAGCCGACTTCGCCGGCTTGCAGTTCGCCAATTTCGACGGGCTTGGGCGTGAGCACGCCGAGCGCTTCCACATCGAACACGCGATTGTTCCACCAGAAGCGAACTTTCTGTCCCTTGCGCAGAGTGCCTTCAAAAACCCGCACCAGCACGATCACGCCGCGATACGGATCGAACCAGGAATCGAACAGCAACGCTCGCAACGGATGATCGGGATTACCCTTCGGCGCGTGCGTGCGCTTGACGATGGCCTCGAGCACATCGGGAACGCCCTCTCCGGTTTTGGCGCTGATGAGCAGCGCGTCGGATGCATCAAGTCCAACCGCCCCTTCGATCATTTCTTTGGTGCGAGCGACATCGGCGCTGGGCAGATCAATCTTGTTGATGACGGGAATAATTTCGAGACCATGATTGATCGCGAGATAAGAATTCGCCAGCGTCTGCGCTTCAACACCCTGCGAGGCATCGACGACAAGCAGCGCGCCTTCGCAAGCCGCCAGCGATCGCGAGACTTCATAAGAAAAATCCACATGCCCCGGCGTATCAATCAAGTTGAGCTGATAAATCTCCCCATCCCGCGCCGGATACATCATCCTCACCGCATGCGCCTTGATGGTAATCCCGCGCTCCCGCTCCAAATCCATCGAATCAAGCACCTGCGCCTGCATCTCCCGCGCCGTCAAAGATCCCGTCAACTCCAGCAACCGATCAGCCAGCGTCGACTTCCCATGATCAATATGCGCGATGATTGCGAAGTTGCGGATGTGCTGGGAATCCATGATGGGGCGTGAACATTGATTTTAACAGGCGGATGCAGCAACTTGATTCAAGCAAGGTACACTGCCAATTCTCGCTGCCACGTCGGAGGATGATGAAACTTCGGCGAGTGTTTAAACGCCAACTGTTTCTTCGGGTTGAAGACGCGAATAGAGCCCGGCTGTAGCAGCTTGGCGGGGCTTTCCGCCTCCGCGAACAAACTTCGTCTTCAGCTGTAAGAACCTCAACTCAATTGCGTAGTAGGAAATAGTTCCCAGAAGCAATGCGAGTGAAACAGAGGCTGCAACCACCACAAATCTGGACCGGTTTTTGAAGAGGTGAGTTGCCCAATAGTTGGTGACGGCCTGGTACAGAAACATGGAATACGAAATTCGTCCGACGAAGCGCGTGATTCTCCAGTTCAGCCATCCCCACGCCCAGGTGTTCGCAAAAACGATCACTTGCACCATAAGAACTGCGGTCAGGAGGGGATCGACAACGAAGCCAACTCCAAACTTATAAGCCAGTCCATAGTGTTCATCGAGAGCGATAGAAGCAACGATTAAGCCAAAAATAAGAAGCGAAATCCAGATTCGGCTGGTCATGAAGGTCCAAAATTCCTGCATGACACCGCGCTTGAGCAAAACCGCAAGCAAACATCCCACCAGCAAGTGGTCCACGCGGGAATCAAACGCAAAACTCAGCCAGTCGCGGGAAACATGAAATTTAAAGAACAGTACTATTCGATAAATATCAGCGGCGACGATGATCGCAACCAGTATGTGAGTTAAACGGCGAAAATCTTTTTGAAAGAACCTGAGCAGCCATGGCCATATGAGATAGAACTGCTCCTCGATGGACAAGGCCCAAGTATGGCCCATGTATTGATGGGGGTGAACGCTGGTGGCGCGGCGGTAGTTGCGGACATAAAAAAAGGCGGTCGCGTAATCTGCCCAGGCAGAAGCAGAGAGTTTGCCTTGCATGAGCCAGGTGATCGTAAAGTGGAGGGCCCACAAGACATAAAAAGCTGGGAAGATGCGCAGGCCGCGACGAATGTAAAAATCACGAATCGACACGTCGCCACAGCGGTCGGACTCTCGTAACAAGGTCCAAGTGATCAGAAACCCGCTGAGGACGAAGAAGGTCAATACTCCCCGTCCCTCAGGCGCATGCGGAACACCCAAGTGATTAAAAATCACCAGAAGAACAGCCACAGCTCTCAATCCATCGAGCGAAGGAATTCGTCCGGATAAAGCCTGGCTTACTGCAGTACGGTCGCAGCGCGCATTGATCTCGTGGGCAATGGGCATAAGTGAAGTTGCGACTAATCGACTACCGGCATGTAATCGCGGACGAATGCCCGTTTATCAACGGGTCTTACCAGGGGAGGAGCCAGTTCAATCATTCGCTGGCTGGCGGATTATAGCGCGAAGTGCCCAATTTCGGTGCATTTATTTTTAGCGCTACTTCGTAAATCCGGGACAGGCTTGGGTCTCGCGTCAATGACAGGATGTAGGAGCCAGGCGCATCACGAGGCGCGCCGGTGAGGTAAAATCCTGCGGCAGCTTTGGAGGAATCATGCGCAAAGTTCTATGGATTTTGATTATGGCCGCGCCATGGTTATTGGCCCACGGTCAAACGCTCTCGCCGGATGTCAAGGAGTTCGTCAAGATCGATGCTCCACTCATCGCGTTAGAGCACGTGCGGGTCATAGACGGCACGGGCACGCCTGCGCGAGATGATCAGACTATTGTTCTCGCGAATGGCAAGATCCAATCCGTCGGCGAAGCGGCTTCGGCCAGCGTTCCGAAAGATGCACAGGTGCTTGATCTTCACGGCGACAGCGTGATTCCCGGCCTGGTAGGCATGCACGACCACATGTTCTATCCCATGGGCGGCGCGGTGTTTGGGGAAATGGCGTTCAGCTTTCCGCGGTTATATCTGGCTGCTGGAGTGACTACGCTGCGCACCACCGGCTCGATCGAGCCATACACCGATCTTGAAATTAAAAGACACATCGACGACGGCTCCATACCCGGCCCGAAGATCCACGCGACTGGCCCCTATCTCGAAGGCAAAGGAACATTCGCGCTGCAGTTGTACGAACTTACCAGTCCGGATGACGCGACTCGGCTGGTGAATTACTGGCTTGATGAAGGCGTCGATAATTTCAAAGCTTATAACTTCCTTAGTGATGATGAACTTTCTGCCGCGATCAAGGCGGCGCATCATCGCGGTGCCAAGGTCACAGGACATTTGTGTTCGATTGGATTTCGGGAAGCTGCCGCTCTCGGCATTGATGACCTGGAGCACGGACTGCTCGTCGATACTGAATTTTTCCCGTGGAAGAAGCCTGGGGAGTGTCCTTATACCCCGAAAGATATGGATTATCTTTCGGGGCTGGATGTGAAGTCTGGGCCGGTGCACGACATGATCGTCGACTTAGTAAAACGTCACGTAGCGGTTACGTCGACGCTGCCAGTGTTTGAAGTGGAAGTGCCCGGGCGTCCAAGCATTCAGCAGCGCGTGCTGGACGCATTGTCGCCAGACGCGCGCGAACGTTTTCTGACCAACAAAGCGCGCATGGGTGACACGGCGCGCCTGAAGAAAAACTACGGCACAGAGATCTCGCCGATGGCTGGAGCTTTCAAAAAAGAAATGGAGTTCGAGCGCGAGTTCGTGAAGCAGGGAGGGACGCTGCTGGCCGGCGAAGATCCGACCGGCATTGGCGGAGACCTCGCCGGTTTTGGCGATCAGCGGGAGGTTGAGCTTCTGGTTGAAGCCGGATTCACGCCCCTCGAAGCCATTCACATAGCGACTTACAACGGCGCTCAGTATCTTGGGGACTTAGAGAAGGTCGGAACGATTGCGCCTGGCAGGCAGGCGGACTTGGTTGTGATCAAGGGAGACCCGTCCCAGAAGATAGAAGATATTGAAAATGTTGAGACGGTTTTTAAAGATGGCGTGGGGTACGATTCGGCCAAGCTGATTGAGTCAGTGCGCGGGGTAGCAGGCGACAGATGAGCGCAACAACAGAGCCTTGGGCATCCAGGCCGGGCGCTAGCCCCGGGCCGCCGCTGGCATCCACCGAACTGGCCAGGTTCTCAGTGCGATGTATTCTGGAAGCCAGTGGTCTATACAGGGAAATCTGTAGATTTTAGCAAGCTAGGTGTGGATAAGCTGTTGAAACTGTGGAAGTTGTACATTAGAGTCGCTCGATTGCAGTTCTAAGCTGATGGGCAATGTCCTGGGGATCACCGGCGTTGCCGAATTTGACTGGCGACCCGATTCGCACCTTTATCTGGTAAGGACGAGCCGTTCTCTTGCCTGCCAGCTTCACGTGGAAGAGACCATCAATACGTATAGGAACCACGGGAACATTCAGATCGTTCACCAGCAGTCCGACGCCGGCGCGGAACGGCTGCATCTTTCCGTCGGTGGTGTGATGGCCTTCCGGGAAGACAAGAATGCTATAGCCGCGATCGACGGATTCACCGGCGAAGGCAAAGCTGTCACGGAAGCCGGCCTCGCGTGGCAGAGGAAAGATGTTCAGCAGCGCGACGCCGAAGAACCATTCAGTGCGATCGAAGATTCTCCCAAAGAAATTGCGGCTGGCAGGCGGAGTGCGTAGGGCCTCAAGAGCTTCGCCTCCCGCGGCGGTGGCGAGTTTGTGTCGCAGGTTAGCGGGCAGTGCGGCGAGAATGAAGCCGACATCGACATCTCCGATGTGATTTGAAACAACCAGCACCGGACCTTTCACGCCGCGCAAATTCTCACGGCCGACAATGCGCGGCCACCCCAATACGAATACGGACGGAAGCAAAAGGGAGTAGTGCACTAGAAAACGAATCCAAGTCACCGGCCAGCGTTGCACCCACGCGGGGTAGTGATAGATGGCTCGCGGCGGCGGATCGCCTTTCAGCATTCGTTCCAGGTCGCCGACAGTGTTGACGGCAGAGAAGCGGGTTTCGCTCAGGTCCACCTGGTAACGGTCTTCGAGTGCGCTGAGCAGTTCCACGCGATCGAGTGAACTGAGATTCAGATCGGAATCAAGGTCAGCGTTTTCGGCGAGTTTCCCCGCTGGGCGTTTGGTAATTTGCAAAATCAAATTAGCGAGCCCGGTTTTGCTGACCGGCGCATTATTTCCCTCGCCGCTGAGAATTGTTTGTGCGGCTTCCGCAATCTCGGCGCGGCGCGGCTTTTGGGTTGAGGTGCGCGGGAAATCTTCATCGGGCCAAATGATCCAGCGGCGAATGCGCTGGTACTCGGCAAGAGACTGATTGGCGCGGTCGATGATCTGCGACCCGTCTTCGCCGGAGTTTCGTAAGATCAAGACTGCGCATGGTTCGGCATTTCCATCTTGCGCCAGCGGAGCGACGACGGCGTCCTTCACCTCCGGCTGGGCTTTGAGCGCATTCTCCAGGTCGTCGGGATAGACATTCATTCCCGCCGGGGTGACGATCACGTCTTTCTTGCGGCCTTTAAAAAATAGATTGCCTTCTGCGTCGAGTTGGCCGATGTCGCCGGTGTGATACCAGCCTTCCGCAGATGAAACCGGGCGCAACTCGCCGCCGCTCCAGTATCCGGACGCCACGCCGCTGCCGCGAACAAGAATTTCGCCATCAGGCGCCAACTTCACCTCGCGGCCTTCCAGAACTTTGCCAATCGATCCGCGGCCAACTTTGAAGGGATGGTTGACGCTGATGATGGAAGTAGTCTCGGTGAGGCCGTAGCCTTGAATCACGGCGAAGGCAAGCCGCGCCCAGAAGGTTTCGGTTGGGTGATCGAGTGCGGCGCCGCCGGAGATGAAGGCCCAGAATTTCCATCCCATTTGGCGATGGATGCGGCGGAAGATCCACCAGCGGCGCAGGAAGTGTTTGCCTTCGGCGGCTGCGAACTTCTCGCGAAATTTGTCGAGCTGGCCCGAATCCTCCAGATCGCGTTCGATTTTTTCTTTCAGCGATTGCAACATGCGCGGTACGGCTACCAGCACTGAGATCCGCTCGCGGCGGATGGTGTGGATAATGTCACCCGGCTTCAGCGTCTCCTGAAAGAAAACGCTTCCGCGCAAGAGTGGCGGCAGATACATTCCCAGAAATTGCCCAAAGACGTGGCTTAACGGCAGCAAATTTAAAAAGCGCAAGGGGTGCACGAAGCGCGCGTACTTCAAATATGGCCCAATCTGCGCTTCGAGAGGCGCAACGTTGCTGAGCACGTTGCCGTGGGTTATGACCACGCCTTTCGGCTCGGCGGTGGTGCCAGAAGTGAAAACAATCTGCAGCACGTCCTCGGATTTGATTATCTCGGGATCGAGCGGCTGCGACGAGCGGGACTGAAGAGACGCCTGCATCTCTTCGAACAAGAACAATGGCAGCCCGGATTGCGCGTGGTCACGTGAGCAAACCAAGAGCCTCGCTTGGACCTGGTGAAAGACCCGAACGACAAACTCGGGGGACGCGGCGTCGTCCATGGGGATGGCAATGACTCCGCGATTGGCGCAGCCGAAAAATGCGGCGACCCATGCGGCTGAATTCGAGCTCCAGAGCACGACCCGATCGCCTTTGCGAATTCCACGGGCGGTGAGTTCACGGGCAAACCGAAATGCCAGGCGAGCTACGTCGCCATACGTCCAACGTACAAGCCGGTATCCGATGCGCTCGGCGTAGGCTTGTTCATTGCCGAGGCGTTGAAAGTCGGCCAGATAATCGGCGACGCTGGTTCGCACGGTTTAAGCGTAAATCATCTGCCGATTGATGCCTGACAACCTTCCGTAGAGACGCAGCTTGCTACGTCTTCGGGATTGCGTAGAGACGTTGCGAGCAACGTCTCTACGCAATGACTGCTCGCGTAAAACACTTGCTGCATGGCCTTGTTTCGCCTAGAATTCAGCCGTTCCCGAAAATTCCCAGGGTTAGTCCAGCCAATTTTTGTCTTGAGGATTCGTTCGCGGGTTCCCCCCGCGCGGAGGGATCGTCGATGAGTTTTGTGGCGTGGAAAATCTTGCGCAGGCTGCCGAGATCTCTGCTGAGGGTTGGCGTCGTATTTTTATTAGTGTCGGCGGCACACGCTTACCGCTGAAACGAAATTAGCAGACTATCGCACCTGGCCCGCTTTGTATTTCTGTCTTACTTCCTGTAGAAAGTTCGTTTGAACGTAGCTGCCGCAGTCACCGCCGCGATCACCGTATCAAGCATGGGATATTGCGTCCTGTGCATTTGGGCGGCGGGGCGATATGCGTCCGAGTCGAGGCTTCGTTCAGCGCAGGTTTCTGATCTGCCGCCGGTTTCGATCTTGAAGCCGCTCAAGGGGACCGATCCGGAGATGTACGAGAGCTTCCGCTCCCATTGCCTTCAGAATTACCCAAGTTACGAAATTCTGCTTGGGGTGAGCGACGCGAATGATCCTGCGGCCGCGCTGGTTGAAAGATTGCAGCGCGAGTTTTCAGGGCAGTCAATTCGGCTGGTTCGCTGCGAAAAGAATCTGGGGGCGAATGGGAAAGTCAGCAGCCTGGCGCAGCTCGCGTCGGAAGCGAAATATGGCGTTCTTCTAGTGAATGACAGCGACATTCGCGTTGAGCCAGATTACTTGCGGACCGTGATCGCCGAATTGCACCTGCCGAATGTCGGCTTGGTGACCTGCCTTTATCGGGGAGTTCCGGCGAAGACGCTGGCATCACGATTGGAGTCGCTCGGCATCAGCACCGATTTCGTTCCTGGAGTTTTGGCGGCGAGGCAGATCGAAGGCGGTCTGCATTTCGGATTAGGATCAACGCTGGCATTCCGGCGCGCGGACCTCGAGGCAATCGGAGGCTTTGACGCGATCGTCGATTACCTTGCCGATGATTACGAACTGGGAAAAAGAATTGCAGAACGCGGATTGAAGGTTGTGCTCTCGAATTCGGTCGTAGAAACTTTCCTGCCGGCTTATCGTCTCGCGGGATTTTTTTCACATCAATTGCGCTGGGCGCGCACCATTCGAGTCTCGCGTCCGGGCGGTTATGCAGGATTGCTGGTTACTTACACTTTGCCATGGGCTGCGCTGTGCTTGCTGATTGCACGTGGAGCGATATGGGCATGGGCGTTGTTTGCCATTGCCGTAATGTTGCGAATCACGATGGCATGGGCTTCTGCGGATTCAGTGCTGAACGATAGAGAAGCAATGCGTGGGTTATGGCTCTTGCCGCTGCGTGATTGTTTGGCGCCGTTCGTCTGGATAGCGGGAATGTTTGGCAGCAAGATCATTTGGCGAGGGCAGAAGTTCGAGTTGGAAAATGGAAAATTGAAGCGGGTTGGCTGATCAGATTCCACTGGCCACGGGCGAGATCGCCGAATTGCGCGTCTGAGCGATAATTCTGCCATCCTTGGTGAAGCGATAAATTTCTCCGCGCCAGTAAAAAGTATGGCTGAGGAAACTGGCCATCCAAACGCCGAAGCCTTGCAGATCGCGCAAGGGATAGAGCCAGCAAAATCTCAGCGCGCGCTGATCTTTCATCAGCCACCAGCCGATGACAAGCGATTGAATCACGCGATTAGCAAAGGCGGCGGCGAGAAACGACAGGCCCAATCCCCACCGTCCCAGCGCAGCTGCTGCAATTAGTCCCAACAGCCCAAACGGCATCGCAAAGGTCAGGCCGCTGCCGATGTGTCCCCAGGGACGCGAGTGGCGCGTGCTTTTCATCCAGCGCAATTGATCGCCGAGCGTGCGCACAAACGACCGCGGCGTCAGCACGTGATGAATGAAGTAATGCGAAAAAATCACTTTGTATCCCGCCGCCCAGATTTTGTTGCCGAGCACATAGTCGTCGGAATAGTAATCGGCGGTGGCGCGAATTCCTCCGATGGCGTCGAGCGAATCGCGGCGAAGGGCGACGGCAGGGCCGAGCGCGAAACGAATGCCTTCGAGCATGTCGGCAGTGACCACGCCGGAGGGCATCTCCACCGACATGCCTAGAGCTTCGAGGAAAGACCAGAAATCTGAAGCGGGATCGCCACGATAGAGGCAGGTGACCAGCCCCAGCTTTCGATCGAACAGCGGCGGAATCACGTTGCGCAGGAAATCGCGATCGACCCGAACGTCGCTGTCGGAGATTACGAAGAAATCGTTCCGCGAAAGCGGGATCATTTTGTCGAGCGTGAAGACCTTGGCGTTGGGCCATTCCGGCGGGCCAGAAGCGACAATGCGGCTCTTAATCTGTGGGTAGCGCTGCCGAATTTTCTTTGCGAGTTGGATCGCTGGGTCGTCTTCAGCGCGGGCGCCGATGATGATCTCGTAATCCGGATAGTCCTGCTGGAAGAAACTTTCGAGGTTTTCTTCGAGGCGCTCTTCCATTCCATGCACCGGCTTGAAGATGGTGACGGACGGAAGCTGGTCGGACGGAAAGGACAGCGCGTCTCTCTGAATTGAATCGGCATGTTTCTTGAAGCGTATAGCGGCAACAATCGCGAGGAATAGAAATACGAAAGAGCTCACTAAGCCGAAGGCCGCGAGGGCGAGTAGAGCACGCCAGAAGATCACGGTCAGGGGAATCGTCATCTGCTATGCGCTCTGGATATCTGTGCGAGAAAAGTCGGTGCCTGTATAAAGCAGCGGGAGCCCGCTTACGGCAGCCAGTGCGTAACACAGGCAGTCGCCGAAGTTGAGTCCGGCGGCGTGATGTCCTTTCCCGAAACGCAAGTACGCCGAAACGGCAGCATCGTAGTGCTCCTGATTGAAATCTACGAGCTCCGCATTCATCCGATAAAGCAGGCCTGCGAGTAGCGGCCTGGCATCATGCCCTAAACGGCTTGAGACCACGATGGCGGATTCCACAGCCGTGGGCGTTGCAACAAAAAGGACGGCAGCCGCTCTCAATTTCTCGACCAGCGCCTCAAATCCGGCTTCCTTCAGCAAAATCGAGACCAGAACGGACGAATCCACGATCATTCGGGATACCCATCGGGACCGATGCCTAGAATTTCTTCGCGTTCGCGCTTGGTCACCTTTTTGCCCAGAACGTCAGCAGGAATATTTGGCCACACCTCGCGTTCCAGATAGTCCATTATTCTGCTACCGCGCTCTCGGGTGGGAGAAGCTTTTGAATCCAGCCGATTTCTTCGCTCTTCGAGTGCGCGCCCAATGGCCTCGGTCTTGGTCTCCCCAGTTATCCGAGCAACCTCGGCTGCGAGACGCTCCACCCTTCGGTTCTTAATGTTTAGGGCCACGTTGCACCTTTACACCATTATTATACCATTACACCTAATTAGCGGCACCGAGATTGCGATTGGTCAAAATTGACTTCCCACCACTGCGCGCCAGAAAGTAATGGGGCAGTCCCTTCAGCTCTTTCGGGGAGTCCTGGTCTGTCCACATGAATACGGTCGTGGGGCTGGCCCACAGTTGTTCGAAGGTGGCTTGGGTTTCGAACACCCGCGGGGCATCGGGGAACTTGACGCCGTACCACAGGTTTCCGCTGGGTTCATGCAGGACGCGAATGCGCGTGCCCAAATAAAAATTCAAAGTAGATGCCTGGTGATATTGGCCGTCCACGACGATGAGATCGCCCGGCTGATAACGCTTCTGAATGGCGGTCGCAAGCGACTTTGAGGAAAGCACGGGCGAGAAAATTACGAACGCGGAATGCACGCAGAAAAGAAGCCCGACCATCATGGCGGCCAGCGCGGCGTTACCAAATTGCGGCTTGCGGCGGTAGCGAAGCCACAAGTTTGCCGTGGCTCCGATTAACAATGACGCGATGGCGCCGACCAGTTGGGGGCGAAACATGCCGAGGGCTTCCGGCGTCAGGTCGAGAAAATGCCCGAGCGAGAAGTCGTAATCCTGCGGATTTTTGTTCAGGAGATCGGCAAGGTCTGCGCCCGGCGCGGGCGCTTTGGATGAGATGAGCAATGCAATCCCTACCACCGATCCCACCGCGACCATCGCGAAGAGCACCCATGAGGAAATCCTGGCGGACCTGGATTCTGTTTGCGGGGAAGCGGCTTCCTTTGTCAACCATCCCCCGATCAGCAATGCCAGCGCGGGAACTGCGGGGATGGTGTAGTACTCCTGGCGGGTTGAAAAAGTGAAGAAGCCGACTTCAACCAGCGCCCAGACTGCGAAGTAAAGGCTGGCACGCTGGCTGCGGCTGAGCTGACTGTGCCATTCGCGCACGCGTGCGGGGACCTGCTTCAAAGCTTGGGGAAGGAAGATCATCCACGGCGCGAGCCACAAGATAGTCAATGCCCAGAAAATCAGGAGCGGAACGGTGTCATAACCTGGAGGGACGCGCTTTCCGAGATAACGCATGAACTGTTCATTTACGAAATAAAACCAGAGAAAGCCTTTGACCGCGCCCTGGCTTGGGTTCCGCAGTGCGGCCAGGATGTGCCAGGGAGCCGCGATGGCGAGAAACACCAGCGTGCTCGACAGCAATCGCAATTTCAGAATATGACGCAGGTTGCGGGTCAACAGCAGGTACAAAACGATCGACCCCAGCGGGAATACCAAGCCGATCAGGCTTTTGGTTAGCACATTCAGCGCACAGGTTGCCGCAAATCCCCAGCACACCCAGCGCGACGGTTTCTCCTGATCCAGCGAGAGCAAAAAGAAGTATGCGCTTAAGGCCAGCCACAGGCCCACCGCGACATCTGGAATTTCGAAGCGGGTGAACATGTAGGGGCCGAGGGCGGTCGATAAAACCACTGCGGAATACAGGCCACCTCGTTCGCCATAAGCGTGCTTTCCTAGAGCGTAGGTCACGAATAGTAAGGCGAGAACACACAGCATCAGCGGCAGGCGGGTGCTCCAGTCGTGCACCCCGAAAATTTCGTAGCTGGCAGCTACGCCCCAGTACATCAACGGAGCCTTTTCGAGATAACGGATGCCGTCGGTGTAAAGCGTGACCCAGTCGTGGCGAAGAACCATTTCGCGCGCGGCCTCGGCGTGAATGGTGTCAACGTCGTCGAGCAATGCGGGACTGAAGATTCCGGAGAGGTAAATCATCCCCCACAAAACCAGAATGACGATCAAAGAAAAATTGCGCATGGGCGCGCCGCCGAAGGGCGCGTCGGGAGAGGTTTCGTTTGTGCCGTTAACATCATGGCCGGAAACGGAAATTCCCATGCAGCAGAAATTATACGGGAGCAGTTTGGCTATCTGGCTGTGGGCACAGTAGAAGACGAAGAAGCGCCGGCACCGGCCGCGGCCGCGCGAACCAGTGCCGGTTGATCCAGAACCTCGCGAATCTTTAGCGCCAGGCATTTCAACGAGAATGGCTTTTGCAAATAATTGCCGTCTATTTTGTTTAAACCTTTGGCCAGCGCTATGTGCTGGGGGTGCCCGGACGTAAATAGAATTTTGCTGGGCGTTCGCGAGGCGGCCACGGCGCGGGCAAATTCCGGCCCGCTCATGCGTGGCATGACAACGTCTGTGATGACGAGGGCAAACTGACTGGTATCCGTTCGCAGATCATTCAGCGCTTCCTCGCCGTTGGCTGCTGATCGCACCTTGTATCCCAGGGAAGAAAGAAATTCGACAGTAGCTTGCCGCAGCGGTTCTGCATCCTCGACCACCAGTAGGCTTTCATTGCCGCGGGGCAACGGCAGTTCACGCCGCAAGGAATCGGATTTTTTCTTCTCCGTGATCGGCGCCGCTACGGGAAGATAAATATTGAACGAAGCGCCTGCCCCCGGCTCACTCGCCGCCGATATTACGCCTCCGTTCTCCCGCACAATGGATTGGACAATGGCGAGCCCCATGCCGGTGCCTTTGTCTGCGGACTTAGTGGTGTAGAAGGGCTCAAATATTCGAGCGAGTTCTTCGGCGGGTATTCCATGTCCGGAATCCGTAACGGTCAATAACACATGCTCACCCGGCGCAATACCGGTGTGCTCCCGAACGAAATCCTCATTCAGTTTTACCAGTTGCGTTTCGATAACCAGTTCGCCGCCATTCGGCATGGCGTCGCGGGCATTCACGACCAGATTAAGCAGCACCTGTTCCATCTGACCCGGATCCACTCGGACCAGCGCGACGTCCTTGCCCAGCGAAACTCGAATTTCAATGTCTTCTTCGACAAGACGAGAGAGCATTCCAACTGCCTCTTCAACGATCCAGTTGAGTGATACCAATTCCTGCCCCGCAGAATGATGATGTCCGAACATCAGCAATCGCCGTGTAAGCTCGGAAGCGCGCCGCACCGCCGCCAGAATTTCCTGCATATGCCTGCGGGCAGGGTGGTCAGCGGGAAGGGTGGCTCGACCCATCTCTGCGTATGATCCGATCACCATCAGCAGGTTGTTGAAGTCGTGGGCAATGCCTCCGGCGAAAATACCCAGCGACTCCATCTTGTGCGGGCCGTCGGGTTTCGCTTTAAGGTCATTCTGTTGCGCTACAACGGTCCCGGTCCACGCCAGGCTCGCCACTTGAGTTCGCGGATCACGAACCACAGTTACTGCAAGATCAAGTTCAACCAGTCGGCCATGTTTGCAGAGCAGCGCTCCGGGGCCGCGAAATACTCCATTTTGCAGAGCCTCCTGGCGCATCGAATTCCAGGATTCGCCCTTGGAAACTTCTGATGCAATGCATGTGACGTTCTGGTTGATCAGTTCGCTGGCACTATACCCGGTCACCATCTCGCAAGACGGATTTACGTACTGCAACACTCCGTCCGCGTCGGTGAGGAAAATCAGCTCCTGGCAATGATCAACGGCGCGGCGCAGGATCCGGAGCGCGTTGGCCTTGCGGAATTGGAGGCCTGCAACCTGTTCCGGTTTCGCCGCTCGCGAGCGATGCATAACTGTCTCATCGGACGAAAATTGCCGTTCGCGGCGGCTCGGCGTGGAGTGCCTGTGTTTCCTAATAATTGCGCGGTGCCGAATCGGAACGGTTCGGTTGCGGAAAGGCCGCTGTTCCCAGGTGATTCTTGTGGGCGGTCGACCTCCTTGAAGTGACTTTGGGGTGCGTGTCTTTCGATTCTTTATTGACACCCCTAAAAAGCGGGGGCGACACTCCGAAGTAGGTATTTCATGGCTCCTGGTGCCACAACTCCGCTGGCTGTCGCAGAGCAGCAATCCGGGCTTCCCGGGTTGGCCGATCACGTCCTGAACGCCAGGATTGAGCTCTATGCCTGCCTGCAACTGCTTGCGGATCGAGCGCGTTTTATCACCGGTGGGACTTGGGCGGCCATCGCACTCCACGAGCGGAACGAATTTATTTATTGCGCGGCAGCGGGAAATTCTGCTCCGGTCATTGGTTCGGAATTTAATGTCAAGACGCTTCGGCCTGAACAGTCAATTGGAGCAGATGGGAAGTCTTTGCTGGTAACCGTAATTCGGAATTCGAAAACCGCCGGATTTTTCCAGCTCTTTTCAGAAACTGCGAAATTCAGCGATCACGACCTGCGGTCGATTGTCCGACTCTCCGATATGGTGGGCACCGCCATCAATTGCATGGAGGCCGAACAGAACTCGATTGCCGATGGGCATCCGCCCGTTCCTGCATTGGTTGCGCAACCGCCAAAGCCGGCAGCTCCGGTTCTATGGCACGCGCCTGATGGCTTGGCCTCAGCAACTTCCAACAAATCTTCCTCCGCTTCGGATCTCGCCGTTACCGTGTATGCGTGTGAATCCTGCGGGTTCCCGGTTTCGCGCGGCCGCTCCATGTGCGTCGATTGCGAGGAGCGCGGCAGTCCGAGTGCTACTATGGCGCGATTGCTGACTGCCAGACAAAAAGAAGATGAAAGCTGGATCAGCGCCCACGGATACACCATTGCCAGCCTGCTGGTCAGCGCGTTAGTGTTTGCGATTATTTACTGGCTACGCTAATGTCGCATTCCTTCGCTGATTTCTATCGCGGAAAAAGAGTTCTGGTTACCGGCCACACCGGCTTCGAGGGCGGCTGGACCGCGGCGTGGCTGAAGTTTATGGGCGCGCAGGTCTGTGGGTACGGACTGCCTCCTGCCACCCGACCGAATTTTTTCGATGCGACGATTCTCGATCGCGGGATGACCTCGGTCTTTGGCGATATCCGCGACCGGAATTCTCTGGCCAGCACATTCACCGAAATACAGCCGGAAATAGTCATTCATTGCGCGGCCCGGACCAGTCCGCACGGCGCCTTTCAGGAGCCGGTCGACGCGTTTTCGAGCAACGTGTTGGGTACGGTCAACATTCTTGAGGAAGCCCGACTTACCCAGTCTGTCAAAGCAACGGTGTTGGTGAGCAGTGCCAGTTGCGACGCCCACGAGTTGAGCCCGCCGGTGAATACTGAGACACGCGAAATCTACCGGGCTAGTTTGGCTTCTGCTGAACTGGCCCGGATGGCATTTAACAAGTCATATTTTCAGAAGACTGGTACGGCGGTCGCAACTGCCCGAGTTGCCGACGCCATTGGGGGCGGCGACTGGCGGGAAGGACGAGTTGTTCCCGACTTGGTGCGCGCTATCATCTCGGCCCAGTCGGTCCCATCCAGCCAGGAAAAAGACCGCAAGTTGCGAATCTGGCATGTACTCGACCCGGTGCGCGCATGCATGCTACTGGCGAAGAATTTATTCGAACGTGGTCAGAAGTCCGCGGGGGTGTGGGACTTTGCGCCCGGCGGTGGCCGAATCGCAGCACCTGAGTTCTCAGAAAAATTCGCTGCGCTGTGGAACGCAAACGATGTCAGCGTATCCGATCTATTGGCTTCGAAATCGAATTCCGAGAGAACTGAGGCTGAATTAGGCTGGTCGCCATTGCTGTCTCCGGATCAAGCTCTGGCGTGGACAATTGAGTGGTATCGCGGCTACTGCTCTGAACCGACTTCGAGTCTGAAAACCACGCATGATCAGATTGAACAGTACATGCGAGTGACCGCGTAAACATTACGTGCGCAGGCATTTACCTCTGTTTTTCGGCAGTCCGCGCACGCGGTTACTAAAGGACAATGACCTCGGTAATCTTGTTGATTCCTCAGCCTTATCCCATACTCAGTTCACCTACCACAGAACCTGGGAGACGGGGTTAGAAGTGGCGGCATAGCCGCTATTGCTGACCCCGATTTTTTTTGCCGGCTTCGCCACAGAAGTGCCGGAATCGTCAATAGTTTTTCGGCTACTTCCGCATATCTCCGGCCTGATCCACAGAGTAATTTCCTACAATCAGGTGTTCACAATTTACAACTCAGATCAGGAACGCTAAAAACGAAAGCGTGAAAACCATGAAAAAGCTGTCAGTTTTGTTCTTGCTGTTAGCTCTGGCCGGCTCCTGCTTTGCCGCCGATGAGGACGACAATCCGGTAGCCGATCGCGTCAAGGCCGCCGCCACCGTGCTCGAAGAAATTCAGGCCGCGCCAGACACCGGCATTCCCGACGAAGTCATGGGATCCGCGGACTGTGTGGCCGTCGTGCCCTCCATGCTCAAAGCCGGTTTTGTCTTCGGCGCCCAATACGGCCGCGGCGTGGCCAGTTGCCGCACGCCCAAAGGCTGGAGCGATCCTGCGTTCTTCACCATCCAAGGTGGAAGCTTTGGCTTGCAGATCGGTGGACAGGCGGTTGATCTGGTCATGCTGATCATGAACCACAAAGGGATGGAGAACCTTCTGAATAGCAAGTTCAAGCTGGGCGCCAATGCAACCGTGGCCGCAGGCCCGGTTGGCCGCCACGCCGCCGCTGATACTGACTGGAAAATGCGCGCCCAGGTGCTCAGCTATTCGCGGGCGCGCGGCATATTTGCCGGGCTGGAGCTGAACGGGGCTGTGGTCAAGCAGGACCGCGAAAGCACTCGCGTGTTCTACGGCAAGATGCAGCCGTTCGCGACCTCGCTGCAAACAGTGAGCTCGCCGCAGGGGGCCCTGCCGTTTCTTCAAGACCTGGCGAAGTGGGCGAAGATCGCGAGTAAATAGTTTGGAGTGTCATCCTTCACCTGCCCGCGAGTCGCGGGCGGGTTCGGGATGACACTGAAGAAATAATTAAGCGCCGAACGGGTCAGTTAACGATAGCGATTGTGGGGTAAACAATTCCGCGCCGTTTTCAGTGATATGCATATCGTCTTCCAGGCGTATTCCGAACTCGCCGGGGATGTATATACCAGGTTCATCGCTAAAGACCATGTTGGGTTCGAGCAGGGTTTTGTTTCCGCGGACCAGGTAGGGCCACTCGTGACCGTCCATGCCCATGCCGTGCCCCACGCGATGGGTAAAGAACTTGTAGTCGGGGCCGTAACCAGCATCGCTGATGACCTTCCGAGCCGCAGCGTCGACGTTCTCGCAGGGCACTCCCGGACGCGCCGCCTGCAGCGCTGCACTCTGCGCCCGATGCACGATATCAAAAACTTTCTTCATCTTGTCGGTGGGTGTTCCCAGAACAAACGTACGGGTAATGTCAGATTGATAGCCTTCGACCAGGCAGCCGTCGTCGAGCATGATGATGCTGCCTTCACGCAGCTTCTGTGCTTCGGTTGAACCATGCGGCGAACTTGAGTTCGCGGCAATCGACACATCCACATCGCCCTCGAATCCAACTTTTTCGTACGCCGACTGAACCAAGCCACGAATATCCGAATCGGTCATGCCTTCGTGCAAGCTTTTGAACACGGCTTCGTACACGCTCAGGGTCGCTTTGCAGGCCAAGCGCATGAGGGCAATTTCATGCGCGCTCTTGATCATTCGACATCCTGCGGTAACCGGCGTTGCGCTAATCATTTTGATTTGCGGGGCTGCCTGTGCAATCGCGCTGCTGAAAACAAAACGCACAGTCTCCTCGATCCCCACCGCGCCCGTCGTCACCCCCAGATCATGCAGGCCCTGCGCGAGGTTCTGATACGGACTTTCGTCCTCCTGCCAAATTCTGATGTCGGCAACGCCGGCTTGCGGACTGTTCGCAAGCTGCTCCATGGCGCGCGCCTGTTCGAACGCTGGACAGACAAAGAACGGATTTCCCTTGGCAGGAAGGACCATCGCAAACGTGCGCTCGCTTGCCCACCAGTGAATCCCCGAAAAGTACTCCAGTGATGTGCCGGACATGAGCAGGACCGCGTCGATGCGGTTGGCTTGCATCAACCGCCGGGCTTTGTCCTGGCGCTCGCCGCGCTCTCGAGCCGTGATCGGCTGGGCCTGTTCTTTCAACGATGGCAGTTGAGCAATGGCAGGAGGCAGCGGCTTGCAGTTGCTAGAAGCTTCTTCAGCTGTGGCGATGCGGGAGAGCGCTGCAGTTGAGACCGCAGTAGCCTGTAAAAAACTTCGACGCGAAATCATGTGAACTCCGGATATGGTGAGCCGAACATTATGGCATGAGCGAAGCGGCACTGCGGGAATCGGTATAATCCGAATTTCGCATTAAGAGGAAACCATGCCCATCGGAACCGCTTTTCACGAACGAACTTTACCGCTCTGCCAGAGTCTCAACTATCGCGAGTGGTCGGGATACTACACGGTCAGCGCCTACGAGATGCATCACGAGCACGAGTACAACGCCATCCGCAATGCGGCCGCGCTGATCGACATTACGCCGCTGTACAAATATTTGCTTACCGGAAGGGATGCCACCAAGCTGGTGAACCGCGTGATTACTCGCGACATCAACAAGGTGGCTAAGGGACAGGTGATTTACTGCTGTTGGTGCGACGAGCAGGGCAAAGTGATCGACGATGGAACCATCACGCGACTCGATGAAAACCGATATCGCTGGACCGCGGCTGAACCCAACCTGCGTTGGATTTCTCAGAACGGACTGAACATGGAGGTCCAGATCGAGGACATTTCCGAGCGCACCGCGGCGTTGGCGCTGCAGGGGCCGACTTCTGCCAAGCTACTGAAAACCATCGCCGAGGCGGAAATTAGTAATCTGAAATATTTCCGCATGACCAGCGGAAAAATCGCCGGCGTGCCGGTGGACATCTCACGCACCGGCTACACCGGAGATCTGGGATACGAAGTCTGGGTAGATTGGAAAGATGCGGTGAAAGTCTGGGACGCAATCACCGCCGCGGGCAGGCAATTTGATTTGCATCCCACGGGAATGCTGGCGCTCGATGTAGCACGCGTTGAGGCCGGATTGCTGCTGTTAGATGTCGACTATACCAGCTCGCGCAAAGCATTGATTCCGTCGCAGAAGTATTCGCCGTACGAGCTCGGCTTCGGGAAAATGGTGCACCTGCAGAAAGAAAATTTCATCGGGCGGTCCGCCCTCATGAAAGACGAAAAGCAGGGCGTCGAGCGGCAACTAGTTGGACTTGAGCTCGATTGGCTTGAGATCGAAGCGCTTTATGAAAAGTTGGCGCTGACTCCGAGCGCTCCCAGCCAGACTTCGCGCGTGCACGTGCCGGTGTACGCCGGCAACCGGCAGGTCGGGAAAGCGACTTCGACGACTTGGTCCCCGGTGCTGAAAAAATTAATTGCGCTGGCCAGCGTAGAAACCGCGCACTCGAAACTCGGGACCAGATTGCAGCTTGAAATCACGATTGAAGCGGTAAGGGAAAAAGCGGCGGCGACGGTGGTGAAGATGCCATTTTTCAATCCCGCGAGAAAGACTGCGGTGCCGGTGTAGTGTGACGGCTGATGGCTGAAAGCTGACGGCTGGTTTCTCACTTCAAATAATCAAACAAACTGGTTTGCGACATCTTGCTCATTACGGCCAAGTCGGCTTGGATCGCCACTTGCGACTGGGTGAATGCGGTTGAGGTCGCAGCCATATCAGTCGCAGAGATTGCGTTGGCAGCGGTCGCAAGGTCGACTTTTTCGGAGTTCAAATAATTCTGTTGCGCCTGCAATTGGTTAAGCGCGTTACCGTAAAAGACGCGTTGCCCGGTAATGTGATTGTAGGCGTCGCTGACTTCGCTCACCGCGCTGCCGATGCTGTTGTTGGTCTGCAACGCATTAATCAAATCGGATATAGATTGAAATACGTTTCCCGACGCTGAACTAAACAGCTGCGAGCCCGGCTGATTGATCTGCAGAGAATAATTTTGCCCGACTTCGACATTATTGGTGCCGGTATTTCCTTTGTAGGTGACGCCGGAGGGGCTGGTGGCGTCCGCCACAAAGGGCTGAACCGTCGCAGTGCCGGAAAAAATAAACTCGCCTTGATACGGAGTATTCGCCAGACTCAGCAACTGCTGCTTAATCCCAGTCAGTTCACTGGCTACATCGGCACGATCGGAATCTGAAAGAGTTCCATTAGCGCCTTCGACACCAAGCGAAATGGCGCGTTGCAAAGCCGTCACTACTGAGCTCAACGTGGAGTCGGCCGTGTTCAGCAGGCCGGTGACGCTGGTGATACTGCGCAGAAATGAGTCCGCCTGGCTGCTCTGTGCGGTGTTTGTAACCATTTGCGCCGCTCCCGCCGGATCATCCGAAGGCTTGTTGATGCGTGTGCCCGTGGCCAGATCTAATGAGGACGTATTTTGCTGCTGCTGGGTGTTAGCCAGTGCCGCCAGCAGATCAGGCAAGGGATACGGGTTTACGCGAATTGAGCTCATGGCAGTGTCCCCATGTTGATTACGGTCTCAAGCATCTGGTTCACCGTGGTCACAATGCGCGCGGCTGCGTCATACGCCTGCTGATATTGGGTCATGTTTGCCGCCTCTTCATCGAGCGACACGCCAGAAATGCTGCCGCGTTGGTCCTGCAACTGCTGAAGAACCAATTGCGAAGATTGCAACTCGGCGGTGCCGTTTGAAACGTCATTGCCCACGCTGAAGACAATGTTGCCGTAATAAGTCGTCGGGGTCGCGCCCGCGATGATTGTCTGATTCTGAATGGCGGACAAATTAGCCAGGTTGCCGTTGCTGCCTGCGCTGCCATCCGAACTGGCAGCGATCAGAGCTGGATCAGTGATAATCACTCCAATGTTGGCGGCGGAGCCCGCGCCCACAACTGGCGTGAACAGCGCGCCTCCTGGGTTGCCATTCAAATCGAAGCCAGCAGTATTGGCACTGTTGAACGCGGTGGCGAGACCAGAGGCTAGCGTGTCGAGACTGGTCATCACGGCCGGAATTTTTTGATCGCGAACTTCGATCAATCCACCCAGCGCTCCGGAATTGAGCGTGGAGGTGATGTCGGTTCCCTGCGGAAAAGATGTGCTGCACCCCAGAGGCGCCGGGTTGGGTGGTCAGAGAAAAACTCTGGGTGCCCGCGACCAACGCGGTGCCGTTCGAAGTGGTCAGCGTGATTCCCGAGTCGCTTTTAATTTCGGAAGTAGTCGATCAAGCCAGAAAGCTGGTTGATCAGCACATCGCGCTGGTCAATGAAGGTTCCGGCCTCCTGCCCAAGATTTTGTAGGTTAGTGATCTGTCCATTCAGCCCCGCTATCTGCTGGGTAAGAGTGTTCACCTGCTGCACCGACTGGACAACGTTTAAATCAAGGTTGGAGCGCTGCGCGGAGAGATTGCTGGCGGTGTTGTTGAAGGTTGAAGTCAAATTCGACGCTGCAGTGAGAACTCCTTGGCGTAGAGCGATGCTCGCAGGATTGGTCGAAAGCTGAGAGATACTGGAAAATAAATTTGAGATTTCGGACCCAATATCGCTTGCTCCAGCGGTGAACAAAGTTTGAGTCTGACTGAGGGCGCTGGTGAATGAATTGAGCTGTCCCTGCTGTCCGGTTTCCTGCTGGATGCGCAGCTGCAGAATCGGGTCACGCACGCTTTCTAGTTTGGCCAGCGATACTCCCGTGCCATAGGTCAAAGGGCCGACTACGACGGGAGAGTTTTCCTGCAGGATAGGAACTTCGCGCGAGTATCCGGGCGTATTGACATTGGCCGCATTGTTAGTTGTAGCTTCGAGCGCGCCCTGGTCCGCCGCCATGGCGCCAGTCGCAAGGAACATGGTGGAAAGCAGACTCGACATCAACTCTCCCGGCCCGGCACTTTGGCCGGCTTAGGCTGGTAGGTTAAGGAAAGTCCATTGAGCAGGTTCCGCAAAGTGTCGAGATGGCGACGCATGCGGCGAACCACCGCTCCAAACAACAAGTTCTGCTGGCGCACCCGCCTCGCAGTGGCAACCAGTTCGTTTGAGGAGTTGCTTGAAGACTCGCCCGGCAACTCTTTCAACGTTGCGCACAGTTCTCGCTGATGGAGTATGCAGGTTTCCAGATCCTGAATTCTGCCGGCAAACAGGGCAGCCTGCGCTTCGGCAATCGCACATGCGATCTCTTCGATCATGGTGCGGGAATCAAAGACCGTAGGTTGGGTTGAACCCTGGTTCGCAATGTTAGAGTCACGCGAAGCTGTCCAATTCATGCTCGGTGCGCTCGAAGTCAATGTCGGGGGATGGAGATTTCTTATCACGGCCTTTGGGTTTTTGGTTGCTGCTATTTTTATCTGGTGCGGCGACTTCGTCTTTAGCTTTGCCTTTATCTGTGTTTTTATTTTTCTTGTTTCTGCCATTACCCCCGCGACGGGAATCGTGGGGCGGAGCGTCACCAGTGGAGGCAATCGGCGGCAAATTCACGGGGGAGATAGCTTCCGCCATGTGTCCTTCTGCCTCCTCGCGTTAAACTTCAACCTTTACGATCCCCGCACCCGCAGTTGCTCCAGAATCGAGCCTGCCACCTGCGCCGGCGAAACCTGATAGCTGCCCGACTGCAGCTGCGACCTGAGCGCCTGCACCTTTTCGGTACGCACCTCGGGCGAATTCAACGCTGCAGTTTCGAGTTTGCCCACACTGGCATCACTTTCCGATAAATGAGTTTGGTCGGTCTGGCTCGCGCTCGCCGGCGCAACATGGGATGAAGTTTTTTCAGCTTGCGATCCCCCAGTTGTCGCACCTGCGTTTAAGTCAATTCTCATGCTTGCGGTTTCTCCGTTTTCTCCTGCAGCAGTATCATCGGCAGGAAATTAGAAAACTTTAAATGCGGTTCGCTTCATGCTTGGCTTGCCTCATCAGCCCTTTGGCGATGAATGCGCCTAGTCCGACCCCGCCGCTGCGCGCCAAGCCAGCCGTCAGCGCTTCCGTGCCGAAGCCATCATAACTTTTGCTCACCGCGTCGCGCGTGGCTCCCGGCAACTGCGAAAAGGTGCGCTGCAACTCGCCAAAAACCATGTTCAACAAGATGCCTTCAAACTGCGCGCCCGCCTTGGCAGCCCGGGCCTGCACCGGTTCAGCGCCGGCGCCGGACGTGGTGGCCATAACCGGCAATACACTATTCATCGGTCAACTCCTGCGTGAAGATCAGCTCCCAATTAACACTATGGTCAGATAACTTCCAGGTCAGCATCGAGCGCCCCGGCAGCCTTGATCGCCTGTAAGATCGCGATCACATCTCGCGAGGTCGCACCAATCTTTTGCAATCCATCGACCAGTTGCACCACGCTCGCACCTTCGTTCAGTTCGATGCGGCGCGATGCGCCTTCTTCCGCCTTCAGTGTGGTTTCAGGAACTACTTTGGTTTCTCCCGGGGAGAGCGCCTCGGGTTGAGACACCGCCAGCTTGGTTGCAACTTCGATCGAGAAGCTGCCATGCAGAATGGAAACCGCTCCCAGGCGCACGTCGCGACCCATGACCACCGTCCCGGTGCGCTCATTCACCACAACCTTCGCCCGCCGTCGTACCTCAACCTGCAGGCCCTCAATCTGCGCCAGCAGCGCTGGAACGTCATGCGTCTCCGACCCGCGCGCCACTTGTATCCGCCGGCTGTCCTTCACAGTTGCAGTCACATTATGCAAATCGCGGTTGATCGCTCCCGCCACTTGCTCGGCAGTCGAAAAATTCGCCTCTGCCAATAAGACTGTCACCACTTTCATCTGCTCGAGGTCAGTTGAGCTGTCGCGCTCAACCAGCGCGCCGCTCGGAATACGTCCAACCGTGGGATGGTTCAATTCTTTCGAATTTCCGCCCCTGCCCGCACTGTATCCCCCCAGCGTCAGCGGTCCCTGCGCCGCGGCATAGACTTGGCCGTCAGCGGCATAGAGTGGCGTCAGCAGAAGCATGCCGCCCTCCAGGCTGCGGGCGTCGCCGGCCGATGACACGGTCACATCGAGGTGGGTGCCAGGGGTGGCGAACGGGGGGAGGGTCGCGGTAACAAAGACCGCCGCCACATTTTTCACCACCACCGTGCCTGCGGGAATCTGTACTCCCATGCGCTGCAGTACGTTGGCCAAGGTCTGTATGGTGAAAGATCGTCTGCTGCCGGTCGCCGGTACCTTTGAGTCCCACTACCAGCCCATAACCGAGCACCGGATTCTCTCGCACTCCTTCAATGGTCGCGATATCGCCAACCGCCGCGGTGTGCGCGGTTTCGTCGGCAACCGCCGGCAGCGTCAGTAACGAGAGAATTATTCCGGCCAGAAATTTTCGCAAGATTCCTCCATCGTTATTCGGTCATCGAATTCAGAACCCCACCACGCGCAGGATGGCGCGCACAATAATGTTCGGCGGACGATTGCCTTCGCTGATCACGCCTTTACCCTTCAGCTCCAGTTCCAGATTGCCGATAGCGTTTGAGGCGACTGCGCCGGTCGGGGCGACGTCTCCCGGCCGCACCAGTCCCGCGCAGCAGTACCGTCTGCCGCTCATTGTTCATGGTGAGTTCGCGCTCCGCTTCAATCACCAGCGCCCCGCTCGGCAGCACCGCCACCACTCGGCCCGCCAGGCTGGTGGTCAAGCTGGAGGTTGTCGCTGCTTGACCCTTTACCCGCCAGCGAGTAGGCTGAGGTCGGCGAAAACAGGCTGGCTACATTCGCCGTTTTCAACTGTGCGGGGAGGGCGGAGATTCCCGAGCTGGCGCTTAAGTTGCGGGTCGAAGACACGCTGCCCGCATTGGTAGCCGTAATATTTTGGACCACGGTAATAGTGATGAGGTCGCCCACGTGCCGGGCCTTATAGTCTGCTCCAAGGTCCGCGAGACGGCCACTGTCGATCCACAAGCTGCCCGTCGAAGGCGGCCGGGCAATCAGCGCCGACTGCTGCATGCGTTGCAGGTACTGATCGAGCGATTCGCTTTGAATCACGCCGGAATTTTTCGTGTCTTTGTTCTTGGCAGCAAGGTTCTTGGCTGCCATCGGGACTAGAAAGACGGCAAAACAAAAAAGGGCAAGGCTTCGGTTCATCTGGCTTCCTCTTTTACGGTTGTCCCCGATAGGCGCAGTGATCCGTCGCCGCTGACTTGAGTCAGCCACGAACGATGGCTTCGAGCATCACTCGCCCGCACCAACTCCCCTACTGCTGCCGGCTTCAGAGGCATCACCGGTTGGGTAACTCGAAAACCATCGCCATCGATCACCAGCAGTGCCATCCGCCCGGGCTGGACGAACACTGGTCCGGATGACAAAAGGTTTGGGGTTAAAACCTCTTCGGACGCCAGCTTATGCTGACGTGAGCGAATGCCGCCTGCCGCCTGGCTGGACGCAATTTCGACCAAGAAGCTTCCACAAGCCGTCCGCTCGCGACAGCGAATTCGCGCCTGCAAGCCAGAATGGTCTGGATTCGGAGCGATCGCCATGACCTCGAGTTTCGGAGCGGGGACAACCGTGGTGAAGCCCGGCGGCGGCGTCAATCGCTTCTGCGCCAGATCGATCTGATGGGTCAACTTGGATTGCACTAGAGCGCGCCTGACGGTTTCGGTTTCGAGCGGCCAGCCCAGGCGTCGCACTATCACCTGCTGCGGTATCTCGATTTCTGACGTGTAAGCAGATTCGACCATCGCTTCTCGCAGTTCGTTCCCGGTAAAAACGCGCACACTGCCAGCTTGCGGGGCGCGGCCCAAAAATATTCCGCCTGCGATGGCCTTTAAACGCGCCTCCGCATCGGGCGGAAGCAAGTCGGAAAGACGCACCCTTGCCTCTTGCACCGTGGCTTCGGCAAGCAAATGCACTCGAAGCTTCTGAGCGTTGGCCGAAGCCATCATCGTAAGCAGGCAGGCGCAGATCAAAAAATATTTCATTGGGTCCTGAAATCGCGAATCCTTAGTCGCCGAATCCTGGGTCGCCGAATCCTGGGTCGTCGAATCCTGGATCACCGCCGCTACCGGCCCAACCCGTTTACGTTCTGGAACATTTCATCCGCCGCCTGCACCACGCGGGAGCTGGCCTCATAGGAGCGCTGGGCCACAATCATCTGCACAAATTCTTCCACCACGTCCACGTTCGATTGCTCCAGATACCCTTGCTGAATCGTGCCTTCGCCCTCAGTCCCTCCCGGCGTGCCTACGATCGGATCGCCTGAAGCGGTGGTGGCGAGGAACAAATTGCTGCCTACGCTGTTCAACCCTCCCGGATTTTGAAACAGCGCCAACTGAATCGCACCCACCTGCTGGGCCGCAGTCTGGCCAGGCGAGGTCACGCTCACCGTGCCATCTGAACCGATCGTCACCGAAGTCGCGTTGGGAGGAATGCTGATCGCCGGGTCCATGGGATTGCCATCCGCGGTAACCACATTGCCCTGGGAATCGAGATGAAACGCCCCGCTGCGGGTGTACGCGGTCTCGCCCGAAGGCAACGTCACCTGAAAAAAGCCTTGGCCTTCAATCGCCAGGTCGAGCGAGTTGCCGGTCTGGCTGAAGTCACCCTGGCTTTGCACAATCTCAGAGGCCGCGGAACGCGCCCCCAGGCCAATCTGCAGGCCGGCCGCGACCGTGGTCTGCTGGGTCGAAGCCGCCCCTGGCATGACCACATTCTGATAAATCAAGTCTTCAAACTGCAGCCGCCGCTTGCGAAATCCGGCAGTGCTTGAGTTGGCCAGATTGTTGGCCACGTTTTCTAAATTCATCTCCTGCGCGCTCATCCCGCTGGCGCCGGTGTACAGGGCTCGCAACATGGCTTCTCCTCATGTTTAGGTTTCAGAGTTTCAGAGTTTCAAGGTTTCAGGTGCTTCTGAATGCTCATATGGAGTCACATTGAGACCTAGAAACTTTGAAACTCTGAAACCTTGAAACTTGCTTCTTCACACTCTCGGCAACTCATCGGCAGCGATGTGGTTGAAATCGGTATAGAAAGCGCTCATGGCACGGCCTACCATCTCCGCCTGGCGCTGGGCGGTAATCAGCGCAACCACCGCAGCTACCGGGTTCACATTCGAAGACTCCAGCATTCCAGCCTGTATTCGGGTATGCAAAGCGGGCGTCACAGCCGTGGCTGGCGCCGAATAATACTGCCCGCCCACGGCAGTAAGCTGCGCGCCCGAGGCAATTTCTACCAAGCGCAATTTACCGGTAACGGCGCCGGCGAGTGAAATGGTTCCATCCGGACCGATAGCGATCTGCACATTCCCTGGCACATTGATGGGGCCCGCGGTTCCCAAAACCGCGTCGCCGGAAGCGGTCGTCAGTTGTCCCTTGGCGGAGAGCCGAAAGTTTCCATCGCGGGTGTACAGTACCCCTGCCTGGGTTTGGACTGCGAAGAAGCCCGGCCCATCGAGCGCCAGGTCGAGCGGATTCCCAGTGCGCTGCAGGTTGCCTTCGGCCAGATCAAGGCGGGCGCCATCCAGCACGGCGAACTGATTGACCAGACGGCTCCAGCCATTGCTGGGCCTAGAGTTCCGCCCTTCGACTAATAACGACTCGAACGACGGTAATTGCGCGCGATAGCCGGTGGTATTGATGTTGGCGACGTTATTGGCAATTAACTCGAGGGCATTGCTCTGCGTCTTCAAGGCCGTGCATGCTGCGTAGTAGCCGCTGTCCACAGTGGCACCTCGCAGATTGGATAAGCACGAAAATGGCCGGAGAAGATTAGAAGGGGTTTATTACTGCTCTAAAACAAAAACAACCACAGAAGGCGCAGAGTTGCACGGAGGAACTGCCCCAGAGGAATATCTGCAACAGCCCCTCTGTGTTTTCCTCCGTGCTCTCCGTGCCCTCTGTGGTAAGTTTCTTGCCGTCGCCCACGAAGCACGAGACAGAATCTGATTATTTATCGTAGTGCAGCAAGGAGAACACATCGTACTTCTTCAGCTTGGCGCGAGGATTGAGGAAATCCAACTCCACCACGAATCCCATTCCCGCGATATCTGCGCCCAACGATTCCGCAAGCTTCGCGGTAGCTTCGGCCGTGCCCCCGGTGGCGAGGAGGTCGTCGACAATCACCACCCGCTGGCCTTTCTTGAATTGCGTCGCGGTGAATCTCAAGGGTGTTGGTGCCGTATTCGAGGGCGTAGTCAAATTTCGTCGTAGCGGCGGGCAGTTTTCCCGGCTTACGCACCGGGACAAACCCGGCATTGAGCCTGTAGGCGACTGCCGGACCGAAAATAAAACCTCGAGCTTCCATTCCCAGCACCAGGTCTATGTTCTTGTCCAAATAATGTTCCGAGAGTGCGTCGATCAGGTTCGCAAAGCCAACTTTGTCTTTGAGCAGGGTGGTGATGTCGTAGAAAAGAATGCCGGGCTTGGGAAAATCCGGCACTTCGCGGATAAGCTTTTTCAGATGTTCGCAACTGGCTTCCGCTTTGGTTGATGTCTGCGGCATTTACCACGCTCCTTCAATGCGAAATGTGTTCAGTCCTGCGACCGGCTTGGCTTCTGCTTCTTCGACATTGTCGACCCGCGACGCCCGCGGCCCCTGCTGCAAACGCGAGCGCAGCCCGGAAAGTTGATCGCGGGTTCCGCTCGCCAGCACTTCTACGCTGCCGTCAGAATTATTGCGGACCCAGCCGGAGATCCCCAGCGTTTTCGCCTCGCGCTCCACGAACCAGCGAAAGCCGACGCCCTGCACCCGTCCGCGAACGACGAACTTTCTGGTTTGTACGTCGGCTGCCATCTCAACGTTCAGTTCAAACTTTCGCTCGCCACCAACTCGGTTAAACCCAGCGCTTGATCAGCAATCCTACGAACGCAATCGCCAACACACCAAGCGACGCGAGAATGACCACCCTGGCGCGCTTTGCACTTGGAAGCTTTTCCGCCGGGAGCGAAGGGATTAATGCCTCAAGAATAATTAGACTAATGTAAACATCAAGCGCGGCGAACGCGATCCATTTCATCCCAGGTTACGCTCTACCAAATAAAGCTTACGCTCGCGATAGGTAAACCCCTTCCGCGGTGTCCACTTTAATTTTTTCGCCTTCATTGATGAATGGAGGAACCTGCACTATGAGTCCCGTCTCAGTTTTAGCTGGCTTGGTGACGCTGGATGCAGTCGCACTCTTCAATCCCGGCTCGGTTTCAAGCACCGTCAACTCGACCGTCTGAGGCAACTCGATGCCTACCGCTTTACCGTCGTAAAACTCTACTCTGATCTGCAGATTGGGAATCAGGTAATCGACGGCATCGCCCAGAATATCCCGCGACAGGTGAAGCTGTTCGTAATTCTCGGTGTTCATGAAGTAGTAGGCGTCGCCGTCGTTATACAAATATTCCATCTCGGTCTCGTCCACCGCGATTTTCTCGATTGGGTCGGGCGAGCGGAAGCGGTGCTCGAACATGGCGCCGGTACGCAAATTGCGCAGCTTGGCCTGGATGAAAGCGCGCAGATTGCCGGGAGTGCGGTGCTCGACGCTGAAAACGGAATGCAGATCATTATTGTGCTTGATGATCATGCCGGGACGCAGTTGGGTGGCTGGAATGGCCATTGCTGAATTGCTCTCCTTGTTTCTTGAGCCTTGGCTAGTGGACCTCGGCTTTTTGTCTCAGGGCATAATTTATGGCCGCCGAAGGACAAGGCAGCCACAATTGCCGGTGTAGGCTAACTTCTCTATTTTATATGGCTTGGTTGAATTTGGGAACCGTTCCGCCTACGCCGCGCCGCAAAATGCTGCAGCTCACGAATCTGTGCGTCGTGCCTATCGCATCCAGTGGCTGGCAGCTAAAATGAAAGGGCACGAATCAAAGTCTAAAATTTTGAGACGAGGTGTATTCATGGGTGAAGACAGATACGAGAGCGGCGGTACAACTAGCACAGCAATCACATTTCTCCTGATCGGATTAGGCGCGGGCACAGTCATCGGCATGTTGCTGGCCCCCAAACCCGGCAAACAGATGCGCCGCGATCTACGCCGCGGATATGAGAGCGCGCGCGAAACCTTCGACGATTGGAAAGATCAAGCGAAGGATTTCGCCGACGAGGTAATGGAGCGCGGATCCGACATCGCCGATGAAGTACGCGAGAGAGTCACTCCGGTTATGAAAGCCGCGAGACGTCGCTAGTTTCGGCCTAAGCAGACTTAGAAAATTGCACGGAAGAAGCGGCCGATTCGACCAAAAAATCCCTTGTGCTCCGGCTTAGGAGCAGGCGGCAGCACCACCAGCGGCGGCAGCGGATCGGCCGGGCGGGCGGTTAGTGGCATCGCCGCTTCTTGTTCAGACACCGGCGGGGTGGCCGCAGCGGCACGCATCCGTGCAAGTTCCTTGGCGTTGAAGACCAGAGGCGCAGAAATCTGCGCCTTGTCGTCGTTTGAAGCCGGAGTTCCACCGGTATTGGCGACTGGGTCGGTTACCGCCTTCTCATGCACTCCGCCGTCGGAGCCGGTTCCAGCAGCGGTCGATGGCTGACTGTTCGAATCGGCTAGAGCCAGTTTGTCGCCGGTTTTATTCTCGGGAACCACGGTCGTCGGGTCCGCCGCCGTTCGCATGACCGGCTCTTGCGGCGCAGGACATCCGCATCCGGCGACCGGCGTCTCCACTGACTCCATTTTCCCTTGACGAAATAAGACTTGCTGCTCGGGTTTGATCTCGTAGGTTCCATTCCCCAGGAGTTCCGCAACCACAACCGAGGAGTTGCTTCCCGCCAACGAACTGACACAGGTGTCCCCGCGCGCGTCGGACTTGATGGCCAGATTGAACTCGCCCGGGCCGGGCAGCACTATACGAAAATCCGGAGTGAGAATCGAATCAGACGATTCGTTGATGTGGTAATGCGTCTCCATGGCGCCAGTGTTCATGCCCAACATCAAGCTCTGACCGTCAGGGGATGTTGCCACCGAAACCGTGGTCTGGGCGCAGACCCTTATTTCCCCGCCACGCGCCAATCGCAATATGGCGGTCTCGTCTCTAGCCGCAATCGTCGAGCCGCTGGCCACGCGACTGCCGGCTTCAACCAGAGTGCCGGTGCTTCCCTCTGCGACAGGCACGGCGATCGGCTCGGTTCCCGGAGTCATCGCCGGAGCGGTTGCCGGCTTAGCGGTCGCGGCTTCATCAGAACGAATGCGAATGTTCAGGCGATTGCCTAATGCGTCCCAGGTATATTGGACCGGCGAGGTGAGATCGATCACGATCCGGCTGACTCCCGCTTGGTACTGGTTCATACGCACGCCCTTGATTTGCTGGTTGCGGAAAGGGATGCGTTTGCGCGGAACATTGAGGGTTGAGCCGGGAAGGTCGATGACTAAACGTGAAGGGCTTTCGACCGTTTGAATTTGGGGCGTTAACGGCCGCGTAGCAATAATTTCAATAGTCGCACCACTCTCGCCGGGAATAATTTTGACGGACTGCACTCCCGCAGCCGGTTGATCGGCAGCAAATGCAGACGCGGCTAGCGCGACCAGAACTATCGCGCAAAGATGGGCTCGGGCGCAAGACAAAGCAATTCCTGTTTATGGAAGGTCTTGCGATGAGAGTAGCACTACTTTAAGGGCTTATAAAGGTTCCTTCGGTTTATTCCTCATCTTCTCCGCCCTCCTGCTGCTGGGGCGGTAAATCCAGTCGCAATTCGGACAGTCCGGCCCCCTTCACTTCATGGTTCACCGCCGGTATCTCCTGCCGCTTCAGTTGGTTCCATTCGGCGAGCATTTTGGACAATTCGGCTTCACTCTTGTTGGCGGCTTCAACTTGCGCGACCGTTGGCGCAGCATCGGCCCTTCCGACTTCGCCGTAAAGAGTGATTGCGTTGGCATTGGTCGGCAGGCAAGGTCGGAACTTTGGCGGCGCCGGCTTTGCCGTCTTTTTCTCCATCGAGTAATTCCGGACAGTTTTTGGTCCAGACTTTCAAGTGAGTCTCTTGAGCGAACCCGAGGCTTGTTCTAACAACTTGGCTATTTGTTCGTGCGTAGTTCGAGCCTGCGTAACCGCTTCTGAACTCTCATTCACGGCTGACGCCAGTTTCGTTTCGACGTCGAATTGTTGCTGCAAGTCGGCGGTCGAAGCCTTCACCCGAGGATCCATCTTCACCGTGAATTCGGCGGTTTCAGTGTGCCCGCCCGCGACCAGCCTCGCCGAATATTTCCCCGGCACCACGAGCGGCCCGACGGGATGCCGCGGGGTATCGTGAGGCACGGCTGCAATCGGATACTCGTGGGCGGTTGAATTCGGCGGCGGATAGCGCAAGTCCCAAACCCAGCGATGCATGCCACCATCGGCGGAAAGGATTCGTTGCGGACGCAGCCAGTACTGCGGAATCAACTGCTGTTCCAACTCTTCCTGCGTCAACTCCGGTTTGTCAGTGCTCGAATACCGGCGCACCAATTTGCCCTGCGCGTCCAGAATTTCGAGCGTTACCGGACCTTCGACGATGGTGGCAGCGTGTAGTCAATCGATTGCTCCATCTGGAGGATTTTGTCCCGGCCGGCTCATCCGCCGGCAACGGCGTGTCGGTGTTGGTGTCGCGGCGTACGCGATAGGCCATCGCGGGCGTAAAAAGGTGCGGGGCATTTGCGGCATTCGTGACCTCGCTGGTCAGTTGGCGCAGAGGCGAAATGTCGTCGAGGATCCAGAACGAACGCCCGTGCGTGCCAACGATCAAATCATCATTGTGCACCCACAGATCGCGCATGGAGGTGTGCGGCAGGTTCAACTGCAGCGTCTGCCAGTGGTCGCCGTCGTCAAACGAAACCCAAACCTCAGTTTCGGTCCCTGCAAAAAGCAACCCCTTGCGCACGGGATCTTCACGCACCGTATTCACGGGTGAATCTTCGGGAAGGCCACTGGTAATTTCGTGCCAGGTCTTGCCACCGTCATGCGTGCGATAAATGTAAGGACGCATGTCGTTCACACGAAAACGGCTCACTGACACGTACGCCGTATCGTCGTCGAAATGCGAGGCGCTGATCTGAGTGATCTTGCTCCAGTCAGTCAGTTCACGCGGGGTGATGTTCTTCCAATTTTTGCCCGCGTCTTTCGTGGTCCATAACTGTCCGTCGTCGGTCCCGGCCCAGATGGTGTTCACATTGTGGAATCCGGGCGCGACGGCATAAATCGCGCCGCGTTGCTTAACCGCCTTGGAATTCAGATTCGCCTGATCGCCGACGCTGGGCGGAACAACTGGATGCTCGCGAGTGAGGTCTGGGCTGATCGTGCGCCACGTGCGCCCTCCGTCTTTTGTCGCAAAGAGCATGTTGGTGGCGTAGAAAAGAAGATGAGCATCGACCGGCGAAAAGACGATCGGCTCGGTTCGGTCCACGCGATAGTCACCACGAATTGGGATCGGCGTGACATTCTCAACTTGCCCGGTGCTCCAGTGGAAGCGCGAGACTTCATTTCGGCCCGCGCCATAAACGATGTCGTGGTCGAGCGGGTCAGGCGCGACATAACCGTACTCAATAACTCCCACCGGATGCCAGTCGCGAAACGTGATCTCGCCGTCATTGCCGCGGCTGGAGATGCAGACCGAACCGCTCTCCTGTTGTCCACCGCAAACTTTGTACGGGAAAGTGTCCATCACGCTGACGTGATAGATCTGCGCTGTGGGCTGGTTGTACCACGAACTCCAGGTCTCGCCGCCATTTACGGTGACCAGCGCGCCTTGATCCGCCACCAGAAGAATGATGTTTGGATTTTCAGGATTGATCCACAAGTTCTGATAATCATCGCCGCCGGGCGCGCCACGAATCGAGGACCACGTCTTTCCGCCATCAGTCGAACGCACGGTGACAATGCTCGCGCTGTAAACCACATCCGGATTTTTCGGATCAACTCTGGGAATCGCCAGATCACCGCCACCAATCTTCATCGCCGGCCGAGGATCACGTGGTGATTTGCGTCCAGTTTTCTCCGCCGTCGTCGGAGCGATAAAATCCAAGTCCTTTGCCGCTGGCGTAGTCTGATGGCTTGGTGGTCGATATCGTGGCGTAGAGCCGGCTCGGCTGGCTGTCTGCAATTGCTACGTTGATTTGCACCAGGTCATCGGGCAGACCTTTGCCGAGTTTTTTCCAGGTGGTGCCGCCGTCGATGGATTTGAAAAGCCCGCCTCCGGTTCCTTCAAATGAATTGTTGTCCTCCCACGGCCCGAGCCGCGATTGCCAGAGACACGCGTAAAGAATGTTGGGGTTGCTGGGATCAATGGCTACATCTGATCCGCCGGTGTTTTCGTCTTTATAAAGAACTTTTTGCCAAGTCGCGCCGCCATCCGTCGAGCGAAAAATTCCGCGCTCGGGATTCGGCCCATAAGGATGGCCGAGCACCGCGGCGAATACGCGGTTAGGATCGCGCGGGTCGATTGCCAGCGCCGGAATCTGTTGCGCTTCGCGCAAACCGAGGTGAGTCCACGTCTTTCCACTGTCGGTGGATTTGTAAATTCCGTCGCCCACGGATAAATCCGGGCGATGCAAACCTTCCCCGCTGCCCACATAAATAATTTCAGGATCCGACGATGAAACCGCGATGGCGCCGATCGACTGCGATGGCTGGCCATCGAAGATTGGCTCCCAGATACGTCCATAGTCGGTCGACTTCCATACCCCGCCATCCACCGCACCAATGTAGAAAACATTCGGCTGGCTGGGAACGCCCGCAACCGCGCGCGTCCGGCCGCCGCGAAATGGCCCGATCATGCGCCACTGCATTTCCTGATAAAGACTGGCCGGATACTGCTGTGCGCTTGCCGCATGTGTGAACGCGCATACTGCGCACAGCAAGGCAATCAATATAGCGCGAAATAGTCGGATCACGAGCCCCCCTCGACGAACGATTTCCGCAGATAGGATTAAAGAATGTGAATACGCAATCATATTTGAAAAATGGATTTCGTTGCGCCGGTTAACACCCCCGAAAAACCAAAATCGTTAACCACGAAGGTCACGAAGGTACACGAAAGCAGCGATCACCAAAGTTGCTTATAAAAGCTTCCAAGAATTTCTCTGCGAACTCTGCCTTCTGTGCGTTCTCTGCGGTTAAAAGCTTTTGATTTTTTCTTGGTTGATCGCCATGCCCAGGTCAGCACCAACCCAAGCTACAATGCCTAACCGAGGAGAGCTCATGTCCAGATCACGCCGTCAATTTCTGATGCAGGCATCAGCAGGTTTGCTGGGCGCAGCCGCAGTGGGCGCGGTCGCACAAACAACGCAACCGCCTCCAGGAACTCCACCTGCGTTCGGAACCGGGCCGCAAGTTGGGCCGGAAGTTTCAGCCACGACATTCACCGAAGCCGAGAAGTTAGTGCAAGTCGAACTGACGGAAAGTGAGCGCGAGGTAGCCGCGCACAGCTGGCGCAGCAATATGGCCGCGCTGTACGAACTGCGCACCGGGCCACGCAGGGTATCACTCGAACCGACACTCGCACCGGCTCTGCGTTGGAACCCAGCCCTTCCCGGAAAGAAATCCGGGCCCGAGCGCGATCGATTCGTTCGCAGCACCGCCGATCCCGGTGCGCTGCCGTCGGGTGATGAAGACATTGCATTTTCGCCGGTAACCAAGTTGTCTCGCTGGATCGAAACCCGCAAGCTCACTTCCGAGCGACTCACAAATATTTATCTGACCCGGCTGCAACGCTTCGACCCAAAACTGCGCTGCGTAATCACGCTTCTGCGCGAGCCCGCGCTGGCGCAGGCCAGGCAAGCCGATGCAGAAATCTCAGCAGGAAAGTATCGCGGGCCGCTGCACGGAATTCCGTGGGGAGCAAAGGACCTTCTCGACACGGCGAACATTCCGACAACCTATGGAGCAGAGCCGTTCCGCAACCGCGTGCCTTCGCAAGACTCCGTCGTTGTAAAACGACTCCATGATGCTGGCGCGGTTCTGGTCGCGAAGCTCAGCCTGGGCGCGCTGGCACTGAACGACATATGGTTCGGTGGACAAACCATGAATCCGTGGTTGCTCGAAGAAGGATCATCGGGATCGAGCGCTGGACCAGGGGCATCGACCGCAGCAGGTCTGGTCGGTTTCGCGATGGGCAGCGAGACCGGCGGCAGTATCGTGGGACCAAGCATGCGTTGCGGCGTCACCGGCCTGCGCCCTACCTTCGGACGAGTCCCGCGCACCGGAGCCATGACGCTCTGTTGGTCACTCGACAAGCTCGGCCCCATGACCCGCGGTGTGGAAGATGCGCTCTTGGTCCTGAACGCCATTTCCGGGCCCGATCCCGGCGACCTGGCAAGTGTTCCGAGCAAACTCGATTTCGAATCCGACCACCGTGTTCAAGGCCTGCGCATGGGCTATTTCCCCAAGTGGATGAATGAATCGCCTGCAACTGAAGTTGACCGAGCCGCGTTGGCTACTGTGAAAAAACTCGGCATGGTTCCGGTTGAAGTCTCAATTCCCGATTGGCCTTATGATTCGCTCGATCTCATTCTCTTCGCCGAAGCAGCGGCCGCGTTCGAGGAGATCACGCTTAACCATCAGGTCGACCAACTTAAAGTGCAAGTCCCTGACGCGTGGCCGAACGTCTTCCGCCAATCAAGATTCCTATCGGCAGTAGATTACGTACAGTGCGACCGCTTCCGTCGCAAAGTCGCTGAGGAAATGGCGCGTGTGTTTTCTGAAGTCGATCTGCTGCTGGTGCCGTCGTTGCGTGACGAGATGCTCACCATCACCAACTTTACCGGCCATCCGTCACTTACATTGCGTGCGGGATTCATCGAAGTTTCCGAGGCACGAAGCGACTGGGCGCCTGACCCCAATCATCCTCTGCCGAAGTTTTCACCGCCGCGGCGTGTGCCTCACGGCGTAACCCTAATCGGACGTCTATCCGAAGAAGGCAAATTGGGAGAGGCGGGAGTCGCGCTCGAACGCGCCTTCGCTGTGGTGAACGAGCGGCCGCCAGGCTTCTAGACCGTTGCTTGGCGACCGATGTAATACTAAGCCGCCGCTTTCTCTTTTCGCTCCACCGGTAGGCCGGCCTTCTGCCAGGCGTCGAATCCGGCGATGAGCGCCCACACCTGGTCGTATCCGCGCTGCTGAAGTTCTCGCGCCAAACTGGCGCTTGAGCCTTCACCGGGTCAAGTGCAATAGGTGACGATGGGCTTCGTCTTAGGAATTCTCGGCAACAATTGTTCAAAACTATCGAGCGGCACCCGAATGGCGCCTCTCGCCTTCACGTCAGACTCCGCCCACGCCTTGGGATTCCGTACGTCGAGGACGGTGAAATCCTCCCCGGCTTGCATCCTGCGCTTCAATTCTTCGGCGGTAATTTTCGGACCTTCGGCCATGACGATCTCCTTACTATTGGACATCAGGTAGATGCCGGGGAAGGGTTTGGGGCTGCGTGCCGCCGGCATCAGAAAATCAAGCAGCAACTCACATGTGCAGGTCTGCAATTTCCTGAACTTTCCCACAGGAGTTGTGGAGTATACTGCGCCAAGAGTTCAACTTTTTCTCGTTAGGAATTGGCAATTATGACCTTAAGAATGGCGGAAGAGGTATCCACGCAGGTTCCGGCCGACGATTTTCAGGCCCTCGAAGACAAAATCTATCGCACTATTGACCTATACAAGTCGGCTCAGGAGGCGCGCACCACAGCAGAACGTGACGTGAAGCGCCTGCGGGAACAACTTGAGGAGCGGGAAGAAGAGGTCGAAAGCTTGCGGCGGGAGACCGTCGGGTTGCGTAAGGAACGGGAAGACATTCGAGCGCGGGTCGAAAAAATGCTTTCGCACATCGACCACATTACGCAAGAGCAAGCGGCAAGCTGAGTCTACGGAAACAAACATGGCTACTGCAACCAAATATCCGCCTGTTCAGGAAGCCGGCAACACCAGTGTGCGGGTCGAGATTTTCGACCAGGCCTATAACCTGCGCGGGACCGATCCCGAGTACATCCTGAAGCTTGCCGAATATGTTGACGGCAAGATGCGAGCGGTGGCCGACCAGACCCATACCGTCGATAGCTCGCGGCTGGCGGTGCTGGCCGCACTGAACATTGCCGACGAGTACCATCTGCTCAAGAGCAAGCAGGATGGTGGGATGTCAGACTCTTCCAAGCGCGCACGCCGATTGCTTGAGGCTCTGGATGAAGTGCTAGATCCCCGCCGAGCTGGTTGAGTTCTCAACGCCTTCGCTGCATAAAAGAATTTTCTCCGCCACGTCTGGCGATTGAAGTAAGTACGAGTTCCGCGTTCAATCCTCTTTCTTTCAGGTGATTCGCGACTTTAGCTCTTGTTTTTGGGACCGGCGTATCCGCGTCGAGGAACATCAGGACCGACGGTCCAGCCCCACTCAGAACCGCGCCCAGGATTCCCTTCTCCTTCGGGAAATCCTGCAGCGCGGGCAATAGCGGGCATAGCGGGGCGCGATAGGGCTGATGAATGCGATCGTTGAGCGAAGAGGCCAGCAGCTTACGATCGCCTTGGAAAAACGCAGCCAACAGCAGCATCGAGTGTTGAATGTTGCTCACCACGTCATGCCGTGAGTAATGGCGCGGCAAGACTTCGCGCGCCTTTTCTGTGGAAAGTTTCTCGTCGGGGATCGCCAGCAGCAACGGCCACTTCCCTTTCGGCAAAAAGCGCGCCACTTGGGCTTCTCCGCTACCCACCATTCGCGAGACAGTCACACCGCCCATCCAGCAGGCTGCGGCGTTGTCGGAGTGCCGTTCCCGACGCGCCGCCTCGCCGATAATGCGGTCGCTGTTCCATCGCAGCTTTCCGAAATGCACGGCAAGCGCAATGCCCGCCAGCCGCGCCGCGGCAGAAGACCCGCATCCTTTACCGATGGGAAATTCATTTTTTATTTCAAGTGAGAGCGGGACGGCGGGTTTGACTTCTGTGTGCAGAATCTCGCGATAGGTGGTCAGAATCAGGTGGTTTTCAAGTTGTCCGCAAATGTCCTGGTCGCGCCCGCTGGCAACGATAGAGTAATCCCGTGCTTTGCTGGCACTGACCTGTAGTGACAGATTCAGGGCCAGCGCTGCCGTATCGAATGCCGGCCCTAAGTTCGCGGAAGTGGCTGGAAGAGCAAGTTGGAATTGCTTCATGTTTCGTTCGGTTTTCTTCGCGAACCTTCGTGTCCTTCGTGGTTAATGAATTTAAAACTCTAACCACGAAGGACACAAAGGTTCACGAAGGAAAAGCTATTTATCCGCCGATTGCAGCAGCTCGATCACCGCATCTACGCTTGGCTCCAGAATTAGCGGAGCCCGCTGGTTGGCCTTCAACTCGCGAGCTTCCAGTCCTTGCGAGAATGCTGCAAACAGATCTCCGCGATGAAACTTGAGAGTGAACTCGGAATCTTTAAGAAGATGACCGGTGAGCACGAGAACAACGGACTCATTTGATTTCACGAACCCATCTTTCACCAGTTTCTTCAGTCCGGCCAAAGTCACAGCCGACGCCGGTTCGCAGCCGATGCCCTCTGCTCCGATTTCTGCTTTCGCGATTGCCATTTCAATTTCGCTGACCTCTTCGACCGTGCCTTCGCTCTCGTTGATCACCCGCAGGGCTTTTTTCCACGATGCAGGATTGCCAATGCGAATTGCGGTTGCCATCGTTTCAGCGTGAACCGGAACAAGCTTTTCTCCGCCATTCTCGCGTATCGTCCGCACCAGAGGATTCGCACCTTCCGCCTGAATAACGGATATCTTAGGCAGTCGTGAAATAAAACCCAACTGCTTCATCTCGCGCAACGCCTTGCCGATCGCCGACGAGTTCGCCAGATTTCCACCCGGCACAATAATGTGGTCCGGAACTTGCCAGTCGAACTGTTCCAGCAGTTCAAACGCCGCCGTCTTCTGACCCTCCACTCGATAAGGATTTACCGAGTTAAGCAGATACACCGGCATGTGCTCGACCACTTCATTCAACACACGAACGCATCCGTCGAAGTCAGTTTTGAGCTGGCAAGTGATCGCTCCGTAATCGAGCGACTGCGAAAGCTTGCTCCAGGAAATTTTGCCATCGGGAATCAAGACCAGGCTGTGCAGGCCACCGCGCGCGGCGTACGCCGCCATCGACGCCGAAGTATTTCCGGTAGAAGCACAAGCTACCCAACGGTATCCGGCTTGCCGCGCGAACGACGCGGCAACCGTCATGCCTGTGTCTTTGAATGATCCGGTCGGATTCATCCCTTGATGCTTGGCAAAAAGCTGCGCGACTCCAGCCGAACGTGCGCAATGCGGCAACTCATAAACCGGAGTGTTCCCTTCCTTGATGGTGATAATTTGCGACTGAGGAATCTCAGGAAGAATTTCGCGGAACCGCCAAACCCCGCTCTGGTCAACCGGATCGAGTGATGATCGGCGATCGCGCCAGAGCTTTTTTAGCAAAGAAGCCGAAAGCCCGCCGGGACCTCGATCATCCCAGCCGGGATAAATAATTTCCAGCAGGTCGCGGCAATGCTCGCAACGAAATCGATCGGGCAAAGCCGTTCGCCCGCACCCGATGCAGCGCAGTTGCGAGACACTGGTACCCGCTTTCGTCTTGGCCGCCTGTTCACTCATTCGGGAATCATTAGGATAGCAGAGCGGTGTTGGAGGAAGAGCCGCAAGCGGTGCGGTCATTTACGCAGATAACTATCGGTTTTATTGATCCAATCCGCCCGCGGTGGATTGAAAATGTCGAGATCAACCGTGTCTTCCATGGCCTCAGCCTTGTGCGGCATGTTGGGTGGGATGGTAAGCACTTCCCCGGCTCGCACCACAATTTCTTTTCCATCGATATAAAACTTGAGCGCGCCTTCGAGAATGTAACTGAGTTGTTCGTTCACATGGCTGTGGAGCGGAACGATGCAGCCCTTTTTCAACAACACTCGCGCCAGCATCACCTGATGTCCGACAATCAACTGCCTTCCCAGCAGTGGATTCATGGCTTCGATTTCAACGTCACTCCACGCTAGATATTTCAGGCTGCCCGTCGTGGCAGGATTGGCGCGCACCGTATTCTTCAAAGCATTCGGTTTCGCTGTTGTAGCTTTTGCTTTCGCAAATTTTCGCGGTCCGGTTTTCTTTTTCGCTGCGTTCATAAGCCCTTGTACGCTCCTCCATCGACTAATATTGTCTGCCCGGTGATGTACGACGCGCGATCAGACGCCAGCCAAACAATTGTGTCCGCAACTTCCCTAGGTTCGGCAATTCTTTTCAATGCGGAATCGCTGGCCCACGCCGCAAAGATTTCGTCTTCACTTTTATTTTGCGACGCTGACCGGGCGCGCGCCAATTCCTTCAATCGATCGGTCGCTGTGTAGCCCGGACCAACGTTGTTTACCAGAATGCCGTCCTTGCCGAATTCATTCGCCAGACTCTTCACCAACCCTACCACCGCGGCACGCACGGAATTCGAAAGGACAAGATCGGGAACTGGCTGTTTGGTCGAGACGGATGTCAAGGTGATGAATCGTCCCCAGCGTCTGCGCTGCATGTGTGGTATGACCTCACGGGCAAAGTACACCGTGCTCATGAAATTCGCATCGATAGCCTTGCGCCATTCTTCAATCGTGGCCGCCAGAAACCCCTTGGCCGGCGGCCCACCCGCGTTGGCCACGCAGATATCAACTGCGCCGAATTTGTCGGCCACTGCCTCGACAAAGTTATGCACTGCTGAGGCATCGGTCACATCGAGTGCCTGCAAGAAAACATCACTGCCGGATTGCTTGCGAATTTCCTGCGCCGCCGCTTCGAGTTTTTCGCGGGTGCGGGCGCACATCGCAACTCGGCATCCTTCAGCAGCAAAGGCCGCGGCAGTCTCGCGCCCGATCCCCTGGCTGGAAGCAGCTACAATCGCCACTCGACCTCGCAAGCCGGTTTCCATAAGCTCAGAAATTATATGCCGGGAAGACCGTGCTTTGGCTTGCCGGGCCCCCCGCCGAAAGTTACTCTATGAGGGATTGCAGTACAGTCAAGGAGACGTCATGAAGCGGCACCGATTTCATCCCGAGACAGAATCTGTTCACGGCAACAAAGATTTCGAGAAGCGTAACGCCCCGATGGCGCAGCCCATCTACCAGACCTCTACATTTCAAGTCACCGATTCTGACGAGCAACTGCGGGCCACTAACACCGACATGTTCTACACGCGTTATGGCAATCCTACCCACACCGCGGTCGAGAGCACGATTGCGCAACTTGAAAGCGCGGATGCGGCGCTGCTGTTCGCCTCTGGAATGAACGCAATCACCACCAGCATTCTTGCGCTGGTCAAAGCCGGCGATCACATCGTCGCCCAGCGCGACATCTATGGCGGCGTCAACAAGTTTCTTTCCACCTGGTTACCGAAGCTGGGCATTGAGACTACCTTCGTCGATGCCACGGATTACGATCAGCACGCCCGCGCAATCCGTCCAAATACAAAATTGCTACACCTGGAAACACCGACGAACCCTACGCTGCGGGTGGTCGATATCCGGAAAGCGGCGGCCATTGCGCGCGAACATAAAGTCATCTCGATGATCGACAGCACCTTCGCCACGCCGATTAATACTCGCCCCGCCGAGTTCGGCATCGATCTGGTGCTGCACTCGGGAACAAAATATTTTGGCGGACACACGGATCTAATCTGCGGCGTTGTCGCAGGCCGTCGTGATCTGATCGACCAAATTCGCGCAACCCGAACTACTCTCGGCGGAGTCATGGACCCACACGCAGCGTTTCTTTTACTGCGCGGCATCAAGACGCTGGCCGTCCGCGTCGAACGGCAAAATGAAAGCGCCTTGCGTATCGGAGAGTTTCTGTCGCAACACGCCAAAGTCCGCTCGGTAAATTACCCGTTTCTTGAAAACCACCCGCAGCGCGCGCTGGCCATGGAACAGATGAAAGGTGGAGGCGGCGTGCTCAGCTTTGAAGTCGACGGCTCAGGCGATGACGCAAAAAAAGTCAGCGAGTCTCTCCGCCTGTTCACCCTGGCGCCCAGCCTGGGCGGAGTGGAGTCGCTGGTTTCGCTACCGGTGCTGACATCACATGCGATGATTTCTCCCGAACACCGCAAACAAATGGGCGTCACCGAGCAAATGATTCGCCTGTCCGTTGGAATTGAAAACGTAAACGACCTCATCGCTGACCTGGAGCAGGCTTTGGCAGCAGTGGTTCCGGCTCCGCAGCATGTTGGGGTGGGATAAGCGTAAACGTTGGTATCGTGCAAAAAAACTGGCCTCCTCTCGGAGGCCAGAGCCAAAACCCAAAAACAGGATTAGAAGATGAACTTCAGAGCGAACTGAAGTATTCGCGGGAAATTAGGGCCGAGGCTGTACAAGAAGTCGCGATCCCCCAGTAACAGTGTTTGTGCCGGAACTATCCCAGCCGATCCAGCGTCACCGGCAAGATTCGCCCCACTCCGTGTGATTGAAGATGTTGAAAGCTTCTGCGCGGAACTCCAATGCCATCCGTTCAGTCAGAGTAAAGTCTTGCAATGACATATCGAAATTCAGACGGGTAGGATTCCGTAGGAAGTTGCGTCCCGAGTCTCCGAAGGTTAACCCGCGAGGCGCTGCGAAGGCCGCAGGGTTATAGTAAAGCGGTCCGAATCCTTCCAGACCACCGGCTTGTCTGACCCCAGCCTTGGGATCGCCGACAACATCAGGCATACGCAGCCGAACCAAGTCCGTTGCCGACGCCAGCGTTGTCGCTGTTATTAAGTAAGAACGCTGAAAGGCGTTCCGGTTCCAAACGTAGTCGTGCCGGATACTGCCAGCCACCGAGGAAATTGCTTGCGCCAGTCCTGGCTTCTTAAAGAAGGGCACGTCCCAGACGTAGCCGAAATTCAGAACATGCCGCTGATCGAAGTTCGAACTGGCCCGATTCGCGCCAGGGTTATAAGCAGTTCACAAAGCTGCTGTCGAAGCGGTCGGAAGAATCGTCAATCGAATGGCTGTAAGTGTATGCCAAGTTCAAATCCAGTCCACCCATGCTGCGTCGCAAGGCGAATTGCAAGGCGTGGTAGATGGAAGAGGATGCGAATTGCAACCGGTAACGTCAATGTCGCCATAACCAGGGAAGGGATCGGAAACGGTCCGGATTCGCGATGCCGACATGTGCGGCTACGACTGAGGTCTCCAAGGCCTGACCTGTGATCGGCACTCCACTGGAGGTCTGCACTCTGGTACCACAATCGTCGTGTCCATCTTGCGTCCTAATGGCTTCGCCCGGTTTGTATGGGTTCTGCGGAAATGGCGTGGTGCGAATTTGATTGAGATCACTCAGTCGATTCAAGTGCGTGCCCTTGCTGCCCACGTAAGAAGCAGTAGCCACTACGTGCCAGAGCGATTTCATGTTGTACGTCGAAGTGCCATTGTTGTACGTATGGCCAAATTGCGTTCGTCTGGATTGACGTAACGCTCAGCGGAAATTGTGCTGCCGCGGTATCCAGTTCCGATATTTTGGTAACCCACAATATTGTTTTGTGTGACAGCAAAGGCCAGTGGCGGTGAATTCTCCAGTGATTCGCGTATTGGCCTCGTTGCCATTTCCGTGCTCGAAGAAAATGCCATAACCAGCGCGGATCGCGGTCTTGCCATCACCGTTCGGATCAAAAGCAAAACCGATTCGAGGCGCTGGGTTGAACAAGTGACCTTGTACGCAGTCCTCCACGAAGCAGCCGGTCTGATTTCCAACGCCGCACTGCACGAATGCCGTTCGGTAAATTACCGATCTGGCGGCCCGCCGTTAGGCGTCAGGTTGAGCACCCGAACCGTCGACTGGGGTCATCAATGGTCGCTCCACGCTTGTAATCCGCATGGATCGAAATTGAAAGCCTGATGCTCCTTTTCCCGATACGTTCCGAACAGGCTGAGCCGCAATCCCAAGTTAATTGTCAGGCGCTTAGTTGCGTGCCAGTCGTCCTGGAAATACGGTTCGAAAATCTTGTAGCGGTTGTAATACTTAACGAATTGTGTTCTGCTGCCCAAACTGAAAATTTTGCCGAGCAGTAAATCTGCGAAGGGATTTGCCGGTTGAAACCGCTACTTCGATCAAAGGTGAGATAGCCCGGTACGATCCAGCGACCAAGCTCGCCGCCCAGCTCATTCTTCTGACCCGCGGCAAAATAGGCTCCAAATTGGAAATTATGCTTGCCCATAATCTTTGTCACATTGTCGCGGTAGGTGTAAGTCGGATTCGAGTTGTAAGTGCCATTGGGGATGTAACCCGGATCTTCAGAGAATCCCCCGCCATAAGCACTACCTTGATCAATCAGATTGATGCCGGGGAGAGAATCCGTTGGTCGTTCCGGAAAGATGGAGCCGAAGGTGATGTTCGGGAGGCGCTTGTCAATTGCCCACGTTCTTCAAGAACGATGTGGTCAGTGGTGTAGCTGAACACGAACTCGTTAAGCAGAGTGGGGTTGAATGTGGACGTCAAGCGAGAAACCAGACTGACTCCAGGGCCCTTGAAGTCGGTCTGGATCGTTGGAAACGGCCACCATTTGTCCACAACGGAACCGAGTTGAGCGTCTCCCATGAATCGTGAATGAAGCGGAATGTCAGCCGCTCCTTGTCAGATAAATTGTGGTCAACACGGATTAATTCCTCCCGCCAGTTGTTGGGCGTAAGTGACAGTGTGTTGTAAAACTCTGCCCCGGAACTCCTCCTCGTGGGTAATGGAATCATTCCAAGCAACCCTTGCACGTTAGGGTCGCTGGCATTAAACCTGGCACAGTGTTCAGATTCGGTGTCTGCACGCCATTTACTACGGGGCGATCGGAACCAGTCAGGATTGCAGGCGTGCTCAGTCGTTGGGTTGGGCACAAAGATCACTAAAATTTCCAGTACGCTCTGCGGCCGAGGGAACTGCTTGATTGAAGTGGAGACGGCACTCGTTCCTTGCGCCATTCCTGTGACCAGAAAAAGAAGGTTTGTTGTCCTTCCAGATTGGACCGCCGACGGTGTAGCCAAAGTCGTTCTTCTTGTATGCAGGCGCGAACACTGCCGTTTTGATCCTGCACCATATCGAACGTTTTTGCGCATTGAAAATGTCGTTCCGAACAAACTCGTATGCATCGCCGTGGAACTGATTGGTTCCTGACTTGGTCTCGACTTCGACTGTGCCTGACCCATTTCGTCCATATTGCGCGCCGTAATTGGACGTCAGCACCTTGAATTCTGCGATCGCGTCGAGGCTGGGATAGACATTCAGCGTATTGTTGCTGCCATTATCCATGTTGTCGCCGCCATCGAGTTCCCAGTTGTTGTACTCGACGCGGCCGCCATTAATGCTGAAGATTACTTCGCCGTTGACTCCGACCGTACCTTCGTCCTGACCCGTTTGATTGCTTACGCCTGGAACCAAGGTGACTAACTGGGTGAAATTTCGGCCATTCAATTGCAACTGCTGTAATTTCCTTTCCCGCCACGATGCCAGCTCAGATCCGACGACTGGGTCTCCACTTGCGCGACGTTCGTTCCTTCCACATTCACCGTTTCCTGGGCTGCGCCGACGACAAGCGTTACGTCGGTTCGGGCCTTCTGGCCGACGTGCAACACCACTCCTTTAGCCTGTACTTCTTGAATCCCTGCGCGGTCACGCCATGTCGTAAGAACCGACCGGAACGGCCGCGAACAGAAAGTCGCCGCTGGACTTGGTTCGCGGTCGTGGTTCGTGTTATGCCCGTGTTCCGACGCTGGTGATTGTCACCTGCGCGCCCGAAACCGCGGCGCCGCTGGGATCAGTGACCGTGCCGGTGATCTGCGCGGTGTCCTGGGCGAGCAAAACAGCGGGAGTGAAGGCGAATGCGAGAAGCAACAAGCGCAATGCGGAGAACTTCATGTTGGGCTCCTGTGGTGACCTGGCGTCTTGGGCGCGGGACAAGATTGTGCAACTACGAGACGAACCACCCCACGGATGTTATTAAAACGTGTTAATACTGGACGAAGCGTTAAACCACTGTCAAGCCAAAAACTCGCCTCAGGGTTATTGTTTTGTCACGGCCTTGTCTATTTTTTACGCGGCTGGAGCGGTCGTTTGTGCGGGTTGATTCGGACCGAACCGATCTCTGATTCAACTAATCTTGCAGGTAGAATCGCGAGCCACCAGCTCCGGCATGAGCTTGCGGTGCTGCGCGACGATCTTGGTTTTTTCCTGCACCGCGGTAATGCCTTCCAAGACAATCGTGACCGCCATCTTGCCCATCTCTGCCATTGGCTGCCGGACCGTCGTCAATGCCGGCGTGAGCAGGCTGGAGTGGGCGACATCGTCGAATCCGATTACTGAACATTGCTCGGGAACCTTAATGCCCGCTTTGCTCAAAGCTCGCACCCCGCCCAGCGCGGTCATATCGTCAAAGGCCATCAGCGCGGTGAACGGTCGTTTCTGCCGGATCAGATTTTCTGTCAGTTTGTAACCCGACTCGAAACTGGCGGTAGGATCGCTTGATTCCGGCAAATCGAGCACCAGCGCGGGGTCAATTTCAAGGTCGTGAGCTTTGGCAAAATTGCGCACACCCTTCCAGCGCGGCGCCGTGTCAGTAATGCGTTTGGGTCCGCGGATGAACGCGATGTGGCGATGCCCCAGCGAAAACAAATGTTCGATGGCCGCATGAGACCCAAGTTCGTTATCCACAGTGACCGAACTGATGGAGCCGGTTTCCAATTCGCGGCCGATCATTGCGGTCGGCAGGTTCGCCTTTTCCAAATCGCCGAGCACGTCAATCTCGACGAACAGCCAATTCGCAACCACGATTAAAGCCTCAACCCGGCGATCGAGCAGCATTTCCAGATAGCGTTCGAAGCGGCTGCGCTCGTTGTGAACATCAGTAAGAATCGGCAAAAACGAGGCCTGGAAAAGCGTGCTCTCGATGCCGCGCAAGATCGGCGTGCAGTAGGGATCGGTCATGTCGAAGACCATGACTCCGACGGTGTGGCTGCGCTGATTACGCAAGGAACGCGCAAACACATTCGGCCGGTACCCGAGCTTTTTGGCGGCCCGTTCAATCCGTTTCTTAGTCATGTCCGGGATGTAGCGGGCAAGGGGCGCATTGTTCAGCACAATCGAAACCGTAGTAGACGAGAACCCACTCTCCTTCGCCACTTCGCGAATCGTCACCACAACAGGCCTGCCTTGTGAGCCGAGGGCTTGAATTTGCAGTCTCCGCTGGCGGACACTACAGCAGAGACTCGCACCAGTGTCAAGCACTTCGCGAAATCCCGTCCGCTTTCTGCACCTGTTACCGTTAATTGCCGGGCTGACGTGTTCGGTAGGCCTGGCTTCCGCAAATCCTCAAGGCGCACCCCAAAAGCCGACGCCTCCAGACACAAAAAGCGGTCCGCGAGCGATCTTTGAACGCGGCCAAACCGCTTTGCAACAAGGACATTTGTCGGAAGCCGAAGCAGATTTTCGTGCCGTCCTAGCGGTGGATCCGAAATCGACCCCCGCCTACGCCAACCTGGGTGTGGTTTACATGCGTGAGAGGCACTGGAAATCTGCGCTGGCGATGCTGCAGAAAGCCGAGCAACTCTCCCCGGGAGTTCCCGGGATCGAGCTCAACATTGGGCTGGCATATTATCGACAGAACAAATTCCAGGAAGCTATCCCCGCTTTTGAATCAGTGGTGCGCAGTGCGCCCTCATCTACGCAAGCGCGCTACCTGCTGGGGCTTTGTTATTTTTTTACTCAAGATTATTCCTCGGCAGCCGGCGCGCTCGAACCGTTGCAGAAGCAGGAATCGAATGACCTGAATTTGCTTTATGTGCTGGCGATTTCCGCCGGGAAATCGAAACAGCCCGAATTGGAGCAGCAAGCAATGGCCCGTTTAGTCGCTATCGGCGGCGATACCCCCGAATTCCATCTGCTGATGGGTAAAGCCCATTTCAATCGCGAAGAATACGATGACGCCATTAAGGAATTGAGCCTCGCCGCGCAAACTTCGCCAAAGCTGCCGTTTGTGCATTTTTATCTGGGCCTCACTGAGATGAAGAAGCAGAACTTCGACGACGCACGGGCAGAGTTCTTAAAGGATTCTGAAATCCAGCCCGACGTTTCATACAACTACGATCAACTCGGATTGATTGCGGCCAACCAGCAGCACCTGAAGCAGGCGGAAGAATACTTCGGCAAAGCCTTGCGCATCGACCCCAACCTGGCGAGTTCGCGCTATCAACTGGCTCGCGTGTTCCAGAACGAAGCCGAATACGCCAAAGCTCTTTCCGAGGCAGACGCGGCGCTAAAGCTGCAGCCCGACAACGCAAGCATTCATTACCTGCGAGGCCAGATCCTGCAGCATCTCAGCCGGACGGAAGAGGCCAAAGCTGAAATGCAGAAGGCCGCTGGGATATCCAAGGAAGCACGCGACAAAAGGGAGAAGGAGCTGGAAAATCCCGAACCTGACTTGCACCAAACGCCTGAACCCTAGTCATTATTTGTTACACTTTGGATGGTTTTTCAGCCTACTCCAGCAGCGAACATCTCATCTCAATGTACGCCCCCGGACTCTGGAGGTCCTCATGAAGTTAGTCTTAAAGATCGTCGGAATTCTAATCGCGCTTTTGATTGTTGCTGTTCTGGTGCTGCCTTTCGTAGTGAACGTGAATAACTACCGTCCACGAATCGAGTCTGAGCTGACCAACGCTCTGGGTCGCAACGTCACCGTAGGGAATCTAAGTCTCTCGCTGTGGTCGGGGAGCCTGGCCGCAGACAACATCGCAATTGCTGACGACCCGTCGTTCAGCAGTTCACCCTTCATCAAAGCGCAGACGTTAAACGTGGGCGTTGAGATAGTGCCGCTGATTCTCTCAAAGACTTTGCACATCACCGAACTCACGCTGTCCCAGCCGCAGGTTAATCTGTTGCGCGACCGCACCGGCAAGTGGAATTTTTCGAGCATAGGCACGGCGAGTCCGACCAAGAAGACGGGAGCAACTCCGCCTACAAGCGCTGGACAGGCGCCACCTCCATCGGGAGGCGAAGCAGCGAAGACATCGCCTTCAACCCCAGAAAATCCCAAAGAAGCATCGAATCCAAAATCTGAATCTTCGATCGAACAAAATTTGTCGGTGGGCAAACTCAGCATTAAAGACGGCCAAGTCTCGATTGCCGACACTGCTAAAGCGACTAAGCCCCGTATTTACAAAAACGTAAATCTCACAGTGAAGGATTTCTCCTTCAGCGCGCAATTCCCCTTTACTTTGACGGCGGACCTGCCGGGCGGCGGGAACATCAATCTTGACGGGAACGCCGGACCGATCAATCCCAGCGACGCGTCGATCACTCCAGTGCAGGCCAAACTCGATGTCAAAAGGTTCGATGTGGGTGCGTCGGGATTCATGGATCCTAGCTCAGGGATCAGCGGGGTGGCGAGTTTCAACGGAACCGTGAACTCCAATGGCACACAGGCGCAAAGCAGCGGCGACGCCACAGTTGACCGGATCAAACTTTCTCCGAAGGGTTCTCCCGCGCAACGCCCGGTGGCTCTAAAATACCAGACCACCTACGAACTGCAAAAGCAAGTCGGACAAATCCAGGCCGACGTAACGGTCGGAAAAGCTATCGCCAAGTTAACCGGCACATATGATCTGCAAGGCAATTCCCCCGCCCTGAGCATGAAGCTAAATGCGGATAACATGCCGGTGGATGACCTCGAAACTTTGCTTCCGGCTCTCGGCGTCACCCTTCCGTCTGGCTCTTCGCTTCAAGGCGGAACACTGTCCGCAGATATGAGCGTGAACGGCCCGGTAGAGAAGCTAGTTATTACGGGTCCGGTGAAGCTGGTGAATACCAAGCTCCACGGCTTCGACATGGGTTCGAAAATGTCTGCAATCTCAATGCTGAGCGGCGTCAAAACCGGCTCGGATACCGAGATTCAGACTTTCAGTTCCAACGTGCACGTGGCTCCGGCCGGAATTCAAACCAGCAATGTGAACCTGGTGGTTCCTTCGCTGGGAACCGTTACCGGTGACGGCACCGTCAGTCCCACAAACGCGCTTGATTACAAGATGAAGGCCGCTCTTAACGGAACCGCAGTCGGTGGGGCCTCAGCGCTGGCAGGATTAAGCGGCAAGGGCGCAACCATCCCATTTTTTATTCAGGGTACCGCTGCTGATCCTAAATTCGTTCCAGATGTGAAGGGCATGCTAGGCAGTGGTCTTGGCAATAGTCTGGGAAAGAACTTAGGATCGCAGGTGCCGGGCGGGCAAAACGCGCAAGGCGTAGTGAATTCGATTGGCGGACTTTTCGGCAAGAAAAAGAAGCCGCAGTAATTCACTGAAGTTTTAATAAGGCGACGCCGTAACCGCTGAAGTTCACCGTGATCGGGGATTGCGCCGAAATTGAGGTCGCCGCCGGTCCGGTGGTGGGGCTGGTACTCGCATCGATCATCACTTCGCTTGCGCTGGTAAACGAACCTAGAGAGCTCACATCCAGGGTAATCTTGGCTGCAACTCCCGCACCGTTATTGTCATTCGGCGAAGCAACCGCGTGGTTTGAAATCATGATCACCACGCTCCCGTCTGTATCGATGACCGGCAGAACTTCGATATCAGTACTATCGGAATTCGTAGATTGCAGCGATTGTTGCCCGGACCCTGACGGGAACATTTGCGCCAGCCAGTAATCCACCCAATAGCTGAGTTGCGTGTTACCAGTTGCGAAATCTACTTCGCCGAACTGCGCATCGGCGTCAAAGTCCCAGTGATAGAGGGCACGCGCTCCGGCCTGTCCGACCTGCGAGAAAACATACGGTCGCCATGCGGCAAAAAATGCGCTGGACCCGCGCTTATCAGTAACGAACGTCGTGCCATTGCAAGCGCTGATACCGCCGCCTTTATCGAAGTCGGCGTTGACATTGTTCTCTGTGATCCACACCGGAACGTTAGCCAGCATTGCGTTGGCAGCCATGTAACCATAAATGGTCTGGATGCTCGAAACGAACGTCGGGACGGTCGCGAAAACTTCGTCGTCGGTGTCTTTCTGATTGCAGGACGAATAGTAGTGCGTCGCGACCGCGTCCACAGGCACGTTCGCGTTCAAGCCCGCCGCGAACGTCTGCACCCAACTCTCTGAGCTACAACAAAGTTCAAGCGCCACGAACTTTAACGACGGATCGACCGACTGCATTGCGGGCACCACGGCGTTGTACATGTCGGTGTATTCGGTTGCGTTCAGATTGTTGTTGATGCTGGGCTCGTTGTAGATGCCCCACCAGGTGATTTTCTCTCCAGGATAAGCCGGAGAAACGTGGTGCGCGCCGCCCGAATCGGTGAACCCGCCGGTGTCGTAATACTGCACCAGGTTCTTCGCGTATCCCGCAAACTGCTGAAACGTCAGGTCGCTGAAAGTATTGCTGCTGTCGTCGTTCACATACATGAATGGGGGCGCCTTGGCGATCTGAAACTCGGGGCTGTGGTCCCCAACTTCAAGCACTGGCTGCGTAATGCCGTCTAGTTTGGCGAAATCCCAGTTCGTAGAAGTTGAATTCGCGATTCCTTGTGGCACGCCTTCCGATATCCCCTGCAAACGAATGTGGTGCGGCTGCAGATTGCCCAGCGTTGTTTCCTTGGAAGCCGAAGACGTTTGAAAGAATGTGTAGTCCCACTCTGCCGGTTGAAATGACGTAGACATGGCAACGTCGAATGGTGCGACCGCTGTGTTGCTTACGGATACGTTTGCCTTGACGACGGAAGGCGTTGGTGGTGGTGGGGGAGTAGTGACGGACGTCGTCCCGCCACCGCACGCACTCAAAGCCGCTAAAGAAAGAAATAAGCCCGACAGAACCAGCTTGTTCATGCTGGCCTATTTTAGCCATGCAAGGTCGGCGTGAGTAGCAGCTAAATATAGTCATAGGCTGCCAAGCGGGCAGGCTTATAAATTGCCGTCGCGGTCCTACTTCAGACCGCCGCTTACAAGCGAACGCCCCTGCATGGTTTCCGGAATTTCATAGCCTGCGAGATTAAGCAATGTTGGCGCGATGTCCAGCAAGCGCGCCCCTTTGTATTCACCATTCAGCGGGCAGTTCGGCGCTTTGAGAATGAACATGCCGTACTGCGCATGGTTGCAGGAATCGGGGCCGGTGTCATTTTCTTGGACGTGTATCGTCTTGTGGCCCACGGTCCCGATGGAACGCCAGAGCAGCCCGCCGAAGTGGACAATCAGATCCGGCGCGATATTGCGAACACTGTTGTAAATTTCCTTTGGCTTGAACACCAGCGAATTGAGCGGCCGGACGTTGTCGTCGGTGAGCGTCTCTAACCTGGCTTTCATCTCGTTCTGAAAAGATTCGTATTCGCCTTGCGGAATTAGTCCATTCGGCTCGCGGCCCTTCATGTTGAAAAACACGCGCGCGTAATATCCGCCTTCACTCCAGACTCGCGTCTTGTCCCAATTCACCTTAAGTTTGTCGAAAGGCGTGGGTGTGCCAGGATATTCCTCAAGCACAAGGAGGCCTTCGCGAATCAGCCATTCGTTAACCGCAATCCCGCCATCGAGCCGCTGCGCCCCGTGGTCCGACACGACAAGCACGATCGTGTCTTCCTCGAGAAGTTGCAGCGCCTTTCCGATCTGCTCATCGAGCCACAGATAATATTCCGGGATCGCGCTCTGATACGGATTTCCAGCCTCGAACTGAACATGTTTTTCATCGAAATAATTCCAAAAGCCGTGGTGCATGCGGTCGAGGCCGATGTCCACAAAATGAAAATAGTCCCACTGCTGTTCTTTCAACAACCAATGCACGACTTGCCATTGCTTTTGGCTCATGCGACAAATTTCGTCTCTCAGCCAATCTTTGCGCTCCGTACGGAAATTTTTTACGTCGACTGGATACTCGCCGACCAGCTCATTAATTTTGTTTTTGAAACTCGCCGGATGAGTGAAGTCATTCTTAGTCGTATCCGGCGTCAGAAAACATCCCACGCTGATGCCATTAATCCGCCGCGGCGGATAATTCGGCGGCACGCCTACGATGATCGATCGCTTCCCTTCGCGTGCGAGATGGTCCCAGATCGCCAGCGCTTTGATCGACGCTGAGTTCGCAAATCCGAGTTTGTCGTAGGAATGATCAACCCGATTGCGAAAGCCATACACCCCCAGCGAGCCGGGATCCTGGCTGGTGCACATACACATCCACGCCGGAACCGTGATTGGCGGAATCACGCTCTCCAGCCGACCGTAAACCCCAGCATTCATCAGGCGCCGAAGATTCACCAGGCGCTCGTCTGCGAAGACAACTTCAGGCGCAGCGCAGTCGAGGCCAAGCACGCAGATCTTCATTTGAGATGGGTGAGTAAGTTTACGGAAGTTCTAATAATTCAGGATCGCGGGGCTGCAGGTCAATGATGCTTATGACTCCGCAACGACGAAGCAGAAAAATCAAGAAGGATTCTTGGTGGTTGGGTCGGACTCCGACTCCATATTGGTGGGCTTGGGAGCGCGTCCGATTATTCTGAAAAATGCATTCACCAGCTTGTGCCAGAAGATCAGCAAAAAGCCGACAAGGCTGGCGATGCCCGAAGTGATGGTCATCACCTGGTCAGGGCCGCCGTAAAACGCGAGTAGATCAAAACGCATGCAATCTCCCTGAATCAATTTTACGAAGTTTCAACCTTTAAGGCTAGCCTGAACTGGCGCTCGGAACCGCTGGTAACATTGGCCGTCGAGCAGGGTTAATGAGATAAATCTGGGCCCAGAGCGATAGCTGCGGCGCGTCCCGCCGGAGTGTTGATCAGATTCGCTGATTCACTAGGGTCGGCCTTCCAATCAAAAATCTGATCCCCATATTTTTCGTGGCGGGTGAGTTGCCACTGCGGCGACACAACGGAGCTCATCCAGCCGTCCGTGGCGAGGGGAATTTTGCCTTGCATGGCGTGATCGGCGGCAACGATGGTGTTGGTTTGGGGCAACTCGGAAATTGGATTCGGCCAGCTTCTCGGAGGGGACGCCGCCAATAATGCCGTCAGACTCGGGCCCGAAAACGGATTTTGTTGCGGTCCAACCAAGCTTAATAACGTGTTCGCCATGGCAGCATTTGTAACTGGCCGCTCGACGCGAACCCCTTGAGCCATATGCCCGGGCCAGGAAATAATCAAAGGCACATGGAGCAAATCCCAATACAGCGCCGCTCCGTGGAAGCTCAACCCGTGATCACCCAGCGCCTCGCCGTGATCGGAGGTAATAATCACGATTGTATTTTTCAATTGGCCTAAGCTCTCCAACCCATGGAGCAATTGGCCAATGCAATCGTCGGTGTATTTCACGCCCGCGTCATACTCGTCAACGGTCGTCCCCCGGTCCCATGCCGGTTTCGGATAGCCGGCCGGCCCGCCGTATCCAAAATGCACATCAAGATAATTCAAAAAGGCAAAGAACGGATGCTCCTCATCATGTGCAATCCAGCTGAGAGTCTCGCGGTTCACTTCGTCGGCCCGTTTGCGAATTCCGTATATTCCGCCGTAATCGCCCGAGCCTTCGGAGTCCTTGTCCAGCCAGGAACCTAGGCCAAAGTATTGGAACGCGCGAGTAAATTTGCTCCTGGAGCTGCGGTTCATGTACAAGCGCGCGAACTCTCTACCGAATTGCGTGCGCACAAAAGAGTCGCCCACGCCGTCGAAATAATCTTCAAAGTGAACAAATCCCCGGCCCAGTCCAACGTTGCTGGTGAAGTAGATCCGATTCGCGGAGAAGGCGCCTGTGCGATAGCCCTGTTTTTGCAACGCCTCACCTAAAGTCGGCAAACCGTTCAGCCCCGTGACGCCCCATCCCAACCATGGCATAGGTTGAACGTTGCCCATGCCATGCTCGTGCACAGCGCGACCGGTAACCAGCGACGCGTGCGAAGGCAAACTCCAGGATGATGGAGCTATGGCATTTTCAAACAACACTCCGGTGCTGGCCAGTTTGTCGATGTTGGGGCTGGTTGGACGCGAGTATCCATATGAAGAAAGATGGTCCGCGCGCAATGTGTCGACGACAATAACGAGGACATTTGGAAAGCCGGGTGCTGCGGCCGGCAAATGTGAAACTACGAGACTTTCGCTGATCGATTTTCCGCCTTGGATTCCGAGGAGCGTCAGGGCAAGCGCCCCAACTAGCCAGGGTGCAGATTTTCGCCAGTTACTCAGAATGGATGTTTCGTGTTTGCGAAACCAGCGGTTGAAGGCCGCCGCGACCCCCAAACCAAATAACAGCGCTGCGCGACGGTAGAAGTGCCCGGTCAGCATGAGCCAGTCGTATGCGGTGAGACAAATAAGTAGAAAAACCAGTACTCGAGCGGCTGGCATGGAGCGAGCAAACCTCGACACGATCACTACCGTTATCCCGATCAGCAGGAAAAAACAGAGATCAACCAGCGGCGAAATCCACAATATTTCTTTAGAAACATGCATCACCCGCGCCCATTGCCGCCAGTTAATACGCTGAAAAAGCAACAGGCCAAAGCCTTCGCCAAATCCCGCAATAATTCCAAACCACGCAGAAATCGAAAGCAGCGAGCCCAGCGTCGCGGATCTTTCAGCCGATTTCCGTGTTGATGTGATGACAGCCGCGGGCACAACATTGCCGTCACCTTGAGGCGAAATCATCTTGAGCCAGTTTAGCAAGGCGCTATTTGGGGTCCCGAATAGAATAGACCTTCGCATGCAAACCGCAGTCACAAGGCCCGGGCAAAACGCACCATCACGCGCGGCGGCTCTATGGTTTTATTTTCTTTTGATTGCCGCCGGACTGGGCCTGCGGCTGCGGCCGGCATGGTTGACATTTCTCAATCCTGATGAGGCTCTGCACTATTTCCTTGCCCACCAACCTTCTCTAAAGCTTGTTTACGAAGCCAGTCTCACCACCGCCCATCCACCGCTGATGATCCTGTTCCTTCATTACTGGTCTTTCCTCGGTCACTCAGAATTTTTCCTGCGGCTTCCGTTTGTAATCGCGGGAACTCTTTTCTCCTGGGTAATGTTCCTGTGGATTCGCAGAGTCGCCAGCCGAACCGCGGCATGTTTCTCGTTAGCGATGTTTTTGTTCGCCCCGTCTCTCATTTCGCTCTCGGCGGAGATCAGGCAATATTCGTTCTTGTTGCTTTTCTGTTCCTGTTGCCTATATTGGTTGGAACGCGGGCTACAAAACGACAGCCCGAACTCAATTCGGTGGATCTTCCTTTCTGCCGCTTCCCTGTATCTCGCGCTGCTTACGCATTATTCTGCAATGATCTTCGCGGCCGCGGTTGAGCTCTACGGATTGCTGTCTTTGCTTCGCAAGGGCCGGCCCGCGAAACTGACTGCAGCGTGGATCATAGGCAACGCTGGTGCCTTAGCAATATGCCTGTTCCTCTACGAATCTCAGATTTCTAAGTTGAGAAAAAGCGGTGTGTCTTCTGAGATTGCCGCCACCTGGCTTCGAAGTTCGATTTTTCAGCCTGGGCAAAATCGCTCGCTGAACTTCGCATGGAGTAACACGTTGCGACTATTTCGTTATTTTTTCAGCCACGGAACTATTGGCGTTGTTGGATTCGTCCTATTCGTGTTTGCCATCTTCGTCTTGATTTGGATTAACAAAGGGGGTGAGCCTGAGTTGCCGAAACGCCTGTTAGCCATCCTTCTCGCCGCACCCTTTCTAATCACGTTGTTCCTCGCGATATCCGGGCTGTATCCCTATGGCGGCACTCGCCATGACGCGATGCTGTTAGTCTTCGCGATTCCGGCCATTGCAATAGGACTGGATCGCCTGCCGCTCGGTTGGCCTGGCGCCACAATCCACCCTGTAAAGCCCCTGCTGTTAGCGTCGGCTATGATTATCTGCAACTTTTATCCGTCACCATCAGGTCCCTACATACGGCCGCACAATCAGCGTCGGGAATTGATGCAGCAAGCCACCAACGCGATCGAGTCCCTTCCACCAGAATCAGTAATCTTCGCCGATGCTCAAGGGAGCATGGTGCTGAATTACTACCTTTGCGGGGAAGCGATGCCTCTTCCGGTCACGCCCGAAAAGCTCCTCCTGAAATTCCGCTGCGGCCAATATTATTTGCTCACTTCAATGGAGGCGCAGACGGGCTTCGACCGGGCTGCGTTTCCTGAATTGCTATCGAGAGCGATGCAGGAGAATGCCAGGGAGACGATCCTATATCTTTTCCAGTCCGGCTGGATCGACGACAAAGAGGAAGATTGGCTAATTGAATTGCGTCGGTTAGGCGGCGACCCGCGCAACTTTGGACCGAATATCTTAGTGTGTCCTTTTCGCCGCTAAGGCACTTCTCACCGCGCCGACTAGCTAGAAGCACACCGTGTAAGGCTTAACCTGCCCGGTAGCTACCTTGTTCAGGTAAGTGACATTGTCCGGAGGCGCATAAGTTCCGTCAGCCTGAAGTTTTTGGTGCTGCCACTTAACCAGCCCATAAGGCTTAGCAACGTGAAATTCTTCTTTATTCTTGCAGTTTTGCAGGCTGCTATCGCAACTGTACTGGTAGCTGATCACCAGGGTCTGGAGATTGTCCGGCAGGTCGCCGCCCAGGGTTTCCGAGTAAGGTCCCCACACGGTGTTCACTACGCCACCGAGCTTCTGGGTAATAAAGGTATTACAGTCGCTATGGGTCTCGTACGTTGAACTGGAAGCCGCAACCGTGACCCTCGATCCCGGAAAGCCGCCTTGCGCAAATCGCGGTACCAAGGGCAGGTTGTAATCACCGAGCACCGGATCATGAAAGACTTTGTAAGTGCTGGGATTCTGCCAGTTCAGTTCGGTCACCCACAGGTAAATGTAGTTGTTATCGTAGAGCTGGATGTCCCACGGGTAACCCTGCCCGGTCTTAGTCCAAAAGAACCGGTCTGAAGCAAGGTTGGTATAAACCGGGTTTGCAGTACCGGACATGTGGTGGCTGGACGCAAGTGTCGGGTCCATGGTCATCCATGCCAGCATGTCGTAAGTCTGCACTTGGGGCTGCGGCGTCGGGGGTGGCGGAGGCGGTGGTGTCTGCTGGGTCGGCTGGCCGGGGCTAGCCGCGGCCGGCGCTGCCACATTTAGAGGAGCTCCACATCCGATCAGGCACACGACTAACGCGAGCACAATAAAGTACTTCATCCCAGGTCCTCAGTTTTGCTTGAGTGCGCTTGCGACTTACTGGGAGGACTTTATCGCGGCTGTGGAAAAGGCAACAGATTACGAAAGGAGATGGGACGAAGGTGGACAGTTCACGGAGATGCGCCGGGTCGTTCAATGACCTTGTGGTTCTTGGGGGGTGCAGCGGGATTCGGGTGGGTGGGGAGACGTCGCCGTTACGACAATTTACTAATTGATCGTGACGGTCTCAGAACCGCTCGAGCAGGTTCCCGATGAGGCGGTGGACGCCGTAACCGCAGTTGTTCCGGTCGCAGCCAACGTGGCCAGTCCGGGCGTTGAAGAAAACGTAAGCACGGAGGTGTCGCCTGACGTCCAGGTGGCGCTATTAGTTACATCGTTGTTGCTGCTGTCGGTCGCAGTGAACTGAACGCTGGTCGTACTCGAAAGACTAAACGGCTGTTGGGGGTTCGAACTTATGGTAAGGGTTTGCCCACTGCCTCCTGTGACACTGCCAGTAATTGAACCGCTGACGCCGCCCAAACTGGCTGTTATCGTCACATTGGACGCAGCCCCGATTCCTTTAACCACTCCGGTGGAACTTACAGCCACGCACGCACTTGAACTCTGCCAACTGGCGGAATTGGTAACATTTTTCGTACCGCTGTTATAACTTGCCGTTGCGGTCAGTTGTGCTGTATTCGGCGCTGTTACCGCAAGAGTGCTGGATCCGGCTTGTGTGACTGCAATTGAATTCGGCTGGTTGACAAAAAACCCGGTGCAGCCGGCCCCCAGTACAAGCAGGGCCGCCATCCCCATGATCCAACCTTTTCGCCCGGAACTTCGCATTTTCAAGACCTTCATCAGGACTCTTTAGCCCTAATTTGAGCTTGCAAAATTGTAGCAGAGAGACTCGGATCCGAATCGCACCCTGTACCAACGAGTGACAACAGCCCTGCTTGGAATCAGAACGGAGACAGCACCGGAACTTGCGGAAAAAGACGGTGGGAGGGAGGTACTAGTTGGATCGCTTGGCGTTAGCGATGCGCGAATTGACCGGCTTGCGTCCGGCAAAGCCCTCGCTTACACCGTGCCAGTGGGTAATTGATTTCTCCCCCAGCTTCCAGCACAGCAGCACGACCTGACCATCAACTTCGCAGGGGAAATCAAGCAGGCCGATGTCGAGGTCTTTCACCTGCACGCCGATAGCGGCAATCTCATCCATGGCGTCCTTGACACGCTGAAAGGTCTTCTCCCGTTCGGCTTTGCGTCCCGCCAGATGAACTACATTGATCGACATTCCGCCATTCATGAAGATCCGGTGAGCGACTGCCTGCAATTCGGCCTCAACCAATTCAATCAGCTTTTTGCCGTCGAGGGCCTTGCGCAGAAGGGATTCAAGGACCGGCAACAGGTCTTGCGCTTCGTCGAGAGTGAAAGTGCGGGAAGACATTAGGATATGTACCTATTCTAGTCTCAAAGGTGGGTTCTGTCGTCGGTCTTTAGTTAAATCGGCCGAGGTCGCTAAATAAACCAGGAAAAATGAATATGTTGTGGTTCGCCGACGACCGAAGACCGACAACCGAAGACACCTCACTGTATTTCCAGCATCCGATCCAACGCCACCTTCGCCCAGTGTTTCACGTCTTCTCGGACTTTGATCTGATTCACCACGTTTCCTTCCACCAGGTTCTCCAGCACCCAGCACAAGTGCTGCGGCGAAATGCGGAACATAGTCGTGCACAGGCATCCGGAATCGTCGAGTGTGATGACCTTCTTCCCTTCGGCGGCGAATTCCTTGCCCATTCGATTCACCAGGTGAATTTCAGTTCCCACCGCGAACATCGTTCCCGCCGGCGCCTGGCGGATCATCTTCAGCAAGCCTTCGGTCGAACCAATGCCGTCCGCCTTCTGGCAAACTTCCCATCGACACTCAGGGTGCACAATCACGCGAATGCCGGGATATTTCGCGCGCACATTGTCCACATGTTCAGGAAGAAAGCGCTGGTGAACCGAGCAGTGCCCCTTCCAAAGAATCACACGCGCCTTCCGTAGCCGCTCAGGATCAAGGCCTCCATTCAACATGTAAGGATCCCAGACCACCATTTCATTTAAGGGGATCCCAAGCTTGTAACCAGTATTGCGCCCGAGGTGCTGATCAGGAAGGAAAAGAATCTTATGCCCGTGTGGCAAGGACTGCTCCTGTGGCGCGGGCGCCCCCGCCCGCGAAGCGCTTTGGGAGGCCCACTGAAACGCCGCCGCCGCATTCGAGGAAGTACAGACCACCCCTCCGCGCTCACCGCAAAACGCCTTGATCGCGGCGGTAGAATTCATATACGTAATCGGCGTCACGCCATCGCCCGCGTCGTTGGTAACGCCCGCGCGGATCAGGTTCTCCCAGCAATCTTCAACCTGAGTTATTTCCGCCATGTCGGCCATCGAACATCCGGCATTGAGATCCGGAAGAATCGTGACCTGGCCGGGACGCGCCAGAATGTCAGCGCTTTCCGCCATGAAATGCACGCCGCAGAAAACGATGTATTTACCGCCCGCCTGCGCCGCCTCCTGCGCGAGCTTGTAAGAATCGCCGCGAAAGTCGGCATAGCGGATCACTTCATCCCGCTGGTAGTGGTGCCCGAGAATTACCACCTCACGGCCGAGCTCCCGCCTGGCCGCAGCAATGCGGTCGTCCATGGTGTGATCGGGAAGAACGAGATAGTTATCCAGACTGCAAACTTGCGTCGCCGTAGCCATATTGGGTCACGCTTTCAGCTCCGGAGTTCACGCGCCGGACACTTGTGTCCGCAACCGCAAACCTCAACTCCAGAACGGGGATGTTGAAAGCCTCTCAGCAGCTCCAGCCGGCTCACTGCACGTTTCGAACTTGAAGTCCGATTCCGCGCCCAGCCTGCGGGGATGTTGAAGCCACCTGTTACTAATTAGTTGGATGCTCGCCGGCCCCAGAAAGTGTCGCTTTTTTCTGACGCCTCCTTTACGGAGTATCCGGATACATTGTGCACTGTTTACCGTGCATGCGCAACCGCGGACAGCGTCACTACCGTACCCAATGCGGGGTGTTTGAGGTAATCTTCATCAGGAGTTATTCGATTATGCACGAACAACAGACGTCAAAGAATGCACGGCTGGTCGGCTACGCGTTAGGAGCGATAGTTGCCGCGATCGCGGTTGCATGGAAATTCTTCGTCCGCTAAGACATCGCTATCTCCCGCTCGACGGATCAGCCGAAGTCGCCGTGTTCACGTCCACGAATAAGTGGCTTGATGGACTGACTCCCGGCGGATAACAGTTCCCGTCGCGATTGTAATTGTGGCACCTTGCCGCAAAATCAGGCCGCCGAGGCGATTGCGCAAACTGCCAGATGTCGGCGAAGTCGATCTTGCTTTCCGCAGGCCGCGGAGGCTGGCTAGGAAAAGTGCATCCTGGCGATGGCGGACACACATCGTTCGTAACCCAATAAACGATCTGGCGGCCTTGCGCGTTGTTGCGAATATCATCGGCCGTCACAATAGTCGTGTTCTTGTCCTCACGCGCCGGAATGCCGGAGCAGTACACGCCCGCGCGAAATCCTGCGCCATTCACCGCATCAACCCAGGCGTAAATGTATGCCTTCTGCTGGGGCAACATGCGTCCGCCCTCTTCGATATCGAGAAAAATAATTGTGCGCGCGGGAAAGCCTTCGTGTTGAGCTGACGTCACCGCGATCTGGCCGTCGGTTGTGCCGAGAGCAGCCGGATTGCGCCTGAGTTGCTTTTCGAGCCGGCCATTGAAAAGGACCATGAATCCGAATCCCGCCGATTCAATAGGTTGCCGCTTATCCTGCCAAGTATTCGTACTCTCGCCGGGCGGATTGTTGAGCCAGAATCCGGTGTAGGAAAAAGTCTGGCGCAAGACTTTGAGATTCTGGTCGCCAGGATACTGGTTGCGATCGAATCCCAGGTAACTTTGCTGCGCCGCTGCGCCGCAGGCTACGAAACATACACCGCAGAGCACAAAGAGTTTCACAATAGTGTGCCGCTCCAGGCTTAGAAGCATAAACCACGAAGGGCACTAAGGAAGTCTCCTCACAGAGTGGATTGATGATTATCTTTTGGGGCTTTTCTCGGCGCACTCTGCGATCTCGGGAGTGAAATGGGTTTTACTGATGGCTGATCGCTGATGGCTAAAAGCTACCCACCAATATGCACCATCGTCCGCGACGCCGGGACGAAATCCGGCTCGCCAATGTGATGGCGTGCCTCTTTCTTGCCGACAACATCGCGGATGAAGCTGACCAACTCATTATCCGAAGCGCCCCGCCGCATCAACTCATGTAGGTCGTGGTCCCATACCGAAAACAAGCAAGTGCGAATCTTCCCATCGGAGGTAATCCGAATGCGGCTGCAATGCCCGCAAAAGGGATGCGACACCGGCGCTATGATTCCAATCTCTCCAATGCCGTCTTCGAAGCGATAACGTCGCGCCGTCTCACTGTGCTGGTGCGGGATCTCGACCAGCGGCATATATTCCGCCATGCGCTGGAGGATTTCATCTAGTGTCACCACCACATCAGGTGTCCATACACGGTCTTCTTCGAGGGGCATGAACTCGATGAAGCGCACGATCACGCCCTCTTCGCGCGCAAACTTGCCAAACTCGACGATCTGGTCTTCGTTGAAGCCACGCATCAATACGCAATTCACTTTGACTGGACCGAGCCCCGCGTCACGCGCAGCGCGCATTCCGGCAAGCACCTGGTCGAAGCTGCCGGGGACGCGTGTGATCTTTGCGAAAATTTCCGGATCAACCGCATCCATGCTGACGGTGACACGACTCAGCCCTGCATCTTTCAGCGGTTTTGCCATGTCGGAAAGCAAATGGCCGTTTGTAGTAATCGCGATATCTAGGGATTCTGATCCCTGCGGTCGCAGCTTTGACAGCTCGCGCACAAACTCGATAACACCCCGCCGCAGAAGCGGCTCTCCGCCCGTAATGCGAACTTTCGTGATCCCGAGGGACACCAGCACGCGCGCCATCCGCAGATAATCCGCAAATGGCAACTCGCCGTAAACCGCGCCTTCATTTCCAGTGCGGCAGTAAACACACTTGTAATTACAGCGATCAGTAATCGAGATCCGCAGATCGGTTATGGCGCGGCCGAATTTGTCGGTAAGAGGCATCCTGCACTCAGCGCTCAGCATTCAGCCAGTGCGGCGTCCCAGCCCCCGCAATAGCCGTCATGGCTAAATGCCGAGTGCTAAGTGCTGAATGCTTTCCTGGAAAAAGATGGCCGCAGGCGGGAAATTCCCCGGCAGTCGTCTCCTTTCCAATGCTTCCTTTCGAAAGCGGGAGGCACAGGCGTTCCCACCTGCACCCTCGAAAGACGTGTGGTGCGGGCGCCCTCGCCCGCATTCTGTCTCCCTCGCCGCCCCAGCCGGGTATTCCCTCAGGCCAAGGCGGTCGGAAACTCAATTCAATTATAAATGCGCGGGCCTGATGAAAGGGACAAGGAATCAGGGCGCAGCTGTTTTGACATTTTGTTCAATCGCCTTTTCTGCCATTGGCGCCATCACCGCAAACCCAGCCTGGTTGGGATGTAGGCCGTCATCGGCAAGATCGCGTTTCAGCAGGCCTTTGTCATCGACCATAGCGCTGAAATAGTCGAGATAGGTAAGATTGTTCTTCGCACAGTAATCTTTGAGCCAGCTATTCAGCGCCAGAATTCTCTCCATTGGACGCGACGCAAAGAATTCCTGCGACTGCGGCGTGTAATTGTTCACCGGCAGAATCGACGAAAAAATCATTCGTACACCATGCGCCTTTGCCAATTCCGCCATGGACGCCAGATTCGCCTCGATATCCTGGTTTGCGATCGGCCCACTATTTCCCGCAATGTCATTGGTGCCAGCAAGAACGACCACAACTTTCGGTTGCAGATCGATCACATCCTGGCGAAAGCGCACCAGCATCTGCGAGGTGGTCTGGCCGCCGATGCCGCGATTCACGTAATGCTTTCCGGGAAACGAATCGTCGAGCTTCCAGATGTCAGTAATCGAATCGCCGAAGAAAACCACGCGGTTATCGTTAGGCCCCGGCGGTGTCAAAGCCGCATCGGCGTCGCGATACCGCGCGAGCTGACCGTAGTCATTGACGTACACCGCGATCCGCGACGCACGGTATTTATCCAGGCCGGGATAACCGGTGGTTGGCAGCGTCACTTGCTGCGGCGTGGGTTGTGCCATCGCAGAAATAGCGAACAAAAGAACCGACAGAATCTTCATGACTCTCCTTCTAAGCAAGGTTTCTATCCTCTTCGAAATCTCACTTGCACAATCCGGGTGCGCCCCTCAAACATTTCGGGATTTGGCCAACGACCCACGACCGACGACGCCTTTACATTCCATCGTAATTGGGACCGCCGCCACCCTCGGGTGGCACCCAGGTGATGATCTGGTACGGATCCTGAATATCGCAGGCCTTGCAGTGCACGCAATTTGAAGGATTCAGGCTGATACGCTTCCCGTGTGGCGCAGACGAATCATCCAGCATTTCGTAAACGTTGGCCGGACAGAATCGCTGGCAGGGGCTCCCGTATTCGACAACGCATCGCGACTCACAAATATTCGTGTCGTGAATGATCAGGTGCGCCGGCTGATCCTCCTCGTGTCTGGTGCCAGAATGATAAAGGTCGGTGAGCTTATCGAAGGTGAGCTTGCCGTCGCCCTTTGCCGGGCCGATCAGATGAGCTTCGGCGCCTCCGTCAGCCGCCAACTCGCTTAACTTTTTCATCCGCGTGTATCCGGCCGTTCCCAGATATCGGCTGCGCACCCCTCGACCGCCGGTAAATTGCTGGATGCCGGCATGGAACATCCCGCGCCAGAAACCGTGTTCAAAGCCCTGATGAAAATTACGCACCTTCCAGAGTTCTTCTTTGATCCAACTGTTCTCGACGCGATTTTGAAATGCGCCAAGCGACACCGCCGAGAAATCGGCTTTCTTCAAAGCCTCAAATGCAGTCTCGGCCGCCAGCATCCCGCTCTTGATAGCAAGATGAATTCCTTTGAGGCGCTGCGAATTCAGGAACCCGGCCGAGTCGCCAAGAATCATCCAGCCATCGCCTGCAACCGGAGGAATCGCCCACCACCCGCCATAAGGCAGCGACTTCGCTCCATAGCGAATCATCTTGCCGCCGTCGAGCAACTTGCTCACCAACGGATGCCGCTTGAACTGCTGCAATACTCGCTGCGGATCGAGCCGCGGATCGGGATAATCGAGCCCGGTCACGAATCCCAGAGAAACAACATTGTCTTTGCCGCCATAAATCCAGGCACCGCCGTACTCGTGCGAAGTCAGCGGCCAACCCATGGTGTAAATGACTTCTCCGGGAGCGATGCGCCCTGCGGGAACTTCCCACAGCTCTTTGACTCCCTGGCCATAGGTCTGCGGATTTCGACCGTTCATCAAATCAAATTTTTGGATGAGTTGCTTGGTCAGCGATCCCCGCGTGCCTTCAGCCAGAATCGTGATCTTCGCCTGCAGATCGTATCCCGGTTCGAAATTTGACTTTGGCTGGTTGTTCTTATCGAGCCCTTTGTCGTCAGTGCGAACTCCGGTTACACGATCGCCGTCATACAAAAGCTCCGACCCAGCGAAGCCGGTAAAGACTGTCACGCCGGCTGCTTCAACTTTCCCGCCTAGCCATTTGACGAAGCGATTGAGCGAGATCACATAATTTCCGTGGTCGCGAAGCGGCGGCGGCGTGATGGGAAATTTCAGCTTGCCCTTTTCGGTGAGGAAGTAAACTGCCTCTTTCGAAACTGCCGCATCGATCGGCGCTTCTTTCTCAAATCCTGGCAGCAGCTCTCGCATCGACCGCGGGTCGAGGAGCGCTCCAGAAAGGCTGTGCTGGCCGATTTCGCGGGCCTTCTCTAAGACATAAATATTCTCTTTGCTAAGCTGAGAGTCAGGTTTTTTAGAATTGTGCTCGTCAATAAGCTGCGAAAGCCGCAGCGCACAAGCCATCCCCGCCGGCCCGCCGCCGACGATGACAACATCCGCCGGCATCTGCGGCCGCGTTATGTCGGTAGGAGGTTTGCGGAAGGTGAGCATGCAGGATTAGCGCAGCGGATCCGGGACTTCGAGCTGTTTGCAGATTCGGGTAGCTGTCGGATTCTTCACTTCCCGGTGACGCGGGACCGTACTCGTTCGATTTGACTTGGAATTGAAATAAACGCTATGACTTCCGCCTTCCCTTATCAGCCTGCAGCCGTGAGCTTCCAAGTGTCGGATCAAATCAATTCTTTTCATTAGATACCGCGATGGAAGGCGGCTATGCCACCGGAACCGTAATCTTCTCGCGCGTAATCTTTTTCCCCTGTGCGGGCTTTCCGGAAAGCGAACGATTAGCTTCGAGCAACAATTCAATAGCGTCACGCAAATTTGCGCGAGCTTCTTCGATCGTGTCCCCTTCGGTGATGGCGCCTGGCAACTCCTCTGCGTAGGCCAGATAACCGCCGCCCTCAGATTCAGGCACTTCCTCAAAAACGGCTGTTAGAACCATTTCCATAGAACTATTTTACGTCCGTTGTCCAGAGACACCTTAAGTCTTCGCCTTCTTCACTTCTTCAATCAATGGCGGCACAATGTCGAACAGATTACCCACTACAGCCACGTCGGCAATTTCAAAAATCGGCGCTTCGTGATCTTTATTAATTGCCACCACCGATCGCGCGCCCTTCATCCCGACGATGTGTTGAATAGCGCCGCTGATTCCCAAAGCCAGATAGAGCTTAGGCGCGACGGTTTGTCCGGAAGAGCCAATCTGTCGGTCCATCGGGAGCCAGCCGGAATCGCAAATCGGACGCGAGGCCGCAATCTCTCCTCCCAAAGCGTCAGCCAGTTGTTTCGCCAGTTCGATGTTTTTTTGTTCTTTAATTCCGCGTCCGACGGAAACAATAATCTCAGCCTGGGTAAGATCAACCGCCTGCTTGGCCTCTTTGAAAACTTCTTGCGGCTTGTTACGAACCGTTCCGGCGGGAATATCAACTTTGACGGTCTCTACAGTAGCGGCGCTTGCGCTCGCTTCGACCTTATCGCCGCGAAATGCGCCGTTCTGAAACGTCACGAACCAAGGCGCATCGCACTGAAAACTCACATCCGCAGCGAACTTGCCTTGAAACATCTGGCGCGAGAACAGCAGCTTGTCACCGTCCTTGCGGAACCCGATGCAGTCGCTGATTACGGTTCTTCCCATTGCGGTCGCCAGCTGGGGAATGAAATCGCGCACTTGGTAGGTGTGCGGCATGAGCACTAATTTTGGCTGCTTGGAACTCAGAAATTGCTTCAGTCCGGACGAGAATGCGTCGGGAGTATACGGTTTCAGCATCGGCGATTCCACCGCGTAAACTTTCGCGATCTTCTTGCCGGCGATCTCGCTCGCGATCGATGCAACACCATCGCCGACGACGGCGGCTTCAATCGTCCATCCAGTTTCCGAGGCAATCGCCTGTCCTGCAGTCAGCGTTTCCCAGGAAACGCGGTTCAGCTTTCCCTCGCGTTGTTCAACAAGTACCAGAATGGTTTCAGACATAGTATCCAGGATCGCGCGAAAGGGATTATTCGGTTAGCGGTCCGCGTTTGATCGCGCCGACGATCAGCAGCGCCAGTCCGATCCCGCCCTGCACAAGTGTCCAGTACGTATACAGGTACGAGCCGCCCTTAATCCCGCTGTACACGAATGACAGAAAAATCAGGTCAGTCCACAACAATAGTTTGCCGACCGTCATCAGCACCGTGCCATCTGTTTCGTGACCGCCGACTTGAACCTCTTCCATGCGCATCAATTGCTTGCCGGACATTATTTTCCTCCTAATCTTCTACAGCACACGAATTTCGTTACGAAGCTTGTCCACCAGTTTCTTCGCAATCTCCGATGCTGACCCTTCCAGATACTCTGTCTTCTTAGTTTTCTGCGGAACGTACATGCGTTCTATCTTCTGCAAATTTGCGGCGATTGCCGATTGCACCTCAGATAGCGGTACTTTTCGCAGCGGCTTATTCTTCGCCTGCTTGATGCCAATCAACGTTGCGTATCGCAGCTTGTTAATTCCGGATTGAATTGTCAGCACCGCAGGCAATGGCATATCGACGAATTGGAAATATCCTGCCTCCAAGTTCGCGCTTCACTTTGATGCCGCCATCGCTCTTCTCAATTTGCATAATAATGGTGGCATGCGGCCACCCAAGCAGTTCGGCAAGAATCACGCCAGTCTGCGCGAAGCCGTAATCATCAGATTGCAGCCCGGTAAAAATTAAGTCGAACTTTTCGTCTTTAATGGCGGCGGCAAAAGCTTTGGCCGTGTTGAACGCGTCCAGTCCGACAAAGCCTGCGTCTTCCAAGTGGATTGCGCGGTCCGCGCCCTTGGCCAGCGCCTCCCGCAAAACCTGCTGTGACCGCGCCGGGCCGGCTGTGATCGCGACCACTTCGCCACCGTGCTTCTCTTTCTGGCGCAGCGCCTCTTCGAGCGCGTAAGCGTCCGGCTCATTCACTTCGTAAGACACATCTTCGCGAATCCAGGTGCCGCTCTCATTGAGTTTGAGGGGAGCGTCTTTTTGCGGCACTTGCTTAATGCAAACCAGAATCTTCAAACCATTCCTCGCGTTCGGGACGAACAGGCAAACGAATTAGTATAGCCGAGCGAGACAGGAGCAGTGCACTTCTTCCGGCACTCAGGTCTACACCGTGTCACCGGCAGCGTGATCTCATTTCGCAGGATATTGCTTGGTTTGCTGCGTCCGCGAATTGAACACTTCGAATTTTCCATTCGGCCATGCGGTAAGTTTTAAATACTTGCCGGCGTCCGGACCTTGGACGTTGGCGATGAACTCTGCAGGAACGTTGTGCGCCGCGCCGCCTTCGTCCGAATAATGAAGCTGCCACATATTTTCCAGGTTCGGCGATTTTTCAATGATGTCCCACGTCGACGGGGTCCCGCCCTTCTTCGCTCCGTTGTCCATAATGGCCACGCGCGGCGCAATGGCATTCAGCAACGCCGGGCTGCCGCTTTGGTTCCATCCGTGGTGCGAGACGATGTAGATATCAATTTTCCCCAGCTTGTTCAGCGGGCACACTAGTCCCATTTCTTTGTCGCTGGTCAAATCGCCCAGGTCGAGGATTCGAAGCTTCCCGAAAGTAAAGACGGAACCCAAAGACCGGGCATTCTCCGTTTGGTCTGCGGGATAGTTTTGGGCATCTTTGCAGCTCGCGTTCTCCGCACCTGCGCCCGGTAACGGATGATCAATCAGAACCCCATCGGCGCTCACCACCATTCCGTCCAATCCCTTTATCGGAAGAGGATCGCCGGGTTTCAGCGTAATACGCTGGTACTTTTTGCTTGCGACCAGTTGCTGATAGGCATTCCATCCCTTGACCGTGTCCGCGTCGGTGGATTCACGATTATCTCCATGATCAATGAATGCATTGATCGGAATCTTGGCCGCCAGCTGCGGAAGGCCGCCCACATGATCAGTGTGAAAATGCGTGATCAACACGTAGTCAATTTTGTTGATGCCGGCATTCTTTGCCGCAGCCGCGATCCGGTCCGCATCTCTTTCATCATGCCCTGGCCAGCCTGTGTCAACCAACAACGACTCCTTTGCGGGTGTGACGAATAGCGTCGCCTGGCCGCCCTCAACATCCACAAAATAAATGCGTAGTGCGTTCTTTGTGGACTCGGGAGCCGCGGTTGCCGGCATAATTGTCGGCAAAACTAGCAGCAAAGCCAACGCCGCGCGCCAAGCTATGCAGCACGAGAAGTTAGCGGGTGACAACAATTTCATGGCAAACATCGTGCACCTCGAAAACTGACTGGGACGGCCTAAAAATAATCAACTTCCATCACGTATTCGTCAAGCAAACCGCCCTGCCGCTCGCATCATACAGAATGCGTTTATAATCTTGTAACGCCACCATGCCGCGGAACCAGCGTTATGCACTCGTAGCTTACGTACGGAACCCGGTGGGAGAGTTCGTTGAGTCTCTCCGCAAAGAACTCCACCCCGAATTACCACACCTCGCAGCTCACGTAACCCTGCTGCCACCGCGGCTGCTGGCTGGCAGCGAATCCGCCGCCCTTGAAACCATGGAGGAGCTTTGCAAGGACGTCGACCCGTTTGAGGTTTCCCTGGGCGAAGTGGAAACCTTCATTCCGGTGACCCCAACGGTCTTTATACGGGTCGCGCACGCCGCCTATCGCATGCGCGAGTTACACGACCGGTTGAACGTGAAAGCACTGGCCTTCCATGAAGAATGGCCCTACATGCCTCACTTGACGATCGTCAAGATGGGCGCTGAAGACCAAGCACAATATGCCTACCGGGTCGCCCGCACCCGTTGGGCCGAGTTTGACGCATCCCGCTGCATTGAGGTCCGCGATCTGGTGTTTGTCAGGGAAGAGGCCCAGAACAAGTGGGCGGATCTGGCCGAAATACCTCTCGGACAACGATTAATTGGCGCAACCGGCACCGTACGCTGACCGGAAATCGTTCGCAATCCCCCAAAACTGCCGTCCCTGGCGGACTCTGTGGTACCAGACATGCCCGTTACTGTACTTCTTCGCGCCCCTCATGTCCCTCTCGTACTCTGCCCATACCCCAAGCAACAGCGTAAATAAAAGATACGACAGGCTGATCGCTTTTGGGCCTCGGGAGGATCGATGCAAATCGGCGTCTATGGGGCTGGGTACCTGGGAACGGTGATTTCGGCCTGCCTGGCGGATTTCGGCACTCCCGTAACCTGCTGCCACCCCGATAGCTCCCTGATGGTTGAGATGGCCCAGGGCAAAGTTCCCTTCCACGAAAAGAATTTGAGCGAAGTGATCAAGCGCAGCGTTCGCTCCGGACGCCTGGCCTATTCGACCGACGTTGATTCTTTCGCGCGCAAATGCGGCGTGATCTTTCTGGCAGAAGACAATGCACAACATCTGGCGGAACTGGTGCTTCGAATTGCAAAAGCAGCGCCGAAGCCGCCCATTCTCTCAGTCGTTACACCCGTCTCAGTCGGAACCGGGGCGGCTCTGGAGAAACGGTTGCAAGATGCGGGTCTAAAAGCCGTCATCGTCTCTCAGCCAATATTCTTTACTGCCGGATGCGCGGTCGAAGATTTCAACTGGCCCGACCGGATCGTTCTCGGGACTACTTCCAGCGAAGCTGTGGTGGCGATCAAGCACATTTTCCATCCGCTGGTGATGCGTGGTGTTCCGGTGATCGTAACCAATCACGCCACTGCGGAACTGGTTCGCGAGGCGGCAACCGCGTTTGTAGCCACAAAAATTTCCTTCATCAACGAGCTCGCCGGGCTTTGCGAACGCGTAAACGGCGACGCAGTGCACCTGTCATTGGCTCTTGGACTGGATAAAAAGATCGGTCCACGCTGCTTGCAGGCGGGCGCTTCCATGGGCGGCTTGTTCGCTCAATCTGATATGGATTCTCTGGCAGTTCTGGCACAGCAAAATAATGTTCCGTTAAGAATTTTGAGCGCGGCGCGCGAGGTAAATCAATCTTTTGCCGATGGCATGGCGGAGAAAATTTCTTTCTGCTTGCAATCTTTGCAAAATAAAGACGTGGGAATTCTAGGGCTGTCCTTTAAGCCCAACACCAATTCAGTCGCCGGTTCTGCTTCCATTAAATTGGCCCAGAGTCTGGTATCTCGCGGCGCCCGGGTGCGGGCTTACGACCCAGTCGCCATGCAAGAGGCCAAGCTCGAATTGAACGGCACTGTGCACTATTGTGAAACGCCGTACGCCGTGGCTGAAGGAGTGGAAGCGCTCGTGGTAGGCACCGGCTGGCCGGAATTCCGCGCTCTCGATTTCAGCAAAATCAAAGCCCTCCTCCGCCGCCCCCTGATCGTAGATACCAAAAACATTCTCGACTCCACTCGCCTGCGCGCCATGGGATTTGAATACGTCGGCGTCGGCAGAGTGTAATCCCCGGTGTAGAGACGTAGCTTGCCATTGATGGCGCCAGCACCCGCCCCGTCGGAGGCTATTAACAACCGCTCTCCTGATCCTTATCTCTACCTTGTTATAATGAATAGATTCTGGTGGGAGTAGCTCAACTGGCAGAGCACCGGACTGTGGCTCCGACGGTTGCGGGTTCGATTCCCGTCTCCCACCCCAATGTTTCAATCGTTTGAGCCAGACTACATGCCGTTTACGTGCCGTTCATTGCGGAATGGCTCTCGCCGCAACCTTTGATGAGGCTTCCTGCAACCCTTCACCAACCGCGTCTCCGTAACTCATGGTCACGCGGATGTCGCCGTGTCGCATGGCACGTTGCTGCACAGTAATCGGCGTGCCCAACTCATCAAGCCACGCACGATAGCTGTGTCGAAAGCTGTGACGCGAAACGTGGACGATGCCGGCATCGTGACACGCACGTCCTAACTTCTCCCCGCTTCGCAGTAGTCGTGACTGACGTAAACGGTGCGGTCGATCTGTATTTCGGCCCAGAGACTTCCTAAACCGGAACCGCGTGTAACGCCGAGACGTGCAGGCTTTGCTTCCTCAGAGATCCCCGGCAGCGATAGCATCAATAGGACGACTAGAATGACTCGGAGTTTCACAGCGGTTTATCTCTCGTTCAGATGGCAGAATGTAATTCCGAGATTCGCGAGGCCATAGCTTACGCCGCAGATCCGCGGTTCGTGTTGAAACGCCTTAGTCGAATTTCTGTGCCCAAATTAAGTAAGCCGGGACATAAGCGCTGCCGCTATCTGCTCACTGTTTTCATCCGTACATGCCGTTTACATGCCGTTCGCACTGCTTTGGATCGAAAACACCTAATTACATGCCGTCTGCTGCGTTCTAAGTTGTTGTATTTACATTGTGAGTGAGATTCGATTCCCGTCTCCCACCCCAATGTTTCAATCGGTTAGAGTATGTTCCGTGCCGTTATTGCGGTATTGCTCTTGCCGCAAACTTCGCTGACGCTTCCCGCAACCCGTCACCAACCGCGTCCCCGTAATTTATCGTTACGCGGATGTCGCCGTGTCGCATGGCACGTTGCTGCACAGTAATCGGCGTGCCCAACTCATCAAGCCACGCACGATAGCTGTGTCGAAAGCTGTGAGGCGAAACGTGTCACGATGCCGGCATCGTGACACGCACGTGCTAACTTCTCCCAAAACGATGTGTAACTCGCGGGGTAGCTTTCCGTGTTTCTCCTGCGAGGCAAGTTGAGAATTCGCGGGTCGAGCGCGAGCGGCTTGCCCGAGTGAACTGTTTTCACCATAAAAAATGTTGGCACACGAATTAGCCCAACAATTAGTACAAAATTGGTACAAGCCTTAGTACACGATTGGTCCCCTCATGAGGGAGCGCCCAGGACCCAAGTGGAACCGAATTCGGTACAGCTGCTCTACTTTGTCCTGCACCGCTTCTAGACCATTATTGATTCTTACAATTCCAGCTACTCACAGCGATAATCGGGGCACTCTCGTCTGTGCTTGGAGCGTACTATGCGAAAAATCAGAGTCTTGGTGGCTAATCGACCTCGACTGATGCGAGACGTAATTCTCGCCACCATTTCTGAACAGCCAGATATCGAAGTGTTGGGCGAACTGGAAGATGACTCAGAAATCCCCCAAGCCGTGGCCGATTCGCAACCTGATTTCGTAATCATCGCGCTCGATAAACCTGGCGAGCGTCCTCCGGTCTGCGACTACCTTCTCCTCCATTATCCGTTGGTGAAAGTGCTGGCAGTGGCGCCGAAGGAAAACAGCACCATTTTCTTCTGGTCGGACATTCGCTCGAAGGCGATCGAGAGCTCAGAAGAAGGAATTCTGAGCGTGATCCGCGGTAAAGCCATGCCGCCGCTGTTGAGAGTTATGTAGCGTGTGAACCGCTGGTTTTGGTTGTTTGTGTCATGCCGTAAGTAGCTGTATTAAAAAACTTTAACCTCGGGCCATCTCACAAAGGCCGATGTAAGTGAGGTGGCGAAGCTGTAAGTGGAAGGGGCTGGCGCGTACATGATTCCAATGACAACTCCTTTGATATCAGGCGAACTTGCCAATGTTGGAATGCGCGTGCCGCATTGGTACGCGCTGTACACGAATCCTCGTCACGAGAAGGTGGTCGCAAAGCAGTTGAAAGAGCGCTGCGTCGAGAATTTTCTTCCTCTCTACCGGACATGGCATCGCTGGAAAGATCGGCGCAAGCAAGTCGAGTTGGCGCTATTTCCGGGTTACGTCTTCGTAAGAATGGAAGAACAGAACAAATTGCATGTCCTGAGAATTCCTGGAGCGGTGAACCTGGTCAGCTTTAACGGAAAGCTGGCCGCGCTCCCCGAGTCAGAGATTGAAGCTCTACGCAATGCGCTTGACAACGAAGTCTGCGCCGAACCCTGCCCGTATTTGCGTGTAGGCAGAAAAGTTCGCGTGGTGCGCGGTCCGATGGCGGGAGCGGAAGGAATCCTCTCCCGCAAGAAGGACAAATATCGCGTAGTGATTTCCGTCGAAGTGCTCATGCGATCAGTGGCTCTCGAAATAGATGGCACCGATCTGGAAGCGGTCTGAGGTCACTTGGGGTTTTGTTGCTGCTGAGAAATTGAGGTCGAAAAAGTCATGGATCAACTGATTTGCTGGAAATCGTATAGGCGTACGCTAAATAAGCTCACGGTTCAAGGCACGCGATTTCTGACACCGGCGATTTTGGTGTGTCTGATTGGTGCTGGCGTCATTTCAGCCCAGACGCAACACCAGCGTAATGACGCAGAATCGATCGCCTTAAAGTCGCGGGCAGAGCAAGCCGCCGAACAGCAAGTTGCGCTTTCGCCGGAAAAGATTATCGAATTGTTGCGCCAGGAACCTGGGCTGCTTCTGCAAGTCAAGAAGATGCTGGTGCGCAAAGCTTATGAACAAGGCCGGATACTCGATCCCGAGGACCTGACCGACGAGGCGCTCTTCCAGTTGCTTCATGAAGATCACAAGATTTGCGTTCTTGCCACGCGTGAAATAGAAGATCGCGCCTACGTCAGGGCCAAACCGACGGTAGAAGAACTTGAGCAGCAGCATGAGCGGGATGAGCGACTGGGTTTAACCAGGGCCGTCTCCCCGTCAGCACAAAAACCGGAAGGCGCGGCGGCCGATCCAAGCCAGGAAAATACTTATTGGGAAAAATACGACGCCAGCATGGAGCGAGACCGAATTACTCCGCCACAATCGCCGCCCCAGCAGATGCAGCCTGCGACTCCGGCTGTCCCACAAGCCCCGCCTGCAGTGAATCCGCAACGTCAGGTGGAAATGACCGGCCTGCAGCAGAATTTGGATTCGTATGACGGCATGGGAATAGAGTCTGGCGCCCCGCTTTCCGACACCAGCGCCATGAGTCGCATCGCACCGGAACAGCTAGCGGGACTTCTTAACGCCAGTTCATCATCCACTCTCAACGCTGCAACTCTCGATGGGTCTACTTCTATTCGTGGTCGGTCCAGCGCACAGGTTCCGAACTACGGTAGTTCTTTGTCGGCGGGGAATCCTGCTCTGGGTGCGACGAACATGGGCGGCGGAGATTTCGGAGGTCGTGCCGGTGATAACGAGTTGCAGTCAAAACTCGAATATCCTCGACGTCAGCTTCCTTCTGCCGAAGACTTGAATCTTGATCGTCCGCAAGTTCGGCGGCACGCCAACCCGTATGCGAATGTTCCATCTTTGTACGATCTGTATTCGCAAGTGTCACCGCGCCCCGCGGTACTCGAACATTTCGGTGCGAATATCTTCCGTAATGGAACCGGGAATCTCGACAACTTGCCGATGGATCTTCCCGCCGGGCCCGACTACGTTCTTGGGCCGGGCGACGGCGTCAACGTCGACATATGGGGAGGAGTCGCGCAGCGTTTGCGGCGCGTGGTGGATCGCTCCGGGCGGTTAGCTCTGCCGGAAGTCGGGTCGATAGACGTCTCCGGGAAGACCCTGGGTGATGTTCAGCGAGTGGTACAAGCCGCGCTACGCACGCAATTCCACGAAGTTGAAGCTGACGTTTCGCTCTCGCGCATTCGCAGTGTGCGAGTGTATGTGGTTGGTGAGGTTGAAAGCCCAGGTGCCTTTGACATCAGTTCGCTTTCCACGCCCTTGAACGCTTTGTATGCGGCAGGCGGTCCGACTTCACGCGGCTCGCTTCGACATCTGCGCTTATACCGCGGCAAAGAACTGGTGCAGGAAGTCGATGCTTACGACCTGCTGCTTCACGGTGTGCACAACTCAATCGCCCGAATCCAGTCTGGCGACACGCTGCAGGTGCCTGCGATGGGCGCTGAGGTGACGGTCGAAGGCATGGTTATGCACCCGGCGGTTTATGAACTGGCGCACGAAAAAACTCTTGCCGAAGCGCTGCAGCTTGCAGGCGGCGTGCTGCCTTCCGGCACCTATCGCCACATCCAAGTCGAGCGCGTAATTGCGCACCAGAGCCACACCATGCTGCAGCTTGACATGCCCGAGGGCAATGACCAGCAAGCGGTCAATAAGGCTCTCGATGATTTCGCAATTCAAGACGGCGACAAAATCCGCATTTCGCCGATTCTTCCGTACTCCGAAAAGACGGTTTATCTCGACGGTCATGTGTTCCATCCCGGCAAGTATGCCTATCACGATGGCATGAAGCTGACCGATGTGATTCATTCTTACAACGATTTGCTTCCTGAGCCTTATAAGCAACACGCTGAAGTAAT
>CAVPEQ010000012.1:0-189088 GCA_963703465.1 uncultured Acidobacteriota bacterium | reverse complement strand
AGCCAACACTACAGGAAGGCACCAAGCCCAGTCTCTCAAGCCATGAGCTGGCAATAGCCCCTTGCTAGAACTTACAGTATCGATTTCGCGGGTCAAGATTGACGATAGGGTGGCCTACTTGTGGGGGTCAGGTGCAACTCTTCGCAATTCGAAACGCACTTGTCGTTGGCGCTGATTCAGGCTTGAAGAAGCTTCTCTTGGAGATTCTCAAACCGGGAATCTGGACAATTCAGCACGTGACCTCGAACCGAGCCGCTCTCGAGCCACAAAAAGAAAAGCCTTGGAACTGGTCATCACGAGCGAGAAAAACATCCGGTATGGAGGATGTTGAGTTGCTGCGCAAGATTCGCGTTGAGCGGCCCCACGTTCGCCTCATCATTTTGACCGAGGCAAACACTCCCGCGATTGCCCGGCATCGATGCAGGCGCATGCTTTCAGTTTCTTTTCAAAACCCTATTCGCACGAGCAACTCCGGAGCATGATCCAGTTGGCAATTGAGTCACCGCACTGGGATGACGGGATAGAGCTGCTGTCGTCAACACCGGAGTGGATCAAACTAGGGTGCGTTGCCAGATGAGCACTGCCGATCGCCTGCTGCAAGTGATGAAGGAAATCTCCGACCTCCCCGATGGTGAACGTGACGAAGTCGGCATGGCATTCCGCGAGATCTTGCTCAATGCGATGGACCATGGGGCAGGCTTTTGACCCGAGTCGTTACGTGGAAGTCGAGTATGTTCGAGCACACCGCATGGTTTCCTGTCGTATCTCAGATCCCGGAACGGGATTCAGCCTTGACGACATCCCCCATGCCGCCGCCAATCCCGCTGACGATCCTATTCGTCATGCGGAGCCTTTGTTCCTCGGTAAGGTTCCATGTCAGTCCATACTCGCTCTACTGTGGCAGTGCTTACCGACCTGATGATGGGTGTACGGGGAGCATTCTCGGAAAATATTTCCAACTTTACACTGCCGCAGTTCGGAAAGATCGCGTCCGGCAGGTAGGAGTAGAATCCTTCCGTCGTCGTGCCCTTGACATGGTTGTCGGGAAGTTCGAAGTGGCTCCGCCCGGGATCGATCGGGGGCACCTCTTTGCCAGCGCACAAAAGCCTCATGCTCCGAAAACTGTCCTTGAACTGCCGGTTCCAGAATCCATGCTTGGGGACGATCCGAATGATAACTGTGGGCTGATATTCCTGCGCCTCCTCCACGGCCCGCTCGGGAGCCGTCCGTGTTCGAGTCCTCGCCGGAGTGTTTCGGCCCTTTGTGCATCGCCTGCATCTCATCCTTGTTGTAGAAGTAGTAGCGAAGTGGGGGCGTCAGCATTTCCACACGGAACTCACCCCGCCGTAAAAAAAATATGGTTTGACATCCATTCTCTGATGATGACGTAGCAAAGAAAGCAGGGCATCGGCGGGAAAGAAGTCGTCAGGCTCGACGGGCAGGAGTTCAGCGGACGGAGGCGAAGCACCTGATAATTCACGGCGTGCTCGTTCAATGACAGGTCGTGCATCGTCAATCGGAATGATCGAGGCGAGGAGATGCATCTGCGCACTCGTAATATTCCTGTCACCTCTCCCCGGAGATTGAACAGAGGGCCTCCCGAGCTTCCTGGGTTGATGTTGATGTCACTAAAAATCGACGTGTGCTCTACCTTGCTGATGAAGCCGCTGGTGAACACCTTCTCTCTTCCCAGAGGGCTTCCGATTGTGAACACCCTCTCGCCCACCACTACCTGCGATGCGGGCTCAGACGGTAACAGAGGCGCGATCGCTGCCTCGGGAAACGCCTGGAGGTTGACCCAGAGGACCGCGATATCTTTGCCTGGATCCGCGGCCAGCACACGCGCCGTAACTTTGTGCTTCTGGTCGAAAAGCACCGCGAGGTAGTGCGAAAATTCTACGACGTGGTTATTCGTGACCACCAGACCTGAAGCGTCAACGATGAATCCTGAACCTTCACGAGCGTCTGCGCGCACGGTAACCGTTGATTTGTAAAGCCGCTCAAAGAGTAAGCTCAGATCACTGCCACCGCCGGACATGTTCATTGGCGCACTGACGGCGGTGGAAACCCGCTCCACGATAGCATTGTCGTTCGTGAGCTCAATCATCTCTTGGACGCGACTGAAAGCGAAATCCATCGCCCACGTATAACGCCTGCCCTGCAAGTCAATCGCATGTGGAGTCACGAGTTCATATCGTCCAGCCGGGACTACCCTCTCGCATGTACCATCCAGTTTTGTTATCAGATCGAAGACTTCAGGGTTTCGAGTATCCTCACGGCGGAGCGTTACATGGAACCACGGCACGGGTTTTTGGTTCAGCTCTTGATCCACCAGAATGATATGCAGATTAACCTTCACTGTCTGGGCGTGTACCAGCATACTCAAGGCAAGCATGCCCACCAGCCCGCTTAGAAATATGTTTCTTCTCTGCATGATTACTCAGCCCAGAGCTCTGTCTTAGCTTTTGTGGCGGGCCGGGTCCGGTCGCATAATGGCCTTCCACGAAAGTGAAACCCTCAGTTCGCCGAAGGCTTCGTCTCCAGTAAATCTTGTTACGACGACGACAAGAATTCTAGGATCGGCGGAAGTCTGCAACTGTTAGAACTGACAACCAGTAGCTCTTACCGACGCCAATAACCGGGGAGTTCAGTAATTGTGCCAACTTGTTCTCCTTTTCGAAGGTGACTGCAAGCTCGGCAACCGCCCAAAGCGCAGATGTTCTGAACTCGCGCCACGCGATTTCCAATGCAGTTGTAGCTTCTCTGGATTGGGTCCACCCCTGTCAACTTTCACAGTGCTTTGGTGTCATAGCCCATCTGAAACCGCCAAATATTTAGGTATTTCGTAGCCAGGGTGCGTAGCGCGCAGAAAGTGGCGAATATTTTCCACAGGCACTCTAGGCTCGTAGTCCGATTTTATGGATATTCGATATCCGTTTGGGCCGGCTTTTGTGGGCTTACTGAAAAGGGTCGAGGACCGACAAGGTGAAAAACGCCGTTCACTCCCAAGCGACCTTGACGGCTAAGCCCAGGGAGGTCGGGAACATCGTCTGTAAGTTTTGACAGTTGGGCCGAGTCCACACATCTGGCAGACTCCGTTTTGATCAAGCAAGAGTAGAAGGTGGGATGATCTGACGGCCAGAATCCGTGCACAGGCTTATTGGCAAGTGATCCTTCGTCGAAACAGAACTCAGTCAAGACTAAGCAGAAGTGTTGTTTTTCAGGGTGCTTCAATCGAGAGGTGAGGTCGCGAAGATGTGGAACTCGTGAAGGTGGTCGAGGTTTCAGAGAAATGCCGGGAAAATACAGAAAAAGGAAGATAAAAGTATGAGGACTTTAATTTACTGCCTATTGCTATTCTTGGCTTGCACATTGACTGCGAATGCGCAGCGGTCTATAGAACTTAGCGGCGGCTACCTACACGTCACGAGTAATCAAGGTCTAGACGGTTACACCCTGGGAGGTTCATGGCTTTTCAACCCGAAGGTGGCGCTGGCCTTTAACTATGACAGTGGACGAGATACTTCTACACTTGGTGCGTTCGCGTTGACCAACGTGGGGCTGACGGTCTCCAAGACTCACCTTCAGAACTGGCTGATTGGCCCTCGCATCTACTTCCCCGGGCTATTCAAAGGCAAAGGCAACGTCAAGGGACACATTATTCACCCATTTGCCGAAGTGCAGTTTGGAGAATCCAATCTCTTCGCGCAGATACAAGAGTTAAATATTGGCACTCAACGGTCCGCCGACACGGCGTTTTCCTGGACGCTTGGTGCCGGTGGTGACTTCAGATTGTCGTCTCATTGGGCAGCTCGCATCAGCGCGGACCTTCTTCGCACTCACTTTGTAGATAATGGTCAAAGTAGCCTGCGCCTCGCTATGGGCGTCGTGTACAACTTTAAAGGAATTAGATGACGTTCAGGGGCGGCTGCTTGGCAAATTGCGGTGCTTCTATACAAAATTGCGAACGAGAGTATTGTCCGTGCTTCTCAGTATCAACATAACTCTATTCGATACGTTTCAGTCATTTTTCAAATCGAAAGCTACAATCGGCTTACCGGTCGCCGCTGAATCACGCTGCACCACGGTCGGAATGTATCGAATCCGCAACCGTCGGTGGCTTTATTGCGCGGGCATGGAATCCACGAACAATTAGCAGAGCACCGTGAAAAAGTGCCGCAAATCCCGATTCCGGCGAGCATGATTACGGCCCCAGCGAAGAAGCGGATCACGAGTAATTGGCGAATGTGCTCCCTTCGGGCTGAAGGCACAAGAAAGCGTCTAGGAGAACTAACGCAGGGCGAGCAGGAGCGATCGGAAGAAACTTGAACTATGCCGCCCGCAGGCGTTCGGCGTGGCGATTAACAGCATCGTCGCCTGAGATTTCCACGCGCTCGGCAAACAATGCTCTGTAGATCCCGCCTCCAATCACTCCACCGATCAGGGGCGCTAACCAGAACAGCCACAATTGGCTCAATGCCCAGCCACCGGCGAAGATAGCGGGACCCGTGCTGCGTGCCGGGTTCACCGATGTATTGGTAATTGGGATGCCAATCAAATGGATAAGTGTCAATCCAAGGCCGATCGCCAGAGGAGCGAATCCCTTGGGTGCTCGCCCGTCCGTTGAACCGAGAATGATGAGCAAGAAAAATGCAGTCAGCACAACTTCTGCAAGCAAACAGGAAACAAGGCTGTACCCACCGGGCGAGTGCGCAGCATAGCCGTTGGAGGCGAATCCCGCGCTGGCATCAAAACCTGCCTTCCCACTAGCAATGACATACAAGGTGCCGGCCCCTACACATGCGCCGGCCACTTGAGCAGTAATGTAAGGGGGGAGTTCGGATGCCCGGAAGCGTCCGGCAGTAAATAGCCCCACGGAAACTGCCGGATTTAAGTGGCATCCGGAAATATGCCCGATCGTATAGGCCATGGTGAGTACGGTAAGGCCGAAGGCCAAAGCAACTCCGACGAAACCAATACCCAGACCGGGAAAAGCCGCAGTTAAAACTGCGCTGCCACACCCGCCAAACACCAACCAGAACGTCCCAAGGAATTCTGCAATCGTGCGTTTCCCGAGATGCATATGACAGTCCTTAGTCCTTCATCACAGCTACTCAAATTAAGGTAACGCCAGCGCCAACGCATAAGAACTGGTAGGAATGACAGTCTTGACCGCGACGTGATCGATCACTTTAAACCGTTGCGATTCGCTGCTGAACGGCGTAGTTGGCGAAAAATCGCCTTAACACATTGGGCAGCCATTTCGGTAAAAATAAGCGGACACTTATGCTCGCCGTGTTCACTTCGATCCAGTTGGAACAGTCAATGCTTTGGATGGGGAATGGGACAAGCGTGCCTCGCGCCAAAAAAAAGCATCCCACGGACAAAAGATTCGATGGGATGCGACTCAGATCAGGGCGCATGGGTGCGAAATTACTCAGTGTAACTTCTGACAGTTCTCTACGGTTGCTTCCAGCATCCCAATTGCAAAGGAACCAGCTATGAATAGGGACAATGATGTGCTGCCGGTTTCATTAGAAAAAGAGTCCAAACTCCTGCGATGGGAAGTCCTGCTTCCGCTTCTGCTCAGCAGCATTGCGGGTCTTGTGGATGTGATCAGTTTTTTGACCCTCAAGATATTTGCCGCCCACGTAACCGGGAACCTGGTGTTGATAGCGGCTCTTCTTGTGGGAGGCCGCAAACCCAACCTGGATCAGGACCTCGCGGTTCCTGTTTTCATATTTGCGACGTCGGCAGTGTGGCTGATAGCTAAATCCTCGGCATCGCGAGGAGAGCACTTGGCGCGACTGCTTCTTCTCGTTCAATTTCTGCTGCTGGCGGCCGTTCTGGTCATCAGCCTTCGATATCACCCCTCTGCGAGCCACCAAGGGTTAATGTTTACAGTCGCCGCCATGACGGCAGTATCAGCAATGGCATGCCAGTTTGCCCTTTTGCGTATCATAATGCCCAACGCACCTTCAACCGCAGTAATGACCGGCAATTTGAGCTCGTCCACCCTTGCTCTGCTCGATCTCATGGCGAACGAACCGCTGGTCGCAGGCGCATGGCAGCGTCTGAGGAAACAACTTACCTTGCTATTGGGCTTCTTTGCCGGGTGTGTCGCGGGTGGTGCAGCAGTTTTATGGTGCGGAGTTTGGGCTTGGTCGCTCCCTGTCCTTCTGGCAGCAGTTGCGATCGCATTGGCACCTAAACAATAAACGCTCCGGCCGTCACTTTCAGTTTTCCATTCACGATCCATCCTGCCTCTTAAAACATCGGGAGACCCTGGACGATGAGGCAGACAATTACCAAGGGTCAACTACTCCAATCGGTAGTTTCGTAGCTATTCGCGCCAACCTGTCAACGGTGACAGTGTTGCGTGGCTTCTTCGCGCCGTATATGTGTGACTGTACTTGAAGGGTGTTGATAAGAACGACGAGCCGGTATCCGCGAGAATTTCTGAGCTTCAGAAAGAAGAGGACTCGGCCTTTAACATTGTGAAATATGTTGAGCGCATCACGCTTTTGCTGATAATTGCTGGTATGGGATTGCTCATTGCACTGGCTTGGAGAAACTTCTAAACATTGGCCGTTCTTGGGGCGACGTTTTCTGTGCTAGAACCTGTGCTAGCTATCCCTAACTCTACGACTTTTGCGTACTCCACGACATTTTAGAATCAGTAACTTACTGAAAACATGTAAGTCGTTTTTGTTCGACTCCCACTCGCTTCCGCCACTTTTCAGCGTGAGCACCAAATAAGCTTTTTTATTTGTCGATACCGAAGTCGGCGAAGCCGACTTTGATTACGGTGTCTTGTCGCGAAGGGCGCCCCGCTTCAGACGGTGTTTCCGTTGACGTAGCTTCGGTCCATGCACCGTATGCTTTTCCATTCAACACGGTGAGCCAGGTATAGTCTCCGAGGAATGCGGGCTGCCGGGATTCGAATGGTGTTTCTTCCCAAGCGTAGTTGACGAATGTATTTCCACCATCAGTCGAGCGCGCAAGCGTGAATCCGGTGCGGCGATTCTCTGGATCGTCGCGACGGTCGTAGAACTGCACGTACACGTCGCCAGTGACGGGATCTACGGTCATCCATTGGAAAAATTGGTCGAGGCCGTCATGAATCGGGTCGCTGTTCACGCGAACGGGTGCTGACCAGGTACGCCCGCGATCTTTCGAGGAGGCACAAAATACGTCGACGTCGCCGTTGCGAAAATCGCTCCACGAAACATACAACCTTCCACCCTGCCTGCCTTGACGGCTGTCGACGCCAATCTGCGGAAAGCCCATCACACGAGAGACTCCGGGAATGCCGCCGGCGCCGCCGAAGTACGGGGGAGCAACGTCGACGGCGGTACGGGACGGCGTAAATGTCTTTCCACCATCGTGTGACTGGGTCAGGGTGATCGTGCTGCCGTCATTCCAAATGGCGTAAATCGTTCCGTCAGCTCCGACAACCCCAACAAATCCTACGAGGCCTCCGTTGTCATCGCGCGGCAAGCCAGCATGGGTGCTGATTCGTATCGGCTGTGAAAAGGTCTTTGCGCCGTCGGTCGAGCGCGCAAATAACATGACGGACTTATCCAGCTGCCATTCGATCCAACCGACGTACACATTCCCTGCATATGGGCTACGCGCCTGCGAATCAGCAAAAATGCGCGGCATGTCTTCCATGTGGCTATTGGTCTCGGCGCCGTTATACGTTTTTACCGCGACCGCATCCTTTTCCCAGGTCTTTCCGCCATCCGGGGAGCGGCGCACGAAGATACCGTTCTTGCCCGCCGCATGCGCCCAATACGACGTGCTGCCGAGTTTGTCGAAGTGCAATGTGCTCAGGTACGTGTGCCCCTTGTTGTCGAAGGCAACTGAAACATCGCCACCTGCGTGCCAGCCCTCAATCGACGGAAGATCAGGGGTCGAAAATGTCTGGCCGCCATCCGTTGAGTAGGCAACGGTCGCTGGCTGAAACACGGCGACGACTTGGTCGGGATTGTTCGGGTTCACCACGATCGAGGGCTCGCTGCCGTGTTTGTTTGCACCTGAAATAGTGACGACGCGACGATGGGGAGCGGGAGGGATCTGCGCCTGACAAAGGGCGCACATGAGCAATATAAATAAAGAGATAGTTATCCAGCGCATACTCCTCCTAAACCGCCGAAACATCCCTGGTTGGCCTGGATGTCCCTTCGCAAGGTGTTTATTATGATAAAGATGTTCTTGGGATACTTTATCCAATGTCGACACCTGAATGCTAGCCCTGCTTCTCGCACACGGAGGTTTTGTGAACGTCGTTACCAAATTGCTGCGTGTTTTAGCGATTCTTATCGTTCTGTGCGGATTTATTGTTCTCGCCCGCTTCGCGGCTGCACAAGAAGATCGGCCCGGTCGCCAGATCGGTAAGGTCACTAGTTCCGGTGATCTGATCGTGATGGAATTGAACGAAGGCGCGCTTGGCGAGGCCAACCTATTCGACCTTAGCGGCCGGACGTTGCGCTTTGTTCCAGATCACGGAAAATACCGGGTTGAAAATATTCCCTTGCAGTGGGTTCCTGATTTCGGTCCGGAACTTCGCCCACCGGATGCCGTGCTGCACAGTTTCGCGTTTCCTTTCTCGGGCAAGACGTGGAATTCGATCAAGGTCGGCACGACGGGTTCGCTTAGCTTCGGCGAGAGCGCGAGCGAAAGCGACAGCGATGATCGTAGTCAAGGAGTCAGCATTCGCCGCTTCGACGCTCTGGCGGAAGCCGCCGGCGGATTGATCGATAGCGCTCCCGCGATCTGCGTGTTTTTCAAGCCGCGAATGACGGGTACACGTTACGTAAACGAGTTGGCGGATCGTGTGGTCATAACCTGGGAGCTGACCGAGCCTTTCGGTAACATCCAGGATTTCACCTGGTTCAAGACCGTCAACCGTTTTCAAGCGGCGCTGCACCGGGATGGAACCATCGAGATGTCTTACCAGCAACTGGCGGCCAAGGACGCCATTGTCGGGGTATTTACAATTCCGTCTGGTGTGGAAAAGCCGATTGCTACTTTGGCTGCAAGCCCTCACCCAGCAATGCCAGCACACCTCGATGTGCGCAATATCAAGTTGTCGGTGCTAAACGGGCTTTTGCTCAGGGTCACATTAGAGATGCGCGGTCCGGTTTTGGCGCAAGGGGATGCAGAATTGAACGGCTTCGGGTATCAGCTGTCGTTCTCACCATCGTCGCAGCCCTCGAACCGCTCACAAGAAGTTATATGGACCGTGTTCGCGAGCAGACGGCCTGACCGAGCTGCCGGTTATTTTACTTTTGGCTCCGGCATTTCGAAAAGAGTGAGCGCCAGTGGGAGCAGCATCACACTACAGGGCACCTTGCCGAAGGCGCTGATCGAGGCCGGCAAAATCAAATTAACCGCGCGAGTTCTGCAACGCGGCGAACAGAAACCGACCACAGAAGAACTGACGCCGGATGTGATCAATCTTTCCGGAATGCGAAGTCCTGAAGTCCATTTCTCGTCACTCACGCAAAAGGACAAGCCATTCTCCGCGGCTTACGAATCGTTCCATTATTTATCTGTGCCCCGTCCGGAGGATCTGGCCTGCACGGTAATCAACGCCCTCGGCGACAGGTTTGACTTCCTTGCCTATTATTCCGATTTCCGCATCGACAACCAGGAGGCAGGCACGCCCAGCGACGGGCCGCGAGGCGGCAACGTGACTGGCATCGGCGAACGCCAGCATGATCTCGAGAGCTACTGCAGCCAGGGTCGTTTCCAATGGGGATACGTGCAACCGGTTTATGTCGGATCCAACCAGATGCAGGCGTGGCCACCTGATGATGCACCTGCCGGCGATGTTCATGACGTCACGTTTTACTCTCATCAACTCAGTGAGAGCACATCAGGAAAAAAGATGCTTCCTTACAACTACGCCATGTCGCAGCTTGGACACGAAATGGGTCATCGCTGGGGCGCCTCCGCGTCCGCCAAGATCAATGATGAGACGGTCCTGCTGGGTCCCGTTCACTGGACTCGCGGGTTACAAGCGCCGGTCGCCTTTCCCTATCAGCGTCCGACCGAAGCGTCCGCGATGGGTGGCGGCGTATGGCAAGATAATTTCGACGGCACCTTCACTCAACTCGACGATGATTACTACGTGCCGGCAACCGGCTATTCGTATCTTGATCTTTATTTGATGGGACTGATTTCTCCCGCTGAAGTACCTGATTTTTTTCTGCTGAAGAATCTCGTGCCTGCTGGAAAAGATGCCAATGGCCATCCCATCTTCAAAGCCGATCGCGCCAGAGTAAGGATTCAGGATGTCATCGCTGCGGAGGGCCCTCGAGAACCGGATGTCGATCACTCGCAAAGGGAATTCAATACCGGCATGGTCTTGATCGTTGAGCACGGTCATAGACCCAGTGATGAATTGATCGAGCGTACGACCGGTATCGCCAAACAATGGATCGAGTACTGGTCTAGAACGACCGGCGGTCGAGCAACCATGACGGTGCATCCGCAATGACGCACAACGCACTACTTTATGGCCGCTTCTGAGCAGAAAGTTCCAACCAGGTGACTGTCTTCTTCAGTGGAACAACGTAGGCTTCCCGTTCGACTTTGAGCTGAGTTGTGGGGTGGAACTCTCCCACTCCGGAGATCTTTGCCGGCTGCTCTATTCGCAGGCGGGCCTCGGGAGTGAACCGATCACTCGAGGCAAAGCCAATACGTAGGACACCAGTCTTGGGTTTGAGTTCCAACTTGTCAAAAGTTCCGGCATCGAGCGTGAGCCAAAGTCCGTAAGGCGCCAGGTAGATTCGGGTGCGGGCTGAATCGAGCGGCGTGACATTGACCACATCGCCGGTCGTGGCTACATTGCCTCCGAAGCCGACCCACCCGAATTGAGGATGATTCACAACATAGGTAGCGGTGTCCCACGCGTGTCCAAAAAAATTCGGACCGTAATCGCCCGAAAGCGGATCGGGCTTCAGCATGTCGGGAAATGAATGAAACGCTGCCGCCGCAAAACCATCCTGGTCAATATCAGTCAGAGCTCCCATCGTCCCGCCATACCCAACGCGCAAAAGATAGAAGTCGTCTGGATGCTGGCGGTATTCCGCGAGCAGCGGAATCGCATTCAACCCTGATCCGTAGTGATGCAGCTGGCGTTCAAGCCGGCGATCTTTTGCGGCGAAGATAAAATCCCAATAGCGGCGGGCGCTGCCGTTGTACCCCCAGTGCGGAATCGCCGGATCGTAGCCGAGTATGGCGTTCAATGTCACCTCTGCCTTGTCCGCATAGCCAAAATATTTTGTCCACGCGTAGACTTCTTCTTGCCCCGTTGAGTCCCACGGCATTTCGCTACCGAAAGGATAGGCCGCGCTTTTCCAGCGATCGGCGCGCGATCGCATTCTTGTTTCAAGATCGTCCGCTTGCGTCTTCATGCCTTCGAGTTTCAAATCTGCAAGGATTTGCGGAAAAATGTCGCCTTCCATCTGGCCAAACTCGGCAAGTCCCTGCGCATAGTGGGTCATCGCGACCGAAGTCTGATACGCCTGGTTGAGATACCAGTCCCAGGAATGGTTGGTCACCAGGCCTGGATGGTTACGCGCCAGGTGGTACAGCACCCAGTAGGCCGCGGCCACGTGCGGATAATCATAGGATCGGTCCACCTGCTCGGACGCTTTCTTGTTCCAGCTAGTCCATGAGCTCCAGTCGAAGTCGCCGCGGTAAAAGCCTTTTGGCAGTTCGTCCGGTTGGTAATAGAAAAGACTCTTGCGGACCCCGTACTGCTGAGGACCATCTTTGTACTGCAGACCACCCCAAAGCACGCCATCAACAAACTGCTGCAGTTTGTTGATCTCTTCCTGGCTCGGTTGAACCAATTCTTTCATCATCGCGGAGAGCCATGCGCCACCTCCGCCTTCGTCGCCCAAGCCGGCAATCCACGCGCGACTGTCTTGCATGACGATCTGATTTTCCTGGCGATCGTACGTCATGACTGAAGGGCTGCGATGAAACGGGTCTGCGGGATCAACGAACCACTGCTTCGTAGTCAAAAAGCGGCCCATATCGGCGACCACTTCGGATTCCGGCTTGGTGACGAAATATTGAATGGTCTGCACTGAACCGTCATCGTAAGTAATGGTCAACCGCGAGCGTCCCCACTGCTTGCCTTTGACGGTGTAAGCGGCCCATCCGTTGCGGGACGCGGCTCTGGTGAACGAGATTGCACCTTCCGGTTCCACCCGCAGCGTTTTAACCGGCTTGGAATATTTAAGAAACAGGTGTGCGTCAATGTCGGTGGGCAGCACGTATCCGGGAGCTCCAACTGCTACCGGTCGCTGATTTTCGGTCAAAGTGCGTTCAATATGACGAATCGAATCTGAAAGAAGGAATCTTACGCCGTAAGTTTTTGACTCACCGGGCTTCAGCGTTAACGACGTTGCAGGGTTCCACTCCTGTACGCCCTTCCACTCGTTGTCGGCGTAAGTCTGGCTGTGGACCATCCATTCGTAAAAGCCTTCAAATGTGATTCCTCGTGGTGTCGGATCCGTAAACACGGGCTTAGCTCCCCATCTTCCCGGCCGGTCAAGAATCGGATTGTAGGCCTCGAATGGAGTCTTACCATCCGGCACCACCAGTAGCGCCGGGCCTTTCCCGCTCAGCCTGGTTACCTGGAGGTAGCCGGCGTCTTCGCCAATGTAAGGATCGTAGAACGAGCACTTGGCGTGCGCCTCCTCCAGCGACCGATCATTCAGCACGTTGTTGAAGACCATCGGAATGCCGAGCGCTCCGATCTCGACCGGTGCATCGCTCTTATTGGTCAAGGAAAAACGCAGGGCGAGCTTGCCATTCTCGATGGCCCACGTTCTGACTACCTTTATTGGAATGTTAGAGGACAGGGTTGGCGACAGGTCGGCGGAAGCCAAAACCTGCGCCGAACCAGGGAGCGCCTTCACCGGAGCACGGTTGGTTGCAGTCGAGTAGTTCTTCCACTCCTTAGAAATCGCGGAGCGCAGCCGCAGCGTGATATCCCCCAGATGAAAATATCCATTCTGCGAGCGGGCGATTAGAAGGTCGCCCGGAGTGAAGTCGAAATCTGTGGCGCTCTTCGGCTTGAGCGCGGCGATCGTCTGCGATGTTTTCACCAAAACGAGGTTGAAGTCGGGCGTGTCCAACGTAAGCATTCCTTCGTTCAACATCGGCCCAGGGGTAGGAGGTGTTTTTGAACGAGACTCCTGCGCCGCTACGATTCTTGTAGACATTGCACATAGCAGTAGGAGGCAAAAGATTCGCCATATCCCAAGTTGCAAGGGCATTCGTCTCACCAGCGCTTTTTGAGTTTGGTTGGTCATCAGATGTCTATGCGCTCTTCGCAGGAGGATGGTCGATGGCCTGCACGACTGCAGCAAAATCCTTTTCGCCAAGGCCGTTTGCAATTGCCTGTTTGAAAGCGGCCAAGGCCGACGCTGCAGTCTGCATGTTCACGTGCCTTCGCCGGCCTTCTTCAATTGCGTAGGTCACATCCTTCGCCATCAAGCTCAAATGAAAATGGGGAGTAAAGTCGCTTGTCGCAACTCGCTCCGCGACCCTCTTGAGAATAGGACTTCCCGGCGCGCCTTCGGTGAGAATGGACGTTGCTTTCGCCTGATCAAGCCCCCCGGCCTCAATCAGGGAGAGTGCCTCTCCGAATGAAACCGCCTGCACTGCAGCCAAAAAATTGTTGATCAGCTTCATTAGTGCGCCGCTGCCGGTTGCGCCCAGGTGAATTGCATCCCGGCCCAGGATGGACAAGACGGGCCTCGCGCGATCGAGCGCTTTGGCGGATCCCCCGACAAGAAAAAGCAGCTGGCCGGATTCTGCATGCGGCTTGGTCCCCGTGACCGGCGCATCCAACAATTCGCAATTTCGCAGTGCAGCGCTCGTCGCGAGTTCTTTAATCCAGCTCACCGTCAAGGTGCTCGATTCGATCAAAACCGCACCAGGCTTGGCGCCGGCCAGCGCTCCATTTGTTCCGAGCCATATCTCGCGGGAGGCGACATCATCCGAGACCATGCTGATTATGATTTCGGCATGCGCTGCGGCCTCACGCGGAGAACTCGCAACCGACGCGCCCCGTTCCGTAAAAGGCTTCGCGCGTTCGGCATTGCGGTTGTAAACCGAAAGCGGAAAGCCGGCAGAAAGCAGGCGGCCAGCCATTCCTCCTCCCATGGTTCCTAATCCGAGAATTGCTATGTGAGGCTTAGACATTGGTTTCCTCATTTCATTGCAGATACGCTGATCAGTTTGGGCTGATCATTGTTAATTCGCAACACATTCCGCAGCGGCCTGCCGAAGCCGTCAAATGTAATCTCCATGACATCTCCATCGGCGAGCCGAATGCCTTCTCCAAAACTAAGACAGTCGGCGCCGAAAAAATGAACGTGAACGTCCCCCGGCCGGCGGTGCGTTTCATACTTGAAATGATGGTGCTCGATGTTCTGCAGACTGTGACACATCTCTGCCTCGCCGGTGCGGATTTGTTTTTGCCATAAAACTCGGCCGGCGCGGGCAATCATGACTTCGCCGGTAACTGACTCGAATTCCGGGTCGATGACAAGCTCCGGGCCTATTGAACACGTCCGCAATTTCGAACTCGCCAGATTGAGGTAATTGTGCTTTTCAAAACAGTGATCGGAAAATTCATTGCCCATCGCCATTCCAATGCGTCGCGGTTGCCCTTGCGCATCGTTTACATAGATGCCGGCGATCTCCGCCTCCTCACCGCCATCCTCTGCGTATGAAGGGACGGTGAGCACTTCATCGTGGGCCCGCAAAACTGAGCCGGATCCTTTGTAAAACCACTCTGGCGAAGTTCCGATGGAGCCTGGTCGTGGCCGGCCACCGGCGAGTCCCCATCGAAACATCTTCATGCTATCGGTCAGCGCCTCGAACTCTTCAGCCGATGGCGCGTGCATGGCCTGACGATCACGGGCGCTTCCAAGGTGAGTAAGCCCAGTGCCTGAAACTAAACACCGTGCGGGTTCGGGATGATCGATGGCAGGCAGGATCTTCCAGTCGGAGTCTCCGGCGTAAATCGCGTCGTAATCAAGGTGCTCGTCAGTAACGTTTCTTCTCGCGGCTTGCGAAAGAGCGACGCCTTCGGATATAGCTGCGGCTACTAACGCGTAAATTGATGGGACTTCCGGAGAGAGCAACCGAAGCTTCGGTTCCTGCACCAGCGCAACACGGCGCGTATTCGCCCTCTGAAGCTGGATCAGGCGTTCGCTCATTCGATCACGTCGAAGTTCTGCGACAAGGATTCTTCATCAATCGTAAGTCCCAGGCCGGGAGTGCTTTCATCGAGATCGATGAATCCATCCTTTGCTTTGGGCTCGCCTTTAAAGATGTACCAGAACAATTCATTTCCGACTTCGACATCAACCACCGGAAAGTACTCGGCCATGGGCGAATTCAAGCTGGCCATTACCACGTGGTAGTTATGCATCTGTCCGGCGTGAGGAATAACGGGAATCGAATGCGCTTCGGCGAGAGCGGCAATCTTGCGCGCCTGGCTGATGCCTCCAACCCGGTTGGTGTCGAATTGAATGTAGTCAACCGCTTTGGCATCGATCAGATCACGAAATCCATACAGAGTGAATTCGTGTTCGCCTCCTGCGATCGGAATCGATGACCTTCGCCGCAACTCGGCGTAGCCAGCGATGTCATCAGGTATGACAGGCTCTTCCAGCCAGCGCAAGTTAAAAGGCTCAAGCAACGGAAGCATGCGCTTGGCGTAATCGAGCGTCCAACCCATGTACGCGTCGGCCATCACGTCAATGTCGTCGCCCACCGTTTCGCGTACAGTGCGCACCAGTTCGACATTCTTCCGCACGCCTGCGCCGCCATCGACGGGGCCCCAGCCAAAACGCAGCTTCATTGCCTTGTAGCCTTCCTGCTTGTAGCGGTTGGCTTCGGCTGCAAGTTGGTCTAGCGGGCTGCTGTAAAGCCGGCTTGCGTAAACCGGAATTTGCGATTTGGTTCTGCCTCCAAGTAGGCGATAGACCGGCTGTTTCGCCGATTTCCCCAAAATGTCCCAGAGCGCAATGTCGACAGCGCTGATCGCAGCCATACCGATGCCTTTGCGCCCAAATGCCATCGTCTTGCGATACATGAGTTGCCAGAGCGACTCGATCTCCCAGGGATCTTCGCCGATGAGAACGGGCTTAAGAAAAAGATCAACGACTTGCTTAGACGCTTGCGGACTCAGGGCCGCATTCCCGATCCCGACCAGGCCATTGTCGGTGAAGATTTCAACCACCAGCCAGCCATGAAACGTAAACGTAGTCATCGATGCGGATTGGTTGGGGGTCTTCGTTGGAGCGGTTTCGCGCGCCAGCAGATCCATAGGATTTGTGCAGAAGTGCGGCGGTAAGAGAACTGTCTTCCCCTTCCAGCGCGCGACGCGAGTGCGAACTTCCGTGATCTTCAAAGCGCTGCCTCATGCCGAAGTTTCGAGCCAACAACCAAAGGTGCGACCACTGGGACCATCAGCAGAATAATAAGGAAAGCAGCGACGTGAAAGCTTCCTGCCATCGCAAACACCGGACCATAGCCGGAACCGTGATCCAGTAAGTACCCGACCAGTTGTCCAAAGGCGATTCCGCCCATGGCGCCGCCGAATCCCACCAATCCGGCGACTGCGCCAACCGCATTACGGGGAAATAAATCCGTGGGTAGAACCATCACCAGCGTAGACCAGGATTGCTGCCCGAAATACGCCAGACTGAACAATGCCAACGCCCAGGACACGCCTGCATATGGAACGAGCAGAATAAACGGCATCACCGAAGCGCTCAGGCCAAGCGCGATTTTGCGGGCCTTTCCGGCGGAGAATTGTTTTCGCACTAAATAGCTGGAGAAGCTGCCACCGAGAAGGCAGCCGATGCCGGAAGCCGCGTAGGGAATCCATGCGAGTCGTCCCACTGCCTTGATGTCAAATCCTCGGGCGTCATAAAGATATTTGGGAAGCCAGAAAAGATAGAAGTACCAGGCAGCATCACTGAGGAACTTTGCCAGCACCAGTCCCCACGTCTCCCGAATTCGCAACAAGTTCATCCACGGAATTTTGGTTGACGAGGGGGGCTCGGCCAGAGACTGCGTGAGTTCACGTTCGTGAACGCTCAGCTTGGGGTGTTCATCCGGCGCGAAGTACCAGATGCGCCACCAAGCTGTCCACACCAGCCCGAGAAGTCCAGTGAATACGAAAATCCACCGCCAATTTGCAAACAACAGAATGCCAGCGATCAAGGGCGGCGCGGCGACCGCTCCGATTGCAGTTCCGGCGTTGATAATTCCCATGGCGGTCGAGCGTTCTTTCAGCGGAAACCATTCGGCGACCGCGCGTGTCGCCGCAGGGAAGCCGCCGCCTTCACCTACTCCCAGCAAAAAGCGGCTTGCCGCCAGCATCGCGAAGTTTGCCGCCAGCGCGTGACTCAGGCACGCCAGCGACCAGAACAGCATGATGATGGTAAAGCCGCGGCGGGTGCCCAAAGCGTCGCTCAACTTGCCGCCTCCGGCGTACATGAACGCGTATGCGACCAGAAACGCCGATTGCAAATACGCGAACTGCACACTGGTTAAAGGGATGTCGCGACCAATGGCCCTGATCGCGACCGGCAAAGTTTGCCGGTCCAAATAACTGATCGCAATTGCAGCGCTCACCAGAACAGCGATTCGCCAGCGCAATATGAGCTTTCTCCTGCGAGAACGTTGAGTTTCTCAACTGCGGACGAATGGAGTCCAGACCTGCATTGCGCTCGGCTTCCGGTTGGCCCATGCGTAATAAGGAATAAAGCTCAATGTTCCGGGCCGCGTTTTCGGAGCCTCTGCGCCGGTTGACGTATAAAGAGGTTGCTCTGCAGACGCCGACTCGAACACTTTGCCTTCATGTCGGAGAATTTCGACTCCGCCGAGCAAGTCTGCTTTGTACTCGCTCTGAAATTCCTTGCCCAGATGCTCGCTCACCGTAATTGCGACATCCGACAATGCAATGCCGTTTGATTGGTCAAGTTCTTCCATGCAGAAGATAACTGGTCCGCGTCTTACCGCCACTTTGCCACGGTCCTCCGCCACTCGCGGATTCGAAGCGATGACTTCTGCGTGCATCGGAAAATTCAATGTCACGACGTCGCCAGGATTCCATGCACGCTTGATTGCCAGGTATTCTCCAGCATTGACTCCGGATTGCATCCTGCCGTTCACAGCGACAGAAGCCCCATTCGCCCATCCAGGAATTCGCGCGTACACGGTAAAGTCCTTCGACTCCGCAGGACTGACCGTCAGTTTGACCGCGCCCTCCCACGGATAATTCGTCTTCTGCTGTACTTTGATCGGGGTCCCGTCCTGCAGGTGCCAATCGAGGTTGGAGTTGTCGTACAAGTGCACGTACAAACCATCTTTGCTAATGCTGTAGAAATAACTTGGCAGCGAAGCGAACGTGCGCTCGAGATTCGGCGGGCAGCAGGTTACGTCATACCATGCATTGCGGATATTCGGGCTGCCTCGGAAACCATCCAATGTGGCCGGATCGAACGCCAGTGGATTTCGATAACAGTAGGTCCTCCCATCCAGAGACATGCCGGAGTTGATTCCGTTGTAGAGCGCTCGCTCGATGACATCGGAAAACTTTGCTTCTCCACTCGCCGCCAGCATGCGCCAATTCCACATCATATTTCCGATAGCGGCACAGCTTTCGCCATAGGCCTGAGCATTCGGCAACTCATATGCATTGCCGAAAGCTTCGCCTTCAGAACGCGCGCCGACGCCGCCAGTTATGTACATCTGACGCCGCGTCAAGTCTTCCCATAAAGTGTTCAGAGTTTTCCAGTAAGCCTGATCGCCGGTTTCAAGGTAGTAGTCAGTAGCGCCGCAGCAGGCGTACATGGCGCGCACGGCATGCCCTTCGAGCTTGGTACGCGAGGGGAAGGGTATTCCGCAGAACATGTACTTAACGCGTTGCGGCTCGATGGTCCAGCGATCATCGCCGTGCAGGATGTATCCCGCGAGTTCCACATATTGGCGCTTGCCGGTGGTGCGGTAGAGCTCAATCAGCGCCATTTCTATTTCCGGATGTCCGGAGATGATTGGCTTTTGGTTCGGTCCCGGGCCGTAGTTCGGCAACACGAAGTTGTCCACCATACGTTGGCCCGCGTCCATGAGCGTGGTGTCACCGGTTGCGCGATAGTAGGCAATCGCTCCCTGAATCATGTGGCCGAGGCAATACATCTCATGGCCCACTTCCTGATCGTGTTGCGACATGCGAAGCGCAACTCGGTCGCCTTGGTAATAAGTATTCAGATATCCACTTGGTTCCTGGATCGCCACCACTTCGCGGATCATCGAATCCGTTTTCCGGCGAAGCTCGGGCAGGGAATCGGACTGCAAGGCCCAACCCACGGCATCAATCCACTTATAAATATCGGAATCAGAAAAATAGGGTCCCTTCTGGGGCTCCGAACTCTTTCCCACCAACCGACGGAAATTGTCCATGCGGCCATGCTCTTCGAGTTCCTCGCGCATGGTGGGAATGCTGCGCTCGACATTAGTGGCGCGGCGCTTTGACCAGAATCCTTCTTCAATCGTGACCGCGTGCACCGGTACGCTGTGCAGCTTGGCATAAGGAGAGTTAGCGGTATTAATCACGCCCTGATCCTGCCACGACAACATGGCAGCAGCATTGGAACCTACATCAAGCGTTCCGGCATTCGAAAAAGTTTCATGCGCCAGCGAAAACGCCGGACGCGCGAGCAGCGACGCTGCCGTTGAACCTGCGGCTGCGGAAAGAAACTGGCGACGTGAAACTGCTTTGCGGGAATCCATTCATCACCTCGCTACGACGAGCGCGGTCCAAGACAGTCAACCAGCGCGAGCAAACGTTTACCACGGACGGATACAATATCCTTCTAACGGACTTGCTTGTCAAGAACTGAAAAGCCGGAACGCAGTTCCACCACACCAACTACTTCTTCGTCCACCCAGCGCCGGGAACAATTCCAGCCTCTTCTTTAATCACTGCGAGTTGGTTTGCTGGAACAGCTTTGAAATTTTGGTGCATCCCACTCGGCCAGAAAATTTCGACATCGGCGGCCGTCGCCGGACCCAGACCAAAATGCAGCCTTGGATCATTTGACGAGTAAAAGCTTGACTGGCTCATGACTGCCTGCGCCTGCTTCTTTCCGGCATAGTGCACGACAACGCGAGCCCCGATCGCGCTGCGATTCGACTTCGTTCCCACCAACTTTATTTTCAACCAGTGGTGATCGCCTCGTATGTCATTCCGGAGCAGGGAGGGAGGTTCATTGAGATTGATGATAAGGATGTCGATATCACCATCGTTGTCGAAATCCCCGAAAGCGCATCCCCGGCTGCAGTGCGCCGCGGCAATTCCGGGGCCGGCTTCTTCGATCAACTCTTCAAATGTGCCATTTCCCAGATTGCGGAACACAACTCGCGGATTGTTCTTGGCATACTGCGGCAGCGTCTTTTCGATTTGTGGATACACGTTGCCGGCTGTCATAAACAGGTCTGGAAGGCCATCATTATCCAGGTCGACCATTCCAGCGCCCCAACAGATGTAATGGGTTTCGACTCCGATTTTTGCCTTTCGAGTCACATCCTCGAAGTTCCCGGTTCCGTCATTGTGATAAAGGCCGTTGGTGTCTTCGGCGAAATGGGTTTTGAAAATGTCGAGGTGCCCATCGAGGTCGTAATCCCCGACGCCGATCCCCATGCCGGCTTGTTCCATACCGTCATCACTCAATGCAACGCCACGCAGAACGCCTTCTTCGTTAAATGTGTTTTTACCTGTGTTCATCAGCAGAAGACTCGGAGTGGAATCGCAGGCGACGTAAATGTCAGGCCAGCCATCTTCGTTGAAGTCGGCAGTAACCGCGGTCATGCCATAGCTCTCGCGAAGCTCCGAAATACCCGCTTGACGGCTCACGTCAGTAAAAGTTCCGTCGCCGTTATTGCGATATAAGGAGTGATATCCAGGCGGCAGCCCGCGCGGACCACACTCGACCGGAACACCCTTCCAATTGCAATTGCTGTTTGCGCCAGGCTTAGGCACATGTTGAAAGTCAAATTGAAGATAGTTAGATACGAACAGGTCCAGGTGACCGTCCCGGTTGTAATCTACAAAAGTGCAGCCAGCGCCCCAGCGTGGAGCGTCGTTCAACAGCCCGGCCTCTTTGGTTACGTCTGTGAAGGTGCCATCACCGTTGTTACGAAAAAGCTTGTTCTGTCCAAAATACGTGCAGAACAGATCTTCGAAGCCGTCATTGTTGTAATCGCCTACACAGACGCCGGAGGCCCAACCAACCGAGCGAAGTCCGGATTTTTCGGTCACATCGGTAAAGGTTCCATCGCGATTGTTTTTATATAAGCGGTTGGTAGCGTCTGGCGGAGCGCCTTCGATTCGCGTGCCACACAGCAGAAAAATATCCATCCAGCCGTCGTTGTCGTAGTCCAAAAAAGCGCAGCCGCATCCCGTTGCCTCCAGAATGTAATCCTTCGAATCAGGATTGCCATAAATTGTGGGCACAACCAGCCCTGCCTGTTTGGCGACATCGACAAAATGCGCGTTGAAGGGCCGTCCCGACGGACTCGGCTTGGCCTGTGGCTTCACCGCGCGCGGCGCCACGCCTTGTGCGAACAAACGACCGGCGGAAGCGGCTGCTGAGAGGGTCACAAAGAGACGACGGGTGATGTTCATGAAGAATTAAAGACTATCGGAATCTGCCTACTTTAACTTGAAAGACTGCTATGTTTGCGGAAACGTTTACTGCGCATATATTCTATCCGACACTACGATGGCGGCAATTGAAGAAGAGGAAGAAAATGGAAACTCGCCAGTTGGGAAATAGCGACTTACAAATTTCGGTTCTCGGAATCGGTGCATGGGCGATTGGTGGTAGCGGCTGGGTTGGAAGCATGGGCCCGCAAAATGAAGCAGACTCAATTCCCGCTATTCATGCTGCGCTCGACCGTGGAATGAACTGGATTGACACCGCCGCTCTCTACGGCCTGGGTCACTCGGAAGAAATGGTAGCGGAAGCAATCAAGAATCGAAACCCGCGACCCTATGTATTCACAAAATGCGAGCGGGTATGGGATAGTAATCGTCAAGTCGGCGCATCGCTGAAGGCCGATTCCATTCGTCGGGAATGTGAAGGCAGCCTGCGCCGCCTTGCTACCGATGTAATTGATCTTTACCAGATCCACTGGCCGGAGCCGGATGAAGACATTGAAGAAGGCTGGACCGCGATGGCGCGACTGAAAGAAGAAGGCAAAGTGCGCTACATCGGAGTTTCAAATTTCAGCGTTTCACAGATGAAGAGAGCACAGGCCATTGCGCCGATCACTTCACTGCAGCCGCCATATTCGCTCGTGACCCGCGCGATAGAGAAAGAGATCCTGCCGTACACAAAAAGCAACAAGATCGGCGTAATTGTGTATTCACCAATGTCTGCAGGCCTGCTGACCGGCTCCATGACGCGCGAACGCGTCGCTAACTTTACCGCGGAGGACTGGCGAAAGAACCTGCCCAATTTCCGTGAGCCGCAGCTTTCGCGCAATCTGCAACTTGTCGAGGAGCTGCGCAGAATCGGTCAGCGCCACGGCCGTTCGCCCGGCGAAGTTGCGATTGCATGGACCCTGAATAATCCCGCCTTGACCGGCGCGATCGTAGGATTTCGCAGCCCCAGGCAGGTCGAAGGCATCATCGGGGCGGCAGAATTCCGGCTTACGCCTGGCGAGTTGCAAGAAATCGAAGATGTCCTGGGACGCGAATCGGCCGCCTAAGCTGCTATTGCACCACCTGTTTCGCGATCCACGCTTCTACTTGTGCGTGCAATACATCGAGCGGCAGAGGCCCGCTGTCAAGAGCTTCGTCGTGAAAACGCCTGATATCGAATTTAGCCCCGAGTTTCTGCTGAGCTTCAGCACGTAATTTCAGAAATTCCAGCTGGCCTAATTTATAGGCCAGCGCCTGGCCCGGCCATGAGATATAGCGGTCGACCTCGGACTGAACATTCGGCTCGTCCATAGCCGTGTATTTATGGAAGTACTCGACCATCTGATCACGTGACCAGTGTTTCGAATGCACGCCGGTATCGATTACTAACCGGATGTCTCGCCACATTTCATTTTCAAGCCGGCCATATTCGCTGTAAGGGTCCTGATACTCGCCAACCTGCTTGGCCAGCCGCTCCGCATAAAAAGCCCATCCTTCGATGAATGCGGTATAGCCTCCATATCGGCGAAATTCAGGCAAGTCCGGCAGTTCCTGCGCCAGTGAAATCTGCAAGTGATGTCCCGGAATTCCCTCGTGGTAGGCAATAGCCTCGACGTTGAGCAATAGCCGGTGCTCGGGATCATATTCGTTGACGTTGATGTGGCCGGGGCGCGAACCGTCGGCAGTGCCGGAGGTGTAGTCGGCTGGGACAGCATTCTTGGCGCGGGCCGGTTCCATTTGAATCGCTACCAGTTTGGCTTTCGGCAAACGCCCGAACAGCTGCGGTAATTTCGGTTCCATATCGCGAACGTATTTGGCATAGAGATCAAGCAACTGCTGGCCGGAAGTCGCATAAAGCTTGCGATCGTTCTTGATATGTTGGTTGAAGCTGGCAAGGTCTTTGAATCCAAATTTGTTCGCCACCGCCAGCATCTCTGTTTCGGTTTGATGCAGTTCCTTTAATCCGATCTCATGGATCTCATCTGGACTCAGGTCGGTGGTGGTCATCCGCCGAACGGCAAATCGATAACGCGCTTCTCCGTCTGGTAGCGCCCAGACGCCCGGATCGGTTCGGCCATGTGGGGCGTAGTCGTTCCGCACAAAAGCCGAAAATTTTCGATAGGCCGGAATGATCTCGTCATTGATCGCGGAAAGAATTGCCGCACTCAATCGTTTTTGCTCGGCGGCAGAAATCGTCGACGGGAACTCTTTCAACGGCTTGGCAAAAGGGCTGCTCTCCCCGGCTGCGTTGGCAATATCATCCACTTCAGGAGGAACTTTCTCCAGAAGAAAGCGTGGCGGCATAAGGTGGTCGGCCATACCCTGTCGCATGTTCGCGGTCGTCTGATCGAACAGGTGTGGAATCTTATGAAGACGTGAAATGTAGTCTTCATAATCCTTCACCGTTTTGAACGGCGTGAGCGTCACCAAATCGGGGAGCTCGAGGTGCGGGCCGCCCATCTGGTTGACCGGCATCTCCCAGTTTTTAAATTTCGCGCCCTCAATCTCCTGACGCAGTTGACGAATCACCAGATCGTGGCTAAGGCGGTCCTGCTCGGAAAATCCCGTGGGATCGATGGCTTCGAAGCTGGCAAGGAACTTGCGCTTCTGTTCCACATCAGAGCGAAAAAAATCGGGTGAATTGTCGCTGAGCTTGTCGTTGTATCTGGAGTCTCCAATTGAGGTCGCGAATTCGGGACTGGTGCGCAGTTCATACTGCCATTCTTCGTCCAATCGCGTCTTCAATTCGCGGCTACGGCTCTCCACACCGCCACTCGCCTTGTCTTGAGAAAAGGTGAAGCTCCACGATGGCAAAAAGAAACACAGTGCGACTAGACACAAGAAAGCACGAGAGGCTGCAGGCAGCATGATTCGTCTCCTGGAATTTCGTCTTTGTGCATCCGACCTGTGTCCCGTTTATGCCGTCTTATTGTTCACCTTCCAATAGACGGCATAGCGTTCGGGGATGATCGTGTAAAGCGGGACGAGCGTCATCGGTTGACTTTGCCCGACGGCTTCAAACATCAATGGTTTTTGCGGATTAGATTTCACCCAAGCGGTGGGATTTGCGTTATCCGCGACAATTTCCGGCACCTTGTACAGATCCGTCGGCTTTGGCTCATAGTCGCCATACAACATCTCCTTCGATACTGGGTCGAACTTGCCGGCGAGGACCAGCGGCCCGTACATCATTGCCTGCACACTTTGATCATCCGGCATCGGCGAAATGTGCAGCTCCATGGGCAGATTGAGATCAATTCTGTCGCCCGGCTTCCAAACGCGATCGAGCGCGAGATAACTGCTGGGACTTGAGAAGGCCGGCAATTCAGCGCCATTGATTTTTACGCTGCCTCCCTTCGCCCAGTAGGGAACGCGCAAGTTGATCTGCAACTGCACCGGTGTTTTTCCCGAAATAACAAGTGATGTGCCTTGCTGCTCGGGGAATTTCGTCTCCTGGCGAATGCTCAGGCCTTTTTCCGGCCATTCCAATTGCGAGGCAACAAAAAGATTCACATACAGGGAGTCGTCGTCGTGAAAATAAATCGAGTCGGTGAGCTTGGCGTACTCTTCCGATCCGGTGCCGGTGCAGCACCAGAACGCGTCAAACGGCTTGCCAAAAGTCTTCCAGGAGCCGGACGCGAGCGGCAGGTAATACATCATTGTGCCGTCTTCCGGATTTATCGTGCCCAAGCGGTGATTGAACATCAGGCGCTCGTAATAATCCATGAGGCGAGCCTCAGGCTGCCAGCCAAACAGATGTCGCGTCAGCTTCATCATGTTGTAAGCGCAGCAATCTTCAGTTGTGTTGGTGCTGAGCTCAGAGGCAAGCTTTCCAGGGTCGGTATTCCAGGATTCGTGATTGCTAGTGCCACCGGTGCAGTAGCTTCGTTCGCTCACGACTTCGTCCCAGAAATATTCAGCGATGTCGCGATAGTAGTGGTCGCCGGTAAGTTCGTAATATCGGGCGGCAGCAATCACCTGTGGAATATGCGTGTTTACATGCAGCCCTTTCAGTTCGTCTCGATGCTGCGCCAGGGGATCGAAAAACATTTTCTTGTCGAAGCGTTGCGCCACGTGCAGGTAATAAGGCTTCCCGGTTACTGCGTACAAATTCGAAAGTGTCTCGCCCATACCTCCGTATTCTGTGCCGAGAATACGTTGCATGTGATCGTAGCTGAGCGAGCCCGTGTAGCCCGCAGTCCAAGCCGCCATTTTCTCTACCATGTCGAGCGCCTGCTCGTTTCCGGTGTAGACATACATGTCCAGCAAGCCGGCCATGATCTTGTGAATTGTGTAGAACGGCGCCCAAACTTTTTCGCGATTGCGCAAACGATCGAAGAATTCGATAGGAAACGCACTGAGATATCCACCGTCGTTCAATCCTTTTTGGCACTTGGCCAGTTCGGTGACGACAATGTCCCCGTTTTTCTTCAAGTCTTCGTCTCCGCTGCTGGCGTACATTAATGCGACCGCCGAGAGATAATGCCCACCCGCATAGTGACCCCGCAGTTCGCAATCCGGAGCTTCCCAACCTCCCAGCGGTTGAGCGGACGAAGCGATTCCGGAGTTAATTCGAAATGTGTGCAGCAGTCGATCGGGAGGCAGGGAACTGAGGAATCGGCGATCGGCTTCCATGGCAGCTTTGCAGGGACCGTCGCCGAGCCGTACTTGCTTCATCGGGAATGGGCGAGCCTTCCATGCCACTTTCTCGCGAACTGTACTCTTACCGGTGGGCCGCATCGCATCGACGATGGGATCTTGCGCCAGCAGCCGCTTGGGAATCAGCGTTGTGCCGGCGGCGGCAACCGCGGCGGTGGTCAGAAAATTTCGGCGAGAAAACTTAAAGGAAGAGCTCACAACAGCCTCCTATAGCGGTGGATATTGTATACACTACTCGGATGTCATTGAAGACGCAAATCGACTGCATTCACCGGGCACGCGAGGGCACGATATACTTCGCCCAACAGAACGGAAATTGAATGCGTAGACCCACCAGGGACAATTTCGGGTTTTGTCCTCATATATATGTCGCCTTCCTATGCCTGGCATTTTTTTTGATTGGCGGCAGCATGTTTGCCGCAGATAGTTCGGCGTCAACGACCCAGGCCATCATGCTGGCTCAAAAGGGCCACTGTAGAGAAGCTCTCCCGCTGTTAAAAAAAGCAACGCCACAGATCACAGATAAACAGCTGAGATATCAGACTGCGATGATGACTGCGCGCTGTGCCATGAGTTTGGATCAGACGGAGTCGGCAGTTCGGGCTCTGTTGCTGTTGAATCGTGAGTTCCCGCGTGATCCCGACGTGCTGTACACCACCACCCATTTTTATTCTGAGCTGGCCTCGCGCGCTTCGCAGGAGTTGGCCGCGACAGCGCCCAACTCTACCGCAAGCCCAACAACTTGAAGCCGAAGCCTTTGAATCGCAGGGAAATTGGGACAAGGCGACTGCCCAATATAGACAGATTTTGCAGCAGGGCCCGAAGACGCCTGGTATTCACTACCGACTTGGCCGAATCGATCTCTCCAAAACCCCGCCGGAAGCGGATGATGCGAAAAAAGAATTTGAAGAAGAGTTGAAGATCGATCCCAACAATGCCTCGGCAGAATTCATGCTAGGCGAAACTGCGCGGCAGGCCGGCCAGTGGGAACAAGCAATTGGTCACTTCTCCCGGGCATCGCAACTGGATGAAAGCTTCGTCGAAGCCTATCTGGCGCTGGGCATGTCGTTGAATTCTGCCGGGAAATTTTCTCAGGCGTTGGCACCACTTGAGAAATACGTGAAGTCGCAGCCGGGAGATCCAGCCGGGCATTATCAACTAGCCACTGCTTACGCCCGCACTGGACGCAAACCAGAAGCCGAGCGTGAGATGACATTGCAACGCGAAGCAGCCGCGAAAAATCCTCAGCAACCGCACTGACCCCGGAGAAAGCAGGATGCTACGCAAACCACCGGACGGGCAGAATTTCTTTTCTCGCCGCTACTTCCTGCAGGCGCTGGCAGCGATCCCCGCTCTGCATCGCGTTGTGGAGACCGCAGATCAGTCACCCATCGCAAATGCCGGTTCGTCGTTCGAAGAGATTCCAGCATCCGTCAGTGGCATCAACTGGACTCACGTCAACGGCCGCTCGCCCATGGCTCACCTGCCCGAAACTGTCGGCGCGGGCTGTGCGTTTCTTGACTACGACAATGACGGTTGGATGGACATCTATCTGGTGAACAGCGGACCGTGCGACTTCTATACTCCGCCGCAACCGCTACGCAATGCGCTGTACCACAATAATCGCGATGGAACCTTCACCGATGTGACTGTGAAGGCTGGCGTCGGTGGAAACGCGTATGGAATGGGCGTCGCGGTCGGCGATTACGACGGCGATGGCTTTCCGGATCTGTATGTCACGCAGTATCCGCGAAGCATCCTTTATCACAACAATGGCGATGGTACGTTCACCGATGTCACCGCCAAGGCGGGAGTCGCCGCCCCCGGATGGGCCACCAGCGCGGTGTGGTTCGACTATGACAACGACGGCCGGCTCGATCTCTTCGTCTGCCATTTCGTCGACTACAGCAAAGACAAGCTGAAATTCTGTGGCGACAAGCTCACCGGCGAGCGCTCTTACTGCATTCCCACGATTTACGATCCCATGCCCTGCTGGCTATTTCACAATAACGGCGACGGCACATTCACCGATGTCAGCAGGGAATCGGGAATTGCGCAGTCGCTGGCCAAGGCCTGGGGCGTGGTGGCCGCGGACATAAACAACGACGGCTTGATGGATCTGTACGTAACCAATGACACCGTGCCTAATTTTCTTTTTGCGAATCGCGGCAAAGGGAAATTCGAAGAGATCGCTGTGCTGGCCGGTGTCGGTGTAAACGCGTTCGGGAAGCCACGTTCCGGCATGGGAGTCGACGCAGCCGACTACGACCAGGATGGATGGATCGATCTATTCGAAGCCAATGTCGACCATGAAATGTACTCGCTCTATCACAATGACAAAGAAGAAGCCTTCACTGACGTGGCTCTGCCCACCGGAATTGGCGAAGCCACCCGCATGCTGAGCGGGTGGGGCCTGAAATTTTTCGATTACGACAACGACGGAAATTTGGACTTGCTGCTTTGCAACGGACATCCCGACGACAAAGTAGACAAGCGCGTAGAAGGCGTGAAGTTTCTCGAGCCCATGCTGCTGTTTCGAAATAATGGAAAGACCTTTGAAAATGTGAGCGGGCGAAGCGGTTCGATCTTTACCCGACCGCTTGCTGGACGCGGCTTGGCTCTGGGTGATTTCGATAACGATGGTTCGGTTGATGCATTAATAACGCAAAATAACTCGTCGCCGATTCTCTTGCGCAACAACGCCGGCAAGCGAAACCACTGGCTTGGTGTGAAACTTGTAGGCCGCAAAGCCAACATCGATGCCATCGGCGCCAAGGTCACTTATCGCGCTGGCGAACTGGAGCGTCATCAATTTAAAGTCGGGGGAGGAAGTTATCTTTCGACTCATGATCCGCGGATGGTGCTGGGCTTAGGACAGCACACCAAACTCGATTGGCTCGAAGTGAAATGGCCGGCGCCCAGCGGCAAAACCGAGCGGTTTACCAATCTGCCGATTAATCGCTACATCACGATCGCGGAAGGCGAAGGCAAATGGAAGTAAGGCAGATGCAGTCGTTTTTTCGGGTTCTGGAGTCATCGGCAAGAAAGGTGATATTTGTTTGCGCGCTCGCCGCAAGCTTGCTCATAGGTATTCGGGCCGCGGCCCAGTCCAACTCAGGGTCCATGCCAAACCTGTCAGGCGCCCCGAATGGGCCACCGCGCGAGGCATATGATTTTGCCGGAGATTCACAGGCCGAAGCCGAACTACAGAGGGGAACTGCTCTCACCCGCCGGGGTGCGTTTGCGGAAGCGATTCCGCATCTGCTTGCTTCGCGCGGCAAAGTGGCGAACAACTATGCTGCCAGTTTCAACCTGGCTCTTTGCTACGTCGCCACCGGCCAGTCGCAGCGTGCGATTCCTATCCTTATCGAGCTTCGCGCAAGCGGGCATGATAACGCCGACGTAAATAATCTTCTTGCGCAAGCTTACGTCGGCGATTCACACGACCAGAAAGCCCTTGAGGCCACTCGCCGCGCCGCCGCACTGAACCCAGCGAATGAAAAGCTGTACACGTTCGTGGCCGATGCTTGCACGTCCAGGCAAAATTACGTTTTGGGATTGCAAGTGGCCGATCTCGGCCTGAGTCATCTTCCGAATTCGGCGCGGCTGCACTTCGAGCGCGCCATGTTTCTTTCATCGCTCGATCAATTCGATAATGCAAAGAAGGATTTTGAACTCGCGCGTAGTCTGGCGCCGGATTCCGATATCGCCTTCCTTTCCGCGGCGCAGGAAGCATTCTTCGAAGGCAACGTAGCTGAAGCCGTGCGAGTGTCTCGAAACGGAATCAGCAAGGGGCATGAGAGTTTCATGCTGCTGACTTTGCTGGGTGAGGCACTCCTCCGCTCAGGGATTACTCCCGGTCAGCCGGAATTCGCAGAAGCTCGCGGGGCGCTGGAGAGAGCGGTTTCACAACGGCCCGATTATGCCAGTTCGCAACTTACCCTGGGAAAGCTTTACTTATTGGAAAGCCGGCTCAATGACGCAATCACTCATCTTGAGGCAGCCCGGCACCTGGGCGCTGGCAATCCCGCAATTTATTCGAACCTGGCGGCCGCTTATCGAAGGCAGGGAAAAGTTGCCGAAGCGCAGGATGCGCTCGCAACATTGTCCAAACTGAATCAGGCGCAAGCTGCAAAAATTCGTGACGCTCCTGGAGACCGCAAGACTAGTTATGCAGGAAACCCTCGGGAGCACAATCCGTGACGATGCTCACTGACAACAAAGTCTCACTTCGCTAAAACTCGAGGGAACGGCCGATCAACGATTCCGGTTCCTTCTTTGACGGCAATGACCTGATCGCATTTCAGGTTTCGTAGTGTCGTCACCAGTCCGCTCGGCCATTTGATTCCAACCGAATCTACTTTCTCGCGCTGCCCTAAACCGAAGTGCAAACGAGGATCTTGCGCCGATTGATAGCTCATACCACCCTTGCGCTGATCGTACAGGACCAGATCGTCCGCCGTAAGCTTCACTCGCGCGCCGACTCCGTCACGATTTGATTTCGTTCCAATCAGCAGAAGCTCCAGCCAATGATTTTCATTTCCGCCATCATTTCGTAAGAGTTGTGGCGCCTGGCCGTTGTTGCTTACCAGCAAATCGAGATCCCCGTCGTTGTCGTAGTCGCCCACCGCCAATCCACGGCTGACTCGCGGCGCTAGAAGATCCGGGCCGAGCCGATCACTGACGTTTTCGAAAATGCCGTGGCCGTTGTTGCGAAACACGAGCTTCGGTTCGGCGTACGCGGTTTCAGAGTGATAGCGCTGAATATTGTCGAGCACGTGACCGTTCGCCATAACCAGATCGCGCGCGCCGTCATTGTCATAGTCGAAAAACCGCGTGCCGAAGCCGCTCACGTGAAATGTCGAATAAGAAAGTTTGGAGCGAAAAGTTGCATCGTCAAATAATCCGCTCCCCATGTTCTCGTAGAGCCGCGCCAGTTGCATATCAAGGTGAGTGACCAGGATATCCATACGGCCGTTGCCGGATACGTCGGCCGCGTCTGTGCCCATGCCGGCTTCGAACTGGCCATCGCTGCTAACCGCAACCCCAGCCAGATAACCCACCTCGCTAAATGTCCCGTCACGATTATTGTGAAACAGCGAGTTCGGCATGTGGTCGTTGGCGATAAAGATGTCCTGCCAGCCATCGTCGTCGTAGTCGAAGGTCACAATGCCGAGCCCGTTGCCGGCGTGCTGGGCCAGCCCAGAAGATTTGCTCACGTCGGTGAAGGTGCCGTCGCCGTTATTGTGGTACAGAGTTGGCGCTTGGGGATGGAAATCGTCGGGGTGGCAATAGCTGCGCATTCCCGGACTGCGGTCGCCGCAGTAAAAGTTTCTTTCGGGCGACCAGTCGACATAATTCGCAATCACCAGGTCGAGCCGCCCGTCGTTATCGTAGTCAAACCAAGCAGCGCTCGACGCCCATCGGCCAGTGTTCTCAACTCTTGCGCGATTTGTAATGTCGCTAAATGTACCGTCACCATTGTTGTGATACAAAATGCACCGGCCATAACCGCACACGAAGAGATCTGGAAAACCATCGTTGTCGAAGTCGCCCACGGCAATTCCCATTCCGAACAGACCTTCAGCGCCGACGCCTGCACGCTGGGTCACATCGGTAAATGTGCCATCGCCGTTATTGTGGTAAAGCGCGTTTCGCAAAGGGTGCGCCGGTTTGTAGGCCTGAGTTGCCGCGCTGTTCACCAGATAAAGATCGAGCAATCCGTCCTGATCGTAATCAATCCATCCACACCCCGAGCCCATAGTTTCAATGAGGAATTTTTCGGGAGAAGCGGCGTTATCGTGTTGAAAGGTGATCCCGGCTGCGCGGGTCACATCTACGAATTTAATTCCTGACTGTGGTCGCGACTGACTACGCGCCAGAGGGGAAAGCGCAAGCGCAGCGCCAGATGAACCGATCCCAAGTAGAAAACTGCGGCGGTTTATGAGCAAAAGATTCTGCACAAACCTTTGGAGACGACGGTAGTCCTTTAATAGTGAGGGACTCTGATCAGATTTGACAACAAAAGGCTTGACAACGACTCCGAATAAAGTATACAAAATCCAACCAGTGGTAAACGATTACCGCGGCCACTAACGACGCTGATTGTGTTTCGACAGCGCTGAGTTGCTCTAGTCTCGGGTCGTCGATCGAATTGTCTGCCGGAGGAGAAACGTATGTCCTGCAGGTCTGCTATTTCTGTTCTCACTCTCGTCTCACTGGCTTGCCTGGTGCTGCTTGTCTCCATGCCCGCCGCTCTCGGCCAGCATAGCTCGGAAGGTGCAGTGACTGTGACAGTCACTGATGCCAGCGGCAGCCTGGTGCCTGCTGCGCACTTGGAGCTACGGGATTTAGGCACGAGTGTGGCTAGAACCGCGGATACTCAGGGCACTGGGACATACACATTCGTCAATCTGCCCCTTGGCACATATCGGCTGAGCATCTCTAGGCAAGGGTTCAAGTCGCAAGTTTTCGATTCGGTAATTGTGCAAGCAACCAAGACGACTGGCGTCAACGCAATTTTGGCGGTCGGCGCGTTGACTGAGACGGTTGAGGTTACCGCAACATCCACGCCACTCATTGAAACTACCTCTAACGCTATCGGCAATGTCATTGACGTAAAGCAAATCGAAGACCTTCCCCTTCAGGGCCGCGACCTGACGGCAATGTCGACGCTGGTTCCTGGCTATACAGGTTCCTTGCTCGACGGCGGTGGCACGTTCAACGGTCTGCCGACCGTAGCTCAGGGCAGCAATATTGACGGTGTGATTGGCAACGCAGGCCGAATGAAGTTTGATGGAGGAGCAGTCCAGCCTGCCGCCGAGCCTCGTATTGAAAACATTCAGGAAATGACTGTTCAGACCGATCAATTGGATCTCAACCAGGGCTATGGCAACTCCAGCATGCAGGTGAACTTCGTAACCCGAAGTGGCACGAATGCCTTTCATGGTCGCGTCTATGAAGATTTCAGGAATGACTGGCTGAATGCGAACAGTTGGTCTAACGATTACATCAACGCTCAAAACCCCCGCGGGGCAGACGGCAAGGTGCTCTTGCCCAAAAACAAAGTGATCTTGAATGAATTCGGTGGCAGCGTTGGGGGGCCGATTATCAAGAACAAGCTATTTTTCTTCGGAACATTTGCCATGCGCAAGCAGCCAGGCGTGACCAATGCGTATGTGTGGATGTTGAATCCTGCTGCGCAAGCAGGCAATTTCGTAGAGCCGAGTACTGGGAATACCGTGAATGTGTACAACCTGATCTCGGGCTGCACAACTTGCGGATCCTCGGCACCGTTGCCTACCACCCCCAGCGGCCAGACCTCATCAATTCTGAACGCTGTCAATGGTGTGAAGTCCAACGGTGCATTGACATCACTCGCTGATCCAAATTTCCAGCAATTGAATTGGCAGATCAGCAACCCAGACACACGGTATTTCCCGGCGGTACGGGTGGATTACAACGCAAACCAAAAGATGCGCTTCAATGTAGCTTGGAATTACACGAAGATTAGCCAGCCTGGCGCGATTGCCCCCAACCTGCCCGGCTCGGCATTCACGAAGACAGGTGCAGGTAACCGATTCAAAGACTACACCACAGCTCTGGGTTTCGACTATACGATTTCTCCCTCTATCGTGAATGAATTTCGAGGAGGCTTCCTCTATGTAGGCAACTTCTTCGGCTACAACGGAGTGACCCCTACGCCAACAACCGAGCAGATTCAGTGGAATTTTGACGAACTCCCTTTCCCGCAGAACACTAATATGAACGGGACAAACTTCCCAATTCCAACTGGTTCGTATTACCCGGTGTTCAACGCCTCGGATACGGTGACTTGGCAGAAACACGCCCACACCATGAATTTTGGATTCTCCTGGTGGCGTGAGCAGGATCACTATTACAACGGGGTGTTGGGTTGGCCCGCCATCAGCCTTGGTTTGGCCTCGACAGATCCGGCCATCAATGCTTTCACCGCCAGCTCAATGGGCGACAGCAATACCGCCGACATCAAGGAAGCCCAGGAGTTGTATGCAGTCCTAGTTGGGCGCATCAATGCCGTTACCGGAAGCTACACATACGACCAGAAAACTAACTCTTATGGTGAAGGCCAAATCGGCGCCTATAACTTGGACGAAGTGCAAAAATCCTATGGGCTGTTTTTCCAGGACTCGTACCGTTTACGGCCGAACCTGACGCTGAACTATGGGCTGCGCTGGGATGCCATCTACCCCGATCAGGATGTGACCCACGCCTACCACTCAGCTTTAGATGCTGCGATTTGGGGACCTTCAGGGATCGGCAACCTCTTTAATCCGGGTTCGCTCAAGGGAACCAACAACCCGATGATTACCCAGAGCAGCGCGCCTGCGAAGCGGCAGTCGATTCCTCAGCCAGCTTTCGGTATCGCCTGGAGCCCAGGCAACAGCGGCAAGACGGTACTGCGCGGGGGCTTCTCGCTACGAACGTTCACCGAGCCGCAACAGTATTTCTGGAACGAAGCCTCGGACTTTGGCGCATTCTATTTCCAGGGCTTCAGTTTCAATCCTTTAAAGAGCAGTGGAACCCAGCCAACTGGCACCTTCGCTCCCGGCAACTTCTCGTTGGGTTCCCAGGACGGCGAACTAATTCTTAACGGTCAAACCGCAGCCCTATCGAGCTTTACTTGCCCGACAGGTAGCGCAACCAGCGCTACTCTTTACGCCTGTAGTCCTGCCACGTATCAGGTAAATGAGCCGGAATCGGATTTCACTTATGTGGCCAACTCTCCCGGCGTTAATGGTGTCAGCACTAAATTCAAACAGCCTTACACGGAGTCATGGAATGTCGGGATTCAGCGACAAATCGGGGCAAGCCAAGCGCTCGAAATACGCTATATCGGCAACAGAAGCCTGCGGCAATGGATCAACATTAATCCGAACGAAGTAAATATTTTCGAAAATGGATTTCTGAAAGAATTTAGGAACGCACAAGCAAATCTCGCGCTGAATGGCGGTACGAGTTTTGCTGACGGCACTCATGGCGGTGTCGCAGGGACCATTCCTCTGCCAATTATGGATGCCGCCTTCTCTGCTGATACCACCCAGTTTACGAATGGCGGGTTTATTACCAATTTGCAGAATGGGCAAGCCGGATCATTTGCCAATGCGCTGGCAACTACGCCGCAGTGGTTCTGCGACATGGTTGGAAGTGCAGCATTTTCACCTTGCCTCAATAATGCGGGCATTAGTGCTACGGGCGCAGGTTACCCAATCAACTTCTTCCAGGTGAACCCATATGCAGCGGGAAGCATCACCCAGTTGGTATCCAAGGGGTACTCCAACTATAACGCATTGCAGGTGGACTTCCGCCAGCGCGCCTGGCACGGGATGCAGTTTGATGCAAACTACACTTGGTCGCATACTCTGGGAGTTTCAACCCCGAATAACTGGCTCGGTCAGACGAATACTTTAACGCTTCGTAATGAGCGCCTGGCTTATGGGCCATTACTGTATGACATCCGTCACGCTGTGCACATTAGTGGGACTTACGATCTACCCTTCGGAAGGGGCAAAACATATCTTGCATCGGGTGGTGTTTTGGAGCGAATTGTCGGTGGCTGGACCATCGGCAACATTTTCACGTTGCAAAGCGGCAATCCTTTCGAGTTGCAGGCAGCCTTTTCGGGGCAAGATGGGACTTTCAATGATTTCGCTGATGGCGGCGTCATTCTACATGGGGTTACCACGTCGCAATTGCAAGACTCCATTGGTGTGTATCCAGTCCCAGGTCAGCCCAACGTTTCCTTCATCAATCCCAAGTACCTCTCAGGCGGTGGCGCCAACCCGACTTACATAACGCCAAACACAACCCCTGGCAGCCTCAGCCGTCCAATTTTCTTATATGGCCCTCGCTTCGTAAATGACGACCTGTCTCTAACCAAGCGAATTCCGATAACGGAGCGCATTCGCTTCAGCCTGCAGATGGAGGCATTGAACGCGTTCAACCATCCTCAATTTCAACCGGGGTCAGGGCACGGGTGCAACTTTGTCTGTGGCGCGGGCGGCGGTTTCCCAGTTGTGCAGTCTTCCGGTTTTGGAATCGGTGGGCTATCGCCAAGCTATCAGCCGCGAGTTGTGGAGTTGCGTGGAAATCTAGAGTTCTAGAATCAATCTAAACTACAGGTGTTACAGGGTGGCAGATCCTTGCTGCCCTGTATTTTTGTGTTGATTCTGGTGGCTTGAGAGACGTGGGTCGATTCTTGTTGCACGTTATTGTTGCAGTTCTTCCCCGATACAACTGGGTTTAGCTATCCCGACGCTCTTCTTTCCTGCACCGCCTGTTTCAAAGACTGGCCGGCGTGTTTGATGTGTTGGTGAAGAAGCTTGCAGGCAGCCTCTACGTCTCGTTTGCGGCACAGGGACAGGATTTGGTGGTGTTCTTCATTCGCGCGTTTGATGCCATGCGTCAGGTACAACTGTAGCCGGGTGTAACGCTCGCCGCTGTTGTTTACGTTGCGAATGATGGCCATCGAGTGCGGACGCTCGGCGCGCGAGTAAAGAATCGAGTGGAACTGCCAATTCAGGCGTCCCCACGAAAACAGATGGTCCTCATGCTGCAGTTCGCCTTCATAGCGCCGGAGCACCACATCGGCCTCGGCGAAATCTTCTTCCGTAAGCCGGGGAATTGAATGTTTGAGAATTTCTGGCTCGAGCAGCGCCCGAATGGTGAACAACTCCTCAATATCCGTAGGTGAAAGTGCAGGAACAATAGCGCCACGATTGGGCACGATCGTAATGAGCCCTTCGGCGTCGAGTTGCCTCAGCGCCTCGCGCACCGGGATCCGGCTGACGTGATACTGCATGGCGATTGCGTCCTGGCGAAGCTGTGCGCCTTCGGGAATCGTGCCCCGGATAATTTCTTCGCGCAGTTTGTCGGCAACGGCTGAAGTCAGCGACTGCCGCGGAATTGCCGATTCGGGTGTAAGTCCTACGCTCATCTTTTCGCAAGAATACTAGAAAGATCGGCTCTTTACGAGTAGCAATGCTGCACAGATACTGCGCTTAAGCAACAACTTCACTAAGAAAACGATGACCAGCGGTCGATTTCGGCGATCTCTCCCATCTACGCCGATCTTTCGGCCTTCCCTCGCGCCATCCAGTAAACCGGGATTCCTAGCGCAACGATGAGCAGCCCGGGCCACGTGGTTGTCGGCCGGTACATGAACAACACAATCAGAATGGTTCCAGCGGTCATGATGTATGCGGCCGGCACCAGTGGGTAACCCCAGGTCCGATATGGCCTGACTGCCTGTGGACGCGTCCATCGAAGCCGGAACACTGCACTGACCGTCAGCACATAAAAAATCAGCGCCGCTGAAATTACATATTCAAGTAAGTTGCCGTAAAGATTTCCCCAGACATGTGTGTTGGGATCGTAAGTGCGTGGCAGCACCAATAGGATCGCCCACAAACCTTGCAGCCAAAGCGCCCCGGCAGGAACTTTCTGCGAGTTCAGCTTCTCGGCAAAGCGAAAGAACAAACGTTGGCGCGCCATCGCAAAGTAAGCGCGCGGCCCGGTCAGAACCAGCGCATTGATGGTTCCCAGCGTGGAGATCATAATTGCGATCGCCATTAATGCCGGCCCAAAGCGGGGGAAGATCGCCGCCAGAGTAGAAGTTCCAACGCGGTCTGCGGGCGCGTGCTGAATGGCGGTCAATGGCAGAGTCATCAAATATGCAAGATTAGCTAGGAGGTACAAGGCAATCACAGTCACGGTTCCGATCACCATTGCCCGGGTTACATTTCTTTCGGGATTTCGTACTTCGCCGGCTGCAAAAGCAATGTTGTGCCATGAGTCCGCGGAAAAAAGTGATCCGGTTTGGCTCACGCAGAGTGCAACGAAGAGTCCGAATCCGGTTCCAGCACTGAGTCCCGAGGAGGTTAGCGGAACTAGTCCACGTGCGTGCCAGAAGTCTCCGAAGTTGGCCCCCAAGGCTGTGGCGTTTCTTCCAATGAAAATACCGGCAACGATGAGTGCAATCAGCGCCGCAGTTTTTGTGACCGTGAAGGTGTTCTGAATGGCTTTGCCATATCGCAGGCCACGCGTGTTAGTAAAGGTCAGCGCACAAATCATTGCGACGGCCAATAACTGTGCCGTCGAAAGAGAGATAGCATAGTGACTCGTGATTCGTAGAGGGCTGACGAGATATCGATCTTCCGAAATTGCCGGCGAAAGCACACCGGTAAAGCGGGCGAAGGCGACAGCAACCGCCGCAATCGTGCCGGTCTGAATGACCGTAAAAAGCGTCCACCCATATAAAAATCCCCACAACGGCGAATATGCTTCACGCAGGTACACGTACATTCCGCCAGCGTGCGGCATCATGGCTGAAAGTTCGCCATAGCAGAGCGCTCCCGCAATCGTAAGCGCGCCGGCAATCGCCCACGCCACCAGCAGCCATCCCGGGCTGCCAATTTCGCGCGCCATTTCCGACGAAACGATGAAAATTCCGGAACCGATCATCACCCCGACAACCAGCATCGTCGAGTCGAATAAGCCAAGGCCGCGCGAAAATTCTTGATCAGTTTGTGAAGCGGCGGTTGGCGATTTCCCCGCAGCGGATTTTTCAGAGTTAGGAATTGTCATGTAAGGGAATTCATCTTGACGAGGTGGATATTGTATACATAATATAGGGTATTCGCGAATCTTATCTCGGCGGAATTGTGATTAAGTCATTGTCATCATTACATTTTAAAGACCTTAATCCATCTGGCGCTCGACTAGAATCGGAGTCGCACGAGGTCGAATTGTACGCCTCAACAAATGCAAACAGCGATGCCGCTGTTCGCAGAATTCAAATTGTCGATTCGCATACTGGCGGCGAGCCCACTCGCCTGGTGATCGGCGGCGGCCCCGATCTCGGTGGTGGCCCAATCGCAGATCGCCTGAAAATTCTTCGCGCAGCACATGATGAATTTCGTTCTGCAGTAGTGAACGAGCCGCGGGGTTCGGACGTGGTGGTTGGTGCGCTGCTGTGTGTGCCGCATGATGAAACATGCGTGGCCGGAGTTATCTTCTTTAACAATGTCGGCTATCTGGGGATGTGCGGCCACGGAACGATTGGCCTGATCGCGTCACTCGCTTATCTCGGAAGAATCAAGCCTGGTAAACATCGCATTGAAACTCCAGTGGGAGTTGTCACCGCCATTTTGCATCAAGATGGCCAGGTTACTGTTGACAACGTTTCCAGCTACCGCAAAGCCACGAAAATCCCCGTCGACGTGCCCGGCTTTGGAGTTATGCATGGAGATGTCGCGTGGGGCGGGAATTGGTTCTTCCTCGTCGAAGACCACGGTTTTGAACTTACTCTTAACAACGTGGAAGCCCTTACCAATGTCACTTGGGCTATAAGACAAGCCCTCAACGTTCATGGCATCACCGGCGATGGTGGTCACGAAATCGATCACATTGAGTTGTTCGCACCCTCGATGCTTCCCGGAGTGAATAGCAAGAATTTTGTCTTGTGTCCGGGTAAAGCGTACGACCGCTCTCCGTGTGGAACTGGGACCAGCGCAAAGATGGCATGTCTGTTTGCTGACGGAAAACTGCGCGAAGGCGAAGTGTGGCGGCAGGAAAGCATTGTCGGCAGCGTATTCGAGGGAAGAGTCAAAGTGATCGAAGGGCGTGTCTATCCGAGCATTACCGGCTCCGCTTTTGTGAACTCGCAAGCGGAACTGTTGCTCGATCCGCGCGATCCATTGTGCAATGGTATCCGGCCATGAGTAATTCGACCTACGACGTGGTGATTGTGGGGGCCGGCATCGTGGGCGCTGCCTGCGCATACGAATGCGTGCAGCGCGACTTGCGGGTTGCCGTGGCTGACCGCGACATCGTCGGAGGAGGCGCAACCGGCGCTGCCATGGGGCACATCGTCGTGATGGACGACTCAGATGCGCAGTTCGCGTTGACCCGATACTCGCAGACTTTGTGGCATGAGCTGCGTCCGGAACTTCCGCCAGATGTTGAGTATGAGCAGTGCGGCACGATCTGGGTTGCGGCTGACGAAACTGAAATGAGCGAGGTGTTGCGCAAGCGTGCATATTACGGACGCAATTCGGTCGCGGTGGAGGTGTTGAGTTCCTCAGATCTTGAGCGATTAGAACCAAACTTGCGCAAAGGAATGGCGGGTGGGCTGCTGGTTCCTCACGATGGCGTACTCTACCCGCCATGCGCCACGCGATTTCTGATTGACCGTGCGCTCTTGAAGGGCGCAGTTCTCTATTCCGGCGCTACCGTTTCTCGAATTGGCCACGGAAAAGTACAGCTTTCAGACTCCACGACTTTGTCTGCAGCGGCGATTGTGAATGCAGCCGGTGCATGGTCTCCGGCACTGACACCTGGAATTGATGTGAAGAAACGCAAGGGTCATCTCGTAATCACAGATCGCTACCCTGGATTCATTCGTCACCAATTGGTTGAGCTCGGATATTTGAAGAGCGCTCACGTAGTCAGCGCTGATTCGGTTGCTTTCAATGTGCAGCCGCGCAAGAACGGGCAAATGTTGATTGGTTCATCGCGCCAATTCGGCGCTGAACACAAAGAGGTTGACGAGCAAATTATGCAGCGCATGTTGCGACGCGCGCAGGAGTATTTGCCGGCTCTCGCCCAGGCATCAGCAATTCGCGCGTGGACAGGATTTCGCGCCGCCACGCCAGATAAGCTCCCCCTGATCGGGCCTTGGCCTGCGGACCCATCTATTTATTTGGCTACTGGGCACGAAGGCTTAGGGATTGCCACTTCTCTGGCTACTGCCAGGTTGCTTGCTGATCAGCTTACCGGCAGGAGCAGCGCGATCGCCATTGAACCGTATTTGCCGTCACGTATCGCGAGCCTGGAGCACGCAAATGCCTGACGAGATCACGTTAACCATAAATGGCCGAAGCGTACGAATGCCGCCCGGAGCAACTGTAGCCGCCGCCATAGTGACCGCTGCGACTTATTGCCGGCGTTCAGTGAGTGGGGAACCGCGCAGCGTCCTTTGCGGAATGGGAATTTGCTTTGAGTGCCGTGCAGAAATCGATGGCAGGCCGCATCAGCGTAGCTGTCAGATTCTCTGCTCGCCGGGAATGCGAGTCATTACTCAAGGGCAGAACGGATAAGCGAAAGGCTAATGAGGAGGACCGAAAAACAATTCGACGTGCTCGTTGTAGGCGGAGGGCCGGCCGGCTTGGCGGCCGCTTCGTCTGCGGCTGAGCATGGCATTCGCGTCGGCCTCATCGATGACAATCCGGCTCTAGGCGGACAGATTTGGCGGCAGGGCATTGCTGCTGCATACCCCGAAGCGGAGAGTTGGATCCGGAAATTGCGATCGGCGGGAGTTGAGATTCTTTGTGGCGCGCGGGTCTTCGATCAAATTGCGCCGAATTTGTTACGTGCAGAAATGCACGACGATCTACTCGAACTGCAATATCGCAAGCTGGTGCTCGCGACCGGAGCACGAGAGCGTTTTTTGCCGTTTCCCGGGTGGACGCTTCCGAATGTGATGGGAGCAGCCGGGCTCCAGGCCTTAGTTAAATCAGGGTATTCGATCGCCGGCAAAAAAGTTCTGGTCGCCGGCACTGGGCCCTTACTACTAGCCGTGGCTGCGTACTTGCGCGCGCATGACGCCGAAGTCGCCATGGTCTGCGAACAAGCGTCCTTCTGGACGCTGGCGAAGTTCGGATTCTTCCTTCTGAAACATCGAGACAAGATCGCGCAAGGAAGGTCGTTGCGCAAGCAGTTGACCGGCGTGCCATTCGTCACGAGTTCATGGCCGGTTGCGGCTGAAGGCGGCGGTGCGTTGAAGACCGTTTCGATCTCACGCGGGGGCAAGATCGAAAAAATTGCCTGTGATTTTTTAGCCTGCGGATTTCATCTGATCCCCAACGCTGAACTTGCCGCGCTCCTGGGATGCCGCTTGCGGCAAGGCTTGGTAGAAGTCGACCAGGTTCAGCAAACCTCACTTCCAGGGGTTTTCTGCGCCGGAGAACCTACCGGAATTGGTGGAGTCGAACTCTCGGTGGTAGAGGGACAAATTGCAGGTCATGCCGCGGCGGGACAAGGAGATCTTGCGCGACGCTTTTTCCCGATCAGGCAGAGGTTGCGGAAATTTGCCGATGCACTCGACCGGACTTTTGCGCTTCGTCCCGAGTTGAAAGAACTCGCGGTTGCAGAAACCATTCTCTGCCGCTGCGAAGATGTCACCTATGGCCGGTTGAAAGCGCAAACATCGTGGCGAGCGGCGAAACTGCAGACCCGTTGTGGTATGGGGCCGTGCCAGGGGCGGGTATGCGGACCCCAAACGGAGTTTCTCTTTGGTTGGTCGCCGGATTCCGTTCGCCCTCCCATTTTCCCGGCCAGAGTGGAAAGTCTTGGCGCGATGCTGCGCGATGTTGATCCCGAGTACTGCGAGATGCGAGGACCGCAATGAACTGGAACGGCGTAATGCCTGCAATCACAACTTCTTTTGACGCCAATCTTGAAGTCGACCACGGCTTCATGGCGAAGCACTGTCGTTGGCTCCTTGACAATGGATGCACCGGTATTGTGACGCTGGGCTCTCTTGGCGAGGGCGCAACCTTGTCTCTTGCAGAAAAGGTCCAGATATTACGAAACTGCGTCGCGGCAGTGCGGGGACGTGCGCCAGTGCTCGCTTCCATCTCAGCGCTATCAACTTCCGAAGCGGTTGCGCTTGCCAAGGAATCCGCCGATGCGGGCTGCGACGGGTTGATGGTCCTGCCACCCTACGTATATCAGGGCGACTGGCGTGAAATGAAGACCCATGTGGCTGCAGTTTTTCGCGCCACTCCCCTGGCCTGCATCTTGTACAACAATCCTGTTGCTTACGGTACCGATTTCCTTCCCGAGCAGATTCAGGAATTGGCCGAAGAACATCCGAATTTGGAATCGGTGAAGGAATCGAGTACGGATGCCAGGCGGGTCAGCGCCATTCGAGCTCTGGTCGGTGATCGATTGGAAATCGCGGTCGGTGTAGACGACGCGATTATCGAGGGGATCGGCGTAGGCGCAAAAGGGTGGATCGCCGGACTGGCCAATGCGCTGCCACGCGAGTCCGTAGATCTTTTTGACTATGCGATGAATTGCGAGCGCGACAAAGCCTTCGATCTGTATCGTTGGTTCCTGCCTTTGCTGCGAATGGATACTGTGCCTGAGTTTGTGCAACTGATCAAACTGGTCCAGATGGAAGTGGGTATGGGTAATCCTCGGGTGCGTCCTCCAAGATTGGAATTGAGTGGAGCTAAACTGGAAGAGACCCAGAAGACAATCAGAAACTCATTGCGGATGCGGCCACAGGCGGCGAATGGTCAGACGGTCCCCGCAAAATAATGGAGTCAAGTTTGAAATTAACTGGTAAATCGATTCTCGGCTTTGGGGACGGTTCACAGACACCTTTCACTTTCTGTGGACGGAACCCGAAAACCGGAGCGCCGCTCGATCCACAATACTTCTCGGCAAGCGCTGAAGAGGTTGATCGGGCGGTGAGTCTGGCAGATGACGCCTTCGCGAGTTACTCGCGCATTTCTGGAAAACAGAGAGGAAAGCTTTTACGGCAGATCGCCACCAATATCGAGGCAGTGGCGCCTGAAGTGATCGAGCGTGCGGAACTTGAGACCGCTTTGCCCAAAGGACGGTTGCAATCAGAAACCGGGCGCACATGCAGCCAACTCCGTCTTTTCGCGGAGATCAGCGAAGAAGGTTCCTGGCTCACGGCTCGAATTGATCGCGCCGATGCCGAGCGAAAACCGCTTCCGAAGCCCGACATTCGCTCAATGTTGCGGCCGCTGGGCCCCGTCGTCGTATTTGGCGCCAGCAATTTTCCGCTGGCATTTTCGGTAGCTGGAGGAGATACGGCGTCGGCGCTGGCGGCGGGGAATCCAGTCGTCGTAAAGGCGCATCCTGCGCACCCAGGAACCAGCGAACTGGTTGGAGAGGCGGTACGCCAGGCGGTGCGGCAGTGCGGTTTGCCGGAGGGAGTGTTCTCTTTACTCTTCGATGGCGGCAATGACGTCGGAAGTGCGTTGGTGCAGCACCCTCTCGTCAAAGCTGCAGGCTTCACCGGATCGCGACAGGGTGGCATCGCTTTGATGAGGCTGGCCTCGAGTCGCCCGGAGCCGATTCCGTTTTATGGTGAAATGAGCAGCACCAATCCGGTATTCATCCTGCCCGCAGCCTTACGGCAGAACAGCGAGAAGATCGCAGCTGGACTCCACGGTTCATTCACCCTCGGCGCGGGCCAGTTCTGCACCAAACCAGGAATGGTTTTTCTGCCCGAAGGTGCTGACGCAGTGCAGCTTCTGGAGCGTTTGCATCACCCCGTAAAAGAGACCGCGGGTTTTCATTTGTTGACTGAAGGGATCAGATCTTCTTACGAAGAGGGAATTAAGAGTCGGAGGAATAAATCGAATCTCAGACTGTTGGCCGAAGCGGTGCCAGCACAAAGTGGCCACACAGCGGTCACAGCCGTGCTTTTCGAAACCGACGCGCAATCGTTTCTTAAAGACCCGGAACTCTCAGCCGAGATTTTTGGTCCTTCAACTTTGCTCGTGCGCCACTCCCGGCGCGATGAAGTTCTCGAAATCGCCCGCCGGCTGGAAGGGCACTTGACTGCAACGATTCACGGCACTGAAGAAGACCTGCGTGATTTCGGTGACCTCATCGCAATTCTGGAAAATAAAGTGGGACGCTTAGTTTTTAATGGTTTTCCAACCGGCGTTGAGGTGTCCCACGCGATGGTGCACGGTGGCCCGTTTCCCGCGACTTCTGATGGGCGCTCCACATCCGTCGGAACCCAGGCCATCTATCGGTTCTCGAGGCCGGTCTGCTTTCAGGGATCTCCTGACTCAGCGTTGCCGGACGAACTGAAGGACGCGAACCCGCTGGGAATCTGGCGCATGATCGATGGGGAGATGACCCGGGAACCGGTGGTTCATCAACAACGATTAGAAGTAGCGGGTTAGTGGTTCTCGTCTTATGGTTGGTAGTAAATCCCAATAGCAAGGCGATGAAGCAAAATATTTTCGAAAGATGATGGTAAAGTGTTGACAGTATGTTCTGTATACAATATACATAATCGGTGCCAGACCCACGCCTGAAAGATTCCTTCAACTTCACATCTTGCATTTCAGTTTTTGTGCTGCTGACCCTGCTTTACGCCGCGCGCTTTGCCCTGGCGCAGGGAACTCTGGAAGATTATCAGCGGGCGCAGCGTTTTCTTCCCGGCAACTTGCGGCATTCCATCTACGTTGCGGAAGTTTCGGCGCACTGGATCGATAAGACCAACCGGTTTTGGTATCACAAGGAGAGTCCGCAAGGGAGCGAGTTCATCGTGGTTGACGCCGACCACAACACTGTAACGACAGCCTTTGATCACGCGCGACTGGCGTCTGCGCTTTCTCATTCAACTAAGAAGGAGATTTCCGCGTCCGATCTGCCATTCGACACGATCGAGTTCGCGGAGGATCAGAAATCCGTCAGCTTCGAACTGGAAAAATCACATTGGACCTGCACGCTGGCGAATTACGAATGCAAGCCAGATGCTGGTGAAGGCTCTGAGGACGCACTTTCGCCTGACAAAAAATGGAACGCGTTCGTCAAGGAACACAATCTTTATCTCAAGAATATTTCTACAGGAACCACGGTTCAGCTGACGCATGATGGCGTGGAGGGATTAGATTATGCGACGCCGCTGCCATCGCTTCGCCTCTTAACAGATCAGGGAACTGAGGATATTACGCAACCGGCGGCGGTGTTCTGGTCTCCCGATTCATCCAAATTCATAACCTACCGCATCGATTCCCGAGATGCGGGTCGCTTCACCAGCATTCAATTCGTTCCTCCCGGCCAGTTGAGACCGAAGGCATATACAGTCGTATATCCGCTGCCTGGCGAGGTGCTTCCGCAAGCTGAGCCCATCATCTTCGACGTTGAATCGGGCAAACGGATTGATGTGAAGAGTCCGCCGATCGAGTTGCCGTTTCAAGACGGTCCAGGTTTCGAGTGGTCGCCGGACAACAAGACAATTTTCTACGACTATGACGAGCGCGGGTTCAAGACGAAAGAAATCCGGACCATCGATCCCGATACTGGAGAACAAAAAGTTGTTCTTCGTGAATCCTCGAAAGAGTACGTGGATCCTGGCGAAACCTTTTACCGCTTCGACCACCAGACTGCCGAATTGCTGATCGCGTCTGAGCGGGATGGTTGGAACCATCTTTACCTTTATGGCAAAAACGGACAGCTAGAGAACCAGGTGACACAAGGGTCTTGGGTTGTGCGTCAGATTGAATACGTGGACGAGAAGACGCGGCACGTTTTTTTTCTGGCTGGAGGCCGCGAAAAGGGCGAAGACCCTTACCAGACACATTTGTACAGCGTTGGCTTTGACGGAAAAGGACTTACGCTGCTGACTCCTGAGAATGCAAACCACTCGGTCAGCGTATCTCCTGATGGAAAATTCTTCGTCGATAACTATTCGCGCGTCAGACCTGCCGGGTGAGTCTGTATTGCGAAAATCGCAAGATGGTTCACCGGTTCGGGTTCTCGAAAAGACCGATGTCAGTGGATTGCAGAGCACCGGCTGGAAGTTTCCCGAACCGTTTCAAGGCAAAGCCGCCGATGGCGTCACCGATCTTTATGGGCTGATCTGGCGGCCATCGAATCTTCGATCCTGCAAAAAAATATCCGGTGGTCGAGCATGTCTACACCGGACCACAGGATTTCTTCGTTCCTAAAACATTCGCAGGAATGCTGCGCCTGCAGTCGACGGCCGAGCTTGGTTTTGTAGTAGTGATGATCGACGGCCGGGGGACCGCTGGACGCTCACACGCATTTCATCTTTTTTCCTATAGAAATCTCGGGGGAGCTTTCGAAGACCACGTGGCCATGATTAAACAAATGGCTGAGCGGTTTCCATATATGGATGCTCAGCGCGTGGGGATCTTCGGCACTTCTGCAGGCGGCTATGGGGCCGCGCACGCCATGTTAGTGTTCCCGGAGTTCTACAAGGTTGGCGTTTCGATCTCGGGCGATCATGATGCCCGACTCGATAAAGCGTGGTGGAACGAAGTCTACCAGGGTTATCCCATCGGGAATGATTACGCGGAGCAGTCGAATGTAACCATGGCACCGCGTCTGCAAGGGCATCTTCTGATTGAGCATGGCGACATTGATGACAACGTGCATCCGGTTGAAACCATCCGCTTTGCCGATGCGTTGATGAATGCGAACAAGAACTTCGACATGCTGTTCGTACCGAATATGTATCATGGCGAAAGCGGACCGCATTCGCCGTACCTGATTCGGCGTCGATGGGATTATTTTGTGCAATATCTGCTGGGGGTCACTCCACCAAGCGGCTTCGCGCTTTCTGAGAGCGATTTGGGGCCTTCGCGAAGACGAAGATGATGAAAGCAACCCCCCCTTTTAACATGATTAAGCGACTCAGCCGACGACAGGCTTTAAAGGCAATGGGCGCTGTGTCGGCAACTGCGGCACTTCCTTTGAGCCTGAAGGCGCAGGCGAAAGAAATGCGTGTTGCCGGCCGCGACGTCGAGATTCAAATCACCAGCGTGAGTCCGCACACATTCCGTCTTACGGTTCTGCCGGATGGGACCGGCCTGGTTGCAAATGACGGTTCTCTCGTTCGAAGCGATTGGGGAAAGCCGCTTGCTCGCTTCCGTGGCGCCTTTAATCGTGAGCAGGTCAAATGCGGCGAACTTGATATTGAAATTATTTCTGACGCGCTGTCATTTCGTATCTCCAACTCTCACGGACAGCAGATTCAAAAGCTTGGCATCGATCCACAAACCGGATCTCTGTCTTTTGTGACCGGGGATTCGCCGCTGCTCGGCCTGGGTGAAGGCGGCCCGCAATTTGATCGTCGCGGTTCGATCGATGAGATGCGCAGCGGCCAGGGCGGCTACAAGCTAGGAACGCATGGCGGGCGCGTTCCGATTCCCTGGATCATCGGCACTGCCGGATGGGCGATGTTCATTCACCAGCCTTTCGGCACCTTCGACTTCACAGCTGCTGAAAGCAAATTTCATCCCAAGTCGCCTGACGCTGCTTTGCCACTCGATCTTTTCTTCGTGTCTTCGACAGATCCCGCTGTGATCATGGCGGAATATGCACGTCTTACTGGAAATCCCGAACTCCCGCCGCTCTGGAGTCTCGGATATCAGCAATCGCACCGCACCTTAGCCAGCAGGGAAGAGGTGCTTGCTGAAGCCAAGACCTTCCGCGAAAAGAAATTACCCTGCGACGCGCTGATTTATTTGGGCACTGGCTTTTGTCCCTCCGGCTGGAATACAGAAAACGGTTCGTTCGCCTGGAATTCGAATGTCTTTCCTGATGCCAAAACTGTTCTTGATCAGCTGCACAGCGACAATTTCAAAGTGGTGCTGCACGCAGTTATTTTGACCGACAAGCTTAGCGGATCGGTCCACGACCATTGCCAGCTTTCAACTTTCGACGAGGAAGAGGCCGGTTGCTATTGGGACGCCCACCGCAAAGATTTTGCGATGGGCGTCGACGGCTGGTGGCCGGATGAAGGTGATCCGCTCGACATTGCCTCTCGTCTGGTGCGCAATCGCATGTATTGGGAAGGCCCGCAGATTGACCGCCCGAACGAGCGGCCCTATGCGTTGCATCGCAATGGCTACGCCGGAATGCAACGCTACGCCTCATTTTTGTGGTCGGGTGACGTCTATTCGAAGTGGGAGACGCTGAAGACGCATATCCCCATTGGTATTAACACTGGATTGAGTGGCATTCCGTATTGGGGCACCGATATTGGCGGATTTGTTCCGACCAAGGAATTCACCGCCGAACTTTATCTGCGCTGGTTTCAGTTTGGAGCGTTTTGTCCTCTATTTCGTTGTCATGGCCGCAACTGGACGCTTCGTCTGCCGTGGGGGTGGAACACCGGCGATCCGGGCCCGATGGAAATCAGTCGGTATGAAGGGGCGGCAATTCCCGACGCAAGTGAACTGCACAATTCGCAGGTCGAGCCCATTTGCCGCAAGTATCTTGAACTGCGCTACCGGCTTCTTCCTTATATCTACAGCGCCGTCCGCGAATGCACGGTTACAGGTCTTCCCCTCATGCGCGCTCTTTGGCTGCACTATCCCGATGATCCCAAGGCAATCGGGCGCGACGACGAATATCTCTGGGGCAGAGACCTACTGGTAGCGCCAGTTGTTGAGAAGGGCGCCACTTCTCGCCAGATCTATCTTCCGCGCGGAGTTTGGTACGACTTCTGGACGCGCGAGCGAAAAGAAGGCGGCCGCGAAATCACCCGCGAAATCGATCTCGAAACCATGCCGCTCTACGTACGCGCAGGATCGATTCTGCCTCTCGGGCCCGTGAAGCAGCATACCGGCGAAGCCTCTACGGGTCCTTTTTCGATCTCGATCTATCCCGGTCAAGACGGGTCATTCCTTCTTTATGACGATGACGGAAAATCTTTCGACTACCGCAAGGGGGAATGGATGGGAATCGAAATGCAGTGGAATGACTCGCGACGCGTGCTCACTTTGCGGCTTGCCACAGGGTCGAAAATGCTGCCACCGCTTTCCCGAAATATCGAAGTAACGATGAATGAAACCAGGCGGAGCCTGGAATTCACCGGCAGGCCAGTTGAAGTTCAACTTTAACTTTGGCAGGGCACGTTGGCGTTTTTTGCGGTAAAACCCTGCGTCGCCGGCGCAGAAATCAGGAGAATCATGGATCGCAGACGATTTCTTAAAAGCAGCGCATTTACCAGCGCAGCCGCCCTTCTGGCTAAGCAGTCCGCGAGCCAAGATGAAAATTCATCGTCTCTTGAGGCGCTTAAAGGGAGTCTTATTCGTGCGGAAGCCGCCAACCTCGAAGGTCACACCCACATCTGTCAATTCAAATTGAACGGTGATGAATGGAGTCTCTACGAAGACCTGCGCACACGGGAGGGAGTAATCACGTTTGTTTCTTCTGCGGGTGCGCGTGTATTCAGAAAAAGTGCAGAGGCTTCGTTTGCGGAAGAAACTACCCCATACTTGGGACTAAGCCTGAAGGAAATTGGCCTTTCCCCACGCGATCTGCTTGCCGAGCGGCTACTTGAGAGAGGAGACGACCCTGATCCCGAGCAGGTTAAATCTGCAGCTCCTCCATTAGGCTCGGTGCAGAGCCCGGGCCCGAGTTGGCGACTACCCTGGGATACATTTGTTGGAACCAGAGAATGCTCCGACACCATGCCGGTATTCGCCACCGGCAGCACTCGAACTTATCACCCGGTGCAGTTCTTTCCCGACGACAATCGAAAGAAGGGCCAAAAGCGTTTGGACGGATTGATCGGCGCCTGGATGCCGGCAGTGCGGAAAGTCATGCCAATCTCAGACACTGCCTATGACGAAGTGATTGTTTTTGGCGACACTGAAGCTAACGACAAATTCATCGTGCAAACGTGGCATCGCACGGCGCGGGTTGAAAACGGCAAAATCACCAAGGTGATGTACGGCTATAGTTATCCGGCATTTCCGCCGAATCGAAGCAATCCCGCGCCGGAAGATTTTTACCGCGCCCTGCTGGTTTTTGCGGGATATTGGGAAAATCTTCTTCACGACTTCGTTCCCACATCCCTTCCAGAGGACGTTTGGATCGACATGTCTAAACATGCCTTCGCAAAGGAGCTCATGGTCCGGCCCGAGGGTGTGTACCCGAAATACGGCGCGGTCGACCGCGACTATTACGGTTCCGAATACGACGGCTTTCAGGATATTTTCACCAGTTCCGTTTACGCCAATCTTGAGTGGGGCCGGTTCGAAATGGCGAGGGCGGTGATTGATAACTACTTCACGCATTTTGTCGACGCAAAAGGCATGATCAACATGCGCGGCCCGGAGACTGCGCAATTCGGCATGACTCTATCGCTGCTGGCGCGTTATTTCAATTACACGCGCGATCGACAGTTGTTGCTGAAACACAGTCCTAAAATTCAAGCCACAATTACGATGCTGTGCGCAATGCACGATGAAAGTCTGCGTCTTCCTGCGGACGACGTGGGGCACGGACTCATCCACGGCTGGAGTGAGTCAGATTCTTGTCTTATGCCCAAGCCCGACATATGGTGGTTACCCTACTACGCGAATAATGCATTCGCAGCCCGCGGGCTTAAAGACATCAGTCGCGTCTGGATGAAAATTGGAGCTGCGGCGACGGCGAAACAGCAGGTTATCGATTGGGAGAAGCGTAGCGCAGATTTGAAGTCAGCGGTGGTTGCGAGCATAAACAAAAATATTCGCCATGATATGAGCCCGCCTTATGTTGGCGCATACCCCGGGACCACGCTTACCTTCTGGGAATCCATGCAGAAGGAGCATCCGAGCCCGCAGCAATGGCCGCATCGCGGCTACGCCGAGCTGTTGCAGGCGGACGTCCTGCCTGCAGATATGACCAACCTGATTTTGAATTGCCTGCGTGCTTATGGCGCGACTACGCTCGGCGTGCTGGCGAATGTAGAGCCGCCGCATCCTGATGGTCGCGATATTCTGGGGTTCATCTCCTACGGCCACGCCCAGGCGCTCTTGCGTATGGATCGGATTGAAGAGTTCCTGCTCTTCCTTTATTCCCACCGCTTCCACGACCATACTCGCGGCAGTTGGGTCGCCGGGGAGGTCGCGGGCATCGATGGTGACAACGCTCTGTTCTGTATTCCGGCGCAATTGACGATTCCGCTGCTGGTCCGCTGGATGCTGGTGCTTGAAGACTCTGATGAGGACCGGCTTTATTGTGCGAAAGGAATTCCGCGGGAGTGGATCGGTTCTGGCAAGGAGATCAGAATCGATGGCGCGCCGACTCGCTGGGGAAAGGTGAGTTTGAAGATGGCGTCTTCAGCCAAGGCCGTCCATGCAACGGTCGAGTTGGAACGTGTCGGAGAGCCGCAGGAAATTCAGCTCAAGATACGATTACCCAAAAACAATACCCCAGGCCAGGTCACGGTGAATGGGCGTTCCGCAAGCCTTGGCGGACCCAATAGAGATACTGTCATAATCAAAACCGAACACGAGAAGAGGTTTGAAGTGACGGCCCAATTCAGCTGAGATTCCTTTTACTCTCGTGTGACGGATCCATTAATCTATGTCCCCCTTCTTGGCGCGATTGAGAAACGCGTGGTTCGTGTCTCTCCTCTGCGCGATCTCGGTCTTTGTTTCGGCGCAGAATCCGGCTCCGCCGACGTCCACTGGCGCTATCGAATCGGCTTTACGTGAGCACAATTATCAGCAGGCGCTCCAACTGGCGCAATCCGTAACGCAACAGTCGCCGAAGAATCCCAAGCTGTGGGCTCTCCAGGGAATCGCTCTCTCCGAACTTGGCCAAAAACACGACGCGCTCATCGCTTATAACCGCGCACTGGCTATCTCGCCCGATTACCTCCCCGCGCTCGAAGGCGCCGCCGAGTTGGAATATAGGGCAGAGAGCAAGCGCGCGCTGCCGCTGCTCGAACGGGTGGTGAAGCTCCGGCCCCACGATCCCACGGCAAATGCAATGCTTGGAGTTGTGAACTATAAGCAACACGATTGCGCCTCGGCCGTTGAACATTTTCGTGTGAGCTGGCAGCTGATTTCCTCTCAGCCGTCCGCGCTAGCACAATACGGCGCCTGCTTAATGAATCTCGACAAAGCTGCAGACGCCCTGCCGGTTTTTCAGCAGCTTCAGGCTCTGCAACCTGACGATCCGCACTCCCGATACAACCTCGCCGTAGTCCAGTTGGCAATACACAACGCAAGGGAAGCGGTCGAAACGCTGCAGCCGCTACTTGACGCAACTCCGGTCGATCCTGACGTATTGGATTTAGCTTCTTCAGCATATGAAGAATCAGGGGAAACACCGAAGGCTGTTACTTACCTCCGTCAGGCAATTGTGCTGGATCCCAAAAAGATCAAATACTACGTGGATTTTGTCGCCATTTCTTTCGCGCACCAGTCGTTCCAGGTAGGCGTAGATATGGTTGACCTAGGCTTGAAGGAAATTCCTGCTGCCGCCCAACTATTCGTTGCACGCGGGGTACTTTTGATCCAGTTGGGTCAATATGAAAAAGCCGAGGCCGATTTCGAGAAGGCGAGTCAGTTGGATCCAACGCAAAGTTCAGGAGCAGTTGCCGAAGGGCTGGCGCAAATGCAGCAAAGCAATCTCGAACAGGCCCTGACGACAGTGCGAGGCCGGCTGAAGGAGCACCCTAACGACGCATTCTTGCATTACCTGGAAGCGGATATTCTCTTTCAGAAAGGCGCCGATCCCGGTTCGCCAGAATTCAAGGATGCAATTGCCGCAGCATCTCGCGCTGAGCAGCTGAGAGCTGATTTTGTCCTTGCCTACGATCTTTTGGGAAATCTGTATCTGAAATCGGGAGAAATTGATAAGTCAATTGTGCAATCTCGGCGGGCGCTCGCAGAAAATTCATCCGACCAGGAAGCTCTTTATCATTTGATTCAGGCGCTGAGGCAGAGTGGGAAGGATAGCAAGGGCGAATTGCCCACGCTGGTCAAACGTCTTGCTGTCCTGCGTCAACAGGCGCGCCAAGCTGAAGCGTCGGGAAATCGATATCGCCTGTACGAATCTGCGCAGCCAAGCCAGCCGTAGTTTCAGCTTTCATTCGGCCGATCCAGCGACACTAAAAATTATTGAGTGTCGCCTTCAACCACTTTGTATTGGTAATGCTGCTTCTTTTCTTTTGCGTCTTGCTGCCGCAGTTGAGCCAACCGTTTTAATAATGCGGGAATTTCACTTGTCTCGCCAGTCTTTCGCAGTGTCTGAATCAACCTGTATAGCGATGTTTGATCTTTGGGATCAATCTCGATGGCCTTGCGGCATTGTTCTATCGCAAGTATATTTTGCCCGGCATCTACATAAAGCTTGGCAAGCACTGCATGAGCAGGGCCGAGTGAGGGACGCAGGGCTGCAGCTTTGCGAGCGGATTGCAGGGCCGTTTGAAACTCAGAGCTGCCCGGCTCCGCGCCTTTTTGGGCCAGAACATCCGCCTGCAGGTAAAGCAAAAGTGGATCATTCGGTTTACGTTTTAATTTTTGCTGCACATCGGCCAGGGCTCGGTCGAGATCGTTCTGCTGCACTGCAAGCAATCCCTGTGCAGCTGCCGTCAGCGACTCGTTAGGATCCAATTCATACGCCTTCTGCAGATCTGATTCAGCTCTGTCATAGTTTGCGAGCTGTACGTAAAGCACGCCTCGCGCGAAATGCAGTTGCGCCGAGTCCGGTAGCTGAGTGATCCCATCACTCACCACATCAATTCCAACCTGGAACGATTGATGGGTAACGCACAAAGAGGCGAAGTCGAGATACAGCTGTACATCTTTAGGATCGACGAGAATTGCCTGCCGGAGCGAGGCGACAGCTTTGTCCGTGGCGCCGGCATCTTCATATGCGCTGGCCACCAGTTCCAGCGTGCGGGCATCAGCGTTTCCGGATGCCAACAGAGGTTCGAGGGTGGCGGCGGCACCCTGCGGTTGGTGGGCCATCAGCTGGACTGATGCCAGCACGCGTCTTTCCTGCGCGTCATTCGGATTCAGCGCCACTGTTTTCTCAAACACACTGACTGCACGGTCAAATTGTTTTAGCTTCACCAGGCAGGTTCCGTATGCGTGCAACCCGCTTGGACGAGCGTCAAAAAGGGAAGAGGATTTCTCAAAATGCGGGACCGCCGCAGCGCAATTTCCTTGTTGATACTCCAGCACCGCAAGCATGCCGTGACTAGTTTGGTCTGAAGGTCTCTGGCGAAGCGCTCGTTTCAGCAGGGGAATTGCGGAAATATTACCGGAGTCAAATTCGATTTGTATCGCACCAGTGAGTGCTGGCAGATAGTCCGGAGAAATCTTCAGAGCCTTGTTGAATGACGCCAATGCCTCTTTGTCGCGGTGCTCGCCGGAGAATGCGGTGCCTTGCATGGCCCATAATTTCGGATCGTTGGGAGAATTTCGTAGAGCCGGGCCGAGCCGTTGGAGTGCAAGCTCGAAATCGCTCTGCTGTAATGCCGACGCGATCTGTTCTATTTGATTGGCCTGAGAGTGGGCCCAGAGGCAACAAACAAGGACCAGTGAAACAATAGTAGTGACACGGGTTCGAATTGATTCAGCTCCCCGACTGCGCAGGATCGAAGCCTTGTCTGTGACCTTAATGCATTTTGAGGTCAGGTTCAATTATCTGGTGGAAAGATGATTCGGGTCTTTGAGCGATACAGCCGATAGTTGGAATATTTATGTTGCTCCTGGATGTACTGTCCCCGCGCGTCCATTTCCATGCGTACGGTTGTCGGAAGCCACAAATCTGAGTCCATCCCTGATATGTGGATTGATGAAAAGAGAATGTTTGCGGTTTGCTTTCGCATGCGAAGCCCGGGGATCGAAGCCAGAAGATCAGTGCGCAAAAGGACAATGCGGAAATTATCCTTGTCGATCCAGGCAATGCCCTGCAAAAGCATCGGCACAGACTCGGCGCCGTCCACAATCACTCCCGGTGACTCAACCGAGCCCGGAATCTGTCTGAAGCCGATGACGAATGTCTTATGTCCATCAATTTGCTGTTGCCCTAAGTACCGAAAACGCGACTCCACCTGATTCGGCGAGGAGAAGATAATCCACGCTACGACAAAACCTTGAAAGTTTGGTGTCTCCACTCCCTGCCGAACGGGCTTGCCATTAGTGCCGGTGCGGTATTCCTGAAGCAATTGCCGGCTATCCTTTGCCGGGTGAGAAAGAATCAGATAATTGAATTTGTTGTCTATCACCGTATTGCTTCCCGGAAGGTAACAACCCGACCCTACGCAACCGGGAATACTCCCCTGTGACAAAGTGTATTGAGACTGACTCACGGTTTCATCGGATATCAGGTCAGGCACCCCTCGCAACAGGTCGTCCGCTGTAGTCCCAACTTTCTGGAGCAGGCCGGGGAGTTCTTCGTCGCCAGGAGCTGGCTGCAATTTTGCCAGTTCGTGAACCGTTTTTTTGAGTTCCGGCAGCGGTTCGTCAACGTAGGAATGAGCATTGGCGTATAAGCTCGTCTCCCGAGTTTTTAGATTGTCGACAGATGTTGATTGCGAAGACGCAGGAAGCGAGAGAAAAGCGTCAAGCAGAAGAACAACGAGACAGCAGGGAATCGATCGCCCGGTCATAACTACTTTAGCCGGCATGGTCAAAAGGCAAACGTTCAAAAAACCGGAGGCCAACCCGCCAGGCCAGCCCCCGTATCGCAGTACCTGATCTCAGAAGGAGATCTTTCCTCCCAGCTGCCAGAACCGCGGCTCATGCGATGCTGTAGCCGCACCAAAATTCCCGTCGGGCAGATTTACGTCAACGCCTCCGCCATTCGAGCCATTTCCGTTCCAGGCATAGTTTGCCCGATTAAACAGGTTGAAGATCTCGAATCGGAGTTGGAAGTTGACGCGCTCCGTAATTCGCGTGTCCTTGTAAATGTTGATACTGGATTCAATGAAATTTGGCCCGCGGAACTGTTGCGGTTTTTCATTGCCTTCCTGGCCGAAGGTCGGGATGGCAAAGTCGCTTCGAGGAAATGCTCCAACAAGCCAAGCCCTGTTATCGGAGGACTGTTTGTAACTGACCACATTGGGATAATCCAATCCGACGCCATTTATCTGGCTGTCCCCGTCGCCGTTGTAGTCGCCGCTACCCGGAGCGTATGCAACCGCCGGGTCCGCAGCTGAGCACCCGGTACTGTTGCTAAACGCACCAGACTGGCATACTGCCACAAAGCTGTTTTGATTTCCTACAGTAATGGGATAACCGGACTGGTAGACACTGGTACCGCTAAGGCCCCATCCGCCGGTAAGGTGGCCTACTACGCCGTCGCCTCCATTCAAGCCTTTCAACGAATAGTTGAAGCTGAGCGAGAAGCGGTTAGGCACGTCAAAATTTGAAGGTCCGTAGAACTGTGCAGGGTTAAACGGATCAGGGTAGGCCAGCGCATCATCTCTCGAACGCGATCGGGTGTAAGAAGCATCGATGTAGCCGCGCGAAAAGCGACCTTTGACATCGAAGAACACTGCATCGTAATTGCCGTAACGGTCGTTGGCGGAATAGGTAATTGCGCCAAAGCTGGGATTCAGTCGAGTCGGATTCGGGATCAGCGCGGTCGGGCTATTGTTCATTTGGTTGATCAGGTCGCCCGGTTTGACATTGATATCGGTACCGTAGCTGACAATACCAGTGCCGTTGCCATTGCTGACGATGTCGTAAGAGTGCGAGCCGTTATAACCGACACTAGCCGCGAAAACTCTCGTAAGTTTCCTCTCGACTGATATTGCCCAGAGATCTGCTTTCGGAGATTTCAGCAGCGGATTGATCCCGCCGATCGCAAAACTGGCGCCGACAACTCCACCTTGGGCGTTAAGCCCACCTTGAAATGTCGGAAATGTGAATCCAAAAGGCGGCTTACTGCTGGTACCAAGAACGAAGATAGGAGCATCCGCGGTCGGTGTCCCACCTCTAACAAAGTTCGGATTCACTTCTCCCGGGGGGCTGCCGCGGAATTCTTCTTGCACGTTTGCTTGCGTCAGCCAGTTGTTATATATGCCAAATCCGCCACGTAACACGGTGTCGCCGCTGCCAGTCACGTCCCATGCAAAGCCAACACGGGGGCTGAACAAATTATTGACTGAGTGCAACAGCGCATTGTGAGTGGCCTTGGCGTAGCCGTTTGCAATTTGCTGCTGTTCAGTATCGCCAGTACCCAGATAAAAGTTCCCGAATACTGTCGATGCGCTCTTCGACCATGGGTTTCCGCTGTCGTCATAACGCAGACCGAGGGTCAACGTCAGATTCTTTCTCGCCTTCCATGTGTCTTCCACAAAAAGCCCGAAGGTTCGGGAGGCGGCATCCCAATTCCACAATTGCTCTTTACCGGTCGCGGGATTGTAATAGATTCCGTTTTCGTTATTCGGATCATCATTTGCCAACTGCAGCAAATTATCGAAGGAGAATTTTGGCTGCGACCACGGCCCTTGGAATGGCTCGACGTCGTCTCCGTACCATCCCTCGTAACCAAATTTCAGAGCGTGCGCCCCCTGCACGTGTGTGAGCACGTCGCGCCAGTGGTAGTTATGTTGAATGAAATCTCCTTGAGCGAAGCCCACGCCATAGGCTTGGCCGGAATCGACGTTGATTCCGTTTACGGAGATTGAGGGCACTGTATAATCCTTCGCTCCAGTACCCAGCACGCCTTCCACTCGGCTCTGGCCCGCAGTGAATTCATTGAGAGTTGATTGTGAGAAGGTGTGCGTCCAAGCCACCTGCCCGGCAACTTGCCAGGTATTGTTCAACGCAGAAAATTGCGTCATGGGGGAGGGCGCGCCCGTCAGCAAAAGTGTACGGAACAAACTGACGTACAACCGGTCTTTCTTGAATCCCTGGTCGATGCGGGCAAAATATTGCGTGCCGTTGCGCACCGAGGTTGCGCCGAAGTTTCCGGAATCGATCATTCCCAAGTTACACGGAACTCCGTTCTGCCCAGCCGTGGTGCCGCAACCGCCCGCGGCATTGCCGAAAATGTCCTGCGCTGTTTGCGAAACCGTCGCGCCAGTTATTCCGGATGGCAGGTAGGTGCTCAAAATATGAGTACCCACCGTGTTGGGGAAATTAGCTTGCGCGAAGCTGGTGAACTGAGGGTCGGCAAAAGTCACCGAGCCGCCTGCGCTTGATGATGACCGTAGGGGTTCAACGGCAAAATAAAAGAAGCTGTTGTGATGCGGGAAGATCGGACCGCCGATCGCGAAATCCATGTTGTTGGAGTGAAATGGCGCGTATGGGAAGCCCACGAAGTGCTGGCTGGCAAACATCTTCTGGTAGTTGAAGTAGTCTTCAGCTGAACCATGAAACTGGTCCGTACCTGATTTCGTCGTAAACATGGTTTGCAGGCCCGCGGCACGGCTGTATTCACTGCTAAACGTATTGACCTGAACGCTGGTCTCCTGGACCGCGGCCGGCTGCGGGGTAAGATTCAATACGCCTTGGCGGATTCCGCTGGTAACATCGAGGCCATCCACCACGTATTGGTTATTGTTCTGGCCCTGACCGTTCGCACTGGCGTCAACCTGTTCTTCGGTGGAGTAATTATCAACGCCTGAAGCCGGACTTCCCGAACTGCTCGTTCCCAATCCAGAGACTCCAGGCGCCATCGTGACCAGCGTGACCAGGTTTCGACCGACGATGGGCAACTGTGCCACTGCCTGGTTCTCAAGCGTGAGCTGGGTCCGGCTGTCAGCGGTATCAACCAGAGGACTCTCTGTCGTGACCGTGACGGCTTCGGTGACTGCGCCCACCTTGAGGGTTATGGGCACGTTCAGGTTTTGCTCAGTCAAGAGAGTGACGTCCGTTTCTGAGACCGAATAGCCAGAGGCTTCGACCTTGAGTTTGTATGCGCCAGGCGCCAGGCTTAGAAAGCGGAAATCTCCGTTTTCACCACTAGTGGCGGTTCTGGACGCTCCCGTCCCATTGTTCGAAAGGGTGACAGTTGCCTTGGGAACCATCGCGCCCGAGGGATCCTGCACACTGCCTTGGACACTGCTGGTGAACTGCGCGGCACAGGTTCCCGCGAACAATATCAGCAGCCCAAGAATGACTTCCAATCTGGCCTTCAAAGTCATATTTCCTCCTCAAGGAGCCCAAACTAATTTCGCAATACCATTTGGCAGGGTGCGCCACGGGTCTTACCGAACTTTATGGGTCAACGGCAAATGAGTAATCGTTTGCTTACAAGGTGAGTACGCTAGCGCATGTTGTATATAGTAGTCAAGCAAAAATAGTATTTTTACACTAGGTGCTTGGCACTCAATATGTGAAATGACACTTTTGGGGCGAGAAGAAAGGTCTCATACGCACAAATACTTATTTGTTAGTTAGTTACGGGAAGATCATAAATTTTTTCTGGATTGAATAAACTTAAGCGACAGCCCGATCTGCTTGTGCGGCTCGCTTCTGTTGCAATAGTGGAAAGTCCTCTTCAATGGGTGTACAGTCCGTACCTGAGTAGTCTGTTTCAACATTTGCCTCGGTTCGGAGGATAACGATTACTATAAAAACCAGGCAAGAATATACAATATAAATATTGGGAGGTCGCTACGATGCGCAGCACACGAAGACAGATTCTTAAGAACGGCGCCCTACTTGCCGCGGCCAGCGCCGCATTGGGCCGCAAACGATCATGGGCGTCTGGTTCGACACCGGCAACCGCCGCCTCGGCGATCACTCCTCCTCTTTCAACTTTTAAATATTCCGAAGTGCAGTTACTCGACGGTCCTTTGAAAGAGCAGTTTGATCACAACCATGATCTTTTTCTGCATTTAAATGAGGACGCGCTCCTTAAGCCGTTTCGCGAGCGCGAAGGCCTAGCTGCGCCCGGCCCCGACATGGGAGGCTGGTATGACAACGGGAGTGATTTCAGTCCTCCCGAGGATTTTCACGCATTCATTCCCGGCCACAGTTTTGGGCAGTACGTCTCGGCTCTTGCACGGGCCTATGCGGTCACAGGTCACAAGCCAACCCAAGAGAAGGTACATCGCCTGGTGCGTGGATTCGGGGAAACGGTCGAACCGTCGGGCAAATTTTATGTCGGGTACCACCTTCCCGCTTACACCTTCGACAAGACCAGCTGTGGATTGATCGACGCGCATGAGTTTGCCAGCTGCCCAGACGCTCTCGATGTTCATTGGCGTGCGACTCAGGCGGTATTGCCTTACCTTCCGGAAAAAGCCTTGAGCCGCGCGGAACAGCGCGCACGCGCGCACAAGATGGTCGCGGACACCTGGGACGAAACCTACACGCTTCCCGAAAATTTCTTTCTCGCATACCAGCGCAGCGGCAAGTCGCAATATCGTGACCTCGCGCTGCGTTTCATTGAGCAGGACTATTTCGGCCCACTGGCCGAAAATCAGAATGTCCTGCCCGGAGAGCACGCTTACAGCCACGTAAATGCCTTGAGTTCGGCAATGCAATCGTACCTGATGCTGGGAGACGAAAAATATCTTCGCGCCGCCCGTAACGGACTACGCATGGTGCAGGATCAAAGTTTTGCTACCGGTGGATGGGGTCCCGACGAGGCTTTCGTGGAGCCGGGTAAAGGCCTGCTGGATGCAAGTCTTGGCACCACTCATGCCAGCTTCGAGACCCCGTGCGGCGCCTATGGGCATTTCAAAATCACACGCTACCTTCTGCGCGTGACTCGCGATTCCAGCTACGGTGACAGTATGGAACGAGTGCTGTACAACACCATTGCGGGAGCGACGCCGATCCTGGCGGATGGCACGAGTTTCTACTATTCCGACTACAACAACTCGGGCAGCAAGGCCCACTACCGTGATAAATGGCCCTGCTGCTCGGGCACCTTTCCGCAACTGACCGCCGACTACGGTATTAGCGCCTATTACCAAAGCCAGGACGGTGTTTATGTAAATCTGTTCCTGCCCTCACGCCTCTCGTGGATGCAGAACAATACGCAATGCTCGCTTACACAGATGACAGATTATCCGCGGGCAAATACAACTCAACTCGCGCTCAATCTCGCCAGACCCGAATCCTTTACCTTGTACGTCCGCATTCCTGCTTGGGCAGGCGCCAAGACCCGTGTCTCGGTCAACGGACGCGCCGGGGAAAGTTCTATCGAGGCGGGGAAATTCCTTGCGTTGCAGCGCAGCTGGAAAGATGGCGATCGAGTCGAAATAGAGTTTGAAATGCCGCTGCGGCTGGAAGCGATCGACAATGAAAATCCTAACAACGTGGCTTTGTTGCACGGCCCCATCGCGCTCTTTGCGGTAGGCAATATTTCCGCAAAACTCTCACGCAAGGACTTATTGTCGGCAACCGCTGTGAGTTCTTCCTCAACTGACTGGGTGGTGAAGACCGAGGGCGGATTGCTTACGCTTCGTCCATTTTCGTCGATCATGTCGGAGGGATATCGCTTGTACAACCGCGTCGAGAGCTGATACTCGCGGAACTGGGCCCTCAGTCGAATTTTAAAACCAAGAGCTTGAGCGCAGCATTGCTGATTTTATGGACATTAAGGAAATCGCGCGCCGCGCAAAGGTTTCTACCGCAACCGTGTCGCGCGCCATTAACCGCGTTCCGACGGTTGATCCACAACTCGTGCGCCGGGTTTGGAAGGTCATAGAGCAGCTCGGATATTACCCGAACACTCAGGCGCGGGCTCTGGTTTCCGGACGAACGCGAATCTTCGGCTTGATCGTTTCAGAGATTACGAATCCATTTTTTCCTGAGATAGTCCAGTCCTTTGAAGACATCGCCGTCCAGCACAATTACGAAATCCTCTTGAGTTCAACCATTCACGATCCTCAACGGACCGAGTTGGCGGTGCGCCGGATGGTGGAGCGCAGAGTCGATGGCGTAGCTGTTCTAACTTTTGGCATGGAAGAAAGGTTGATTGAGCATCTGCGATTTCGCAAGGTGCCGCTGGTATTTGTCGATGTGGGGCCACATGTTCCCGGCGTACGAAATATCCGAGTGAATTACCTGAATGGCATTCGCCAGGCGGTACAACATTTGGCCGCATTGCGACACGTGCGCATCGCGTTCGTGACGGGTCCAACGCATTTGAAATCGTCACTGGCACGGAGAGCTGCATTTGAACAGGCGATGAGCGAAATTGGCTTGGCTGTTCCGCCCGAATTCATCGTGGTGGGTGATCACACAGTGGAAGGAGGGGTTCAGGCGCTCGCCCGATTAACCGCCCTGCCCAATGCTCCAAGTGCGGTAATGTGCTCGAACGATATGACCGCGATTGGAGTCCTCCGTCAGGCCTATGATTCGGGAATCGAGACCCCGCGCGATCTTTCTGTCATTGGCTTTGATGACATTAAACTGGCGCAGTTTGCAATTCCTCCGCTGACCACGGTGCAAATGTCTCAGGCCGAGTTAGCGAAACTTGCATTTAAGGCACTCATCAATGAAGTAGAAGGTTCGGGCAGTCCTCCCCCAGATCGAGACTACATTCTGACGACAAATCTGGTGTTGCGAAGTTCAACCGCGATGGCCCCAAGCCAAAGCTAATAAATCACTTCGGATGCGATCGTTCCATATTCGAAACGCTGTACCAGATGATCTTCCATTGGTCCATCGCCTTGACCCTTGAATGCTGCAATGAAGTTGGTTTTATGGGTCATGGTCACGCCGGCGCTACTGCTGTGTTCGTTGTAGGTGCCGCGGTAAATCGCCAAGTCTCCGCTACTCGCAACGTCTGCAGTTTCGTCAATCAGACTGACTTTCCAATCGGCGTTATGGGCAAAGCCCTGCCTCAGGCCTTCCCTATCGGCTTCGACGCCAATAATCGAGGGACTACCACATTTCCGATGAACCTTCGCAATGATGGATGACACTCAACCGCACTCCAGATTTTTCTTGACTGCTACCGAAAACGGCATATTCTCCTCGGGTGTCATTAGTGGCATGTAAAAGTTCGAAAGAGGGGGAACGATGTCAATTCTTGCATGGATAATACTGGGTCTGCTTGCCGGCTTTATCGGAAGCAAGATCGTGAACAAATCCGGGGAAGGCGTTATCGTCGACATCCTTTTGGGGATTGTCGGAGCAGTTCTTGGCGGGTGGTTGTTTAACCGCTTCGGCGCAGCAGGAGTGACTGGACTCAACCTGTACAGCCTGCTGGTCGCCGTGATCGGTTCGGTGGTGTTCCTGGTTATTTATCACGCAATCCGCCGGGTGTAAGCCATAACGCTCATTCCGTAAAGGTTCGACTAGTCGCTTTTTATGCCGGGCAAAATAGGGTAGCCCGGCACGTCTATTGCGGGGCGGGAATTTGATCGGCTGTTTGTTCCCGTCTCCGCAGAATTGCAAAAATCACAGTCTGCGCTACCAACGCGGCCGTGCTGTCGAGGACCACATCGCGGAAAGTACCCGTGCGCAAGGGCGAGAAACTCTGATGGAACTCGTCTAGCGCCGCCACCAGCGCTGTGCATGCAAAGGCCAGCGTAGCCCATTGTAGGCACCATCGGGTGCTCAGTCGCGGGAAGGTGCCGCGCCAGGAGCGAAACAAAAGAATGCTCAGCGTGGCATATCCGACGAAGTGTCCGGTCTTCCGCAATACCGTGTGCCACACCTCAAATCGCTGCGGGCTTACCCCGAACAGGTAATGAAGAATTGGATAGAGGATGCGCTGCGTGTGTTCTGAGGAACCGATGTTCGTGGATTCCACGACAATGATCGCCAGCCAGATGACTGACGGCAACCACACTTTCAAGATTCGCTTGGTAGAGGAAGTCAATGCGAGATTGTATTTTACCCCGTGCTTCTCGCGTCGCGATCAAGTGAAGTATAAAATGTCCGATCTATTTCTGAGCAGGTTGTGCGTCTTGTCTGATAGAAATAGGACAGTTTTGGGAGGGCACTCTGGATTGCATCACGGTGAAAGCTTGAAGAAGTTCACTTGCCGGATCCTTTTGCTTGCCGCTGTGCTGTCAACGGCCGCGATGAATGCGCAGTCCGCACAGGACAGCGATTCCGCCCGCGTCCTGGCTCTCGAAACGCTTTGGAACCAAGCCGAAGTGGCGAAAGACGCAGCCGCTCTCGATCATCTGTTGGCCGACGATTTCATTTTTGTCGACATCGACGGCAGCCTGCAGAATAAGGCCGAATTTCTCGATGGCATCAAGCATCCTGCCGAACACATCGAAATCATCGGCAACGATTCGTTGAAGGCCCACGTGTACCGCGACACGGTAATCGTCAGCGGCACCTACCATGAGAAGGGAACGCTAAACGGTAAAACCTACGTGCACCGCGGACGATTTACCGATACCTGGATCAGGCAAGGCAGCAGCTGGATGTGCGTGGCCAGTCACTCGACCTTGATGCAACGTTAGCTGGTTGTCGGCCAGTAGACCGTCCAACCCTTCTCTCGCGCCAGTTTCTCCAGGTCAGCATTCGGGTTCACTGCAAAGCCGCGCTTGGCTAAGGCCAGCATATCCGCGTCCCAGCGGGAGTTGCCGAAGGCGGCGTCTGGAGTCTGTTTGATGACTTCAAGTATTGCTTTAGGTTTTCCCGGGCCCGATGGGAGGCGTGTCAGGTTGTCCGTGACTACTCCGTCCTTCACTTCAGCCGATGCCGCGAGAATTTTCTGAGGATCTATGCCAGTGTGGCGCATGGCTTCGCGTATCACCCAAATATTGGTGGACGAGACCGCCCACACATCGCACCCAGCTGCCTGCAATCGCGCGATCAGTTCACGCATCTCAGGAAAAATCCGGCGGACGAAATTTTCTTCGAAGAACTGCCGTCCCAGGGCGAGCACGTCGCTCTCTTTCAAGCCCTGGTGGATGGTTACCATCTCGCCGCACATCGCATCTTCGCTGACTTTGCCGAGACGGTAGTCAGCGTAGCGCGCTCGCGCCCAGCGGACGATCTCCTCCGAGACCACGCCGCGCTTAAGCTCCCAGTCAAAGAAGCCTTCGCCGGCGTCGCCCGACCACAGTGTGCCGTCGCAGTCAAAAACAGCCAACTGCGGATTCAGGCTGATCACGGAATCGATAAAAGAAGAAGCTTGCGCAGGTGAAGACTGTTTCATCGTGATTTTCTGGAAGGTCTCACTCAAACGATTCCTGGACCATCGCAGGAAAACGGTGGATTCATATCTGGAACGACGACCCCAGCGCCTCGTAGTCCTCGGGCGAATTAATGTTAACCGTCACTCGCGAATCGTCTAGGGAAAGATAAGAAATGTGCTTTTGGTTAGCATGTTCAATCTCGCGTGCGTTCGCGGTCGCCGGAGATCTTAGAAACATTTCCATCATCTCTCTATCGATCAAAATAGGATGACCGTGCTTGCCTTCAAATTCCGGAACCACTGCCCAGGTGCTTCGGTCGCGCGACTCAAACGCTTCGAGCAGCTTTGAAAACGTCGCTGCTTTCGCGGGAGGCCGATCGACCAGGGTAATCATCGCGGCGTCACGTCCGCGATTCATCACTTCATGGAGTCCGGTTTGAAGCGAACTGAACTGGCCTCGTTCCGGCTCTGGATTGCGTGCGAAAAAAGCTCCGCCCTCATACGCGACCGGACGAACTTTTGCCTCATTATTTCCCCCGACCACGATCACCATGTCGCAATAGCGGCCGAGGGCTTCGATTGCCGCGGAGAGTAGAGTCCCAGATGTCGTCAGCCCAGCCTGTGGCAGGATGCGCGCGGATTCCGGTGGCCAAGGCAGCAGAGCCTTGTCGCGGCCCATACGCGAAGACTCCCCCGCCGCGAGAATGACTCCCCCTAGCCCCATTTGTTATTCCGGCACGTCGCCGTCTAACAGCTTTCCCAGCCGATCCGCCATGCAGCGCACGCCGATATAAAAGTGGCCGAACTGCGCGTAAACGGCGCTCACTTCATCGAAGCGCATTTCATATATAAGTTTCTTGAACACCAGAGGATCATCGGCGAATAAATCCACGCCCCACTCCCAGTCGTCGAATCCGATCGAGCCGGTAATGATCTGCTTCACTTCGCCCGCATAGCGCCGTCCTACCAGCCCGTGCTCATTCATCTGGCGCGCGCGCTCTTCCATGGGCAAGGTGTACCAGTTCTTCTCCTCGCCCCGCCGCCGGTCCATGGGATAAAAGCTGATGTAACGCGCTTTCGGGATCTCCGGAAACAGCCGAGGCCGCATGGCTTCGCGCTGGCGGTCGAGAGTCTCATTGATTGCGTGTTTCCACCTCTCCGAATGCGGCTCGATGCCTTGCTCAACCACTTCGCGATAGGTTTTCAAGCTTGACTCATACAGGCCGAGCTCAATCACAGATAAATAAGATGTCGTGGGCTCCAGGTAATCGCTCAATCGCAATTGCGCCAGCTGAACTTCAGCTCGATTCAGGTCATCGAACGAGTCGCGGAAGTGAACCAGCATCAGGTCGCCCTTATGCCCGATGAGAGAATATATGGCCGATTGCCCCGATTTTCCTTGTTCCCACTGGCCGAGAAGATGACCAGCCTCCTGCGCTATTTCTTTCTTTTGCGAGGAATCAAGCTGTCGCCACGCTGACCGGCGAAACCGCATCATCTGATGCAGGACCCCGTAGCCTTCGATAGTCAGCGGTACCGGGGGTATTTCGGCAGAAACCCTTTGAGGAGGTGCAGTGCGGCTAGCGGTCATATGAGTTCGGGATTAACTGAAAACATATCACGTTGGCACGTCCCGTGCCCAAAAGCGGCGCGGTTGCGTTGCATCATCAAGAAGACAAGGAGGCCGCCCTGAAAGGGTTCGTGGGGAGCTCCAGGGCGGCTGGTTGAGGCTGAGTTGATTTGGATAGTAGAACGGGGAGATGTTCTGCGCCGCCAAGAATTGTTAAGAATTGTGAAGCTTTGTAGTGATGCGAAATACGATTGAATCGAGTCTCGTCATTTTGGCGTGCGTGTATTTGCAACTAAGAAGAACTTTTCTGCGATAAAGCATTGACAATATTTCCACTCTCGGCCCATGCTCACAAGATGAGCATCATCGCGCTTACGGAACTGCTCGGCGCCCCTGTGCTGGACTCGTCGGGGACCCACGGCGGACGTGTGCGCGAGGTAGCTCTGACTCCGGCAGAGGATGCGGCCCTGGTTTCCACGCTGATCGTCCACACCAAACAGGGTGACCGGCTGCTGCCTTTTTCGGCGGTGTCGTCGATCAATGGCGGCATTCGCACCGCTTCTGTGGCGTCCAAATGGGCTTCTGTAGACGGGGAAGGTCTTTTTCTTCTCGAACGCGACTTGCTGGATCAGCAGATTATCGACGTGCATGGCCGCAAAGTAGTTCGCGTAAATGACGTTGACCTGCACACCGAAACCACGGACGGGCTCGTCATCCTTAAAGTTGCCTCGGTGGACGTCGGAGTGCGCGGCGCAGTCCGGCGTTTGCTGAAGGGGATCGTTCCCATGGCTGCACTGAAGCTGATTCTTCAAAAGTTCCCGCCGCGGCTGATTCCGTGGGAGTTCGTGGATCTTATTGAAACCGACCCCGCGCGCCGGGTGAAACTCAAAATTTCCCACGAGCGATTGGCGAAGCTCCATCCCGCCGATATTGCAGACATTATCGAAGAGCTCACGCCCAGCGAACGGCAAGCCGTGTTTCAGTCTTTGGACGAGGAAATCGCGGCCGGAGCCCTCGAAGAAGTTCGTCCGAAAGTTCAAAAATCGATTGTCGAGTCGCTCGATTCCGAACGCGCCGCCGATATCGTTGAGGAGATGAATCCCGACGCCGCCGCCGATCTGCTGGCGGATTTGCCGGAGGAGCGCACCTCACAAATCCTGCAGGAGATGGAGCCTGCAGAGCGGGATGAAATGACAGAGTTGTTGGAATTCCGCGAAAACACCGCCGCCGGCCGGATGAACACGGAATATCTGGCGCTCAATGCAAAGGCCACGGTCAGCGATGCAATCGAGACTCTGCGTAATTTCGAAGGCGGTATAGAAACCGTCCACACCATGTATGTGGTTGACGATCAAGGAAAGTTAGTGGGCGCGGTGCCACTCGCCAAACTGGTTTTAGCTAAGCTCGACGACAGACTGCTGTCCCTGGCAGTCGAGCCGCTGATTTCGGTCCACGCCGGCGCGCGAGAGGCGGCAGTCACCGAATTATTCGACAAGTACAACCTCGTAATTCTTCCGGTTTTGGATGACAAGGGTGTGCTCACCGGCGTAATCACATCCGATGACGTAATCAGCCTGTTGCGCGCGAAACTATAAATTTGAAGGCTTGTAGCTCCTGTGCCCCTCATTCAGCGAAAATTAATTCTTGATAGGCACTTTCACCTGTTCAAATTCGACAATATGCGTTTATCCTGATTTCGCGGTGAGCTCATTGTTTATGGCTGCAAAGGGTATGCAAGCAATTTCTGGGAAGCTGGAAGACTTGGAGCCTGACCCCGGTTCCATGTGGCGCCGGTCGCGAAACAAATCAGATGGTCACAACGAACGCAATCTCGCGAACTCCCACCACAAGAAAACGCCGGCGCATGCCTTTTTTGCGCTCGATGCAATTTCGACTGTTGGCGTTTCTGGCCATCTTCGGACCGGGCTTCATTACCGCCAACGTTGATAACGATCCCGGCGGGATCCTTACATATTCACAGGCAGGCGCAAAGTTCGGCTACGCGCTGCTGTGGACCCTTATCCCAATCACGATTGCTTTGATCATCGTTCAGGAGATGGCCGCCCGCATGGGAGCGGTTACCGGGAAAGGCCTGTCGGATCTCATTCGCGAGGAGTTCGGTTTCCGCGCCACCTTCTTCACCATGCTCGTGCTGGGGATGGCGGATTTCGGGAACATCATGGCTGAGTTTGCTGGAGTCGCCTCCGGTATGGGATTGTTCGGGGTCAGCAAGTACATCGCGGTGCCATGTGCCGCGGCCTTAGTGTGGTTCATGGTCGTAAAAAATTCCTATAAGCCGGTGGAGCGAATTCTAATCATTTTCTCCATGATCTATTTTTCCTATGTGCTGTCGGCTTTGTTTGCGCACCCCGACTGGAAGGCTGCGATACACAATACCGTCGTTCCCACGGTAAGCAGGAGCTCCGAATACGTGGTGATGGTGATTGGACTGATTGGGACGACGATCACGCCATGGATGCAGTTCTACTTACAGGCGTCGGTCGTCGAAAAGGGCATTGGCAAAAAACAATACGCGCTCAGCCGCTGGGACGTTATTTTAGGCTGCATCATCACCGATGTGATTGCGTTTTTTATTGTGCTGGCCTGTGCCGCCACCCTGTACGTTTCCGGAGTTCACAACATCAGCGATGCCGCCGATGCTGCGGCGGCACTGAAGCCCCTCGCCGGGCAATGGGCATTTCTGCTCTTTGCCATCGGCTTGGTGAACGCCTCGCTGTTATCGGCAGCGATTTTGCCGCTTGCCACTGCGTACAACATTTGCGAAGGTCTGGGATTTGAGTCCGGCATCAATAAGAAATTTTCTGAAGCTCCCGCGTTCTATTGGCTCTATACCTTGCTCATCGCATGTGGGGCAGGCGTGGTGCTTTTGCCGGGAATCCCGTTGCTGAAGGTCTTGCTCTACTCCCAGGTCGTCAACGGAGTCCTGCTGCCATTCCTTTTGATCTTCATGCTCATTCTGATTAACAAAAAAGAACTGATGGGTGAGTACCGCAACTCCAGGATCGTAAATGCGATGGCTTGGTCTACCAGCGGGATTCTGATTGTTCTGTCGCTGGCGTGGTTCTGGACCACGGTGACGGGTCAATAATTGCCGAAAAATCGAACGCGAAGATCAAAACGCCATCAGCACAACACCTGCCGCCACAAACAACGCGGCCGCCCAGCGCCTGCGATCGACGTGCTCGTGAAGAAACATTTTTGCGGCGAACGCGTTGGCAACAAACGTAAGCGAAGCCGCGGCTGGTCCGATCAGACTCACCTCATTCCACGAAAGCCCGAACAGCAGGCTATAAAAGGAAATGGCCATGCAGACTACTCCAAGCAGGAAGTATCGGTTGCGGAAGACCTGCGTGATTACAAAACTAAACCCGTGCTTTCGTCGGACCTTGCCAAGATCGCCAATTTGTTTCATTCCGCGCGAGAGCAATACATCTCCTGCGCTCGATGAGATCACTATGGCCAGGATCGCCAGCCAGGCATTCATATTGCTAATCGCGTGCCTGATCACAAACGCTCCGCAGCTGCGCTGCTATTGTTGGAACGATGTTTTGGCGGACGGCGAGTCACCTCCGGCCCACTGGTCACGAAACCAACCCCGCCTGAAACCAGCGCGATTCCCAGCCAACGCATCAGGCTGATTTGTTCGTGGAGCGCGAATCGCGCGATCAGAGCAAGCAGGACATACCCGAGCGAACTGGCGGGAAGCACATAGGTCAGATCCGCCCAGGATAGGGCAGTCATGTAGGAAGCAAAAAATCCCAGAAGAAGAACAATTCCCAGGCCCACCCACGGATTGGCAATGGCGAGCAGCAAGTCAGGGATGTTCTTCAGAGAAATATTCCCCACCTGCTTCATACCATACGAGAGCAGGGAATCTCCGACCGGCGCGAAAACACTTACGCCGGCCAGCACTAGATACTTGCGAAAATTCACGGGTCTTTAGACCTGAACGGTTTCCGGCGGTGGCGGAGCAGCGGCCTGCGGCTTGCCATTGGCGGCGTCCTTGGCGTTGTCCTTCACCAGTTTGTTCCGCATCGACCGCACCTTCAGAAAAGTCTTGGCCTCTTTGTACAAGCGCTTGCGATCTGCGGAGTGGAACGCAGCCTTCCGCAAAATTCGGAAGACGGCTTTGGGCCGGAAATAATACTCGTCGTAGAAACGATGAACCGAATGCAGAATTTCATCCGCCGGTAGCCCCGGATACTCAATATGAGCCAGTTGGTGTCCGCCGGCGTCCACCATGCTGCCTTTTACGATGAAGTTGTTCTTGGTGGCGAAGTCGTACAACTCCGTTCCAGGATAAGCGTGAGCCACCGAGACCTGAATCGTCTCCACGTCCAACTCTTTAGCGAATGCGATAGTGTTGTTGATGGTTTCGCGGGTTTCGCCTGGCAACCCGAGAATGAAATCCCCGTGAATGACCAATCCCAGCTTATGAGCGTCTTTGGTGAATTGACGGGCGCGTTCGAGAGTTGCGCCTTTCTTGATGTTCTTTAGAATCTGCGCGTCGCCGGATTCGTAGCCAACGATCAGCAGCCGGCACCCCGCTTCACGCATGGCTTTCAAAGTTTCATAGTCGGTCGTGACCCGCGAGGTGCAGGACCAGGTTAGCTTCAGCGGCTTCAGTTTGGCGCACAACTCGACCGTCCGCGCCTTTTGAATATTGAAGGTGTCGTCGTCGAAGAAAAATTCTCGCACATACGGCCAATACTCTTTCGCCGTAGCCATCTCCCGCGCTACGTCATCAGTGGACCGTTTGCGCCAAGCATGTCCGCTGGTGGTTTGCGGCCAAAGGCAGAACGTGCACTGCGCCGGACATCCGCGCGTGGTGTAAAGCGAAACATACGGGTAAAGAAGAAACGGCACGTTGTAGCGCCGGACATCCAGGTCGCGATGATAGATGTCGGTCACGTGCGGAAGGGAATCGAGGTCCTGCAATTGCGGCCGGTCTGCGTTGTGCGCGATCGATCCGTTCTTGCGGTACGAAGCTCCCAGAATCTCATCCACCGGTTTGCCCTCGGCGAACTCTTTCACCGCGTAATCGAATTCCTTACGCACCACAAAATCGATAGCGCGTCCTTCGTTCAAAGATTGTTCCGGCAACACCGTCACATGTGGGCCAACAAATGCAATTTTGATTTTGGGATTTACTTCTTTAATTCGCTCCGCCAGGCGAATGTCGCCGGGAAAGCCAGGAGTGCTGGTGTAGAGCACCAGGAATTCGTATTGCTTGGCAGTTTCGATGGTCTCTTCCGCGGAAATGTGATGCGGCGGGGCGTCGATCAGCTTGGCGCCCTCAATCATCCCTGTGGGATAAGCCAGCCAAACTGGATACCAGTAAGACTCAATTTCGCGAGTAGCAGGCCAACGGGAGCCTGCTCCTCCATCAAAGTTTTCAAACGAGGGAGGGTTTAAGAACAGTGTTTTTAAGGGCATAAGTGTATTTATTTATAATAACATTCGCGCCTGGAAATAAGGGTGTTGCGTATCCAATAGAACACCTCTGGCCGTTCGTAGTTGCAGCTGTAGGGTTTATTGGTGGACGCTCTGAGCCTAATGGCCACCCATCCCCAGCGCAACGAGATTCGCCCTGAACGGCGTGTGGGAGCACTGAATAGGGCAAAAACGTTGTTCGCCCGAGCCCCCTACTTACCTTGATCTACCCAGGCTTGCAATTCCCCCGTGGCTCGCAGCAGCCCAACGCGCGCTCGTACTAGCTCAAAGTCGGCGTCTTCTAGTGCGTTATATTTTGCAGACAGATCAGCGCGGGCCTGGTCGCCCTCATTCAAAGTTGCTGTTCCGGACTTTATTTTGATCTGCATCGCTTCCACGTTCGACTGCGCGATCTCATATTCCAACTCTGAAACCTCTTGCGCCGCCTGCAACTGCTCGACTGACCGGCGCAATTTCAAGGTCTGCTGGGACACTTGATTTTTGGTCGATTCTACTTCTTTATTTGCACGCACCGCTTCCGCGTCCGCGGCTTCGGCGTGTGCTCGTTGCGAAGGACTGAAGAAAGGGAAGCGAATTACTACTCCGAGCGTCGCATTGTTTCTTTCAAACACATTGTTGGGGAAAAACTGCGTCCAGTTATTAAATTTCGCGAGCACCGCGTATTGGCTGGCAAAATCCACTGACGGCCACAGCGACCGGTGTTCTCCCCGTGCCCGAAATTGTTGCGCTATCGCATGCTGCTGCGCGAACAGGACTGCCGGATTGGATTCTGATTCCTTCGTCGTATCGGTAGCCTCGTGTTTTATCTCAGGCAGAGCGGGCACCGACTCTGGCGCGATCCGCAGCGAATTGACGGGTACTCCCGTAAGCTGCGACAAGTTTGTCCGCAGCACGTCGATCGCGCCTTCGGCCTGGGTTATTCGCAAATGCGCGCGCGCCGTGGCCAGCCGCGACTCTTTGCCGGCCTGTTGACTGTCCACGCCGGCTTGCACGCGTTGATCTTCGATCTCCTGCGCTTTGGCGGCATTGTCGTGTTCCTGCCGTAATTGGTCCATCTGCTTCTCCCACTTGGCCAGTTCCATGTAAGTGAGCACGGTGTCCTGCGCAATCTGATCGCGTCGGTCTTTGGTCCCTTCCTCCACAGCTTTGTACTCCAGATTCGCCGCCTGAATAAAATCCCGCAGCGCGGGATTGAACAATGTCGACTGTGCGGTGATGTTGACTAGTGACGGCGCCGATCCTTCCAGGCTCAACGGATATCCCCAGGAGTCTCCGAGGCCCGAGCCCACGATCAGTTGCGGCAAGTATTGATCCTTGGCTTCCCGGTACGAAGCCAATGCCCGCTGGTTGTCCGCGCTCGCTTGTGCCGCCGCCGAACTATGTGCCAGCGCCAGCTCGACGGCGCGCTTCAACGATAGCGTTGGTTCCGGCTCCACAGAAAACGCGGCCGCTTGCACCAGCAGCAGAATCGTCAGTGCATACAGGCACAGCCGGACCAGACCCAGGGCAGGTTTCATAGCATCCACCTTCGGTGTGAAATAGGAATTAATTTTACTGAGATGTGGCCCCTGAAACAGCCTTTGCGCAAAACTACTGACTCACGCGTTGCAATGCCTGCTGGGCCGGACGAAATTCCCTGGCCATCGACAGCGCCGTCTTATATTCCGCGGCCGCGTCTTTCCTGCGGCCAAGCTCCTCGTTGGCGGCACCGAGAAGAAAGTGGACTTTGAAGGCTGGCGCCTGTTCGACTTTGGCGTTTGACGTCAGATAAGCGCGCAGCAATTGGGTGGCTTCGGGAAGATTCCTTTGAGTGTGGATGAGAATCTCGGCAGCATCCACCAGGGCCTCAGGCCGGTCGAGCGGCGCAAAGCGAACGTGTTGCAATGCCTTTTCCATCTGGTCATATTGCTCCCGGTGCTTGTAAAACAGTCCCAGGTTAAGCCATGCACTGGCGCTCCCGTGACTGGCATTGATGGCCAGACGGAGTTCCTGCTCGGCAGCGGCATAGTCTTTGCGCTTCTCGGCAATGCGCGCTTTCACGCCATGAGCCGTGATTGGATCGATAGCGGCCAGCGTGCTGGCTTGCGCCTCGGCCTTATCGCGACCTCCGCCGACCATACCCGGCGCTTCCAGGTAGAACTCGGCCAGATCGCTGCGCGCGTCGATGTTGCCGGGATTCAGTCGAACCGCAGTCTCGAATTCGCTGCGCACTCTGCGCGCAAGTCCCGCAGCAGTAACGAAGCTGGATCCATCCGCCTTCTCGCCATAAATTCTTCCCAGCCACAAATGAAATTGGCTGTTACCGGGCGCCAGGGCAACCGCCTTCTCGCAGTCGGAAATTCCGCGGTCCCAATCGCCCAAACTGAAATAAGCGCGGCACAAAAGATTGTGAGCTTGGGCGTCATTGGGTGAGGCGCTGATCTGCCCGTGCAGACTGGCAATCGCCTCATCCACGCGGCCGTCCGCGATCAAAGAAGGAGCAGTTTCATCAGCCCCGGCAGTAGCGATTGAAACGCTGAAGAAAAAAATAACCGCAATTGACAGCAGACAACGCATTTCTATTGCATCACTTTCACTGAGAGATGATCGTGCAACGGCTTGGAATTCACCGCGCTGAGCGCCACCCGCGCGCCGTCTGATAGTCCGCTGGTAATCTCGGCTCGCGTTAAGTCTGAGATGGCTGTCTCAACTGTGCGACGCTCCAGTTGATTATTGGCAACCAGGTATACGTATGGCTTGCCGCCTTCCATATGAAGAGCTTCGCGTGGAATGGTGAGCACACGGTCGTCTTCGGCGGTCACTATCGTGACACCGACATTAATGTTCGGGAGGAGTTTGAAATCTTCATTAGAGACAGTGCAGGTTGTCTCGCCGACGTTGCGCGTGCCGTGCAGCTTAACCGAAGCCGGGATGGTGCTTACCGATCCGGTCCAGGTGCGTCCCGGTATCGCATCCCAGGACACTTCTATCCTCTCTCCACGAGTCAGCCGCGCAACATCCGGCTCGTCAACATAGGCGCGCACCAGAACGCTCGATAAATCCGCTTCCTGAAGTATCAGATCGCCGGGATTCACATATGTCCCTTGCTTCACCGGCAGCGCATAAACCACCCCCGAAAACGGCGCGCGAATTAAGAGCTGGCGCAGCACATCTTCGGCAGCAGAGTAGGCGCTCTGAGCTTCCGACTGCCTGGCCTGAACGCTTGAGATCTCTGGCGCGGAATAGCGACCATTCTGTTTGGATTGCAACAATTTCACTTGTGCCTCAGCGGTCGCGAGTTGCGCCTGCGCCGCCCGCACTTCGCCCGGCGATGCTGCGCCGGTTTGTTGTAATCGCTGTAACGCATCCAGATTCCGTTGTGCGGCGTCGCGATCGGCCGTGGCCTTCACCAATTGTGCCTGCAAGGTGAGCAATTCTTCCTGCGTCCCGCCGTGCTGGATTGAGTGCATGTCCGCTTCGGACGCCCGAATCTGGGCCAGAGCCTGTGCCGCCTGACTTTGTGCGGTGGCCGCATCCAGCTCTACCAGCAATTGTCCCTTTTTGACGTGATCGCCTTCCTTAACCAGAACTCTTTTGACCACGGTGCCGGAGGGGGCGTGCGCCTCGAAGTTATTAATTGGTTCAACTTTTCCATTGGTTGAGATCAGGCTTCGAATGTTGCTGCGGATGACCTTCGCGGTCACGATAGGAACGGAATCATCGCGAGAGGCAAACGATGCCAGCAGAACGACTGCGGCTATAGCTCCAGCTACCCACAAGATCCATCGCCGCTGGGCGAAAAAGCCCGATTTTCGGCCATTTTGAGCCATTAGATGATTAGAGATTAATGTAACACTTGCCACGAGCGGCCGGTCTAACCGCACTTAACGCTTTAGATGCATTGTGTTCCGCAAAAAGACCAAGAAAAAGCTCGCGCCCAACTCGCATAGCTGACGGCAACGCTTGATTACAATAAACCGTATGCCGAAGCAGCCACGCTATACATCAGAACACGCCCAAGCCGGTCTCGACGCGAAATTCCCGGAGATCGAAACCTGGGCGAATCAGTTTCGCGGATACGAAATCGTCATTGACGATCCCGAGTTCACTTCCGTTTGCCCCAAGACCGGCCTCCCTGATTTCGGCGTGATCGTGCTTCGTTACATGCCAGCCAAACTATGCCTCGAGTTGAAATCGTACAAAGAATATTTGCAGTCTTACCGCAACCTCGGAATCTTCCAGGAAAACATCATCAATCAGGTTCTCGAAGATGTAGTGCGCTGGGCCAAACCGGTGTGGGCCGAAGTGAAAGGTGACTTCCGTCCCCGCGGCGGAATTTCGACGGTGGTGATCGCGCGCTGGCCACGGCCAAAAGGGAACAGGGCGTGATGTTATTTGTGTTTATGTCTAGAACTTCGACTGCGGGCTGACAGCCTCGAATCGTAAGTGAGCGGTTCGGTTTCCCGAATCGTAATTTCGCGAAACTCGTCATGCAACGGATTGAGAAGCCAATTGTTCTCGCTCGGAACCAGCGCCGACGGAACGACTAATACGCACCCCTTACCTGACTGAACGAATTGATCTCCGATGCATGCTAACTCCGCCGGCGCCGGAGTTTCGCGCCAATTTGCCGGCAGCTTGCTGACGTCGATTCGTTGTCGAGGCAGATCATCTGGAACCTCGGCGCATGCCAGCACCAGATCGGGCGGCGAATCGCTAGCCTCCAGGTGCACGAAATATTCGAGCATCGCCAGCGACTGGTGCTCCGAAGCATAGCTGAGTCGGGTGCCGGGACTCGACCAACGCCCTCCATACTGGTATGAACCTTCGCCGTCGAATGGAGTGCGCGCGTACGGTTTGCGCAGCACGCGATACACTCGCGTCAACTGATTCCGCCGTACGCGATGCGTCCCAAAATGTTTTCCACTTGCCTCGCACCCAGTTCGGTATCGATGAATGAAACCGGGGTTGAACCAGCTAGTGCACGGTTGGGCCGCTTAAGCCAGCGTGCAGCCAACTCCGCTCCGCCGAGCGCCTGATGGGCGAAAGCTACAATGCGCGCCAACCGAAACAGGCGGTCCGATTCGAAGCGCGCCAGCCGTCCACTACGCCGTCGGCGCTGCAAGCTTCGGGGTGACAAATCGAGAGCGTCGGCCAATTCCTTAAGAGTCAGCCCGGAAGAACCCATGAGTTGTTCGACTACGGCAGGCGGAAATCCCTCGCGAATTGCTTCTTTCAATTCGCCCATCGTCGTCAGATTACGGCCGAGAGTTTGCCGTCCGCCGAGCTCTTTCACCACCGCGCGCAGTTCGTCTACCATTTGTCGCCTATTATAGCGACATTTGTCGCTATCAAGCAAGCAGCCTATTCTGTGAAAACGCTATTTATGGGTCGTGCTATATTGCCTAATTCCTTGTGACTGAAGCCAAGCTCCACCCTCGCACCGCGCTCATTTTACTTACGTCGCTTAACCTGCTCAATTACGCGGACCGCAATGTCCTGTTTGCTGTACAGCCGTTGGTGCAGGATGAATTTCACATCAACAAAGCGCAGATCGGATTTCTCACCAGCGCTTTTTTGCTGTGTTACATGTGCGCCGCGCCCTTCGTAGGGCCACTGGCGGACCGCTATTCGCGCAAATTAATTATTTCCATCGGCGCCATTTTCTGGAGTGCTCTCACTCTGTTGACCGCAGTTACACACAACTACACGGAGCTCCTGATTCGCCATACGCTGGTGGGAATTGGCGAAGCTACGTTCGTTACCATTGCCCCGACTTTTGTGGCCGATCTTTTTTCCGAGAATAAACGCGGGCGGATTTTAGGCGTTTTCTATCTAGCCATTCCCGTCGGATCGGCCGCAGGGTATCTGCTTGGATCCGCCCTCGCGCCTTCACACGGCTGGCGATTTCCTTTCTACATCGCTGCGGCTCCGGGGTTTGTGCTGGCGATTGCGATCCTGTTCCTCAGGGAGCCGGAACGCGGGCAGAATGATTTGGTTCGCGATACGCCTCAACGCGGCACGATTCTGGGTCTGGCGCGGAACCCTGCCTTTCTCGCCGCCACCCTCGGCATGGCGATGATGACCTATTCTCTGGGTGGTATTCAGGTGTGGATGCCGCAATTTCTTATCAGTGAGCGCCATTATTCGCTGGCTACGGCGAATTTTGACTTTGGAATTATTGTTGTTATCGATGGGATCTTTGCTTCATTGATTGGCGGTTGGCTGGGCGATTTCCTTTTGCCGCGGATGAAAGGTTCCTATTATTTAGTCTCGGCTGTCACCATGGCTCTAGGAATTCCGTTTTTAATTGTTGCCCTGTTCCAGCCCGGCCGGCTCATGATACCGGCGATAGCAGCGGCTGCTTTCTTTCTTCTCTTTAACACCTCGCCCTTAAATGCCGCGGTTATCAATTCTGTTGGCGCGAATATTCGCTCCACTGCCATTGCCGTGAATATTTTCATCATTCACCTGTTGGGCGATGTGCCTTCGCCCACGATGATCGGATGGGTCGCCGACCGTCATTCACTGCAGTTTGCCTTTATCTTGCCGGTGATTGCCATGGCTTTATCCGCCATTATTCTTTTTTATGGGATGCGCTTTGCGCCGGTGGTTGCCGCGGAGAGCAATGCCAACCCGGCGCAGGTCCACGCCGGATGACGTATTTCCATTGGATCGCCGGCACTCTGCTGGCGGTGATCTGGCTCTCTCGTGTGATCGACACTTCGCTGGGCGTGCGAACTCTGGTGAACATTACCCGTCCTGAATGGGATCGCACGCCTGCAACTCCGGCGGGAAACCCTCGTGTGACGATTGTTGTTCCCGCGCGGAACGAAGAGGCGTCTATCCGCCAGGCGCTCTCGCAGTTGCTCGTGCTCGGCTACGACAACTACGAAGTGATCGCCGTCGACGACCGTTCTACCGACGGCACAGGCAAAATCATGGACGACCTCGCAACATGTAGCGATGGCCGTCTAGGCCCGTCAAATGCAAAACTTCGGGTAGTGCACATCAACGAACTGCCGCGCGGCTGGATGGGCAAGGCCCACGCCATGTGGAGCGCGGCCAAGGAATCCACTGCCGACTGGATCCTATTCACCGACGCGGACGTAATGTTCCGACCCGACTGTCTTCGCCGCGCGATTGCGTACGCGGAGGCTGAACGCGCCGATCACCTGGTGCTTTTTCCGCGCACCATCATGAAGCGTCCGGGCGAAAAAATGATGCTGGCCTTTTTTCAATTGATGTTCGTCTTCGGTCATCGTCCCTGGAAAGTTGCCGACCCCAAAGCCAAGGACCACATCGGCGTGGGTGCATTCAACCTGGTTCGCCGCCACGCCTACGAAGCCGTAGGAACTTATAAAGCGCTTCGCTTCGAAGTTGTCGACGACATGAAACTCGGCAAAGTAATTAAGAATGCCGGCTTCCGCCAGCGCAATGTCCTCGGAGAAGACCTGCTCGAGCTTCATTGGGCCCAAGGCGCGCTCGGCGTGGTCCGCAATCTGACGAAAAATTTCTTCGCTGTTATGTCGTTTCAGGTGTGGCGCGCTATCGGCTTCTGCGTGGCCGCGGCCTTCATTAACATCATGCCATTCGCCGGACTATTTCTCGCCCACGGTTGGGTGCGGATTCCATACGCGATCGCGCTAGCGTGTCTTTTTTTCCTTTATTTCGGGATGTCGCTTTTCTCTGACGTCCGGCCCTGGTACCTGCTGCTGCATCCCATCGCCACAATACTTTTTATTTACACCATGCTGCGGTCGATGTTTTTTGCGCTGCGCAATCACGGCGTGGAGTGGCGTGGAACTCTCTATCCGCTGGATGAATTGAGGCGGGGCCTGGTCTAGCGTTTGTTTCGGTTAGTCGGACTCTGGGTCCGACACTTCGGCGGGCAGAGTCGGAACTCCTTTTTTCTTCCGGGTACTGCGTTTGCGCGGAGGCCGCGATGTTCCAGCGCTGAAATGTCCCCGTTGTTCAACGTCGAAGCTTTTGGGCAGAGCCGAAAGCCGCATGAGTCCATTACCCAGTTGCGTGGAATTCTCGAGAATAATTTCGGCGCGGTCGTCATAATCTTTTATCTCGCCCCTGATCTCCACCACTTTGCCAGCCAGTTGCCGTATATCTCCGATCTTTTGCAGGTCATGTTGAAACACCACCACGGTGAACGAACACAGGCGGTAGTCCTCGCAAAAGTCGAGATAGTGCACCCCACGATCGCCTTCCTGAACGCGAACCACTTTTCCAGTGACGCATTGCGTCTCATCCAGATGGTTGCGCGCCTGATCAAAGGGAATGCACGCGGCAGAGGAAAGGGAAGGAAGCAGCAGGGCGAATGTCTGAAGAAGCAATCGGATCGAGAGTGGTGTGCACTTTTTCATAGGTGTCCCATCGCAGGGTCTAAATTGATCAAGCTCGCATAATGATTTGTCATGGCGTTGAGCAGGGTCTCACCGCGGGTTAAAAGAGATTTGTCATGGGTGGAGCAGCGCTTCAGCGCTGCGGCTGAGATTCTCCTCCATTGGCGGCTTTAGCCGCTGAGGTGCGGGATCAAGAGCAATCTCCTCAAAAGCTGAACTGTAAGCATATTGTTCCGGAGCCTCAGCCAACCCTCGCTTCACCGGGTTCAAGTGGATGTACCTTCCAAAAGCGGCATATTCCGCCGCATCTCTTACTCGCCGATCATAGAAACTTTGCTGCCAAATATTTCCGCGAACCTGAAATAGCTTTCCAGCACGGAATGAAAATCCGCCCTTTATGAGTTGAATGGCTTTTTCCAAACTGACGACCGGAGTTATCAGTAGATGAAAATGATCAGGCATGACCACAAATTCATGAAGCAGGTATTTGTGCTGACTCCGATACTCAAGCAGGGTTTCGATGAAGAGCCTCGCGGTCCGCTCAGACTGAAGAAGAGCTTTCTTTTGGAATGTGGAAGAGGTCACAAAGTATGTGCCGTCTCCGGTTGTTCCGCGGTATGGAATTGTCATAGAACCTTCGCGCTAAAGCGCGTTTCATAGAGCGGCCAGCTAACGCAGCGCTGAAGCGCTGCTCCACCCATGAAGAATCGCATTAGGCAACAGGAAATTGTAGAGCGGATAAGCGGATCGGTCGGCTACTTTCAGAGAAAAATTACAGAGCTAAGTCCAAAGTGGGAGAGAAGAGAACTCTGCCGTCTTGAATTTCTCGGCGATCTCGTGGGCTTCTCTGCGTGCTTTGCGGTTAAAGGCTTTTTACGCTGCAACATCAAAGCTTTTAACCGCAGAGAAATCGCAGCCCATCGCTGAAAAATCAACCGATGTAATTGAAGGAAATGGGATAGGGAGCAGATATAAAACTGACAGGCGGGCACATGCCCGCCATGCCCAAGATTTACCGAAAAGCCTTTACCGCCGTGGCCTCGTCATCCTTCACGTCGAACACGGTGTAGAGTTTGGTGATCTGCAGCAGGTCATGCACTTTCTTGGTCAGCTTGAGCAGCTTCAGTTCGCCGCCCTGGTTCTTCACCGTGGTATAGGCGCTGACCAGTTCGCCGATCCCGGAGCTGTCGATGTAGTTCACGTCGCCGAGGTTCAGCAGAATCTTCTTTCTGGCCTTTGGCAAGCAGGTCTTTCACGGTATCGCGAAGGACGACGCTGCCTTCACCGAGAGTTATACGTCCACTGCAGTCGACAATACTGACCCCGTCCACCTGGCGTGTGCTGACTTTCAAGTTCACTGGGAAGCCTCCTTGCCGCCCTCGGCCATGCCGTGGACGTGCTTGATTAGTTTGATTTCTGTTCCCGTACTTGACGGGTGAATCTGTACATCATCCATGAACGAACGAATTAAAAAAATTCCCCGGCCGGAAGTCTTCAAGAGATTCTCCGGCGCCAGCGGATCAGGGATTCTTGCCATATCCATGCCCTTACCCTGATCGCGAATCGTAATCACCAGGTCCTGGTTAGTACGCTCAAATTCTAGTGCAACTTTTTTCTCTGGATCGTAAGCATTGCCGTGCAGCACTGCGTTCACCGCCGCTTCCCGCACCGCCATGGCGATCTGCATGACCTCGTCTTCATCGAACCCATTTTCGCTGGCAATGCGGCTGGCAGTCTGCTCCGCTCGATCTACGGTCTCCAGCGTCGAATCCAGATTGTAGGAGAACCGGTCACCGGCCATAAGCAAAAGTTTCAAATGAATTCGCGTGAACGGCGGATACTGCGTCTTTGCCTGCTTGCGGGCGAAGCGACTCGTCCGGCAGAGTTGGTAGTTTGAACCTTCCCCGGTCGAAATGTCAACGTGTGAGCCGTTTCTTCAAAAATAAAAATTCGTCCCCGTCCTTCTTAAAAGCGCGAAAGGAGGACGGGGCCAGTTGGGTTTGTTTATGCTTTCACCGTCAGCACCGGGCACCTGGAGTTGCAGATCACGTCATGAATTACAGCCCAGGGCATATGCGCGGCCAGACTCGGCGAGGAACTACGGTTCGCTCCCATGACGATCATGTCGGCATTGTGCTCAGCTGCAGCGGTAAGAATGCCTTCAGGCAGGAAATACAATCCGACGATGTACTCCGGATCCCGGGACAGAGTGCCAGCTGGAATCCTGTGCTTACGGTGGGGCCAAAGGTAGTACGGCCCGAAGTGATGGATTGCAGATCGATTTTGTTTGCGACGGACTTTGGCCGCGCTTCGCGCAAAGCTCTGCCCTATGCAATTTCGCTGGCGCAAGAATCGGGAGCAAAACTGGTACTGCTACACATAGCCTCGAACCGTTGGTGGTTTAGTTCGCGCGGTAAAGGATCAAGCGGGATTGACCGACGCGGTTCAGGCTCCAGCGCGTGTACTACGAACAACTCGGAGCTATGATGGCGTGCAAACTCCAAAGCGAAATCGACCGCACGCTGCGAGGCCAGCGAAAAATCTGTAGCGACCATGATGCGCTTAAAGCCGACAAGCGGTTTGGTTTTGATTAGTTCGGCAACAGTCGACATATGCACCTCCACGTCACCTCTAACTTACTTCCGGATCCGAAAAAATGGAGTGATCCGACTAACTTGTGCTCGTGATCTGAATCACTAGGAATCTGTGATACAAACCTGCAATGCCTGGCCCCTCCCTAATCCGCGCCATCGGCCGCTGGAGTATGGCTGCGCTGATGATCAATTGCATCATCGGGAGCGGCATTTTCGGGCTGCCTTCGGTGATTGCTGGGGCGTTGGGGAATGCCAGTCCTTTTGCCTGGTTGTTCGCGGCGGCTGCGACCGGGCTGGTAATGGCTTGCTTTGCTGAAGTTGCTTCACGTTTCGATCAAAGCGGCGGAGTTTATCTTTACACTCGCGCCGCCTTTGGCCGCAGCTACGGAATCGCCATCGTATGGATAGGCTGGCTGACTCGTCTGACCGCAGCCGCGGCCAACGCGAACTTATTTCTTATTTATTTGGCTGAATTCTGGCCCGAGGCCAAGAGCTCAGTCCCGCGTCTCATCATTCTGACGCTGCTGTTGGGTGTGTTGACGGCCGTCAACTACGTTGGGGTCAAAAAAGGGTCGGCTCAAAGCAATCTCTTCACCGTCGCTAAGCTTGTTACTCTGGTTGCATTTATCGTCGCCGCATTCGCCTTCCTCATCTTTAAACACATGCCTCTGGTAATTGATTTACCCGCTGGTTCGCCAAAGCTCTGGTTACACCCCGTTCTGCTGCTGATGTTTGCGTACGGCGGCTATGAAACCGCACTCATGGTCGGAGGAGAAGCCAAGGACCCGCGTTCCGACTATCCGTTTGCGTTGGCAGCCGCGCTAATCGTCTGTGCGCTGATTTACACCATGACGCAATGGGTGATTATTTCGGTGCTGCCCGGCCAGCTGATGACTGATCGTCCAATGGCCACAGCAGCGCAACTGATGCTCGGAGTGTGGGGCTCGCGTCTGGTGAGTCTCGGCGTTCTGGTCTCCTGCTACGGCTACCTCAGCGCAAACATTCTAGGTTTCCCGCGCATCCTCTTTGCCCAGGCGGAACATGGCGACATGCCGCAGTGGGTGGCGGGGGTGCACGAAAAGTTTCGTACTCCCCATGTCGCGATTGTTATTTTCGCAATCTGCCTTTGGGGTTTTTCTTTGATCGGAAGTTTTCAGTGGAACGTGGCTATCTCAGCCATGGCTCGGCTGATTTACTACGCATCAGTTTGTGCCGCGTTGCCGGTGTTGCGCCGTAAGAAGGAAGTACCCGAGGCCCAATTCCGACTTCCAATGGGAAATGTTTTTGCCGTGCTCGCAGTCGCGGTTTCCTTGTTGTTGTTCCCGAAGCTCGACAGCCGAGGTTTGCTGGTAATGGGAGTACTCGCGATATGCATAGTGGCAAATAGCATTTGGGCCTCGCAGCGGGGACGGGCGAACCTATCGTGATTGCGGACGAGCGAACGATGCGCTGATCCTTAATCTTGGTATTTCAGCATAATGATGAGTTCGGGTGCCCCATCATTCCCGCGTTCTTTGCGGGAGGATGGGGATTTTGACCTCCACAGCGGCACGAAGTCCGTCGAAGTCAAATCCTCGCCTTGTCTTTCGCAAAAAGAGCGAAAGACAAGGACGGTCTACCCGACCCATAATCCCGGGATGAGGGAACCGCCTATTTCTTGTCCTTCTTTTTCTTGGCCCAGCCCTCTTTAACTACTTGCTGCGCGCGTCCTAATGCGAGTGAATCAGGCGGAACATCTTGGGTGATGCACGAAGCGGCCGCGACATAAGCGCCCTTGCCCACTCTTACCGGCGCGACCAGAGTCGCATCGCTTCCGATGAATGAGCCATCTTCGATTATTGTCTTGTATTTGTTCACGCCGTCGTAATTGCAGGTGATGGTGCCCGCGCCGATGTTTACGCCTTCGCCGATCTCGGCGTCGCCCAGATATGTGAGATGGTTGGCTTTGGACTTTTTCCCCAGCCGGATTTTTTTGGTCTCGACAAAATTGCCCACGTGCGCCCCTTCTCCAATTTCACTCCCCGGTCGCAAGTGCGAATATGGGCCCAGAATCGCACTGTTTGCAACCACGGCCTCGTTGAGCACGCATCCCGGCTGGATGAGCACCTCGTCAGCAATTTGCGAATTTTGAATTACGGAATATGATCGGATCCGGCAATCGCTTCCAACGCGCGTTTTACCCAGCAATTGCACGAAGGGTTCAATGGTCGTGTCCGCGCCCACTTCCACATCCCAATCGATCACGCAAGTATCCGGATAGAAGATCGTCACGCCTTCGGACATCAGCTTCAGGCATTTCTCAAGCCGCATCTTGCGGTCTAGTTCAACCATTTCGGCGCGCGTGTTGCTACCTAAAATTTCCGACGCGTTCTGGGTCTCGATAGCCGTTACCCGCTGCTTCGCCTTTCGCAGTACTGCCGCCATATCAGTCAAGTAGTACTCGCCGTGAGCATTGTCGGTTTTCAGTTGCTCGATATTTTTAAACAGCGGCCGGCTGGAAAAAGCATAAAAACCAGAATTAATCTCGCGAATTTTTTTTTGTGCCGAAGTACATGATTTTTCTTCGACCACCGCTTTCACATCGCCGCCACTTCCACTGTCCCGAATGATTCTGCCGTAGCCGGTGGGATTCTCCAGTCGCGCGCTCAGGATAGTCATAGCGGGTTTTTTTTGTTGATGGAAATCTCGGAGCTTCTCGATTGTGTCAGCCGTTATCAGCGGCGCGTCGCCTGACAGCACGATTACCTGATCGTACTTCTTAAGCGCCGGAGCGGCACACATCAGCGCATGCCCGGTTCCACGCTGCGGTTCCTGCACCACGAATTGCACTCCCGTCTGCTGCACGGACTCGCGCACTTTGTCCGCTTCATGGCCGACGATCACAAAGATATCTTTTGCCGGGACCACCTGCTGTGCAGCTGCAATCACATGCGCCAAAAGCGGCTTGCCGCCGACCTGATGCAGAACTTTAGGATGTTTTGACTTCAAACGCGTGCCTTTACCGGCCGCCATGATCGCAATCGCGGTGCTCAAGTTTGCCGACGATTTCATCGAGTTCCAATATAACCCGTGGCACGAAGGTGTGAGAGGAAAGCGCGCCTCGTCCGACGCGATATTCACAGCCTTTCGCCGCACCTAAGTTGCTGGATTTAATATGAGTTCCGCGTCTTAAGCCAACAATTGGAACCTTGGATATCAACACCAGATTGTTGTGAAAAGTTTTTCCTACTCTGCTAGCATCCGCCACAATAGTAGCGGGTACTCTCAACATTCCATGCAGTTAAAGCGGCAGCGCTTGGGGGCGTGTCGGCAACAGGACTAAGACTCACACTAAGCCCACTGCACTCCGTCGAATCACGTTAGGGAGATGATTTGAATTACTTGCATCGCCCGGCTGGTGGGAGCGTCAGGAACAGAGCGGATTTCGCGGGGTTAGTTTTTCGTGCGACCGCGTTCCTGGCTCTGATTGCCTTGTGCTTCGCTGGCGTCCGCTTGGTTTCGCATCGCCACCAGGCCTCTCAAGGAGGAGCGAAGGTTCTGCCATCCGCCGAGTCGAACACTGGGTACTTGCTCGAATCTCAGCTTGCTCCGAACATTCAGGCACGCAGCCATCGCTTGGTTTACCCGTACTCGATTGTTCCAGGCGGCGTGTCCTCGGCTGATGACTTGCGCCAGGCTGCGGCTCATGATTCCGTCGTAGCCGGTCATTACGCGGGTTTCAACTACCGCCGAGCCCACCTGATCGAGGTGAGGCAGGCGCAGAAAGTTTACCTGTCCTACCGCCTTCACAACAAGGTCTATTGGACGGTTCGGCAAGCCAGCTTGCATCCCGGCGAGAAGTTGCTTACCGACGGCACCGTGACGGCGCGCGCGCGCTGCGGAAACCAGGTTTCGGTTCTGCCGCACGTCGCCAGCTCGCCTGAAGAGCCCACCCTCGCCGAACTTGATCGCCCAGACGCTATCGCCAGCGGTATTGAGGGTTTGCCTGCCGCGCCTGACGCCAGGCTGCTGGCCGTCGATCCCGCGCTGCCATTCGGTCCTTCACATACTGGCCCGACCGGGATTGTCGGCGGCGGAGGCCCTCCGGGAGTTTATGTGCCGCCTCCAATCGGTGGTGGTGGTGGACCCGGGGGTGGCGGCGGCAGCGGTGGAGGAGGCAATGGCGGCGGAGGCGGCGGTCGTCCGCCAGAGACCCCAGAGCCAGGAACCATCGTACTGGTGATCTCAGGGGCGGGAATTATTTTCACTCGTTACCGCAAACGCTAATTTCAGCCCTTAATCACACGGTAAGCAGATTACGCAAGAAACGTGAAGAGCTTTTCTCTGCGATCTCAGCGTTCCGCTCTCTGCGTTCTCTGCGGCTAAAAACATCGACCCAAATACCAAATAGACGGAGGTCTCCCGTGCGGTGCTAGTACCTCAGTGCAAATTGGCGGGCCTTTCGCGCTGTTAGAATTTGCTGAGGATCATGCGATTCCCAAAAAATCTCTGGCTGGTTTCGGCGTTCACTCTGCTGACTCTGCCTGCATATTCCCAAGCGCTGCGGGCTAAGGTCCAGAAAATATCTGTCGCCCCGCACGATCCAGTTCAGCTACAAGTTCAAACCAGCGTTCCCGTTGTTCCCCAAGCGCAAATCATTTCAAATCCAGAGCGACTGATAATTGATATTCCGGGCGCCGTGCCGGGATCAGCTTTGCGCGGTCTCGCGGTGAATCGGAATGAAGTGAAGCGCATTCGGGTGGGACTTTTTTCCACTGCGCCGCCCGTCACGCGAATCGTTCTTGATCTCAACTCAGCCTTGGCCTATCGCGTCACCCCGATGTCTTCAGGATTCACGGTAACGCTAGGGCAAGGGGCGCCCATTAGAGCACAGTCAAATCCTGCGCCGGTAAATCAAGTCCGAGGCCAGTCCACCTGACGACTCAGATTCTCAGCCGACAATTGGTTGGGTCAAATCGGCCGTGGCCACCACGCGAAGCGGCAGCCGAACCAGCCCGCCCGTAGTGAAGACAATTGCCGCGACTGCGCCGGCCCCGGTCAAAGGAGTTCGTGTGCGGTTTGCCAATGGCCAGCTTGAAATTCACGCCCACGATTCGACGTTGTCGGAAGTCTTGTTCCAAATTCAGAAGCAGACCGGAGCGGAGATTGCCATCCCGGCCGGAACCGAGCAGGAGCGCGTGTTCGTTGACGCCGGCCCGGCCCCCGCGAGCGAAGTTCTCGCAGAGTTGCTGAACGGCTCAAGTTTGAACTTTGTGGTGGTTGGATCGGAATCCGATCCGAATGTTCTTCGCAGCGTGATCCTGAGCCGCAGAAACGGTTTTGCCGAGTTCGTGCCCAGCTATAACCCGCCTCCTACAGCGAGGAACTTTGCCCCTAACGTCAATGTTCCAGCCGAGGAGAATCCGCCGGATATGAATCAACCGCCGGATGAAAACATTCCTCCGCCGCCTGACGAGACTGCGCCACAGCCGCAGCCCAATTAATCCGACCATCTAAAACGCTATCCAACGCTGCGCGGCAACATAGAGCAGAGTTGCAATTGCTGCCGCAATCCCAAATGGAACTTTCTCGGCTTCGGAGTTATCGATGCTAAGTTCCGCCCCTGGCGCGGCGAAACTTAAACATCGCAGCGGTGATGCGTCCCACGTTGCGAGCCGTCTGCCCAACGCGCTTCTTCCACAGCACCAGCGCGAGCGCCATCACGCCGTTGATCATCAAAGTGAGCACTAATACTGGCACCAGCCTTCGCGGCTCGAAGAAAGCGCCTAACGCACCGACCAGCTTCCAATCGCCGCCACCTAAACCGCCGAGCAGGACAAATGGCAACAGAACAGCGAGCCCGATTGCCGCTCCGCCAAGCGACAGCAGCGCCGCGTGACCGCCGGCAATGATCCAGTGAAGAAGAATCGCGATAGGAATCGCAGGATAGGTCAGCCAGTTCGGGATCTTCCGGTAGCGGAAGTCGGTAATTCCGGCCGTCAACGCGAAAGCAGCGGCCAATATCCAGAGAGTTTTAGCCAAGGCAATTCTGGAATTCTACAGCGACACGCAGGCAAAACAAAAAAGCCTTTAACCGCAGAGCACCCGCAGGGCAGCTTAAGATCGCGGAGATAAATCAGCAACGAATGTTCTCCCAATACTTATGGATTTCTCTGCGTGCTTTGCGTTTCTCTCTGCGTTCTTTGCGGTTAAAAGCTTTTGATTCTGCGGAGCAAAGGACAAAAATAAAAACGGCCTGCTTGTACGCAGGCCGCTCAGCTCTTACTAAACTTATTACCGATTTAAACTCCCGCTGTTTCGTTCCGCGATGACCTTCCTGGCGTTTTCCGCCAGAGCACGCGCCTGCGGCAGTAGATCGAGTCCTTTGAGCACCTCAGGGTCGGTCTCCGCTTTTACTTTCAGGCCTTCTTCCTGACCATAAGCGTCCACAAATATCTCGCTCTTCAAGTTGGACTTGACCCACTCGTCATTCTGAAGCAGCTCAGCTTCTGTATACGGGACCTTGTCCGCATCGAGCGATTTGCGGAAGTCCTGCATGACCGCATCATCCACCTGAAAGCTCTTAGTGATATGGTGGGCCACGATGTAGTGTTTCGCGAAGTTGAAGAATGCATAGTGCTGCAGCAGCGTGTCCTGGAAGTGATTGCTCTTCACTGGTTCGACTTTCACATCGGGGGTAATTCCGCCGCCGCCATACACCGTGCGTCCGCTGTCAGTCAGCTTGACTTCTTTATTGGTGGTATCGCCGACGCTGTCGCGATCGAAGTAATAATCGTAAAGCGACACGTTGCTGTAATCGCGCTGGATCAACCGGCCACTCGGCGTGTAGTACTTAGCCGTGGTCAGCGCCAGGCCGGTGTCATTCGAAAGTGGATACACCGTCTGCACCAAACCTTTGCCGAATGTGATCTCGCCGACCACCAGCCCGCGATCGTGGTCTTGAATCGCTCCCGCAACAATCTCTGCTGCCGAAGCCGTTCCGCGATTCACCAGCACCACAAGCGGATAATCTCTTCCGCCATCGCCATGCATTGCAGTATAGCGACGTTCCGGTGAAGAGCGCCCATGGTGCGAAACGATAAGCTGGCCTTTGTGCAAGAATTTATCCGCCACGCCTACGCCTTCGTTGAGCAGGCCTCCCGGATTCTGCCGGAGATCGAGAATTAATCCCTTCATCTCGCCGGATTGCGAAAAGGTGTCGAGCGCCTCCTGCACTTCCTTGTCGGTGGTTTCGTTGAACTGCGCAATGTGCATGTAGCCGACGCCGGGACGAATCAGGAAGTGAAGATCAACGCTGTAGCGTGGAATTTCGTCGCGCACCACGGCAAACTCGAGCGGTTTTTCCGCTCCTTCACGCAATACTGTTATGTGAACGGTGGTGCCCTTCGGTCCCTTCAACAAGTCCGCGACATCACTCGTCGTCATGTTGTCGGTGGGCTTGCCATCGACCGCCGCGATAATGTCGCCAGGATGAATGCCCGCCCGATATGCCGGCGTTCCGGCAAAGGGAGCAATTACGATGACTTTATTGTTGCGCGGGCCGACCGTCATTCCCACGCCGTAATACTTGCCGCGCTGATCTTCGCGAAGCAATGAGTACGACTTGGGATCAAAGAAGTTGGAGTGCGGATCGAGCACGTGCAGCATGCCAGGAATCGCGCCGTTATAGATGGCTTTGTCGGGATTTACCGGTTCGGCATAATTCTGCTCCACGATGTCATAGACCTCGGTGAACTGCTTGAGGCTCTGATTCACATCGGAGTCGCCGTCATGTACGGCAGCGGGGCTCTTCTGGGCAGAAACCATTCCCAGGAAGCCGCAAACAGCCAAAAATAAAACTACGAGAAAGGATGTGCGGTGAGAACTACGGGCCATCTTTGGTTGTCCTTGCGCCCGGACGGGAAGCCGTCCAAACAGGCTGATTTGGTGCAGTATAACACGCGAAAAAACAGGAACTTAGATCACTGCGGTACCGCAGGTCACCTTACTGTCACCTTAGTCTTAGGATGCGGGAAGCGGAAGAAATGATGCGTTTTTGTGTCGGCGTGGGATGAGTAGACATCGGCACCGCGAGATGGGCCTAACTTGCCAGTTTCTTCAAGAACTCCTGTTCATCCAGCCGGTATTTGAACGCCTTGCGACCGTCGATGAAAACCACGGGGACCTCATCAGTGAACTGGCGCTTGAGTTGGTCATCGGTTTCGACGTCAACTTCGCGCCAGCGAAATCCGCCCCGCCGCTCCAGTTTCGAGAGCTTTTCTTTCACGATCTCGCAAAGGTGGCACCCCTTGCGGGAGTAAACGATAACTTCGCGCAGGATGGACATCGCGCCGAGTCTAGCAAACCAGAAAACAGTTTTCCAGTAAAAGTCTTGTTACTTAGCTTTCAGTTGCACTGGTGGGTAACCCTATCTGTGCGCGCCTGATGCAAGCGAAGACGGTACAATCCTGCCATGACGGTTGCCAAACCTTTATCAGGAAAAGTTGCCCTGGTTACCGGCGGAGCCATACGCCTCGGCAGAGCGGCGGCCCTGGCGTTGGCGGGGGCCGGGGCTGACATCGCGGTTACTTACCTAAACTCCGAGAGGGAAGTCCAACGTACCGACAAAGAACTGGAAAAGCTTGGTGCCCGGGTTTTGCCGATCCGCTGTGATGTCACCGATCCCAAGCAAGTAAGCGCTGGAGTGAAACAAGTGGTAGCGGAATTCGGAGCGCTCGACATCCTGGTAAACAATGCCGGCGCCTATGAAACAGTTTCCTTCGAAAACCTTACCCTTAAGCAATGGGACGCCATTTTTGCAGTGAATGTTCGCGGACCGTTTCTTGTGTCGCAGATGGCGCAGCCCCACTTCCGCCAGAGAAAGGGTAGGATCATCAATCTAGGGTCCCTCGGCGGGCTGCGGGCTTGGTCGCGTCATGTGCATTATTGCTCCTCCAAAGCCGCGCTCCATATGCTTACCAAGACGATGGCTAAAGCGCTGGCCCCCGAAATTGCCGTAAACTGTGTAGCCCCGGGGATGATCGATTTGGGCGAGAAATCCGCCACCGCATTTATGGGGCGCATGGCCAAACAAACCCCTATGAAGCGTAATGGAACTGGCGACGACGTAGCGGCTGCGATACTGTTCTTTGCGACTGCTCCGAGCTTTATCACCGGTCAAGTCTTATATGTGGACGGTGGCCTGGGATTATGACCGTCCGCTCGCGCCAATAATTCTCATGAAAATTACTAGCTTGGTGTTTATAGCTGTCACTGTTCTGGTTGCTGGCGCATTGGCTCAGCAAGAGCCAGCCAATCCAGCCGCAACCGAAACACCTGCCCAGTCGCGTGCCGCCCAACTGCGCCTTTACGCTGAACCCCAAACCTTTCCGCTCTGGAAAAACGGCGCACCCGGAGCGCAAGGCAAGGGCGGTGAAGATACCCCAACGCTCACGCTTTACATGCCTTCCCACCCCAGCAAGTCGGACACCGGCGTCATCGTCGCCCCGGGAGGCTCGTACACCGTGCTGGCGATGAATCACGAGGGCCGCCAGGTTGCGAATTGGCTGAATTCACTAGGCATGACTGCGTTTGTCCTCAAGTACCGGCTCGGCCCCAAATACCACCATCCGATTGAACTCGGCGACGCGCAACGTGCAATCAGACTCGTCCGATCACGCGCCAAAGAGTTCGGCATTCGTCCTGATCGTATTGGGATGATGGGCTTCTCCGCGGGCGGTCATCTGGCTGCGACCGTGGGAACTCATTACGACCATGGCGACCACGCTGCCAGCGATCCGATCGATAGGATAAGTTGCCGCCCCGATTTTTTGGTCCTGGCCTACCCGGTGATTTCATTTGTCGCGCCGTATTCGCATTCTCGTTCAGCGCATAATTTGCTCGGCGACGATCCGGACATGAAAGTGCGCGAGGAGCTTTCGAACGAGCTGCACGTTACGCCCGACACTCCGCCCACATTTCTTTTCAGCACCAGCACTGACAAAGTTGTGCCGTCAGAAAATTCGGTTGCCTTCTATCTCGCGTTGCATACCGCCGGAGTGCCCGCGGAACTTCATATCTTCCAAAAGGGTCCTCACGGGGTCGGACTGGACCCGGCTGATCCCGTGCTCGGGATCTGGCCGACCCTGCTCGCAAACTGGATGCGAGAGCGAGGTCTGCTCGCGAAATGACGCCTGTGTCTTCGTATTCAAAATTTAGCTGCGCGGTGATCCAAAGAAGTTCAACTATGGTCTTGGTGGCAGCGATTCTGCTACTGTGCGCGGCCAGCACGTTCGCCCAAGTCGGACCCCAGCAGGGCGGCAGTGAAATTCAAGTGTGGGGTGCGGGCGGCCATTCAATTTCAGGCGGCCGCGGCAACACTGGCATTTTCGATGCCGGCTTGCGATATGGTTGGATTTTGCTGGACAGTCATGGGCCTGGTTTTTTGAAAGGCAGGTTCGAATACGCCATCGACGCCGTGCCGCTATACCTGATATTTCAACCGCGCAACACTGCATATGGCATTGGCGTGAACCCGCTGAACTTGAAATGGAACTTCGAACGCCATGGCCACGTCGTGCCATACGCTGAACTTAGCGGTGGGCTGCTCTTCACCACCCACGATGTACCGGCCAATACCTCAAGCACAAACTTCACACCTTCCGCGGCATTGGGCTTCCACTACCTCGGCGATAGATTCGCATGGACATTAGAGGGCCGCTATCTGCATATCTCCGACGCCGGGCTGAGCCGCTTGAATCCAGGTGTCAATACGTTCGAGGTGAGGATTGGGATAGGGAAGTTCCGGAAGTGAATGTAAAGGCTGTTATTCTTTGACTCGCCCAGATTGGCCGGATAGAATCGGCCCAAGATATGCCTAAGGCCAGATATCACTATAACGTCATTCTCAGGCCAGAGCCGGAGGGCGGTTTTACTGCGGTTGTTCCCGCACTGCCGGGCTGCGTGACCTATGGGCGTACGCTCGATGAGGCTCGTCAGATGGCTAAAGATGCGGTGATTGGATACATCGCAAGTCTGAAGAAACACAAAGAGCCAATTCCGAGCGACGAAGAAACTCTGGTTACTTCTTTGGATCTCGAGTATGCCCCGGCTTCCGGCCGTTAGGGTTTCTCCAGATACTCAGTCGTAATACTCCAACCCCAAATGCGTGATCAATTCCTCGCCCTTCAAATGACGCAACGTATTCTTCAGCTTCATCAGCTGAATAAATAAATCGTGCTCCGGATACAGCCCCGGCACCGTCATCGGCGATTTGAAATAGAAGCTAAGCCATTCCTGAATGCCAATTCCGCGCAACTCAGATGTCCGCTTGGCGAGATCAAGGAAAAGCACCAGGTCGAGGACGATCGGCGCCGCCAGAATCGAATCGCGGCAAAGGAAATCGACTTTGATCTGCATGGGATATCCCAGCCAGCCAAAAATATCGATGTTGTCCCAGCCCTCTTTGTTATCGCCGCGCGGCGGATAGTAATTGATACGCACCACGTGACTCATCTTGCCGTAGAGTTCCGGATACAAATCCGGCTGCAGAATATGCTCGAGCACGGAAAGCTTCGACTCTTCCTTGGTCTTGAACGATCCCGGGTCGTCCAGCACTTCGCCATCGCGATTGCCCAGAATATTGGTTGAGAACCATCCGTTCAGTCCCAGCAGGCGGGCTTTGAATCCCGGCGCCAGAATGGTTTTCATCAGCGTTTGGCCAGTCTTGAAATCCTTGCCGCAAATCGGCGCTTCGTTTTTGCGCGAAAGCTCAAGCATGACCGGCAAATCGACCGTCAAGTTCGGGGCGCCATTGGCAAACGGAACGCCTTCCATCAGCGACGCGTAGGCATAGATCATCGAAGGAGCAATAGCCTCGTCGTTTGCCTGCATGGCTTTCTCGAACGCCTTTACTGACTGATGTGCTGCGGTTGGCTTCAGAAAAATCTCCGTAGACCCGCACCAGATGGTGATCAACCGCGAAGCTCCAGAAGTCTTTTTAAAGTCGCGAATGTCCGCCCGGAGCTGCTCGGCCAAGTCCATCTTGTTCTTGCCCTTCTTAACGTGATGCCCGTCGAGCTTCTTCACGTAATTCCGATCAAAGACCGCCGGCCGCGGCTTGATCGAGCTCAGGAAAGGCTTGACTTTATCCAGCAGTTCGCGCTCGAGCACCCCGGCTTTGCGCGCTGCGGTGTACATGTCGTCGTCAAATGGATCCCAACCGGTAAAAACTAGGTCGGGCAAGGAAGCCAGGGGCATAAATTCCTTTACCAGCGGCGACCGTCCGTCCGTGCGCTTGCCCAGGCGAATGGTTCCCATCTGGGTGAGCGACCCGATGGGGCTGGCCAATCCTTTGCGGATGGCCTCAACTCCAGCGACAAAGGTGGTCGCTACGGCTCCCATGCCGGGAATCATGATCCCGAGCTTGCCCTTGGCGGGCTGGATTTCAGAGGTATTGATTTTGTTCGGAACGGACTTTTGGCGTGCAGCCATTGAGGGCATCTTCCTTATGACATTAAGTGATTGTGGGCAAACGGGTATGTTCTCGTATTAGCCCAGCTTTTGCAACTTGGCGGGGCTGAATGGCAAAGCTGAACGCTGAAAGTGTCACATCTGGCAGCAGGCGGGTAACTTTGCGGGGAGAAGCTGCGTCCAACCTAATAGCGAATTTGGGGGTTTTCTGCCTACCCGATTCCTGCGCACCCGGGACTATAATCATGATCAAGGGTCAAAAGCCTGGGCGGCTCCGGAGATGCTTATGAAAAACTTGCTGTCAATCACCGCGGCTTTCGTAGTAGCGGTTTGCCTTACCTCGCCGTCCTTCGCAGCCGATAAGAATAAAGCAGACCAATCAACGCCAACCGCTACCAAACCCGCGCCCACTCCGGCTGAGCCCTCGGCAACCAAGGTTGCGCACGACGGCGGCATTAATGACATCGATGCGATCGGCAACCGCAACGTCGGTTGCGCCCGCGGCATGGGCAACTGGTACAGCCTGGAGCGCCAGATCGCACTCGGCAAACAAGTATCAATGCAGGTTGAGACGCAATCGAAAATTATTAATGATCCTGTCGTGTCCGAGTACATTAATCGATTGGGACAGAACATTGTCCGGAATTCCGATTCTCAGGTGCCTTTCACTATCAAAGTGATTGACTCTGACGACATCAACGCCTTCGCGCTTCCCGGCGGATTTTTCTACGTGAATTCAGGCCTGATCTTGGCCGCCGACGAAGAAGCCGAACTCGCCGGCGTGATGGCGCACGAAATCGGACACGTCGCCGCATGCCACGCTGCCCGCGAAAATACTCGCGCCAACCTGATGCAGATGATGACCATTCCTCTGATCTTCATGGGTGGTCCAATCGGTTACGCAGCATATGAAGGCGCGGGTCTTGCTGTGCCATTGACCTTCCTGAAGTTCTCGCGTGGCTTTGAAGCCCAGGCAGATTATCTTGGCGTCCAGTACATGTACAAGGCGGGCTACGATCCTCAGGCCTTCATATCGTTCTTCGAAAAAGTACAGGCGCAGGAAAAGAAAAAGCCAGGCACAATTTCCAAGGCTTTCGAGACCCATCCCCAGACGCCAAGCCGTATTCAGGCCTCGCAGGAAGAGATCGCTAAGATACTTCCAGCCAAATCCGAGTACGTTGTGACGACCTCAGAGTTTGATGAAGTTAAGTCCCGGCTTGCGTCGATCGAAAACCGTCACAAGCTGAATGATGAAAAAGATGGCAAGAAGCCCTCGCTGCGGCGTGCTTCGTCCACCGACAAAAATGGGACGGACGACAAGACCTCGGACGATGGCCGCCCGACTCTGAAGCGCCGACCTGAAGACAACAACTAGCTCAGTTTCTCCTTCCTAGGCACGACACCACAAAGGACACGAAGGTCCACGAAGGAAACAATAGAAAAACGGCGGGCCCCGAAGCCCGCCGTTCTCATTGCAGCAGCAGGAGACTATGCTGCTTCTTTTGTCGCCAGTGACCTCACCGGAGACCGGTCAGGCTGGGCGCTCACAACTTTCATTTGCTTCCAGTCGTACGGAAGCTCCTTCCCGCAGTCCATGCAGACCACGTAGGTTCCAGTCGCAAATGCGGCGCGACTGCGCGGGCCTTTCTTGATGGTGATTGGAAAACTATAACGGTGATGCCAGCAGCCGAAGAGCGCATCAACGACGCGACCAAACATCTGTCTACCTCCCACAGAATGCCGCAAAGGCTGGGAAGCCCGACGAAGTGGCATTCAGCTACTTAGATTCAGCTTCTCTGGAAAGGGTTCGTCGGACAGGCGGTAAAATTATGTGCGGTGCAAATCTGGGAATTGAAAGGATTTAGCGCGCCGAGCCTTCCGGACCGGTTTTCTTGTGGGATTTGCAACGGCTGGCTATGGCCGATCGGAGCTTGGTTTCGAGGTCTTCGGGGAGTTCGTAGAGCTTGGAATCGCGGTAGATTTCGATGGTCTTCTTGGTGGTATCGCAGACTACATAGCAGTTGTGGCACCAAGCCAGGTGCTCGTCTAGTTCGGCCTTTGTGCCGGCGTCGATCACGCCATCCAGATAATCGGTTAGTTCGTGGAGAAACTCAGAGCATTTCACTATGTTTCATCTCCACTGCTTGGTTTTGACTGCGATCCATTCGACTTATCTCGCTTCTTGAAATATTTGTTGAGCCGTTCGCGCAATTGCAATCTCGCACGCAACAACCTTGACTTCACCGCCGGCACGCTCAACTCCAGCGCTTCGGCCGTCTCTTCCGTCGAAAGACCCTCAACGTCCCGCAGTACAAACACCGTACGGAATGTCGCCGGCAGTCCGTGGATCGTCCGGTCTAAAATGTCCCGCAATTCAGCTTGCGTGTACTGCTGCTCCGGATTGGGCGACCAGTCCGCGACTTCGCGTGGAACTGAATCGTCTTCCGTCTTTACTTCTTCGTCCAGCGAAATCGTCCGCTCGGGGCGCCGGCGCCGCAACTTCATCAGCGCCTCGTTGACCGCAATCCGAACCAGCCAGGTATAAAACTTGGACTGCCCCTGGAACTGCGCCAGATTGTTGTACGCCTTTAAAAAAGCGTCCTGAACAACGTCTTCCGCGTCCTCCCGGTTCTGCGTGATGTGTTGCGCGATGCGGAATACATTCCGGTCATACCGCCGGACCAATTCTTCAAACGCGCTGACATCGCCGCCTTTGGCGCGTTGCACCAGTAGCAGTTCATCACTGACCGGCTCACTTACCTTTGGTTGGATTGCACCCATTCGTCATTCGATGCAGGATTTTTCACATTAAATTGCAGGAACCTGGATCGTCTTTTCATTCTAATGTGTAAGACCTAGTTTGGCTAACGGCGTGGTAGGCGGAAAGCCTTTAACGGCAGAGAATGCTGAGAACGGCACTCGGATCGCACAGAGGTTCCCTTACGAAATGCAAGTATTTGAGTTGAGATTCGCGATGCCGCGTTCGTTTTTCTCTGTGCACTCTGCGATTTTCTCCGCGTACTTTGCGGTTAAAAGCTTTTGATTTTGGAGGTAGAAGCCGGCAAATGAGTGGTGGGCGAAAGTTCAAACTAACGGCCACAAAACAGGGTGGGTACTCTCGCATCACAATTTCGCGGGCATGCACTCACCGGCTCAGTTAATTTCGCAATCGTCCTTCTCAGATTATTGTCCGTAACAGCATTTTCGATCTGCATTGTCCCAGGCCTAAATCGAGAACACCTCGTTACATTGGTTACTTCCATCGGTTTCGAAAACAGGTCACAATACGCCTTGCCGAATGAATGCCGCGCGCACAATTCTGTTTTCGCTCTTGGTTGCTGCCGTCCCGTGCCTGCTAAATGCCAAGCAGTTGGCAGTCGTCACCGACGCGGCAAATCCAACCACGAATCTCAGCGCCGCCGAACTGATCAAGCTGTTTAACGCGCACGTTCATAACTGGGCTGACGGCAAGCCGGTGGTCATAGTAGTTCGCGATCCGGCATCGGCGGACATGGAATTGGTGCTGCGCAAAATATTCAATATGAGTCCCGCTCAGGCGCGTTCGTTCATTGAAGCTCACAAACCGTCAATTATTGTGGCCGGCTCTGACGACGCGGTTCTTCGATTTGTCGCCACCAATCGAGGAGCAGTGGGAATTGTTGACCTGTATTCACTGACCAAAGATGTGAATGTGGTCAAGATTAATGGGAAGCTACCCGTCGAGCAGGGGTATTTGCTACGAGGAAATTAGCAATGAAAACAATCTCGACTGTCACCGCCGTCAGCCTACTGTTTTCGCTGAGCGTATTCGCTCAGAAGGTCCCACGGGGCAGCGAAATGCCGCTGAGCGCGAAATCTGCTCACGTTTTTCGTCTGCTGGATGAGGCGTGGATCCTGGATTCCGATCAGGGCGAGCAGTCTCAGGCCGTCGGCGTCATGCGCAAGCTGGTAAAGATTGAACCTGAGTTCGCGATAGGGCACGAAATTCTGGCACAGATCAGCCTCGATCCTGCCGAGCAAGTCAGCGAACAGAAACTGGCTTTCGCCAATCGTGGGCACGCTAATGCTTCGGAGCAGATCGTAATCGAGTGGTTTCAGGATGCTGCGGACCACAAATTAATTCCGGCCATAACCAGCATGAATGAGGTGCTGCACCAATACCCGCACGATCGATGGCTCGTTTTTCTAGCGAATTCGTGGCTTATGGAGCAGACCCAATACGAACGTGCGGCAGCTATTTATGAGAACTCCGGGCTCAGCAATTCGCCCGGCCTGGTCAACACCGCTGCCTATACCTATGCCAACATGCGGCAGTTCAGCAAGGCGTTTTCGCTGATGGACAAATTCGTCGCTCTGATGCCCAAGGATCCCAATCCGCAGGATTCCTACGCTGAAATTCTGCGCATGGCAGGCTATTACACTGTCGCCATTGATCACTATCGGGTCGCGCTCAGTATTAACCCGAACTTCTACTCGTCACAATTCGGTATTGCCGATACCTACCTCTTGATGGGCGACGAGGGGCGCGCCCGTCAGGAGTACAAGACCGCATTTCAGAAAAATCCATCTCTTCCGGAACTCGAACGAACTCGCTGGATGACGCGGCAGGCTGCTACCTACATTTACGAACACGATATAGCTGGAGCAGATAAGGCCTTCCAGGCGCTCGCCGATTATGCCCACGGCAAGCGGTTACACCAGGTGGAAGCCGAAACCTACCGGCAAATGGCCATCTATCAAACATCCACTGATCAGGCCCTGGCGTTTTTGGCGACAGCCGAAAGCGCGGTTCGCGAGGGTAACGATGTCTCCGCGATAAATATTCACCAGGAGACTGCACAGATTCTGCGCACCCGCGTCGAGGTAGCCGTTAAGGCTGGCGATTCCTTAGCCGCAGATTCTGCAGTGGCAAAACTCGCGCAATTGGCGCTGAGTTCTGACGACAAGATTATTGACTCCGCTTTCAACGGCGCTTTAGGCGCGCACTTGTCTTATGAACAGAAATACAAAGAGGCCATTCCGCACCTCGAAGAGGATGGCAACAACCCCGTCTCGCTGGAGAGGTTGGCAACTGCTTACCGCATGACCGGATATATTTCCGGGGCCCGGCATATCGAGCAGGTGCTTGCCAAGTTCAACGATCCTACCGTTGAACAGGCCCTGGTGGTGCCGGCCTTTCGCCAATGCCTCCACAATCCCACCTGCAACGTTAAAGTGAAAGACGCTTCGATGGACACTGAACCCTAGTTCTCTGTACCGCAGAACGCCGGGGAGAAACGAATTTGTTTTTCTGCGTTCTCTGCGCCGGCTCTGCGATATCTCTGCCGCCACCGCTCGCAGTGCGCTTCAGTAACATCCGACCCCAGGTCGTCTATAATTCCTCGTTTCGCAAAATCAAATTTTCCACGAGGATTCCATGAGAATCGTCCGCCTTCCCCGCGAGTTGGTCTGGTGTTTCCTGGTGATTGCCACGCTGAGCGGTCAGTGTTTGGCTCAGTCCGCGCAGCCTAAGTACCCCGACTATCCCAGCGAAACTCCTGAGCACTTTCAGCCCAATTCATCTACCTGGGATTACACTCGCCGCGAAGTAATGATTCCCATGCGCGATGGCGTCAAGTTGCACACGGTAGTCCTGGTGCCCAAAGGCGCGAATCATGCGCCCATTCTGCTGACCCGCACGCCCTACGACGCTGATGCGCTCACCAGCCACAGACCCAGCTCTCATCTGGGGCCGGAGCTTTGGGGTTATGACAACGCAACAGAAGTGATTGTGAAAGGCGGATATATCCGTGTAGTCCAGGACGTTCGTGGCAAATACAACTCCGAGGGTGACTACGTGATGAATCGCCCGCTGCACGGGCCTCTGAACCCGACACCCGTCGATCACGCCACCGATACTTACGACACCATCGACTGGCTGGTCAAAAACATTCCCGAAAGCAACGGCAAGGTGGGTATCCTCGGTATTTCGTACGATGGCTTTCTGCCTTTGATGGCTTTAATCAATCCGCATCCCGCGTTGAAGGTTTCAGTTCCAATGAATCCCATGGTCGATGGCTGGATGGGAGATGACTGGTTCCACAACGGCGCCTTCCGTGAACAGAACATGCCATACATTTATGAACAGGTGATGACTCGCAAAAATGATGCGAAGTGGTGGACCGATCATTTTGATGACTACGATCTGTATATGGAAGGCTCGGCCGGTGATATTGGCCGCACTCACGGCCTGGAGCAAAGCGGATTTTGGAAAAAGGTGATCGCGCATCCTGCATACGATTCGTTCTGGCAGGACCAGGCGATGGACAAGATCCTCGCAGAACAGCCGCTGAAAGTGCCGGTCATGTTGGTGGATAGCCTTTGGGACCAGGAGGATATTTACGGCGCTCCAGCCGTTTATAAAGCCATCAAACCCAAAGACGTGAATAACGACAAAGTGTTTCTGGTGATTGGTCCTTGGCATCACGGTCAGGAAATTGAAGACGGCAGCACGCTAGGCGCCTTGAAGTTCAATAGCGACACCGGGCTTTATTTCCGAATGAATATTCTGCTTCCGTTCCTCGATCATTTCCTTAAGGACGACGCTCCTAAGCTCGACGTTGCTCCCGTGACTGCGTTTGAGACCGGAACCAACGTGTGGCGACGACTGCCATCGTGGCCGGCAGGTTGCGAAAGCGGCTGTGCCCCGAAAGCTACGCCTCTCTATCTCAATGGCAATCTGAAACTAAGTTTTTCCGAGCCGAAGCGCGGCGACACCGCCTACGACGAATACGTCTCTGATCCCGCGAAGCCTGTGCCTTATCGCGCGCGTCCTAGCCAGCCTGTCGGATACAGCGGCCGGCTGACCTGGCCAGAGTGGCTAGTTGACGATCAGCGCGAAGCTTCCGGCAGGCCGGATGTTGCCGTTTTCACCTCTGAGGTTCTAACCGAGCCAGTGAAGATCAGCGGCCAGCCGATGGCGAATCTGGTGGCTTCAACCAGCGGCACCGACTCCGACTGGGTGGTGAAACTAATCGATGTTTATCCCGACGAAGTTGCAGGGGATGAGCAAATGGGCGGCTATCAGTTGATGGTCTCGGCCGACATCTTCCGCGGCCGCTACCGCGAAAGTTTGGAAAGCCCTAAGGCGATCGCCGCCGATAAGCCTCTGCTGTATCGCTTCGCCCTACCCACAGCAGACCATGTCTTCCTGCCCGGACACCGCATCATGGTGCAGGTGCAATCGAGTTGGTTCCCGCTGTACGACCGCAACCCCCAGACCTTCGTGCCCTCGATCTTCTGGGCTAAGCCCGAAAATTACAAAAAGGCCACCCAGCGCGTCTATCATGCTCCCGGCCAGGAGAGCTTCATCGAATTGCCGGTCGTAAAAGATTAATGCCGTTCTGATCTTTGAATCAAAGGCATGAACCACCAAGGACACAAAGTTACACGAAGGAAAAGCGCATTTCCAACCCATCCCACTGTGGTTTGGCTTTCCGATTTCCTTTGTGAACCTTGGTGTCCTTCGTGGTTAATGACTTTTGCTGCTAGCCCCAAAGTGACTAAAGTGACCTGCTGCCCGCACCATACCTCGCCCTATAATCGAAATACGAATCCGCCCTGAATTTAGCGAATCTATGCCCGAAAAGTCCGCTGAAGAGATCGTCCGCACCGCCGTAGCCCAGGCGCTCGAGCGCCAACTCGCATCATTTCGTGAAAGTGTGGTCCAAGAGGTGCTGCGAGAAGTCGGGCCCGCCCTCAGCACCAAGCCTGCACAAGGCGGAAGCTAATGCTGCAGGTTTGCAAAAGGCAGTTGCCAGAATTCAGGCGGGAAACACGCAAAAAGAAATCCTGCGGGCGTTGCTCGACAATACGGTTCTCTACTGCGGTCGAGCGGCACTGTTCGTGGTAAAGAGCGGCACCGCGACCGGTTGGCAGGGAACAGCTTTCTCCAACAACGATGCCATCAGGGAGTTCGCGCTTGGTATCAACTCCGGGATTGCGGTCCGCGTGATGCAGTCACGTAACGCGGAAAATGGCCCGGCATCTGATTTCGATCAAAACTTTGTTTCGCGGTTCGGGGCGCCCGCCGATGGCAAAATTGCGCTGTTGCCTTTGCTTTTGAAGGATAAAATTTCTGCTTTGATCTATGCCGATGGTGGGTCGCAAGCTGGGGCGCTTGACGCGGCTGCGCTTGACGTTTTAGTGCGCGCCACGGGCGCCTGGCTGGAAGTCATTTCCCAGCGTAAACAAGTGCAAAGAGATGGGCCGCCGGAGACGGAAATGCACGCCGCGCCGCCAGCCAACGATCCTTTTGCTGCGCACGCACCTTTGCACAGCACCAAAGCCCAGCCTTTACCGGAAGCCGAACCTGCAATCGCAATGTCGGCCGCCGCATCGGCAAATGGCGCCTCGGTCGCGGCTGCGCCTGCTCTCAGCGCCGAAGATGCCGAGGTCCATCGCAAGGCGCAGCGTTTCTCCCGCCTGCTGATGGATGAAATCAAACTCTACAATCAAGCCAAGGTTTCCGAAGGGCGCAAACACAAAGACCTTTATGATCGACTACAGGAAGACATCGAGAAAAGCCGGGCCACGTATATGAAACGTTATGGAAATACCGCCGCCGCAAGTGGAGACTATTTCAATCAGGAACTGATTCGTAGTTTGGCCGAAGATGACGTTTCCCTGCTGGGGAAGAACTTTCAACGGTAGCCTTTGGCGTTAACTTTTCACCGGGAATAATCAACGCTGATGCATGTCATCAGCATCTTACTAAGCGATAATCATAGAGACGTGTTGGGGAATTATTCTAAGTTACTTTTTCTTGCCGTAATCTTGTGCGTATTCGTGCGCTCGTCTGCGTCTCAGCAGCAGACTCCTGATTCCAAGGCTGCGCCCCAGGTGCTTCCAGCCCCATCCGCGCCAGCCGCACAAGCGAAACCGTCTGCGCCTTCATCAGTTTCGCCCACAACTTCAAAGAAGAAAGTCGTCATACATAAAAAACGATCGCGTAAACCGGCTCGTTCTTCGGTCAGGTCGCGGCGCGACACGCTGCGCTACCGCAAAATGCATCAGGCTTTCGTCGGCTCGGCCACGCTGAAACCTATGGCGGTGCAGCTTCTGCAAAATCGCGTCCCCGCAGCTTACGCCGGAGTCGAGGCTTTCGCCCGCCGCCACAATGCCGAAGATGCAGGATCGCTGGCCTGGCTGGCTGTCGGGTATGCGTACTTTCTGGATCACCAATACGCAAGATCGATCGAGTCGCTCGATCACGCCAAGTCGCACGCCGGCGAGATCGGCGATTACGTCGCGTTTTACTTGGCCAACTCACAGCTGCAGAGCGGCCGTTCCGCCGAAGCGCTGGAGTCACTCAGCAAGTTTGACGACGCTTTCCCCGAGTCTCTGCTCATTCGCGATGCGCATTTGCTTTACGCAAACGCGCTGATATCAGCCAATCGCGCCAAGGAAGCTACCACTCTTCTTGAAAAAGACCGCGAGCCCATCCGCGCTGATCTTGAGCTCGCGCTCGGCCGTGCTTATGAAAACTCCGGTGAACCGGCAAAGGCTTATGCGGTCCTGAAGCATCTCTACTCTGGATTGCCGCTCAGCTTTGAGGCCACGGTTGCAGAACAGGAGTTGCAGAAATTATCGTCAACTCCTGGAATCACGCCGCTAACTTTTGGTGAGCAGAAGAGCCGCGCCGATGCGCTTGCGCATGCCAAGCGCTTTACCGAGGCCGCGGATTCCTACCGCAATTTGCTGCGCACCGCTTCGCCAACCGACAAGCCGGAAATTCAACTCGCATTCGCTGAGGCCCTTCACCATTCCGGACAGGACCGCGAGGTCAAAGCGTTGCTGAATTCGGTGGACACGACCTCACCCGAAATCGCCGCCCGCAGGTTCTGGGACATCGGCGAACTGCAACGCGCCGCCAATGACGACGACGCATTCCTGCAGACAGTCGATCAGATGAGGCAGGCCGCTCCCACCAGTCCATGGCTCGAGCAGGCGCTGCTTTATGTCGGAAATATTTATCTCTTACGCAAAGACTATGACAAGGCCATCGACGCCTACCGCGAAATCGAAACTCGGTTCCCCGGTGGCGCGCGCGCCCCGTATTCACATTGGAAAGCGTCATGGCTGAGCTTGCGACAAGGGCGAGATGCGGACGCTAAAGCTGGATTCGAGAAGCAGATTGAAACTTATCCGGACTCAACCGAAATTCCCGCCGCCCTCTACTGGCGCGGGCGCCTCGCCGAAGAAGAAGGCGATGCCGCCATGGCCAGCGCGTATTACCAGAAAGTTTCTGATCGCTTTCGTAATTATTATTATGGACCTCTGGCACGGGAGCGCCTGAGCAAGTTGAAGGTCAGCGATCCGCCGCACTACGCCATTCTGGATCACGTTCCACCCATCAACGGAATTGAGACGATTACCGAGGATCCTCCGCCTGAAGATGACTTGCGGGTTGAAAAGGCGCGTCTGCTTGAAAACGGCGGCTTGCTGGATTTTGCCATCCGCGAACTGAAGGCTGCCGCCGACGAGGACAAAGGCACCTGGCTGCCTGCAGAAACCGCGCGCATGTACCAGGACGCCGGTCGCTATGACATCGCTGTCGAGACTTTGAAACGCGCAGTGCCTAATTATTTTGCCATCGATCTCAGCACCCTGCCGCGTTCCTATTGGGAAGCGCTTTTCCCGAAACCCTATTGGCCGGATCTGAAACGTTTTTCCGATGCCAACGGTCTCGATCCTTATCTGGTCGCGTCGCTAATACGCCAGGAATCGGAATTCAATCCGAACGCGGTTTCTAATAAAAATGCGCTGGGACTGATGCAGCTCTTGCCGCGAGTTGGAAAAGGTGTGGCCAAACAGGTGAAGCTGAAACATTTTTCTGCGACCCAGCTCTTCACTCCCGCTATCAATATGCAGCTGGGAACGCGATACTTCCGATCCATGGTCGATCAGTTCGGCGGATTCGAATATGCTCTCGCCGCCTACAACGCCGGCGACGACCGGGTGAAAGACTGGCAGTCAGCAGGGAAGTATCGTGACATCCAGGAATTTGTGGAGTCCATTCCATTCACCGAAACCCGCGAATACGTGCAGGCGATCATGCGCAACGCCAATGTCTATCGCCAACTGTACGGCACGCCGTAAGCACCTCGAACCGTGTGGGCCGGACACTCTTGTCAGACAACCTTCTGCTGTGACCATGTACCCCCGGACGTCCACGTCCGGGCGGGGCGGGCGTGGACGCCCGCCCCTACATTTCTTTGCACCCGTTATATTGATCCTTATGTTTTCCCGCCGCACCGAGTGGAACCTCGCGCCTAATCCCCTCACCTTGGCTCACAACGAAGCCCTCGCAGCGGGCAAAAACATCATCGATCTAACCATCTCCAACCCCACCCGCATTGGACTCAAATACGACGAACCCGCGATCCTTAATGCGCTAACTAATCCAACTTCCCTCGACTATGATCCGCAACCCAAAGGATTGCGCAGCGCCAGAGAAGCGGTGGCCGCGTACTACGCACCGGCCCTCCATCCCGAATTTCTCATCCTCACCACCAGTACCAGCGAAGGATATTCTTTTGTCTTTCGCCTGCTTTGCAATCCCGGCGACGAAATCCTTGTTCCTAAACCCAGCTATCCGCTGTTCGATTTTTTAGCCGAACTGCAGGACGTCAATCTAGTCCCCTATTCATTGATCTACGACCACGGCTGGCAGATCGACTTTCATTCTCTGAAGAACGCCCTCACGGCCAAATCGCGCGCCATTGTGTTAGTTCACCCCAATAATCCGACAGGCTCTTACGTAAATGCGCAGGAACGCGAACATCTCAACGAACTATGTCATCGACACAAACTTGCGCTGATCGTTGATGAAGTCTTTCTCGACTACGCGCACGGTAAGCCGCAACCGACCTTCGCCGCAAACCGCGACGCTCTAACGTTTACTCTCAGCGGGATTTCGAAAATTTCTGCCTTGCCACAAATGAAGCTGGCCTGGATCGCTGTAAGCGGTCCGTCGGTAGAAGTCGCTCCCGCAATGCCACGCCTCGAAGTGATCGCGGACACTTATTTGTCGCTCAATGCTCCCATCCAGGTCGCAACGCCCGTTCTCCTCGACCAGAGAAAAACCATTCAGCCGCAACTCATGCAACGCGTTCGCGCCAACCTCGCCCAACTCGACCGTCAACTCGGCGATCAGAAATCCTGTTCTCGTCTCGAAATTCAAGGCGGTTGGTATGCGGTTCTGAGAATCCCAGTCACCCGTTCCGATGAAGACTTTGCAATCGATTTGCTGCAGCGCTCAGGCGTGCTCGTGCATCCCGGTCATTTTTATGATTTCCCCGGCGACGGTTACCTGGTGCTCAGCCTGATTGCCGTCGAGCCAGAATTTCGTAGTGGCATCAAGGCACTGCTGGAATCCGCCAATTCACTTTAAACGGCACCTTGAAGCTTTTAACCGCAGAGAGCGCCAAGGTGACGCAGAGTACGCAGAGAAACTCTTTAAGAAGTGAAATCCAGCTCCTTTCCCGGTTTGTGACTTGGATTTGGTTCTCTCTGCGTACTCTGCGCTCACTCTGCGATCTTTGCGGTTAAAAGCTTTTGAAGTGTCCCAGCAGACAATCTTCCTCCATCGCAGTAAAATGCAGTGCGGCAAATCAAATTACCTGAGGCCCTTGAATGTCGGACAAGGCAACCGTTTCCGCTCCCAGCACCAACATCGATTCCGTTCTCCAGGAACAGCGAAAGTTCGAACCCTCGGAAGAATTCCGCCGGACCGCGCACATCAAAAGCGCCGAAGAGTACGACCGCATTTATCGCGAATCGGTTGAGCAACCGGAGAAATTCTGGGGCCGCATTGCCGGCGAACTGCACTGGTTCAAACCGTGGGACAAGGTCCTCGAATGGAAAACCCCCTGGGCGAAGTGGTTTGTGGGCGGCCAGATGAATCTTTCGTACAACTGCCTCGACCGCCACGTGCAGACTTCCCGCAAAAATAAAACCGCAATCCTCTGGGAGAGCGAACCCGGCGACGTGCGAACGCTGACCTACCAGCAACTGCATAGTGAAGTGCAGAAATTCGCCAATGTCCTGAAATCTCTGGGCGTGAAGAAAGGCGATCGGGTTGCCATCTACATGGGCATGACCCCTGAGTTGCCCATCGCCATGCTGGCCTGCGCGCGCATCGGCGCTCCGCATACGGTCATCTTCGGCGGATTCGCGGCGAACGCTCTCGTCGATCGCATTCACGATTCCCAGGCCACGATGGTCATCACGCAGGACGGTTCTTTCCGCCGCGGAAGCGAAGTCAAGCTGTTCCCGGCAGTGGAAGAAGCGCTTAAGTCTTGTCCGACAGTGAAGAATGCAGTCGTTTACAAGCGCACTGGAACTGCCATCAACATGAAGTCCGGGCGCGATCACTGGTGGCATGAGCTGATGGCCAAAGCCTCTGACGAGTGCCCGGCCGAGCCGCTGGACGCCGAGCATCCGCTGTATATCCTCTACACCTCGGGCACCACGGGAAAACCCAAAGGCGTCGTCCACACCACGGGCGGATATGCGGTTGGAACCTACATCACCACCAAATGGGTCTTTGATCTTCATGACGAAGACATCTACTGGTGCACCGCCGATATCGGATGGGTCACCGGCCACAGCTACATCGTTTACGGCCCGCTGCAAAACGGCGCCACCACAGTGATGTACGAAGGCGCGCCCAACTTTCCTGAGCCCGACCGCTTCTGGAGCATCATCGATCGCCACAAGGTGAGCATCTTCTACACCGCGCCTACCGCAATTCGTACGTTTATTCGCTGGGGAGATCAGTGGCCGAAGAAGCACAAGCTCGATAGTTTGCGTCTGCTCGGCACCGTAGGCGAGCCGATCAATCCCGAAGCGTGGATGTGGTATCGCGAAATGATCGGCCACAACCGTTGCCCGATCGTCGATACCTGGTGGCAGACCGAAACCGGCCACATCATGATTTCTCCGATTCCCGGCGCCATCGCAACCAAGCCGGGCTCTGGCACCAAGCCGTTTCCGGGGGTGGTGCCCGAGGTGGTCACTATGGACGGCGAACCGGTCCCCGCGGGATCTGGCGGGTTCCTGGTGCTGAAGCAGCCCTGGCCGGGAATGCTGCGCACGATTTACGGAGATCCCGACCGCTATGTGAAGCAGTACTGGTCGCAGATTCCCGGCATGTATTTCACCGGCGACGGCGCCCGCAAAGATAAAGACGGCTACTTCTGGATCATGGGCCGGGTGGATGACGTTATTAATGTCTCCGGCCATCGTCTGAGCACCATGGAGGTGGAATCAGCTCTGGTCGCGCATGAGTGGGTTGCCGAAGCCGCGGTGGTTGCGCGCCCGGATGAAGTGAAAGGGCAGGCGATTTCGGCATTTGTGACACTTGAGGGCGGCCGGAAGCCTACGCCGGATTTGAAAGAGGAACTCCGTAAATGGGTCGCCAAGGAGATCGGCTCTCTGGCCAAGCCCGACGATATCCGCTTCACCGATTCGCTTCCCAAAACCCGCAGCGGCAAAATCATGCGCCGCTTATTGCGCGAACTGGCCACAAACGGCGAAGTGAAGGGCGACACCACCACTCTTGAAGATTTCACCGTGATCGCAAAGTTGAAAGAACAGGAAGAAGCCTGAAACTTTCCTGTTTCGCAGTAATCCTTTATTGAAGGTTTATCATCAAAAACCCACGCCGATCTTAAGCGCAAGAGGAGGTTTCTGATGAGAGCTAATCTGCTCGTGTTTCCAGCCGTAGTGCTGTTCGCTTTAGCCGCATGGGGACAAAGCAATCAGGCCCCGGTTCCCCCGCAAGCGGAACAACGTCTTGTGAAAGAGGTACGCCACCAGCTATTGCTGCTGCCCCGCTTGAGCGTCTTTGACAATCTCTCGTACAAGGTCGAGGGATATAAGGTGACGCTAATCGGTCAGGTCACACAACCGGTCGAGAAGTCGGACGCGGAAAATGCGGTAAAGCACATCGAAGGCGTCGAACAAGTTGACAACCAGATTGAAGTGCTTCCCACTTCGCCCATGGACGATGGACTGCGCCGCCAGCTCTATGTCTCAATCTACGGATACGCGCCCCTCCAAAAATATGCAATGCCGGTGGTAAAGCCGATCCGGATCATCGTCAAAAATGGTCACGTAACTCTGGAAGGTGTGGTCGATAGCGACACCGACAAGAACATGGCTGAAATACGCGCCAAGAGCGTCTCCGGAGTTTTCTCAGTCGCCAATAATTTGCAGGTAGCGAAGGATTAGGCGTCCGCGACCAGGCGGCTGCGGACACTTTCCTCACCGCTCCGTCCACAGCCGCAGTTGCGCCTCACCACTGAATTCAGAGCTTTTACGATCGGTATAGATTGGACACTCTGTCCCACAAACAGTGCGCCACACCCAATCAGTGCGATTCGGCGGAATGTTTTCGCCAATCCTTGAATGCCGAGCCGTTTTTTAGATGTTCGGGGAAGTGCGCTTCGTAAGGTCCCAGCCGCGGGCACACCAAACGGTGGAAGCCGAATTTTTCCATCTCCTTCCGAGCTTCGGCGGGCGTCCACTCTTCATCCGCCATGCGATAGGCGGCGATCATCATCCCGGTGCGATCATCGCCGTAGCGGCAATGGACGAAAATTTTCTTGTCTCGATTCTCGCGCAGCAGCTTCAGGAATTTCGCGAAAACTTCGTCGTGCGGAAGCATGCAGTGCCATTTGAGAGAAACGAATTTCATGCCGGCTTTGTTGACATCTTTTTTCTCGTTGTCTTCGCCGCTAAGCCGTAAATCGACCACCATGTCGATCCCCATCTGCTTAAGGTGTTCATAGCCCGCCAGTTTCGGCTGTCCGCCTCGAAAGAGGGTAGGAGTTACTTCGCCAAAATTCGATACCCCAACAACCGTAATTCGGCGCGCCGGAACGTGGCTGGCCGCGGCATGGGGCGGTGTCTTCGCGGATGGGTGGTCAGCGGCGGTAGCAATACTTGCCGCAAGCAGGCAAAGAAGAGTGCATTGTTGCCGCCAGACCATAGGGAATGAAAGTGTATCGCGGGCTCCGCGGCTTGCGAAAAAAAGATTGCGCCCTGCGCACACGAAACGAGGGAGTTCCTAAACGCAATTATTAGGTGTGGCTATTGGCCGCGGTTGGTGGCCAGTTGTTTTTCTTGCGGCGTCATCTGCCGCCATAGAACTTGCAAGTCAGCAGATATGCGGCTGTTCTGCGGCTCTTCGTGCAGCGCCCGCGCAAACCATCGATAAGCCGACGGCAGATCGCGCCCAACGCAGTGTCCGGTTGCATACATGGTGCCGAGCACGGTTTCAGCCTTGGAATTTCCATGCATCGCCGCCGTGCGCAAACTGCTCTCAGCTCGTGCGCAATTCTGCGGCACGCCATTTCCGTAGAGAAATTTTTCGCCGGCAAGTTCGAGGTCGGTGTCAGGCGCAGTGCCCGCTGCTGCGGCCCCTGCCGGACGCGAAGGCGTAGGCTTGGGTTCCCGCGCTCGCGCAGGTTCTTTCGCTACTCGCGATGCCTTGGCCACTCCCGGGGGCGGCGTTGCATTCGCCTCTTCGGTTGTATTCTCATCGGGCGAAGGGGCGTTCTGCTTCTCGGTGGCCTTGTCGTTTTTCGCAGGAGCTGCGGCTGCGTTTTTCTCCGGCGGTTGACTCGGTTGCTGGTCATTCTGAGTTGCAGCGCCGTTCGCAGGCGGAATATCTTTCTCGATCGGCCCCTTGGAGGGTTGGTTTTGCGCGTTCTGGTCGGGTTGCGTCGGCAGCACGTCTCCTGCGCCGGTCATGGGCTTATCAATGTGCGTCTGCTGGTCAGAGTTCGAAGCCGGCGCAACTTCTGATGGTGAAACCGATGCCTGCTGTCCGCCGCCCATGCGATTAAAAGGGAATCCGTTGTGCTTCCACTGCCAGCCCGCAAAACCCGCTGCGCCCAAGGCGAGGAACACCAGCAGGATCAAACCCGCGCGGCTCTTCGGCTGTTCGTCTTCGTACAGATAATGAAATTCAACTTTGGGATCATCTGCCAGTCCCAAAAACGAAGGCCCGTGCACGGGCTCGGAGTGCCCGTTGTCTTTCTTGGGGGCGGGCCGCACCTCTTTCGCAGGCGGCGTCGCCTCTGCCGCAGGCGGATGCGCCAACGAAGCCCCGCACATCCCGCAAAAGCGATACTCCGGGCTATTGTCGTACCCGCAATGGGTACATCTCACGTACATGGTTTCAAGCATATCTCAATACTGTGATGGCAGAAAGTGCTCTGCTGTTGGAAGCTGCTGAACTGAGGTGTCCAACCGATTAAATGCCCTAAATCGAGGATTTTAGGCGAAAACCTTGTCACGTGATGTGGTTAATCCCCAGCTGCTTATGAGTGTGAGATTGATTCTCAACGCGTCCGCAGCCCGGACTTTCCCTTGTCTACAGTCAGTTGAGCTGGGTCGACAACCCGGATAACAACGTGAGTACCGTTCGGGCAAGGCGGCGGCCATTGGTAGTTTACGTATGACCAACCCGCGACGATCATTATTGATAAAACCAGACCGGGAATGAACACGGATGCTTTGATAGGAGATTCTCTCAGCGGTACGTAGGCATTTGCCTCCACTAGGTCTGGAGTGGAACGTGTCCCTTCCATCCAGCAGCGCACTATGGCAATGCCTGTGTCGCTAAAGATCAGCGGCCATTCCATGAGCTCAGCTGCCGCCGCCAACTCCAGCATTTCAGGCGCAAAACGTCTTCTGAACGACGCGGGATAAAACGCGAGCAAGAGGCGGTAGGCCTGCAAAAAGCATTTTCGAATATTCATGCTCCCCTCTCATCCAATTTTCCCAGGCGCGTTCGCGCCACATTCACCACCTGCCGCAGTCGCCGCACTTCAAGCCGCAACACGCGTTCGCCATCAGAAGTAAGGCTGTATTCACGCCTGGTCTCTCCATCTTTCAGCTTGCGCTCGGTTTCGCTCACGAACCCGCTGGCCAGCAGCCGGTCCAAATTGGCGTAGAGGGTTCCTGGTCCCAGCTTGAACGTGCCTTCGGACTGCCTTTTCACGGATTGCATGATGCCGTAGCCATGCAGGTCGGATTCGGCCAGCGCCAGAAGAATATGAAGAGCGGCCGGGGAAAACGGCCGCTCGTTTTCGCTGTTGATCTGTTTATCCTTGACTCGCATATCTTAATTTGATATATCACATTTCGATATATCAATCAATTGAGAGAGGCGATTCCATTATGCACCCGCAGTCAAGCACGAAGATGTCAAAAGAACAGCTGTTGAAATATTTCAGCTCAGAACTCGCTGCATATTTCCTGGTAAGCCTGCTTTTGTGTAGCGCGCCTGCGAGTGCGCAAACCGATTCAGGGCCGGCGAAGAACGCCGCCTCAAATGTGGCGGCGCATTCTGCAACCACCATCGCCTCCGCTATAGACCGCGAGATCAGCAACGCCGAAACGCAAATTGTAGAAGCCGCCGAAGCCATGCCGGAAGACAAGTTCAACTTCTCTCCCGAAAGTCTGAACATTTCAGGCTGCGACTACAAGGGCGTCCGCACCTTCGCTCAAGAGGTCAAACATATCGCCGCTTCCAACTTCGCGATCCTGGCGCCGCTCACTGGCGACCAGTTTCCCAAAGACTTCATGGGCGGGAACGGCCCTGAAAGTCTAAAGACAAAAGTCGAAATCATGCAGTTCCTCAAAGATTCTTTCGCCCTTGGGCATAAAGCGGCCGCCACGCTGACCATCGAAAATATGTTGCAGCCGCTAAATGGCGGTACCACTCCTCGCCTGCACCGGACAGAACTTGCGGTTTCGCACGCCTACGATCATTACGGACAAATGGTCGAGTATCTACGCATGAATGGAATTGTCCCACCCACCAGTCGTCAGAAGTCGGATTAAGTCGCCGTTCGAATTCGAACCGAGGCATGCGAATGAAACCACGAAAAATCTTCTCGCTGGTGGCGACGCTAATTTTTACTGCATCGGCCATAGGACAGCAGGCGCCGCGAGTCGTCGATGTCAAGGCATCCGACGGCGCTCTGCTTAAGGCGACCTACTTCGCCGCCGCCAAGCCCGGGCCCGGCGTACTGCTCCTGCACCAGATCAACCGCGCACGCAAGTCGTGGGATGAAGTGGCCGCGCAACTGGCGGCAGCCGGCATCAACACGCTTACCCTCGACATGCGCGGCTTCGGCGAAAGCGGCACGCCTTACACCAAGCTGACGGACGCAGAGAAGACAAACGTGCGCAACATGTGGCCGAAAGACGTGGACACAGCCTGGCAGTACTTGGTTTCGCAGCCAGGCGTCGAGCGCGAGGTCACCGGCCTGGGAGGAGCCGGGTGGTTCGGCGTCCTCCATTCCGTCGAAGTAGCGCGTCAACACCCTGCTGAGGTGAGGTCGCTGGCATTGCTTTCCGGAGAGACCCTGCAAGGTGGCCTTCAATTCCTGCGGCAGGCCTCACAATTGCCCGAGTTGTTCGTGGTGGCCGACGACGACGAATATCCTCCCACGGTGGAGGCGATGGAGTTGCTCTACATCACCGCATCCAACTCAGGTAAGAAATTCGTGCACTACGCCGCGGCGCAAGACGCCCCTTGGTTGTGGTACGAAACCGCCGACGTCAGTAAAGTTCCCGCGACCGGCGGCCACGGAACTGACATGTTCAAAGTCCATCCGGAGCTGCCCGGGATCATCGTGAATTGGTTTGTAACCACGCTGATCAAAACAGTGGGCCACGCGCCGGCTGACACCGTGGCATCTGCCGCAATTCTTGATCAAATCCGGATGCCCGGTGGAGTGGCTCAGGCTACGCAGCAACTCGCAGAAGCCCGCCGAAAAGATCCCAAGGCACAGTTATGGCCAGAAGTCGCCCTCGACATCATCGGCAACGATCACTTGCGCGCGAGCGAGCCGAAGTTAGCCATCGAAGTCTTTAAGCTAAACCTGCTTGCTTATCCGGATTCCGCCGACGCCCACGCCAACCTCGCTGAAGCCTATTTGGAGGATGGCCAAAAGGATTTGTCCCGGCAAAATGCCGAAAAGGCATTGGCCTTGCTGGATTTCCATGCGGCGCCTGCATCATCATGGTCTGACACAGAGCAGCGGCGCGGTGAGATTCGTAACGGGGTAGAGCAGGTACTCAAGAAAGTTGGAGAGTGACGCCCTGCATTTACGGGCATTGTAATCCCAAATCATTTCTTCAAAAATCCTTCCGCTTCCAGCCAATCGCCCAGGCGTTCATTCCACGTGTCAGAGGGGTGCCCGTGTTTTCGTACCCCAAAGCCATGACCACCCACAGCGTACATGTGCAGCTCGACTGATTTGTGAGCGGCAGTCCATTTTTCGTAGATTGAGATGCTGTCCGGCGCCAGACCAAGATTGTCGTCAGTCGCGGCTGCGATAAACATCGGTGGCGCGTCCGCTGGCACTGCATCGTTCTTGAACCTGCCCGTAGCGGGATAGATCGGCGCCACAAATGCAGGCCGTCCATCTGGCTGATAGTGCAGTGCGGCGCCTGCCGCGAGCGAGCCGCCGGCAGAAAATCCGATGATGCCCACACGGTCGGGTGAAAAGCCCCACTCCGACGCGTGTTTTCGGACGTAAGCGACTGCCGCGAGTCCATCAGCGATCGACAGGGGTATGACCGGGCCAATGGTGTCGATGAATTTCTGGTGGTCCTGAAAGAGCGTTGTGAACTCTTGCGTAGCATCCTCGCCGGTGTGTGCCAGCCGATATTTCAAAACGAAAGTGGTCATCCCTCGTGCCGCAAGCCATTTCGCCAATTCGATTCCTTCGCTATCGATGGAGAGCGCCATGAACCCGCCACCCGGGCAAATCACAGCCGCGCTGTTGCTAGGCGTGCCTCCGGTCGGTTTGAATACCAGGAGGCTGGGCCGGGTCACGTTTGTGACTACTTCGGTGTTCCAGATTTTCGAGAAATATTCTTTCTCCGGATAATCAGCAGGTGGAGAACCCGGCGCCGGGCCGGAGTACAACGGGATGACATCCTGCGCCAGAGCAGCAATGGCAAGAAGGCTAACTACCGCAAGAGTTCGAACCAGAGTACGTTTCATGGCCGCACAGTTTAGCAGAGGTTAGGCTGGCGTGAATAAAAATGAAAGGGGTGCCGGGTGCCCCACTCAAGCTCCGCTTGGGTGGGGATTTTCGGTGGAACGTATTCGTACCGTTGGAAGGATCCCAGCTCTCTCCCTGATCTGCGCCGTCCAGTGAGACTCAATCTCGATGGGCCCTCGATCACCGGGCGGGTGGCCCATCCTTTCGTGCCGGTATCACCACAACTGAGGGTGCCCCACCCTTTGCGCCTTTCAAAGGGTGGGAACCTCGAACGCTTGCGCAATGAGATGTTTTCAGTGTCAGCATTTTCAATTTCAGGTTGACGGCGCAAGCCGAAGACCTAGAACGACCAAACCGTGGAAATCTTGTCAAGCCCCCTAAACGCCCCATTTCCCTCTAACCCATTGAATCAATGCGCAAAATAAAAATTAAAACTTGGCACAATTTCCCTTTCAATTTGCTATTCTGAAAATAGGACATAGAAAAGGCGCGGATCCCCTCCGCGCCTTTTTCTTTTTTCAGCTAATGCAGGGGCGAACCCTTCCAGAACCCTCGTCGCGCAGCTGTTCTGTCCACCAGCCGCCGATCACAACCACGGGATACCCAACTTGAAAAAACAAAAAGACTACCTGCCGACGGGACACCTCGGCACCAAACGTATGGGTGAGCTCGCCGAACTTGCGTTCATGTACCGGGCAGCAAGCGAAGGCATTGGGGTCGCGAGACCTTACGGCGACAGCCATGCCTACGACTTTCTCGTCCAGCACGGCCGGCGCTTGGCGCGGGTGCAAGTGAAATCCTGCTACAGCAGACGCGATCGCCGTCAAACCGGATTCTCGATTCTGGCTCGCCATCGGATGAACAGGGGCGGCCTTGCATATTCGTTGGAAGAAATTGATTTCATAGCCGCATACGTCGCGCCATGTCAGACGTGGTACGTGATTCCTATAGAAGCGCTTAAAAGTATCTCCGTTCGTCTTCATCCCGGGCTCTGCCCTGGAGCGAAAACGAAGCGAGCTGGCGCATTCTACGAGACTTACCGCGAAGCCTGGCACCTGCTGAAGGAACCGCAAGCGACTGAAACGCCGGGCCACAATAAACCAGATGCAGCTGACTAAGATATTGCCCCCCGACTTGCCGCCTTCCACGCTACGTCGAACGTCGATTCAGTATTGCGGATAGCACGCGTGGATTTCGTCGACCATGCAAAATTGCGATCACAGTGAGCGGTCGGTCGTCGGGCGCGTAGGCGATCACATAATCGCGGACAATCTGAAATCGCAGACCTCGCGACGTGAGATCAGGACGAGCGTGAGCCTGGTGTGGGAAGCGCACCAGCGAATTGATCGACTTGTAGATTTCTTCCACTACCCGATCAGCAGCATCAAGGCTGTCAGCAGCGATGTATTCCCAGATTTCATTCAGATCGGAGTATGCCTCCGGGTGGAGGACAAACTGACTCATGGACGGCGTCGTTCTTCACTCTTGCGGCGCAGTGCACTGAAAGCTGCTTCACCGTCGACCGCCCCGACGCTGCCACTTTTCAATTCGTCGTAACGTCGGTCAAGCATTTCACGCGTCTGCGCCAATTCGTGTAAATACCCGGCCATGGCCTCTTCAACCAGTTCGTCAGCGGCGCGACCGGTTTTTTCCGCCAGTTCATGAATGCGAGACTCGGTTTCGGGACGGAGGCGCACTTCCATAGAATTTCAGTGTAGAGTGGGGTGTTTAGCGTGTCAAAAGTTCCCCACCTCCCTCCTCCAACTTGCCGCCACTCCCGCTACGTGTTAGCCTGATTACGACAACTAAACGTTGACAATCTAGAAGGAGTGCATCAGGTTAGTGCTAGCCAGAGAGCAAAAGAAATCAGTCATTGACCAGTACGGTACGCATGCTACCGATACCGGCAGCCCGGAAGTTCAAGTCGCTCTGTTGAGCGAGCGCATTGGTCAATTGACGGACCACTTCAAAACGCACCAGAAAGATCATGGCTCGCGCCGCGGTCTTCTCATGCTGGTCAGCAAACGTCGCCGTTTGCTTGACTACCTCAAAAAATACGATTCCGAGCGCTACAAGACGGTTGTTCAAAGACTCGGCCTCCGCAAATAGGAGGCTGTTTTTGTTTGAACGTTCGTTCCTATATCTCCGGAACCGCGCCGTATCTCGTCTGGCGGCTTGAGGTTGAAGGTTGTGTTCCATTCTCTCGACTCGGCTCTTAGCTGTTAGCTCTTAGCTTTTAGCCAAATCAAAGCTTTGAGATTGATGCCAAACGTTCGCGCGAACGGTTTTGCTAAGAGCTAAAAGCTAAGAGCCGTTTTCCGACGCCCTCCTCAAAGGACAAATCATGAAACAAGAAATTTCTGTTGATCTCACCGGCGGTAAACGAATCTCATTTGAAACCGGAAAATTGGCCAAGCAGGCCCACGGCTCCGTCGTTGTAAGAATGGGCGACAACGTCGTTCTCGCAACTGCCACCTCGAATCCTGAACCACGCGAGGGCATCGACTTCTTCCCTCTGACCGTTGACTATCGCGAATACACCTACGCCGGCGGACGCATTCCCGGCGGCTTCATCAAGCGCGAAGGCCGGCCCAGCGAGCGCGAAATTCTCACCAGCCGTCAGATCGACCGCCCGGTGCGGCCTCTGTTCCAGGAAGGCTTCCGCTGCGAAACCCAGGTGATTGCGTTCGTCCTTTCCGCCGACACCGAAAACGACCCCGACGTCCTGGGCATCAATGGCGCTTCCGCGGCGCTCACCATTTCAGATATTCCATTCCTCGGTCCGATTGGCGCAGTCCGCGTCGGCCTGGTGGACGGCCAGTTCATCATCAATCCCACCTACGCCGAGATGCGCGACAGCCTGCTGAACATCATGGTGGTCGGAACCGCCGAAGGCATCGTGATGATCGAATCCGGCGCCAAAGAAGTGAAGGAAGAAACGGTGGTTGATGCGATTGAGTTCGCTCACACCGAGATCAAAAAGATCTGCGCCGCGATCAACCAGCTGCGCGAAAAAGCCGGCAAAGCAAAAGAGGAAAGTGACCCCGCCGGAGTTCGATCAGAAGTATTACGACAGCTTGAAGTCAAAAATCGGCGCCGACCTCACCGACCGCCTCGACACCGAAAAGCACCCGAAAGCGGAGAGCTACAACCTGGTCCGCGAACTCAAAAAAGAATTGCAGGCCGCGCTTCCCGAGGACGACGAAGCAGCGAAGGCCAAACTCAAGACCTACTACGAAACTTTGCGCGAACGAATTTTCCGCGAGGCGGTGATCAAGCAGAAGCGCCGTCCCGATGGTCGCGCCTTCGATCAGATTCGCGATATCTGGATCGAAGTCGGCGTGCTGCCTCGCACCCACGGCTCAGCGATCTTCACCCGCGGCGAAACCCAGGCCCTGGTCACCACAACCCTCGGCACCAGCGACGACAAACAGAGACTTGAAGTATTCGAAGGCGAAACTAAAAAGCGCTTCATGCTTCACTATAACTTTCCGCCGTTTTCCGTTGGAGAGGTTTCGTTTCTGCGCGGCGCTGGTCGTCGGGAAATAGGGCACGGAGCGCTCGCTGAACGCGCTGTTTCAGCCGTTCTTCCCAGTGAAGAAAAGTGGCCTTATGCCATGCGCGTCGTATCTGACATTCTCGAGTCCAACGGTTCGTCTTCGATGGCCACGGTTTGCGGCGCAGCGCTTTCGTTGATGGACGCAGGCGTTCCGCTCAAAGCTCCAGTAGCAGGTGTTGCGATGGGCTTAGTTAAAGAAGGCGACGATTACGCCATCCTGACCGACATTGCCGGCGCAGAAGATCATTACGGCGACATGGATTTCAAGGTCGCCGGCACCAAGGACGGCATTACCGCGTTGCAGATGGACATCAAGGTCGGCGGCATCACCGCGCAGATCATGCGTGAAGCTCTCGCCCAGGCGCAACGCGGCCGCATGTTCATTCTCGGCAAGATGGATGAAGTTATCTCCACCCATCGCGAGAAAGTTTCGAGCTTCGCGCCGCGAATCTACACCCTGCAGATTCCGGTCGATAAGATCCGCGACGTGATTGGGCCCGGCGGCAAAATGATTCGCTCCATCATCGAGCAGACCGGCGTGAAGATCGACGTCGAAGACACCGGCAAGATCAACGTGGCGTCGAACGACGAATCTTCCGCGAACAAAGCTCTGCAGATCATTCGCGACCTGACTGCGACCGCCGAAGTAGGGAAGACCTACCTCGGCAAAGTCACGCGGCTGGCGGACTTCGGCGCATTCGTCGAAATCATCCCCGGCACCGAAGGCCTGCTACACATCAGCGAAGTCGCCGAGCACCGCATCAAAGATGTTCGCGACGAGTTGAAGGAAGGCGATCAGGTGCTGGTGAAAGTGCTGGCGGTCGAAGGCAATCGCATTCGGCTTTCGCGCAAAGCCATCCTGAAAGAGCAGCGCGCAAAAATGGGCGGCGCTCCTCCTCCAGATGAGAACGGCGCGGGCGAGGAAAGAGCTCCAGTCGAGGCCGTTGCAGTCGCGGCGCCTGTGACTGGTGGCCTGACCCTCGAAGGCGGCGCTGAATTCGAAGAAGGCGACGAGCCAAACTTCAATCGCGTCGATGCTCCTCAACCTTCCAGTGCCGGAGATCGCGGCGGAGATCGTCCGCGCGGCGGCGGTGGCCGTCCGGGCGGCGGTGGAGGTGGCGGCGGACGTCGTCGTGGTCGGCGCGACGGTGGCCGCGGCGGGCGTGGTGGCCACAGTGGTGGCGGTCACGGTGGCGGCGGAGGTCGGCACTAAACTATTTCGAGTAACTTTCAAAGGCCGCGACCCACATCGCGGCTTTTTTCTTGTCACAAGTAAAATCTCCTAAGTCACAACAGAAGGGGGAGGATGACATGTACGAAGTCATTCTTAAACGCTTCGACCATCCCGATGAAGTACGAACATTCGATAAAGGAAAATTTGAACTCGTACATCTCGGTGGCATGACCATTGGCCGAGCCAGCTACGATCCGGGGTGGAAATGGTCGGTCGATGTTGGAGCAGCTCAAGGATTGAAGAGCTGCGCCGTCGAGCATGTCGGTTTAGTGATTTCTGGCCGAGCAACCGCTGCCATGGACGATGGCAGAATCATCGAAATGAAACCCGGCGATCTTTTCTACATCGAGCCCGGGCACGACAGCTGGGTCGTCGGCGATGAACCTTACGTATCGCTCCATTTCATGGGAGCTGGTGACTATGCTCGACAGAAATGAGACCGGTTTTTCTCTGCGATCTTGGCGCAACCTCTGCGATCTTTGCGGTTAAAAGCTTTTCTTAGGCAGCGCCTGATCCCTTCCTCTTCGGCAAAATCTCCCCGATCCGCCGAATCTGCGCCCCCACCCCGCGTAGCTTCTCTTCAATATTTTCGTAGCCACGATCGATGTGATAGACGCGATCGATAATCGTTTCGCCATCAGCCACCAGCGCAGCCAGCACCAGCGAAGCCGAAGCCCGCAGATCAGAAGCCAGCACCGCCGCTCCGCTCAACGGCGTCTTCCCGCGAACCACCGCTCGCCGCCCTTCAATCTTGATGTTCGCCCCCATGCGCAACATCTCCTGGGCATGCATGAAGCGGTTCTCAAAAATATTTTCAGTGATGACCGATGTTCCTTCCGCCTGTGTGGCCAGCGCCATGTACTGCGCCTGCAAGTCGGTCGGAAATCCCGGATACTCTTCGGTGGTCACGTCTGCGGCTTTCAGATTGGCACTGCCCTCGACCCGTACCGAATCCGACGTGATCCGCGTCTTTACTCCGGCCTCCTGCAATTTCTGGAGCAGCGATCCCAGGTGAGACGGATCGCATCCAGTGATATTCAAATCGCCGTCGGTCAAAGCTCCCGCAATGATGAACGTCGCGGCTTCAATGCGGTCCGGAATGATGCGGTGTTTTGCGCCGCGAAGTTTATTTACTCCGTGAACTCGAATCGTTTCCGTTCCGGCGCCTTCGATCTTCGCTCCCATTTTGTTCAGCAAATCGGCAAGATCGGCAACTTCAGGCTCACGGGCGCAATTCTGCATCACCGTCTCACCGTCAGCCAGAGTTGCCGCCATCAGCAGGTCTTCCGTGCCCGTCACCGTAATTTTGTCGAAAACAATCTCCGCCCCGTGCAAGCGTTCCGCCGTTGCTTCCACGTAACCGTGCTCCTGAACGATTTTCGCGCCCAGCCGTTCCAGTCCTTTGATATGCAAATCAATCGGACGCGCGCCAATCGCGCAGCCTCCAGGCAATGAAACCCGCGCTCGTCCGCAACGCGCCACCAGTGGCCCAAGCACCAGGGTTGATGCGCGCATGGTTTTTACCAGCTCGTAGGAAGCTTCCGGCGAATTCAGCTTGCGGCAACAAATCGTGGTGCGATGCTGCGCCCGTCCGTAGCCCAGCTCAACTTCAGCACCCATCGCGGTCAGCAGTTTGCGTGTGGTTTCAATGTCGCGCACCTGTGGAATGTTTTCGAGAATGACCGGTTCTTCAGTCAGCAGTGCAGCTGCCATGGCCGGCAGCGCAGCATTCTTAGCGCCGCTAACGCGAATCGTGCCCAGCAGGGGATTACCCCCGCGAATTACGAACTTATCCATCGAAGAAAATCCTAAGTAGATCGAATAATTGCAAGTCCAGTCAGATTTTATCTGGAAGTTAAAGAAAGCGAAGGTTACCTCTGTGCATCTCTGTGTAGCGAAGCTGCGCTGAGCGAAGCCGACGGGAATGCCATCCGCGGTTAAGGTTTTTTAGCACTCTTCGCAGCTGCAATTGCTCGTCGAACGTGTCCCTTTGCCGCTTTCAAGTATTTCTCAGCGCTCGCCCGTGAGACGCCAGCCTTCGCCATGACGATCGCAATCGGCACATCTCTGCCGGCCCGTTGTAGCGCCGCACGCGCCTGATCCCGATCAGTCCCCAAAGCCCGCGCAACAATGGTGACTGCTCTCTCCGTCAGCTTGGTGTTTTTCTGGTGCAGGTTCACCATCAGATTGCCATACACATATCCCAGCTTGACCATGGCTCCCGTCGAAAGCATGTTCAGCACGAGTTTTTCCGCAGTGCCGGCTTTCATGCGGGTTGATCCTGACACCACTTCGGGCCCAGTTTCCACGACGATCGCCAACTCGGCGGCCTTCTCCAGCGGCGAATCAGGATTGCACGTCAGCGCGATCGTCTTCGCTCCAGCCTTGCGCGCGTATTCAACTGCGGCAACCGTGAAAGGCGTTCGCCCGCTGGCCGCGATGCCAATCACAACATCTCTCTTGCCCGGTTTTTGTTTGCGCATCTCACGAACCCCGAGTTCCCGCGAGTCTTCGTCGGCTTCGACTGCACGGCTCAGTGCGCGCACGCCTCCCGCCATCACGAACTGCACCGTGCTCGGCGGAACGTTGAATGTCGGCGGACACTCGGAAGCGTCGAGCGCAGCGATCCTGCCGCTGGTGCCGGTTCCGACGTAAACCAGCCGGCCGCCGGCGGCAAGCGCGTCGGTGATCCAATCAATTCCTCGCGCAATCTGCGGCAACGCTCGCGCCACCACCCCGGCGACAGTCGCGTCTTCTGAATTTATGATTCGCGCAATCTCCAGCGACGACTTCAGATCCAGGTCAGCCGACGCTGAATTCAGTTGCTCTGTCGGGAGTTCTTCGAGCTTTGGCGCGCGGAATTGTTTTCATGCAGCAACCCCGAGCGCTTCCATGACCGCGTCGTGAAACGCGGGCCGCACCTTTTTGATTGCCTGGTTCGCGCAGTCCGGCCAGGTGCGGTTGGTGAGCAGTGTTATTGATACTTGCCGCTCCGGATCAATCCATAGTGACGTTCCGGTATATCCCAGGTGCCCAAACGATGATGGTGAAAAATATTTGCCCGATTGCGATGGACTCGATGGCGTGTCCCAACCCAAGGCTCGCGAAGTCCCAACGGGTGATTGTTCGCGGCGGGTGAAGAAGGCCAACGTTTCCTTCCGCAAGATCGGAGCGCCGCCGTTCAGCATGGCTTGCGCAAAGATCGCGAGATCCGAAGCGGTTGAGAACAATCCTGCATGTGGGGCGACCCCACCCATCACGCTGGCGTTTTCGTCCTGCACTTCACCCTGAATAGTCCGCTTGCGAAAAGTCTGGTCCTCAGCCGTCGGCGGAATGCTCGATCTCGATGAGGCGGGAGGATTGTAGCTGGTATGGAACATCCCGAGCGGACCGAATATTTCACGCTGGCAGAAGCGGTCGAGCGGATCGCCCGCCAATTCGCTCCAGAGGCAACTCCAAGAAGGATGAAACCGACATCGCTATATTCCGCCCGAGCTCCGGGACTGTATTTCAACGGAACCGAAAACGCCTCGTGCAGAAGCTCATCTTTAGATTTAGCCCGCAGGAAAAGTCGTTCGTAAGCCGGAAGTCCCGAACTGTGCGCCATCAATTGACGAAAAGTAATTTCCCTCCGCCTTGAATCTTCGCTTTGAAATTCTGGCAACACCCCGACGACCGGCATTTCCAGATCAAGCAATCCCCGCTCATACAGGATCATGGCCATGGTGGTCGTGGCCACCACCTTCGTCAACGATGCCAAATCAAAAATACTTTCAGCCTCAATCGGCATCGAGGTTGCGTCATAAGTGAATCGTCCCAGGGCTTTCATCGCGACTAGCTTTCCGCCATGTGTAACCGCAACCGCAGCTCCCGGAAATGCCTTCTGCTCAACCGCGTCCAAGAGAATTTTGAAAGCACGGGAGAAAATCCTGTCCTGATTTTCATACAACGGAGCAGGAATGCGCGCCTCGGATGTTGAAGTGATATTCAGGGGCTTCTTCAAAAATTGGAATCTATCGCGGTTATAACAGACGCAACTTCCGTGGTAAAGCCGGAGTAGCACCGACGGCACCCCGCCTGCGGTAACTTGATCGCTCCGCACGTCGATAAGATAAATTCAGAAATGCCGTCTCAAAAATAAAGCCGGACCTGATGCCCATAAGATGACTCGCCAACATACATATGTACCCTTGCTGCTGTGGATTGCTTTCTGGACGCCTGCCTTCGCGCAACAAACCGCCGGGCCCGATCTGAATCGTCTCGATTCCATTATTCAAACATCGATTCAGAACCATGAGATGCCCGGCGCGGTTTTGCTCGTCGGACATGATGGAAAAGTCATCTATCGCAAGTCGTTCGGCAATCGCTCGCTCGAACCCAAAATTGAGCCCATGACGGTTGACACTATCTTCGACATGGCATCCTTGACCAAAGTGATTGCCACTACAACCGCCGTCATGCAACTGGAAGAGCAGGGAAGAATCCGAATGAACGATCCGGTGGTGAAGTACATCCCGGAATTCGGTCAGAACGGCAAAGGCGATATTACTGTGCGCGATCTTCTGACGCACTACTCCGGGTTTGCGCCCGACATTGATCTCACTCCCGACTTCAATAGTCGGGAGGCGGCATACAGCATGGCGTTTGCGGCTACCCCAGTTGCTCCGCCGGAAACGCAGTTCATCTATAGCGACACAAATTTCATTGTGCTGGCTGCGCTGGTCGAACGAATCACCGGAACGACCCTCGACGCCTACTGCGCGCAAAATATTTTTACTCCGCTGGGCATGTCGCACACCCGTTTTCTTCCGCCCGCGGATTGGATTCCGCAAATCGCGCCCACGCAGTATGACGAGCACAATCAAATGCTGCGCGGTGTAGTTCACGATCCCCGCTCTCGCCGCATGGGGGGAGTTGCCGGCCACGCAGGATTATTTTCGACCGCCGATGATCTGGCGAAATTTGCTCAGGCTTTACTCGACGGCAGCACAGTCCTTTCGTCGCTCGCCATTCGCAAAATGACTAGCCCCGAGCAACCCGCCAACATGCCCGCGATTCGCGGCTTCGGGTGGGATATCGACTCGCCGTTTTCCACCAACCGCGGTGAACTGTTGCCGGTTGGTTCATTTGGGCATACTGGATTCACCGGGACTTCGATCTGGATCGACCCCACCACTCACACCTACATCATTCTTCTAACCAACTCGGTTCACCCACGCGGACAGGGCAATGTAATCTCCCTCCGCACAAGAGTTGCCACCGCGGTTGCGGCCGCAATTCCGCTCACTACAGACGAGCAGGAAGCCATGCGTTTGAAAACGCTCACTGGCTACAACGAGTCGATGACCGCGCAACACCACATCGATGACCGTAACGGAACCGTATTGACGGGCATCGATGTTCTCGAATCGCAGGATTTCGAGTTGCTGAAAGGCAAGCGCATTGGCCTTCTCACCAATCAGACTGGTGTCGATTCATCCGGACGGCGCACCATTGACGTGCTGGCGCATGCACCCGGAGTGCAACTCACAGCCATCTTCAGCCCCGAGCACGGCGTCACCGGCGAACTCGACACTACGCACGTTGGCAACTCGCGCGATGCTGCGACTGGAATTACGGTTTATAGCGTTTACGGCGGCAAGGACGCGGCTCGTCGGCCGCCGCTCGACGTTCTCAAGCAACTCGACGCAGTAGTTTTTGATCTGCAGGACGCAGGCGTTCGTTTTTATACCTACGAGACGACGCTCGGATATTGTTTGGAAGAGGTAGCGAAAGCGGGAATTCCGTTAATCGTTCTCGATCGCCCCAATCCTATCAACGGCGCGCTCATTCAAGGTCCGGTCTCTGAGCCGGGCCGTGAAAACTTCACCAACTATGGCCTGGTCCCGGTTCGCAATGGGATGACCATGGGTGAGCTAGCGCAAATGTTCAACTCCGAGCACAACATTCACGCCAAGCTGACGGTGGTTGCAATGCAGGGCTGGATGCGCGGTGATTGGCTGGATTCCACCGGCGTTGAATGGATCAATCCATCCCCCAATCTCCGCAGCCTGACCGAAGCTGAGGTATACCCGGGGGTTGGTCTGATTGAAGGAACAAACATTTCTGTCGGTCGCGGAACCGAAACTCCCTTCGAACTGGTGGGCGCACCGTGGATCAATGCTCATGAGTTTGCCGCCTATCTCAATGCTCGCCAGATTCCCGGAGTGCGCTTCGTTCCCATCACGTTCACGCCGACTTCAAGCAATTACTCCGGCCAGCCGTGCCATGGGGTGAACATCGTTTTGACCGATCGCGAATTCCTCGATGCTCCCGAATTTGGAATGGAATTGGCCTCGGCCCTGCTCAAGCTATATCCCCAGCAGTATCACGTGGAAAAGATCCTCGATATTCTGGCAAGCAAAGCTGTGTACGATGAGCTCGTCCGAGGCGAAGATCCCCACCGCATCGATCTCGACTGGCAAGGCGACCTGCTGAATTTTCAAAAAATACGAGAAAAATATTTAATCTACAAATAATTCCTCTGTGGCTTTTCTCTGTGAACCTCAGTGTCCCTCTGTGGTTAAGCTTTTTTCTATTCTGAGGAACTCCTCAAAGTTGGCAGCCGCATGCGGAAAAAACCTCAACCACAGAGGACACAAAGGCATAAAGAGAAAAGCCACAGAGAAAATGTTTGGCGGAATGATCAGGAATAAACAAGATCAATCGATCAGCCGGCTGGTAATCTGGCCATAGCTGTCAATCCGCCGGTCCCGCAGAAACGGCCAATTCCGTCGCGTGTCTTCGAGCAGCCGCAAATCAACCTCGCCAATTAAAATTTCTTCTTTATCGTGCGACGCGTGCGCGACCACGCGCCCAAATGGGTCCGACAAAAACGACCCGCCCCAGAATTCCAAGCCTTTGCCTGCGGTAGCTTTATTGCCGCGAACGTCACCCTGCTCAAATCCCACACGATTCACCGCGGCCACATAAACGCCATTTGAAATTGCATGCGCCAGGTGCATCACGTGCCAGGCATTATGTTGCGCCTCGCCGTACTGCTGCTTCTCATCCGGATGCCAGCCGATGGCTGTCGGATAAAACAGCACCTGCGCCCCCTGCAACGCCGTCAGCCGCGCGCCTTCGGGATACCACTGGTCCCAGCAAACCAGCGTACCAATCTTGCCGACTTGCGTGTCGAAGGCTTTGAAGCCGAGATCGCCGGGCGTGAAGTAGTACTTTTCGTAATAAAGCGGATCATCCGGAATGTGCATCTTGCGATAAATGCCGCGCAGGCTGCCGTCGGCGTCGATCATCACCGCCGTGTTGTGATAAACCCCGGGCGCGCGCTTCTCGAACAGCGAACCGATCAATACGATGTTCAGTTGTTTCGCTGCCTCCGCCAGCTTCTTCGTGGTCGGCCCCGGGATCGACTCCGCCAGATCAAAGAGCGCCGCATCTTCGCGCTGGCAAAAATATTGTGTCTGGAAAAGTTCCGGCAGGCAGACAATCTGCGCGCCTTTTTTTGCGGCGTCCTGCACTTTGTCGAGTGCGCGCTGTAAGTTATTCTCCGGCTCCGGTGTCGCCGACATCTGAACCAGGCCTACGCGAAAGTTGTCCGGCAAATTTCCTCCTTACGAGCCACTAGCATAACAAGATGAAACAGATGCGGCCAACGGCGCTATGCTTTCTAACCTGCCTGCACGGTCGGCAAAAGAAAAGGCCTCAACCACAGAGAACACCGAGGTTCACAGAGAAACACCACAGAGGCTTTAGTCTCAGTTTCTTATCTCTGTGAATTTCTCTGTGTACCTCTGTGTCCTCTGTGGTTGCTTTCTGCAGTCACGTCAACAAAGACTGGCCAAAGAGTAGCTAGAACTAAGCGCTTCTATTAAAGTAGTCGTTCGCACAAAAATTGTGGGGGAAGAATGAAGCACACGACCGACGGCACCGGTATAGACCGCAAACTACACAGTCCAATTGAAGACCGCCTGGTTCCGCTCGAGCCGCTCGATCTCGGGAAAGTTCGCTCCATTGATGATCTCGTCCGCGCCATGGCCAAAACCGCCTTTACCGGACGCCAACTCGGCGAAGCCGTCGACGTGCTGGAAGCTATGGCCCGCGACAAAGATTGCTTTGTCATCATGACCCTCGCTGGCGCCATGACCGTGGCCAAGCAGGGGCTCATCATCTCCGATCTTATCGACCGCGGAATCGTGAACGCCATCGTCTCAACCGGCGCGCTCATGGCCCATGGATTGGTCGAGGCTACTGGTCGCTCGCATTATCAGTACAACCCTGACGTGCCCGACACCGAACTTTACGAGCAGGGTTACAATCGGGTTTACGACACGCTTGAGCCCGAGCAAAATCTTGACGATGTTGAGCGTGTGATGGCTGCGGTGCTCGCCGATTGGGACCACTCTGAAGTCATGTGTTCATACAAGCTGAACCACGCCATCGGCGCGCACTTGGCGAAACATGCCAAAGGCCAGCGCGGAATCCTGAAATCGGCGTACGAAAAAGGCGTGCCGGTCTTTGTGCCCGCATTCACCGATTCCGAACTCGGACTAGACGTTGCGCTCAATAATCGAGTGCGCGAGGGCTCTGGCCGACACAAGATCCGCTTCGACCCTTTTGAAGATCTCGAACATTTCGCTTCGACCCTCCTGCGCCAAAAACGCCTGGGGATTTTCACCATCGGCGGCGGCGTCCCCCGCAACTGGTCTCAGCAGTTCGGGCCGTTCATCGAGTTGCGCCATCGTCGCCTGGGAGAAAACTTGCCGTTAAAGCGCTACCACTACGGCGTGCGCATCTGCCCCGAGCCGGTTTATTGGGGAGGTCTCTCCGGCAGTCCCTATAGCGAAGCGATTTCCTGGGGCAAGTTTGTGCCGCCAGCCGAAGGCGGCCGCTTCGGCGAAGTCTTCGTTGACGCGACGGTTGGCCTGCCGCTGATTGTAGCCGCGGTGCTGGAGCGGTTAGGGAAGGGAAAGAACACCGCTTCAGAGAAAGCAAATAAGCCAAAAACATCAACGCGAAAGTAGCGTCCCTTAGGTATATACGTCGCGACTACTTTAGTATATACTGCGTGTATCCGTAGGAGGACAGCGGCATGCCGAAAGCGCAGGTTGTAAAGTGGGGGAACAGCTTGGCTGTTCGAATTCCGAAGCCGATAGCTGAGAAGGCTGGCGTGGCGGAAGGCGATCCGGTGATTTTGGAAGCCGAGCGGGGAGAGATCAAACTCGTCCGTAGCGAACGTATACCGACCCTGAAAGAACTGGTATCTCAGATCACTCCACAAAATCGGTATGCAGAAATCTCTATGGGGGCAGAACGCGGGAAGGAAATTGTCGAGTGGTAGCTCGCTACATTCCGAGAGCTGGAGATATTATTTGGCTCGACTTTGATCCGCAAACCGGGCGCGAGCAGGCAAAGAGGCGGCCCGCTCTCGTTGTTACAGACGAGAGTTTTAATCGTGCCAGCGGGTTGGCGGTGGTTTGCCCATTAACCAGCCGTCGAAAACCTTATCCATTCGCGCTGCCCACAATTGTAGATAAGGTAGAGGGCGCAGTTCTCGTCGACCAGGTTAAGAGTCTCGATTGGTCAGAGCGAAAAGCCTCTTTCCACTCGAAAGCTAGCCCGCATCTTCTCAGCAAAACGCGGGCATATCTGGAAGTGTTGCTGGGAATTCGATAACCGATCCTCAGTCAAATATAAAAATCGCCGCCGCAATCACCGTAGTCCACAACCCGCGCTTGTCTCCCACCGCTGATTGCGTGACGTTCGCTGTGCGCACGATCTTATTCGAGATCCGGTAGATTTCTTTCTTCTCGTCCCATGACCGGTCGGGGTCGAATTCGACGTTCAGCGTCGTAGCCAGCATCTCGGCTGCGAGTTCCTCGGCGTAGTCTCCAGCAGCATCTTCGGTTTCGCCGAACGAGTGGTGCTCGCTCAAGTAGCCGTAGGTGTTGCGGTCGGCAGGGATCGCCACTCCAATGCTAGCAGCGAGTAGTCTATGCGGCTCGTGCGTGGAATTTTCCGCCACCACGGAAAACACCACTTCACCAGGATTCAGATACGGCAATCCCTGAGCGCGCGAGATCAACTTGCATTGTGGTGGAAAGATGGAAGAAACCCGGACTAGGTTTTGGGCGGCGATTCCGGCATCGCGCAGCGCCAGCTCGAAGGAAGTCAGGCGCTCTCTGTGTTTACCGACCCCCTTGGTGAAGAAGATCCGCTTGGGGACCATGTCTTTGGACAATTCAGAAACCCTCCGGGTTTTGAAGTCAATGAATCGTCAAACATAACACAGCATGTCGGCGCGCAACATGAAAACTGCAAGAAAAATTAACTGATCGAATTGCACCGGATTGTCCAACACACGCTTTCATGAGAAACCTAGGAATATGTAGGGGCGGGCGTCCATGCCCGCCCATTTCCGGACGTGGACGTCCGGAACTACATCATCACAGGATTTGGAATTTGTCGGCATCTCCGATAACTAACATTATTTTGCCGCCGAGACCTTAGTCACGTCGATGGCGTCGCCGTTCGCTGTTCCCGTCACTTTCGCCTGTGCGCCAGCCAAAGTATTCAACTGGTCAAGTGCAGCCTTATCGGTGGTGTTGAGTGTGTAGACCTTGTCGCCCACCACCAGCGCATAATTCGACCCTTTGTTCACGCAGGTGCGGGTGCATTCCGCTTTGTTGTCCATCATGTGCTTGGCGCCGCACATCGAGTCCGAGACTTCGCCGGTGAAGGTCTGAGCTTTGGCAGCTGCCAACACAACCATGGCGGCCGCGAATAAAAGAGCTGTCAGGCTGAATTTGCGTAATCTCATCGAAAAGCCTCCTGGAATTCCGAAAGTTGCCGCGCACGGTCTTTACGATACGGCCCTTCCATTTCAACTTCAAACCCAGAGCCAAGTCAACTCAGCTTTTTGGCAAAAAGTGCAAAGCCACATTCACCACCTTTTGCTGCTGGTCGATGGATTCCTTGGGTACTACGTTATACGATCCGTGTAGCCCAAAATCGCGGTACATGATGCTGAAAAAGCGTTGCGGGTAACTGTTGTCGTACGCATCGCCCTTCTTCATCTGCCATTGTGCCAGCACTTTCTTCGCGTTTTCCGGAGGAAGGCCATCGATGTTCAACTCACCCATGTGGTACATCTCGTCTTCGTTCACATTGAGTTGATAGGCAACCGTGGCGGTCGCATCATCCATCGTGGATACTGCATCCACCTGCGCGAACAAATAGCCCTTGGTTCCATAAAGCTTGTGCATTTGTTGCAAATCGTCTGCCAGTTCCACTGCATTGGCCGGCTCGCCGGTCTTCAGATGAATTAGGTCGCGCAATTTCTCAGCAGGGAAGACGCTGTTGCCGACAAATTTTATCTCGGTCAACTTGTACTTCAATCCCGGATTCACGGGGAAGGTGACATCGACTAGCGTCTGCGCTCCGTCTTGAGCCACCTTGGCCTGGGCGTCGGCGAATTTCGCTTTCAAATAGCCGCGCGCATAGTAGAGGGGCAGAAAATTAAATTTTTCCTGCACTTGCATTTTTGTCCGCAGATAATCCTGCCCGGCGAGCGGTTTGCCTGCAGCCTGCAACAAAGGAGTTTCGGTTTCTGCCGCCCCCGGAAAATCCAAATTGCGAATTACGATGGCATGCATGCTCACTTTGTAGTCGTAGGAGTCGATCCCGCCGTTGAGCGGACCAGCAGCCATATACTCCACCCGCCCAGCAATCTTGCGTTCTTCCAAAATTGACCCCAGCGCGTCGGCAATTTGGTCTGTGAGATGACCGCCACCGGGCACTCGTCCACCGAAAAGCGGGACTCGATCACGCAGCATGCGCAGCAGTTCTTCATCGGAAAACCAGACGAAGTTGTCGAAGACGATCGGCACCAGATGGTCGTTCTCCGCCACCTGCAGTTCCAGGTCGCATCCTTCCGTGGAATACTTGTAGCTGTAATTCAACTGCGAAAACAGCCCGGTTTCGCCGAGTTTCTGCGCCGCCTGTTTGAACTCTTCTTCTCCGGCAAATTGGCCCAGCCGGAGACCCGACGCAGAGATGACCTCGCCTTCCGTGAAGTGCGCCAGACCTTTGACGTGGATGGACAGCAGTTTGTAATTAAGTTGGGCTTTTCCAGCGGTCTGCGCCATTGCCACGGCAGACCACAGCAGAAGAGGAAGAAAACGCCGGTACCTACAACTCACGGGCGAATTGTACAACAGCCCAAGTGGTGATTCCCGCAACATACTGCCGGTTGTGCGCAGGCACCGGAACACTAGGGCACATCGCGCAATCCGAGCCGCAATTGTACCTGTTTCCGATATCGACGACTCAATCGAAGCCTGATCCCATGGTTTAACACTACCTCATATTCTCCCTCTGGACTGAGACTTAAGCCCTCAACCCGCGAAACATTGACAATGCTGGACCGGTGTATGCGGCAGAACATCGCGGGATCCAGGTCTTGTTCGAGTTCAGACATACTTCGTCGCAGCAGGTGCGTCTTCGTCCCAACATGCAGGCCGGTGTAATAGTCAGCGGCTTCAATCCAGTCGATGTCATGGAGGTTCACGAATGACACCTGGCCGGTTTCCTTGATCGCAATGCGATCCAGAAGCCTCGGCGGCATCCGGCGATTGGCAAGCTTTTCTTTGGCACGCTCGAGGGCACGGCAGAATCGGGCATCGTCGAACGGCTTCAATAGATAGTCGAGAGCGCCCGCTTCGAATGCGCGCAAGGCAAATTGATCATAAGCCGTCACGAAAATTACAGCGGACGGCAAGTTTCCGCCTAACATTTCAAGCACGTCGAATCCGTCGCATTCCGGCATTTGGACATCAAGGAAAAGCAGGTCAGGAGTTTTATCGCGGATTGCCACCAGGGCTTCCGCCCCTGAATTGCATTCCGCGATAAGCTCAATCGCAGAATCGTGCCGCAACAGCACGGTTAGATTGCTGCGCGCCAGAGGTTCGTCATCGACAACCATCGCGCGTATCTTTGCGGAACAGTTATTAGAGGAGACGGCTGAGGCCAAATCATTTCTCCCTGAACGGCACGGAAACCGCGGCCTCCACGCCGTGCTGGCCGTAGTTCTGAAGACTCAACTCGAACGACTCACCATACAGGCTCTGCAGGCGGGTGCGCGTATTCGAGATACCAATGCCCGAACGCCCATTTTCGCAATCTGATACCAGGCCCGGGCCGTCGTTATACACCGTGAGCTTAAGCATTCCATTGGAACGGGCTGCGCTCACCCGGATCTCGCCGCCCTGCGCCCGTTTTGCGATGCCATGCTTAATTGCATTTTCCACCATAGGTTGGAGGATCAGGCTGGGTACCTGCGAATGCAAAAGTTCAGTGGGAACCTGAACCTTCACCGCCAGGCGGTCCGCAAACCGCACTTTCTGAATTTCTAAATATTTCTCGCAGATATTCGATTTCTTCGCTAAGGCATACCTCTTGCCGGTTTGAATCCTCCAGCACGCGCCTAAGAAAATCGCTCAATCCCGCAATTGTGGTTACGGCGGCTTCACTCCTCCCCTCCCGTACCAAGCCGGCGATGGCATTCAGGCTATTGAATAGAAAGTGAGGTTCGACTTGCCTTCGTAAAGAATCCAGTTGCGCTCGCGACAGTTGTTCACTCAACCGTGCGGTCTCGGTTTGCTGACGTGCCAACCGGTCCCGCGAGTCGAGCGCGTATCCGACGCCGAGTATCGCCACGTACAGAATTAAATACGAAATCAGCCCGCTGAAAAATCTGAACCACAATCGATCCCCATATGAGCCTGGGCCGGACGGATCGGCCCACGGATTCAAAGCTCTTTCGAATCCTGCTGTCCACGCACTCGAAATCAGGCACAGTGTGCAGCAGGCGCTCACATGCACCAACCATGCGGAGAATGCCCACGGCCGTACGGGAGGAAATTTTCGCGCGAGATTCAAGATGAGTGGAGTCGCGATGGCAAGCGGCGCCCATGCGAAAAGCAAAGTGAAAAACAGTCGGACCCATGCGTGATGCATGCCTGCAGCACGCATGGTGAAAACCGTCTGGGTGGCGTCGAAAAGCCCAACCCCAAACCAGATGGCCGCAATCCATATCCCGCGTGAGGACGAGGCGCCGGTGGTTCTATTGCCGTCCATGTCGAAAATGTATTCCACTTTGTCCCAGAAAAGCCAACAATGCAGCCAGTCACCTTAACCGTGCAGCGAACGGAGTAGCACCCCGTGATAAGCGGTGCAATACTGCACGCATGTTCCCGAAAATCAAATTATCGCTCGTGGCTATGCTTCTTCTCACCGCGGTGGCTGGTAGTCAGTCCTCGCCCGGCGTCGGCCCGGAGTATACCGGAGACGGTCAGCTCAAACTTCCCGAGAACTACCGCGAGTGGATCTATCTGACCTCGGGCTTCGATATGAGCTACAGCCCTGGCGCGCAAGGGGCCGACCATCACATGTTCGACAACGTTTTCGTGAACCCCGAGTCTTACAAGGCCTTCGTCGAAACCGGCAGCTGGCCCGACAAAACTATGCTCGTCCTCGAAGTTCGGGGAGCGGAAGGTAAGGGCTCGATTAATCAGAAGGGAAATTACCAGGGAACGGACCGCATGGGACTTGAAGTGCATGTCAAAGATGAAAAGCGGTTCCAGGGGAAATGGGCATTCTTTGGTTTTGACGATGCGAAGACCGCGAAGATGGTTCCGTTAGAGGCGAGTTGTTACAGCTGCCACGCGGCTCACGCAGCGGTCGATACCACGTTTGTCCAGTTCTATCCGACCTTGTTGCCGATTGCGAAGAGCAAGGGCACGCTGTCAGACGGCTACAAGAAGGAATCCGGCACCGCCAAAAGTAGCGGGACGATTTAGGCTGGCACAGACCGCGTGGGGACAGCCGCCCTCGGCTGTCCTGATCCTCAGAGGCTACCTTTTGCCTGACGCTGCCGTCTCAGCAGTCTTGATCTTCACCGCAATATCGATAAACGCCAGTGCGGCGCGGCTGAGCGCTTTGTCTTTGCGGAACACTAAAGCCAAGTCGCGGCGAATTTGCGCATCCGCAAATTGAATCGCCACCAGAACGTGAGCCTTCACGTCTTCTTGTACATTCGATCTCGATATGAATCCCACGCCTACATCGGCCGCGACGAAACGCTTGAGCAATTCGCTCGAATCCAACTCCATGGCGTAACGCGGTTTCAGTTTCTGCCGGTGGAAAAGATCGTCGAGCGCATCCCGAGTGTGACCGACTTTCGGTACCACCAGCGGATACTGCGCAATATCAACCGCGCTCGCGGACTTCAGCTTTGCCAAAGGATGCTTAGGCGGCGCGATCACCACTAATTCGTCTTTATGAATCGGCACCGCAGTCAGCCGGGTATCGGTAATTGGCAACGACACCACGCCGAAATCCACAGAATTATCTGTAACCGATTCGAGGACCTTGGAGTAATCCGAGCGGTTTATGCTGATGGAGACATCCGGGTACTGCTTCTTGAAGTGGGCGAAGACCTCAGGCAGAACGTGCAGGCAGGTCCCTTCATTGGCTCCGACCACGATTTCGCCGCGCGGCACTCGCTCGGTCTCAGCGATCGCGGTCACCGCCGCCTTGCGGGCGTCGATGGAATCCTCGGCGAACTTCAAAAACAATTTGCCCGATGCCGTCAGCGACACTTTTCCGCCGGAACGGTCGAGCAGCCTGGCGCCCACTTCTTCTTCCAGGGAACGAATCTGTGAGGAAATTGCAGGCTGGGTGCGGAAACGCTTCTCCGCTGCCCGCGAAAAGCTGCACAGCCGCGCGACCTCGATGAATGTTTCTAACTGGTCGAAATCCATAAGAAGCTTTTAGCACTTAGCCTTTAGCCATCCAGATTGGAGTTGGGAACCGAAAAAATGTTAGGCACCAAATGCCAAGTGCTAGGCGCTAATTGCCGGATAGCCTGTCCTTATCCAGCCCATAAAAACAATCAATTTCCTGGAGTCTCCGTGCACATCTAGACTGTGCATAACTTGGAACTTTGAACGATTGTAGCAGGTGTACAATTCTCCAAATTCCCCAGCTAGTTTCATCACGCGCGCGTAATTGAAGTAGTGTCTCTGACGCAATTTTCCCGGGTGTGGCCAATTCTTAAAGGAGCTTCCCATGGCAGATGCAAAGACCGTCCTGGAGTTCGCGAAGAAAAACGGAGCCAAGTTGCTCGATCTCCGCTTCACCGATCTGCCAGGCTTGTGGCAGCACGTTTCTTACCCCATCAATCAGTTAAGCGCTGATTCCTTCGAAGAAGGTTTCGGCATGGACGGTTCGTCTATCCGCGGCTGGGCGGCAATCAACGAAAGCGACATGCTTCTCATCCCTGATCCCAGTACCCACATGATGGATCCTTTTACCGAGGTCCCGACCTTGGTAATGATCTGCGACGTCATCGATCCTGTTACCAAGCAGCGTTATGACCGCGATCCGCGTTACATAGCGAAGAAGGCCGAGCTTTATCTGGCTTCCACCGGCATGGCCGACACCGCGTACTTCGGCGCCGAAGCCGAGTTCTTTATCTTCGACAATATTCGCTTCGATCAGCGCGAGCAGCACGGCTTCTATTTCATCGACGCTGAGGAAGGACGCTGGAACTCTGGTCGCGAGGCCAACAATCTTGGATACCGGCCGCGCTACAAGGAAGGCTATTTCCCAGTCCCGCCCATGGACCACTATCAGGACCTACGTAGCGAAATGGTCATGACCATGGAAAAGTGCGGCCTCGAAGTCGAATGCCATCACCATGAAGTAGCAACTGGCGGCCAAACGGAAATCGATCTGAAATACGATTCGCTGGTCAATTCCGCCGACCACATGCTCTTTTACAAATACGTAGTCAAGAACGTCGCCAACCAGTACGGGAAGACGGTGACCTTTATGCCAAAGCCCATCTTCCAGGACAACGGCAGCGGCATGCACACCCACCAGTCACTGTGGAAAGATGGCAAACCGCTCTTTGCCGGTGATGGTTATGCCGGACTCTCGCAGATGGCGCTGTGGTATATCGGGGGGCTCATAAAGCACGGTCCCGCCCTGGCTGCGATCATTGCCCCGACCACCAACTCGTATAAGCGTCTGGTTCCCGGATTCGAAGCCCCGGTGAACCTGGCATATTCGCGAAGGAACCGCTCAGCTGCCTGTCGTATTCCGATGTACTCGGCATCCCCGAAAGCCAAGCGGGTGGAGTTCCGCCCGCCCGACCCGAGCTGCAACCCATACCTTGGATTCGCGGCCATGTTGATGGCAGGACTCGACGGCGTAGAGAACAAAATTGATCCCGGCCAACCCCTCGATAAGGACATTTACGACCTCGGTCCGGAGGAGCTGGCAAAAGTGCCCTCGATGCCCGGCTCGCTCGAAGACGCGCTGGACGCCGTCGAAAAAGACCACGCCTTCCTGCTTAAAGGCGACGTCTTCACCGAGGAGCTAATTAGCACCTACATTGAATACAAGCGCTCGAAAGAAGTGGACGCCATCCGCCTGCGCCCGCATCCGTATGAGTTTGCTTTGTATTATGACATTTAGGGGGAGTGGGGGGCGGTGGGTTCTGAGCCTTTAGCCTTTAGCTCTTAGCCTTTAGCTTTTAGATGGCCCGGTGCAAGCCGGGCTTTTTTCGTTACTAGAAAAAGCGTTTGTCATTCCGAACCGCTTTAGCGGTGAGGAATCTGCTTGTCCCATGCAGAGAGTGTGCACTCGACAGGAACACCACGAACCGGGCTAAACTAGACCACCAGCACCCTGCCGCTCCCACCAACCAGCAGATTCCTACACCGCTAAAGCAGTTCGGAATGACAATTAAACGACGGGATGCGGAGTGACCGGCCTGTACGCCATGTCCACCTGCTTACCCCAGTCCGCGGCCAAATCTTCCCAGGTTGGATTTTCGTTTTCAATCAATGCTTTTTTCTTTTCTCGTCGCCATTTCTTGATCTCAGTCTCGCGTCGGATAGCGGTTTCAACATGCTCGAACACCTCGTAGTAGACGAGCCGATGGACGCAATATTTGCTTGAAAACTGTCCACCTTCACCGGCTTTGTGCGGCAAAATCCTCGGCATAAGAAATCCAGTCATTCCAACATAAATCACGCGGCTTTTACTGGCGATTACACGTAATATCGCTTGCTTCTCATGGCCACGAGGCTAGAGACTCGCCGCGCACTCGTCTGTGACAACTGAACATTTCCTCTTGTGGATATCCTAAAGATCAAACTGTCATTCCGAAACGCTTTAGCGGTGAGGAATCTGCTTTTCCCTTGCAGTGAGTGTGCTCCCGACAGCAAACCTCGAACGAGTTGCTCGACAACGAGCAACCTGCTGCTCCCTGGAACCGGCAGATTCCAGCGCTAAAAGCGGTTCGGAATGACAGCTTTCTGGCGTCTGTCCCCCTGCTATGCCAAAAACAAAAGCCCGGAAGCTCCGGGCCGTGAAAGAGGGGACTGATGTGAATTCGCTAGACCGACGCCTTCATGCGCTCGGGGTTAGGCGTCGGCATAGTGTGGAGTCGGGGCACAGTCTCGGTACGAACCGGAGGATGGGCCTCGAAATCCTGGAGATCAGTCAGGCCCCCGGAGATCGCCGCCAGCGTTGCGGTTGATTTGGAAAGCACGGACAACAGATGTTTGCGAGCAATGGGCCGATCCGCTGGGTGGATATGTTTCCACCAGCGCTTTACAGATTCCTGCACGTCGTCGCGGCTTTTATCATCTTCGACCAGGCTGTCAATAAGCCGATAAACCTTGCTCTTCACCGCTTGATACGAAACTGAAATTTCCTGGCCCATTGTTCCGTTGCTCCTTGATGCTTTTTCAGAGCAAGACCGTCGCCAAACCGACGCTCTGATTTGGCAGCAGTTAGCGTTAACGGTTGTTTAATATCCTCCAACTTGTTGGAGAACTCACGACTTCGACTATGGTTTTTCGTAGGGTTCCCGCCCGGGACTCCGCTAAATCCAACGATGTACAATTCGGACTTCGAACCAGGGTCATCTCAACCCCTGAGCTCGCGTTGTCCAATTTTGACTCGCGTTGGAGGCTGAGTGAAATACTTTTACCTTCCGGCTGTAATCCTCGGGTTATCCCTTGGATCCTTTGCGCAGATCGACACGCCTCGGCACGAACGAATGTTTTTTCCGTCCGATACATTCTGGGGATGGGCTCAGTTCGACATTGCTCCTCCCCACAACGAAATTGACCCCAATATTTGCGCCTCAGATGCCGGCAACTTCGGTGGGGTAAATGCCGCATGCAATGCCTTTGCCCGATACATGATCTCCGGCCTGCTCGAAGTCCGACCCTTTGGGCGCGGCCAGCTCCGTCGTTTCATGCTCTTCGGCGAGCCCTCGTTTCTTTTCGGCAGGAATGTTCCCCAGACTCTTTACACCTGGTCTTTCGACGGCATTGGAGTGGAACATTCCTGGGGCGCGGCAATTTATATTGGCAAGGGGTTCGAGGCCCGGGTGACGCAGCATTTCCTTTTTGATCGCTTCGGCGCCCGCAGCACCAACCTCGGCGCCGCCGATCTGGGCCCGAATGGCCCTTGGGGACGCTACAACGCGATTGGAGTCCGCAAATATTTTGGCTCGCGCAGGTGGTAGTACCATCGTCTGTCATCGGTCTTCAGTCGTCAGCCATCGGCCGCTGGAGACCACGAGAACGATTTTCTCCGCGATCTTTGCGTGATCTCGGCGTTCTCTGCGGTTAAAAGCTTTGACCATAGGCCGCCACCGGCACTCGGCGGGCACACGGTTTTTCCTGACTGCTGAAAGCTAAGAGCTGGCGGCTATCATGCTATTCTGACCTGCCCAGCCCACTGTGAGTTCTAGCGGACCTCCATTCAGCGGCATGCAATCCAAAGAACAGCCCGGAGAACTCCGAAATGCTCTGGATATCCCGTTCCACAATCCCGAGGCTGCTCGGGAACACATTCGTCCGCTTTACAATCGCCTGTCCCCCTCGCTCGTCCAAGCCCTTCCCGGGTTGTTGGCGGATTGCCCCGACCCCGATTCCGCGCTTTTACTTTTCGATCGTCTGTTGAGCGACGGCTCGTCGGAAACCTTGCGCCTGATCGAGTCACATCCCTTTCTTGCCCATTATGCGATCGCCGTATTCGGGAACAGTCGCTACATTGGCGAAATCCTGGTCCGGAATCCTGATTTGCTGCAAACCTTTCTACGCGAAAAGAAGCTCGACCAAAGTTTTTCCCACGAAGAATTTTCCGAAGCTCTCGCCCGCTTTCGCTCCCGTTCCGAGCGCGATGTTTCGCTGTTGTTAAGCCGCTTCAAGCGCCGTGAGTATGTCCGAATCATGCTTCGTGACGTGCTGCGCATTGCGCCGCTTGCCGAAACCACCGGGGAAATCTCCGTACTCAGCGATGTACTGATTGAGGACGCGTTGCGCGAAGCCGAAAGCGCCATGGAAAACCGCTTCGGCCTGCCTCAGCATCTCGACGCCGAAGGGCGCGCCCTTACCACTCCGTTTGCCGTGCTTTCGCTCGGAAAACTGGGCGGCAACGAGCTGAACTATAGCTCGGATATAGATCTCCTTTTTGTGTACGGAGACGGCCGGGAGACCCCGACCTCGCAAATTTCTAATCACGAATACTTTGTACGACTGGCCCAGCAGCTCACCGAAATCCTTTCCCGTCCCACCGCCGAAGGCTCCGTTTTCCGCATTGATCTCCGTCTGAGACCTCAGGGGAATGAGGGTGAGTTGGCGATCAGCGTGTCGAATGCGTTGCGCTACTACTCCGAAACTGCCCACGATTGGGAACGTCAGGCGCTGATTAAAATTCGCCACTCTGCCGGAAACGTCGCCTTAGCGCGCAAATTCATTCGCGGCGTTCAGTCGCAGGTGTACAGCGAGAAGATCAACTTCGCTGCCATTAAAACCGCGCTAGTGGCCCGTGAGAAAATCGATCGCAAGCGCAGGAAGCAAATCGCGACCGAAGGCCAGGAGTCAATCAATGTCAAGATCGACCGCGGCGGGATCCGCGACATTGAGTTCCTCGTCCAATGCCTGCAGCGGGTTTATGGAGGCGCCGAGCCCTGGTTGCGCTCCGGTGGAACCCTATTCTCCTTGCAGAAGTTGCACGACAAGAGTCACATAAGCGGCCACGATTTTCACGAGCTCACCTCGGCTTATTCTTTCCTGCGCCATCTTGAGCACCGTCTCCAACTTCGCGAAGGCCAGCAGGTGCACCGCCTTCCACGGTCTGAACACGAGTTGCAGATTCTGCAACGCTCCATGTCGGGACTGACCCCTGGCTACAGTCTTTCTGACCTTACAATTTCCGTGCGGCAACGCATGGCGGCCGTGGCGGAAATTTATCAGCGTATCATTTACCAGCAGCAGGCGGTGACCCCGCAACCAGAAAATGACAATGAATTCCAACTCCGCACGCTGTCCGCGATCGCTACTGCGGATCAATCTCACCAGCGACTGCTCGAGCAACTTGCCCTTGACGCTCCCGATCTTTCTCGGGTTATTTCTGACCTCAGCGTGGCCGGGCGCAAGAACCTGCTCCGCTTTCTGAGTTCCGCATATGGAAGCTCCGAACGCTACGCCGCTGTGGTGCGCGATCAACAGGCAATCGCTCGTGCGTCTTCACTGTTTGAGATCAGCGATTATTTGTCCGAGTTTTTGGCGCGCTATCCCGAAGAAGTAAGCTCTCTGGCCGAAATTAATTCTCCCGCCCCCGACTTTCTGGGCGCGAACCTGTTCGATATCGCACCTGGAGTATTTCGCGAGTCCTCATTCGAGGGCCGCGACGCCACATTCGATTACATCGCCAACTCGACGGCTGGACATGCCGACAAGATCGCACTCTTGCGCCGCCACTTCCGCCATCTCATCTTTACCGCCGGCGTGCGGGACATTGCCGAGAAGCGTTCGGTCTATTCCTCTTTGACTGAAACGACAACGGCCGCCGAGCACGCGATTTTAGCCGCCTTCCAGATCGCAGGTTCGCCGCGAGGTCTGGCACTATTGGCACTGGGAAGACTCGGCACCCGCGAATTCGATCTTCTCTCCGACGCTGATCTTTTATTTGTTTGCGATGGAACTGAGAATCGCGAGGTGCTGACCAAGTGCGCCGAACAGATCATGCAGGCCTTAGCTGCATACACCCAGGAAGGCATGGTCTTTGCCGTGGACGCGCGACTGCGTCCACGTGGCGCCGAGGGGGAGTTGGCGGTAACACCAGCGCATCTCGAATCATATTTCGCCGCCGAAGCCCAGCCTTGGGAAGCGCTTACTTATACCAAGCTCCGCCTCATCGCCGGGAATGCAGAGCTTGGGCGGCAATCGTCGCATATCTCAGAATCGCTGTTTAAAAGATTTGCAGTCGATCCCGGCTTTCCGCAAGCGGTCCGCGAAATGCGGGCTAAACTGCAAAACGCTACCGCCCCCGCCAAAAGCATCCGTACTTCGGCCGGCGGACTCTACGATATTGATTTCCTCTCTAGTTTCTTATTGGTGACAAACGACATTCGCCCGAAGAGCGGAAGCTTGCGCGATCGCCTCTGGCGCTGTTCGGCAAAAGGCGCGCTGGAGAAACGCGATGCCGCGCTGCTCGATCATGCCGCCGAACTTTACCGCACCGTAGAGCACATACTCCGTCTGGTGACTGGAAGAAATGGCCGCTGGCTGCCCGCCGCCGAACACCCTCGTAATGCCGTCGAAAAACTTGCCTCGCAAATTCTCCGCCGCGAATTTCCCGAAGGTCTGGAGCAAGAGCTACTGCGCACGTTTGCAGAAGTGCGAACTATCTATGACCGCGTAGTGAACTGACACGGTACAAAAATCGGAAGGGCACTCTTCAGCGGCTCGCAACGCCGAATGTTACCCTAGTCTGTCATCCTGAGTGGAGTAGATTGATTCGCCCGCGAATCAATCCACTCAGTCGAAGGACCCCGTGCTTGCTTGTCGTGGCACCGCCAGAAAGGGAATTTTCTTGTCAGCTGAAGTTCCCTCAATCACGCTGCACCTGCTCCACCATTTATAATTCTCGGTTCCCATTCATCGGAGGAGTTGATGGCAGATTCATACAATGGCATGCCCGTCCCGCGTGATGGAGGCCGTATCGCCTACCAAAACGGCAAAATCCGCGTCCCCGATAATCCCATTATTCCCTTTATCGAGGGCGATGGCACCGGACGCGATATCTGGAAGGCGTCGGTGCGAGTGTTCGATGGCGCGGTGCAAAAGGCGTACAACGGCAAGCGCCGCGTGGCCTGGTATGAAATCTTTGCCGGAGAAAAAGCCAAAGCGAAATTCAACGACTGGCTTCCGCAAGATTCAGTCGATGCCATCCGCGAGTTTCGCGTGGCCATCAAAGGTCCGCTCACCACACCAGTCGGCGGCGGCATTCGTTCATTGAATGTCACTTTGCGTCAGGTGCTTGACCTCTACGCCTGCATTCGCCCGGTGAAGTATTACAAAGGCACGCCATCGCCGGTAAAAAATCCCGAGCGCATGAACGTCGTGATCTTTCGCGAAAACACCGAAGACGTTTACGCCGGCATCGAGTGGGAGCAGGGAACTGCTGAAGCCGCCAAGCTGATCGAGTTTCTCAATAAAGACATGCTCAAAGGCGGCAAGAAACAGGTGCGCATCGATTCCGGCATCGGCATCAAGCCGATTTCGATTTTCGCCACGAAGCGCCTCGTCCGTATGGCCATCCAGCACGCGCTTGAAAACGGATTGAAGACCGTCACTCTTGTCCACAAGGGAAATATTCAGAAGTTCACCGAAGGCGCGTTCCGCAAATGGGGATACGAACTCGCGACCGAAGAATTTCGCGACAAGGTCGTCACCGAGCGCGAAAGCTGGATCATCGATAACAAAGACAAGAATCCCAATCTCTCCGCCGAAGAAAACGCAGCGCTGGTTGAGCCCGGTCTCGAGTATGCTCCGCCCGAGTTCGGCAAATCAGTGGCCGAAGAAGTCCGCAGCGTTCTGGATAGCATTTACGCAACTCACGGTCATGGCGCGTGGAAAAAGAAGTTAATGATCAACGACCGCATCGCCGACTCGATTTTCCAGCAGGTGGTTACACGCGCCGACGAGTACTCCGTGCTGGCCACGCCGAACCTGAACGGCGATTACATTTCTGACGCCTGCGCTGCGCAGGTCGGCGGGTTGGGCATCGCTCCCGGCGCGAACATCGGCGACGGCTACGCCGTTTTCGAAGCTACGCACGGCACAGCGCCAAAGTATGCCGACAAAGACGTGATCAATCCAGGGTCCGTAATGCTTTCCGGCGTGATGATGTTCCGTTACATGGGATGGAACGAAGCCGCCGATCTGATTGAAAGCGGCCTCGAACGCACCATCGAGCAGAAAAAAGTCACGTATGATTTTGAACGCCTGATGCCAGGCGCAACCAAAGTCAGCACCAGCAAATTCGCGGACAGCATCATCGACAACATGGCCGCAGTGTTGACTACAGCGTAAAAGCTCTTAACCGCAAAGATCGCAGAGAATTCGCCAAGAACGCAAAGAAGATCACTCTGTTCTTCTAGGTTCTGCCCAGTTTTCTCTAACGTGATTTCTCTGCGATCTTTGCGCAACCTCGGCGATCTTTGCGGTTAAAAGCTTTTGATTTTTATTTAAAGGACAAATATGCGCAAGAAAGTCAGTATCGTAGGCTCAGGAAACGTAGGTGCGACCGCCGCTCATTGGATTGCCTCGAAAGAACTCGCCGACGTCGTTCTCATCGACATCATTGAAGGCGTGCCGCAAGGCAAAGCCCTCGACCTGCTCGAAGCTATGCCCATCGAGAAGCGCGATTCATACATCCTCGGCACCAACGACTACGCCGACACCGCCAACTCTGACATCGTCGTCATTACCGCCGGAATTCCTCGCAAACCCGGCATGAGCCGCGACGACCTGCTGAACACCAACCACAAGATCATGAAGGATGTGGTCAGCAAAGTCATTCAGCATTCGCCGAACTGCATTCTAATCATCGTTTCAAATCCGCTCGACGCCATGGCCCAGGCGGCTTTCAAGCTCAGCGGCTTTCCCCGCGAGCGCGTCATCGGCATGGCCGGCGTCCTCGACTCCGCCCGCTTCCGCGCCTTCATCGCCGACGAACTGAAAGTCAGCGTCGAAAACGTGACCGCCTTCGTCCTCGGCGGCCACGGTGACACCATGGTTCCGCTCTCGCGTTACTCAACGGTTGCAGGCATTCCGATCACCGAACTGATTGCACCTGACCGCCTGGCGCAGCTAGTCCAGCGCACCCGCGACGGCGGCGCCGAGATCGTGAAATATCTGAAGACCGGCAGCGCCTACTACGCGCCGTCTTCAGCCACCACCGAAATGGTCGAGGCCATCCTCAAAGATAAAAAGAAAATTTTGCCCTGTGCCGTCTATCTCGAAGGCGAATACGGGATCAAAGGCCTTTACGTTGGCGTCCCAGCAAAGTTGGGATCGAAAGGCATTGAGCAGATCGTTCAGATCAAACTCACCTCAGAAGAACAAGCCGCACTCAACAAAAGCGCCGACGCAGTCAAGGAATTGGTGGGAGTAATCGGCGTTTAGAAGATGCCTCGATCCGCTTGCGCGCATCTCCAATGATAAAATCTACTCATCCCCATGTGGGGCTATAGCTCAGCTGGGAGAGCGCATCGTTCGCAACGATGAGGTCGTCGGTTCGATCCCGACTAGCTCCACCAAAATTTCCCGTTTGCAACCTTCCCCCGTCGCAAAGTCGATCCTTACAGATGCATCGTGCCCTTCTGTTTTTCTACATTCAGCTCTGAGTTGTAAACTCAAGTTTGCAAATCCAGAGGTGCAATGACTGATCGGATGCGAGTCGTTGGAACCAAAACCAATTTCGCGAAATTTGTTGCTCTCATACTGACGTATATCTCGGCTTTGGGCAGCCCACCCCGCTGCGCCGCTTATGCGGTTCTTTCCCACGAAGCCATTATTGATAGCGCATGGGATACCAGCATCCGCCCCATGTTGCTGAAGCGTTTTCCTCACTCGACCCCCGCAGAACTCAAAGAGGCGCATGCCTACACGTACGGCGGCGCCATCATCCAGGACATGGGTTATTACCCGCACGGGAACAAATTTGTCAGCGACCTGACTCATTACGTTCGCACCGGCGACTTTATTTTGGCGCTGCTCCGCGACGCCACCGACCTCAATGGATATGCTTTTGCCCTGGGAGCCCTTTCTCACTATGCCGCCGACAAAGATGGTCATGCCATCGGTGTAAATCGCGCGGTTCCTGTCCTCTATCCAAAACTGAAAAAGAAGTACGGCGACTGGGTTACCTACGAGGAAGACCCGCTGGCGCACGTCAAAACTGAATTCGGATTCGACGTGCTGGAAGTCGCACAAGGCCGTTATGCTCCGCAGAACTATCACGATTTCATTGGCTTCGAGGTTGCCGTCCCACTTTTGCAGCAAGCCTTCCAGGACACATATGGGCTGGATCTGCAGGGGGTTCTTTCTGATGAATCACGGGCGCTCGGCTCGTACCGTCATGACGTTAGTCAAGTCCTTCCCAGCGCAACCCGGGTCGCCTGGAGTCTCAAAAAAGATGACATCCTCAAAGACCAACCCAGCATGACCAAGAAGAAGTTTCTATATAATCTTTCGCGCGCTAGCTATCAAAAAAACTGGGGCAATGATTTTCGAAAGCCCACCTGTCGCGAAAAGTTTCTCGCATTTCTGGTGAAGCTTCTTCCCAAAATCGGACCACTCAGGGTGCTTGAATTGCGCATGCCTACACCCGCCACCGAACGCCTATTCGAGGCCAGCTTCAATGCGAGCCTGGCTCGCTACCGCAAGCTTCTGGAAGAAGTAGCAGCCGGTCATCCTGAGCTGCCAAACGACAACTTTGACACCGGTGACATCACCGGTCCCGGCAAATATCGTCTCGATGACTTGGCCCAGGCAAAACTGCTCGATGCCCTGGCGCAGCAGAATTTCAAAACTGCCTCGCCGGCAATTCGCGCTGAGCTGCTAAGTTTCTTCAGCCATCCCAATGCCCCTTATGCCAGCAAGCGTAAGCCGGAAGCTTGGGCGAAGGTTCAGGCGGAAATCGAGCAATTGAAAAATGCGCCTCCTCCCGGCGTATGACTTCAGCGTTTGCCGGCAATCCTCCCTTTGTGTCAAAGTCATATGAAGTTCAGCAGATTACTGCCGTAACTCCCACCTTCCCATATTTCCCGAATTGTCCCGATTTAGCAGGCACACTTAAACAACTGGTTTATTAATTCTCCAAAATAAGCAGCCGGTCCGGACTATGTGTAAGCAGTCTCTGTTGAGTTTTGCGGTATTAATCTCCCTGTTTGCGGGGCCGTGCGCGGGCCAGTCGCGACCTTCTCCATGGCAGCAACAGGTTCGCGATTATTCGGAAAAACAGGATTGGACTGCGGCAATGCGCATTGTCGAAGCCGCACTCGCCCAATTTCCCGAGGATCTCGAGGCTCAATCCTGGCGCGCACGCATTCTCTCCTGGTCGGGACAGCTTGCTGAGGCCGAACAGGAATATCTTCATGTCCTGGTCAAGGCGTCCAATGATCCGGATAACTGGGCCGGAATAGCCTTTGTGTATTCCCGGCAGAATCGCCATCAAGATGCTCTTCATGCTCTCGATCGAGCCGTTGCTCTCGATCCCAAGCGCGCCGATCTGCGTTTGGCTCGAGCCCGCGTTTTGCGGGCCCTCAATAAAAGACAAGATGCTAAATCCGACTTCGAAGCAGCGCTCGCTTTGGATCCAAATAATCAGGATGCCCGCAACGGCATGGCGTCGCTTAAACCTGAAGCCCGGCACCAGTTGCTTTTCGGAACATCCACTGACCTGTTCAGCTTTATCGGCGCCGATCAGCAAGAAAGCGTCAACCTGATTTCCCGTTGGACCAGGCATTGGGAAACTTACGTTGGCGGCAGCTTTTACAGCTGGGCTGGCCTCAATGCGCAAAAGTTAAATGTTGCCGTGGCTGGAAAATCGTCCCATTGGGGATCGCTGACTTTAGGCGGCGCAGTCGCGAACGACAACGGCATCATCCCGCAAAACGAAGCCTTCTTTTCTTATGATCGCGGTTGGAGAATCGCGAATGCCGGAATTCTGCGCGGCCTCGAAACCACGGTCGAGCCGCACTGGTATTGGTACTCCACGGCTCGAGTTCTAACGTTAAACGGGACCACCATTGCTTATTTTCCCGGCGATTGGATGTGGTCACTGCGCCTGACCGGCGCCAAAAGCCGCTTTCCTGGATCCCCAGCTCAATGGCGTCCCGCCGGCCTGAGCAAACTTTCTTTTCCGCTCAATCACGTAGAGAGCCACCAACTTGGCGGCAACGTCTTCTACGCTACCGGAACCGAGAACTACGCCCAGGTTGACCAAATCGGACATTTTTCTGCGCACACCTACGGCGGGGGACTGCACTTTCAGCTCGCCGCCGCGCAGGATGTCAGCGGCTTTGCCGGATACGAAACCCGCTCTGCTGGCCAAAACCAAATTACTTTCGGACTCGTCTATGGCATTCGATTTTGAAAACTTTCACAAGTTCGGCCCCGCAGCTTTCGTACTGAAAGCAATTATTGCGGCGGTGATTGCTGACGTTCTTCTGCTCAGCTTCATTCTGTTGCGCCGCGGTTACCGGCGTTGGTACTTCGCTAAACGCGATGCACGGGTAATCGAAATCCGAAAGCAATGGGACGCTTTAGTCCGCGGCGACGTGCCTTTCGAGCGGTGGCGCCAGAATCCCCGTGACTGTCAGATCGTCGAAAGCATGGCGCTCGATGCCTTCGAGCTCGCCAACAACGTCGAATCGGCAAAGATCCTAAAATTCCTGCGGGCCAGTGGGCTGATAGCAAAATTCACCTTCGAAGCCCGGCGATATAAAGGATGGCGGCGGCGAGAGGCGCTGGTCGCTCTGGGACGCACGCGCGCGCCCGAGGCCATTCCGGTTCTGACGGAAGGCCTGAGAGATCGCGATCCGGAGACCCGCATGGCCGCATTGCGCGGTCTGGAACGCATGGCATGTCCTGAGTCCGCAAAAGGAATCTTGAGTTGGATATCCGAAGCCGGACTTACGGTCCCCGCTTTGCCGGTGCAAAGTGCGCTGCTTCAGTGTTGCGCCGAACAACCGCAACTTTTAATCCCTCACTTGCGGCATTCCGACACCGCGGTGCGTGAAGTGCTGGCACGCGTGCTCGGGGAAGTCGCCACCCCGGCCATCGCGAATGATTTATTGCAATTTGTGGATGACGATCTGGCTGAACTTCGAGCAGCTGCGGCACGCGCGCTCTCGCAATCCCAGCCTCAGCGGGCCTTGGGCTCTCTTGGCCAACTCGCCCAGGATGAGGTTTGGTTCGTGCGGCTGCGCGCAATTGTGAGTTTAGGCGAGCTTCGCAATCCGTCTACTACTCCGATCTTGTTGCGGGGCCTTACAGATTCGAAGCGCCTGGTCCGCGTCCGCGCCGCAGAAGCGCTTCTGAAGATGGATTCCGATCAACTCGCCATTTTCGAAAGTGTTGTGGCCACCAAAGACCGTTACGGAATCGACGCCTATCTGACCGGCCTTGATAACTGCGGCGCAGGTGCCGCTCTCAAAACTCGCCTCATGCAACTCCCTACTAACCCAGCGCGAAATGCATTGCTCGAGATGCTGAATGAGAGAATGCTGCCCACCGCCCTCTCCGTCCCTCAAGAGATATCCGCCAAAACAGCGGCTGCCGGCGTATGAGTCACTTTCTGGAAATCTCGAATCTGGCGCTCTTTTATTACTACCTATGTTGCAATACCGCCTACATGATCATGTTGATGGTGGCGCTTCACACCAGCGTCCGCCACCAGCAGCGCCTTAGGAGTCTTCACGCAAATTGGAGCAAGCCCTCGCGGCTGACTCCACCAATTACGCTTCTCATGCCGGCCCGCAACGAAGAAAAATCAGTTTGTATTGCAGTCAGGAACCTGCTTGATCTCGATTATCCGGAGATCGAGATGATCGTGATCAATGATGGCTCGACCGACCGCACCCTTGAACTCCTGAAGAAAGAGTTTCAGCTTCGCCCGGTGAAAGCCGTGTACGTAGCGGAGACCATCACCGCGCCCGTCCGGCAACTCTACCGCAGTCCACTAGCGCCCAATTTGCTGGTCATCGATAAAGATTCCGGGGGCAGCAAGGCTGACGCCGTCAACGCAGGCTTGAATGCTGCCACATCGCCCTATATTTGCGTGGTTGACGCCGACTCCGTTCTGGAACGCGATTCACTGCTACGCATCATGACGCCGGTACTGGCAGATCCGGAGCGGGTTATCGCGGTCGGCGGAATTGTTCGAGTGCTCAACGGTTCCGAGATCAAAGACGGACGCATGGGCCGGGTCCGTTTGCCCAGAAAAGGTATCGAGGTTCTTCAAGTCATCGAATATCTCCGCGCCTTCCTCATCGGGCGTGAAGCCTGGGGCCGGAAAAACATGTTGATGATTATTTCCGGCGCGTTCGGAGTTTTTCGCACCGACCTGGTGCGCGCAATCGGCGGATACCGATCCCACGCCATCGGCGAAGACATTGATTTAGTCACCCGCTTGCATCGTCACTTGCGCGATCGCCGACAGAATTACGAAATCCAGTTCGTTCCAGACCCGGTCTGCTGGACGGAGGCGCCTTCTGATCTGAAATCCCTACGCTCGCAGCGATCTCGTTGGCAGAAGGGATTGCTCGATGTGTTATGGCCGCAGCGCAGTATGCTCTTCAGGTTTCGCTATGGACGCGTCGGCTGGGTGGCATTGCCCTACTTGTGGCTATTTGAGCTGCTGGCGCCTGTGATCGAAGTCGCTGGAATGCTGACCATCCTTCTGGCGGTATTTACCGGTTCGCTGAGCAGGGAATTCTTCGCCGAGTTCCTGATCTTCGGTTATGCCTTTGCGACGGTGATCTCGATCGGCTCCGTGCTGTTAGAGGAACTGACCTACAAACGCTACAACGACTGGCAGGACGTAATTCGCCTGGTCTCCTACTGCTTTGTCGAACATTTTCCCTATCGCCAGATGCAAATGGTTTGGCGTCTGCAGGGCATGTGGCAATACCTCCGCGGCGACATCGCGTGGGGAGTGCTACAGCGCGGTGGTCTGCAAACGGTCGTAGCTCCCGAGTAGCTTCCGAGTTTTCGATCATTATTCGAGGGCGCCGCTGGGTCTTGGGATAAAATCACCCATCTTAACTTCACGGCTTCGAGGACTTTCATGCGCCTTTGTGTGCTGGCGATTACTCTTGCCATCTGCTGCTCCCAAAACACCGCCGCCCAACTTGACCAGGTTCTCAAGAAAGCTGGCGAAGGGCTTGCGCGCCGTGACACCTCCGGTCTGAGCAATGACAAAATCATCGCCGGGCTTAAGCAAGCCCTCCAGGTCAGTACCGCCAAGGCCGTGGCGCTAACCGGCCGCCGCGATGGATTTCTGAAAAATGAAGCCATAAAAATCGCGCTGCCGCCGAAGTTGGAAGCCGTCGGGAGGGGATTGCGAATGGTAGGAATGGGCGCGAAAGTTGACGAACTCGAAGTCGGTATGAACCGCGCCGCCGAGCAGGCCACGCCGCAGGCAAAGCAGATCTTCCTGACCGCGCTCAGGAAGATGACCTTTGACGACGCGCGCCACATTCTTACCGGGGACGACACCGCAGCCACTGAATATTTCAAGCGAACCAGTTCTCCCGACCTCACCGTGGCTTTTTCTCCGATCGTTCATCGCTCGATGGAACGGGTTGGCGTGGTTCAACAATATAACCAGGTGATCAAGAGCGCACCGGCTGGCAGCGCCCTTGCCCGCCAGTTCGACATCGATAAATACGTGGTGAGCAAAACTCTTGACGGCCTCTTCCATGTGCTTGGAGAGGAAGAAAAGCAGATTCGCAAGAACCCAGCCGCCCAGACCACGGCGTTGCTGAAAGAAGTCTTCGGCAGGAAATGATGCAGTTGGCGTCGGCCTAAGTCCTAAGACGGTATTGTCAAACAGGCCCAGACTTCTTGACAGGACGTCAGCGCCTTGGTGGTAATCTATACTTCGCATGCCGCAATACGTCATTGAAAGGGAAGTGCCCGGCGCCGGCGCGCTTTCTGAGTCCCAAATCCGCGAGCTGTCACTGCATTCGTTGCAGGTGTTGAAGGATATGGGCCCGGAGATCCAGTGGCTGCACAGTTACGTCACTGAAGATAAAGTCTATTGCGTCTACCTGGCGCCAGATGAAAACAGTATTCGGGAGCACGCCCGCCGAGTCGGCCTTCCAGCCGATCGTGTTTCCGCAGTGCGAAGGCTCATCGATCCCGCTGGCCTGAGCTGACGAATTCAGGCTCGTCGAGGGAGTATTTGATGGCCTTTTCCACGCTCATTGCTGAGCCCTCCGACCACGCTGCGCTTCCTTCGGCGTCAGTCAGGGAATCCCACGCAGTCAGTAATGTCTGATCGAGCCTTGTCTGCTCGGCTTGCGGCAACGGTGCGCCGATTATGCGGCGTAAATGTGCAGCGGCGGAGGCCAGTTTCAAGGCGCGAGCAGCGCCGCCCCGAGCTACAGCCAGGCACGCACACCCTTCCAGTGTCCGCGCCAAGCCGCGACGATGTCCCAATTCCGCGAAAATCTGTAGCGCTTCCCGGTATGCCGCGTGCGCCGCAACGTAATCTTCCTGATCACAGCAAACGTAGCCTAAATCGGCCAGCGATCGCGCGGATCCCCACTGGTCCCCGGCTTGCCTGAATGCCGAGAGCGCGTCTTGATACAAGGTGCGGGCCACTGGCAGGTCCCGCTGCTCGCGCGCGATGTCTCCCTGCTGATTCAGAGACCATGCGGCCCCGCTGCGATCACCGAGTTCTTCGAAAAGATTTGTCGCCTCACGCAGGGCCGCCTGCGCCGCTGGATAGTCACCGCGGACCCGGACCACATTGGCCAGATTATGAAGGGTGCGCGCCGCTGCCAAGGGATCCCCCAGCATGCGCCAGCACATGAGGCTTCTCTCAAAATATTCGTGCGCTGACGAGTAGTCGCCCCGGTCGCGCGCGCTAACTCCCAGCGCATTTAAAGACGCGGCTGTCCCCCAGTCGTCACCTAATTCTTGATACAGGTTCAAGCTTTCTTTTATGAATTGCTGTGCGGCCGAGAAATCGCCCTGCGGTGTGGTCAGAGCGCCGAGGAAAAGTCCTACTTTGGCACGCTCTTTCGTGAACCCCGTGCCTGCGAGTCGCAAAATAGTTTCCAGTCGCGCTCGGCCTTCAGTGAGGTGTTCACGCATGTCCCAGAATCGGAACAGCGCAATGCAGAGACGCAGGCCCCAGTCGAGTTCCTGCTTCTGAAAAAGCCAGTCGAGAGCTGAACGAAAGTTGTCAATCTCGACGTCGCATCGCTCCAACCAAACCGCGCGATCTTCCGGGTTCAACTCCGGATTTCCTTCTTCCGCAAGAACCAGACAATAAGCAGCATGCGCGCGTCGGGTTGCCGATTCTTCGCCGCTCGAAGCCAGGCGCTCGAGAGCATACTCCCGAATCGTCTCCAGCATCGCGAAACGCGGCTCGGGCCACGGCTGGTCCGCATTCTGAATCAGATTCTTATCGACTAGCGAAGACAATCCTTCGAACAGATCCAGGTCGAGATCGCGGGTGGTATTGCAAACTGCTTCCGCGGCCTCTAGGGTGCATCCGCCTACAAATACTGAGAGCCGTCGAAACAATTTCTGCTCGGCATCATTGAGCAGACCGTGACTCCAATCGATAGCATTGCGAAGGGTTTGTTGCCGTGCCGGCAAGTCGAGCGCGCCACCGGTCAGCAATTGCAGGCGGTTCTGCAAACGATCCAGCATTGTGGCCGGCGAAAGCACTCGGGTTCGCGCCGCCGCCAGTTCAATCGCCAATGGAAGGCAATCCAAACGCGAACAAATTTCGCGGATCGCCTGCGCATTATCTGCTGTCATCGCAAAAGTGGGTCTGACGGCCATTGCCCGCTGCACGAATAACTCGACAGCCGAATCCTGTTCCAGCGACGTGACCTGAAATTCCTGTTCGCCATAAATCCTCAGGCAGGCCCGGCTGGTAACCATGACTTTCAGGGCCGGACACGTCTCTAATATTTCAGCCACCACCGTCGCTGCATGCAAAACTTGTTCAAAATTGTCCAGGACTAGCAGGAATGGTCCCGAATTTCGCAGTTCATCACCTATCGCTTGCGCGATCGTTTGGTTGGCGACCTGCTGGATATTGAGCGCCTTCGCAATTGCGATGCCTACCAGCGCGGGATTAGAAATCGCAGCCAATCCCACGAATTGAACGCCGGCGGTGAACTCTTGCGCAGTTAATTTGGCGATGGCGAGCGCTAGGCGAGTTTTTCCGGCTCCGCCGGCTCCGGTCAGGCTCAATAGGCGAACATCGGGCCGGAGTAACAGCTTGGCAGCCTCCGCCACCTGTTGTTCTCGTCCGATGAGAGAAGTGCGCGACGCCGGCAGGTCGAAGCGCTTCCTCGCACCTTTAGATAATGGAAATTCGCTACCATCAGCCAAAGCAGCGGGACTGGATTCTTGATTAGGCAGGTGGCGCACAACTTCTGCCGTCAATATGTATCCGCGACGAGGAACGGTCTTCAGTAACTGTTGCGCGTGGTCACCCAATGCGCGCCGGAGTTCGACCGTGCACTGGACCAGAGAGTCGTCGGTGACGAACGTGTCCGGCCAAACCGCTTCAATCAGCTCTTTCTTGCCAATCAGACGCCCGGGATGTTCCACCAGATACTTGAGAGCTTCATAAACCTTGGGGCGAAGCTTGATCTCTTCCGCAGCCTTGAATAAGCCGCCGCGGGCTACATCCAAGTCGAACTCCCCAAATTGATACCTGGTCGGGCCTGTTTCCAACGATGCTCCCTGTATTTTTGGTTTTTCTTTGGAATTGTTTCGTTACTTCCGGTCCAGATGACCGCTATCTTGCAATTGCCAAACGAGATTAGCACCGAGTGCGTGTTACCTGGCCGGCAGTCTCATGGCAGCACAGTGCGGATTCTAGCAAAGCCGCTTCTACCGATGAAGAGGCGAATTGAGGCGCAGCCCCGAGGGCTCGCCTTAGCGAAATCAAAATTCAATAGGAGGCTTAACTATGAAAACCGCAGGATGGGTAAAACCAATCCAGCATTCCATAATCGCTCTCGCATTTGCGGCGGCATTTGCGTCGCAATCGCAGGCGCAGTCCAGCGCAATAACCGCTCATCACGAAATGGGATCCAGCAATGCCAGCCAGGCAGGCCCACTTCTTAACCTTGTTCGCCAAGCGACCGCTCGGTTCAAAGACGTTTCGGTCGCTGAAGCGGAGGGCTATTCGCTCCAATTCGGATGCGTCAGTGGCCCAGACGCCGGCGCCATGGGACTCCATTTTGTGAATGGCGCTATCGTTGCCAGCGGCGTGTTGGACGCCGCACGGCCCCAAATTGTGATTTACGAACCACAACCAGATGGACGCCTGAAATTGATCGGTGCAGACTACCTGCTGATCGCCTCGGTATGGGATGCAAGCCATTCCGGGCCGCCGCAGCTTATGGGACAGGCGTTCCACTACTTTGAGACCCCGAACCGCTTTGGCTTGCCGGCCTTCTACACACTCCACGTTTGGGCGTGGAAAGAGAATCCCAATGGAGCATTCGTGAACTGGCACCCCAATGTTTCGTGCCAGTCGTTCGGGGGAAACTAGCGAGACGCGGATAGTGGGGGAGGGCAGCCCCTTTGATCTGCTACTGATCGAAGGGGCTGACCATGTAACCAGTAGGGGTTCAGATCAGAAATGAAAAGCAACCACGAAATTCAGAAAGGAAAATTCTAATGAGTGCAGTACAGGTTCCCGCTCTCGATATGAATAAATTGAACGCGTTTGTCGGACAATTTGTCACCGACCTCGGTGCTGCGGTCCACGCCGGAATGGTGGTAATCGGTGAAAAACTTGGATTGTATAAAGCGCTGGCTTTGGGCCCAATGACTCCCGCTGAGTTGGCCCGAAAGACAAGCACTGATGAACGCTATGTGCGCGAGTGGCTGTCTTCACAGGCCGCCGGCGGTTACGTTTCCTTTGACGCGAAGACCAATAAATTCAGCCTGACCGAAGAACAGGTTTTTACTTTGGCAGACGAACACAGCCCCGCGTATCTGCCGGGAGCGTTCGAACTGGCGTTGGGCGCGCTCGCCGCCGTGCCGAGGATCGCAGAATCCTTCAAGACCGGCGCTGGCATGGGTTGGCACGAGCACGTTGACGACGTATTCCACGGGTGCGAGAAATTCTTCCGCCCAGGGTACGCCGCCAATCTCGTCAGCTCGTGGATTCCGGCGTTGCACGAGGCGAAAGCAAAACTCGATGCCGGCGCCAAAGTGGCCGATGTGGGATGCGGGAAGGGAGCTTCGACCATCCTGATGGCAAAGGCATTTCCCAAGTCGCGATTCTTCGGTTTTGACTACCATCTCGGCTCGATAGAAGCGGCACGGGAGTCTGCTCAGAGTGAAGGCGTATCCAACCGGGTCACCTTCGAAGTATCAGCCGCAAAAGAATTCCCAGGCAAAGACTATGACCTGGTAACGGTGTTCGATTGCCTGCACGACATGGGTGATCCAGCCGGCGCCGCAGCTCACGTTCGTCAATCTTTGGCCAAAGATGGCACCTGGATGATCGTCGAGCCTTTTGCCAATGATCAATTGAAAGATAATCTGAATCCTGTGGGCAGGGTTTACTACTCGTTCTCAACCTTGTTGTGCACGCCATGCTCGCGGTCGCAGGAAGTCGGCCTGTGCCTGGGTGCCCAAGCAGGCGAGTCGCGTATCAAGGATGTCGTCGTCTCAGCTGGTTTCCACCGCTTCCGGCGCGCTTCGGAAACGCCGTTCAACATCGTGTATGAGGCTCGACCATAAACGTCGGGCCTCGCACGAGGTGTTTGTGAAATAGCTCACACATATTCGATCGAGGACCACTGGCTTTCCTGCGATGTAAAATGCTCGACGGCCACTGCGTCTTCGGAAAGAAGGACCCCATGAACACGACTCTACAACGAAACTTGGCCTCCGCAAGTCCGAGCAACGACGGCTCGGCTGATTCCAAACAGGTGACCACGACGGCCTCTAATCCGCTGGCGGGTGAGCCTGCTCTCAGCGAAGAGATGCTGGCGCGGTGCGCGTCACGTGCGGCGAAGTATGACCGCGAAAACCGTTTTTTCGAAGAGGATTTTCAGGAGCTGCGCGCCGCGAAGTATTTGCTGTTGCCCGCGCCCACTGAGTTCGGCGGCCGAGGCATGACGCTGGCAGAAGTATGTCTCGAGCAGCGGCGACTGGCGTATTACGCGCCGGCTACTGCACTTGCGGTGAACATGCACCTTTATTGGTTGGGAATCGCCGCCGATCTATGGCGCAGCGGAGATCGCTCGCTGGAGTGGATTCTCCGCGATGCCGCCGCAGGAGAGATCTTTGCCGCCGGCCACGCCGAAAGTGGCAATGACATTCCTGTCCTACTCTCCACGTCGAAAGCAGAACGTGTCGAAGGCGGTTATCGCTTCACCGGCCGTAAGCAGTTCGGCAGTTTGACCCCGGTTTGGACGCGCTTCGGTCTCCACGGAATGGACACCAGCGATCCGGCAAATCCGAAAATCGTTCATGCATTCATGCCGAGGGACAGCGAAGGATACGTTATTAAGGAAACTTGGGACGTCCTTGGCATGCGGGCGACCCGGAGCGATGACACGGTTTTGGAAAATGTATTTATTCCGGACCGGTACATTGCGAGAATTGTGCCGGCAGGGGGCGCCGGAATCGATTCCTTCATACTCGGAATTTTTGCGTGGGCGCTCATGGGCTTTGGAAATATTTATTATGGTCTAGCTAAACGCGCGCTCGATCAAACCATTGCTTCCGTGAAAAACAAGCGCTCGTTAGCTCTCTCGCGATCGATGGCATATCACCCGGAGGTCCAGCACGCCATTGCTGAAATGGTTATTGAACTTGAATCTATCGGCCCTCAACTCGAAAAAACCGCGCAGGACTGGTCGAACGGCGTGAGCCATGGAGCCCAATGGCCATCGAAAATATTTGCCGCGAAATACCGTGCGGTCGAAGGATCGTGGCGTGTAGTCGATCTCGGTCTCGAGATCATGGGCGGCGCTGGAATTTTTCGCTCGCTCGGTTATGAACGCCTGGTTCGCGACGCGCGACTTGGCCGCATCCACCCGGCCAGTTCCTTCCTCACTCATGAGGTGGTAGCCAAAACTGCCTTGGGTATCAGTCTCGACGAACAACCCCGATGGGGTTAGTTTTCAGCGAAGATGTGCGTTTGTTCATCAGAGGATAAGTGGTCGCTCCATTTTCCGCGCGGATGTTTCCCCTCTGCCATAAAGGTCCAATCGGCTAAAGTCCTTCGCCTACGCGCCGATATACGTAAGGTACGCAACAGGGGTCGGCGTAAACGACCTTGCTAACATCCACAAATGTCTATACGTGCTCTCATCGTTGACGACTCATCAGTCATGCGGAAAATTGTGGAACGCTCGCTGCGCCAGGCAGGCATTGATCTGAGCGATGTTCTGCAGGCGGGAAATGGAGCCGAAGCGCTCAGCATGCTGAAGGACAGCGCCGTCGATCTGATTCTTTGCGACATCAATATGCCGGTCATGGATGGCATCGAATTCATCAAGCAGCTTCCTGCCGTGCAAAATGCAAAAAATGTTCCGGTAGTAATGATCACCACCGAGGGCAGTGAGGCTCACGTGGTCCAGGCTCTTTCCTGCGGCGCCCGCGGATACATTCGCAAGCCATTCACGCCCGAACAGGTGAAAGAACACGTCGTTCCCGTACTGGCGGGTAAGATATGACATCCTTAGGTCACGCCTCTGCGACTGCAGACACCCATCAAAAATGGGTTCCGTTGCTGGAGATGGCGACGCGTGAAGTTTTTGAACTCATGCTGTCTTGTCAGTTAGTTCCTGCATCTAGCATAGATGATTCCGGCATGGACGTGACGTCGATGGTGGGCCTGGCAGGACAGCTGTGCGGAGTCATTACGGTGCGCTGCCAGGAGAAAACCGCTGCCTTGATGGCCTCCAAGATGCTCGGTTTGCCGGTAGAAAAAGTTGGACAAGATTTCTCTGACGCGCTGGGCGAAGTCTGCAACATGGTGGCCGGCAACTTCAAGAACAAGATCGCCGGTTTATCGGATGGATGCTTGCTTTCACCACCGAGCGTGATCACTGGCAGCGATTACAGCCTGCACTCTTTGGCTGACTCCCCGGGACTGCAAGTCAGAATGCTTTTTGAAAATCTGCCCATCGTTATTACTCTTCAAATACACAGTTAGCTTCCTCAGCGGTTCGCGGTTGTCAACAAACAACTCTGATCTCAAGCTCTAGCCGGAGCCGGACCGAGCACCGCAGATACCAGCTCATGAATCTCAACCACCGCTTCGTCGAGTTCGAAGGTGAAGCGCACCAAGTCCACTTCGTCCAACTCGGGTTGCGCTTTTAAGAGAACCGCCCACGCGGGGTCAGAAATCAAGTCCACTCGCTGGCGTTCGTAGTACCCATAACCCAGGCCTCGCATGCGGCACAGCAGATCGCTCAAGTGCACCAGCGCCACCAGCGGCTGCGCGCTTTGACTTTGTTCAACCGCATGATGATGGGTGATCACTTCAACCAGATTTTTCGAAAGGTCCCATTTCTCCGCCAGGGCGCGCCCCGTATCGCAATGCGTAAAGCCCATGGTGGCAAGCTCGGCGGTGTCGAGCGTAATTTCTTGCTGCACCGCCCGCGCCATCGCCAGCTGAAATTCGTCAGAGAAAGCCAGGCAGTTAACCATGAATCCAATGTCGTGCAGCAAGCCCGCCATATAGGCGGTCTCTGCGTCCCCGGCGCGAAGCTTCTCGCTGAATTTTCTACAGACCAGGGCACAACCCATCGAATGCCGCCAAAAAACCACCGGATCCAGCGCCCACTTTTTTGCCGGAAATGCTTGCCCAAGGCAACAAGTGAGAAGAATAGTCTCCACCCGACGCAGGCCCAGGCTGATCACCGCTGACTTAATCGACGTGGGAGCGTGTGTCAGTCCGAACAAAGGCGAACTGGCCACGCGCATGCACTGCGCGGCAATCGAATTATCGTAAGAGATCAGGCGCACCACTTCATCGAGCGCCACATCCTTGGCTGGATCGCTCAACAGATTCAGCAACGGCAGAAATACAGCCGGAATCGCCGGCATAGCTTCAATGCGCTGCACTCGCTCACGTATGGTTGCGGTCATCGATTCGATCATAATTTCCCACTGCTCAGCCCCGGTTTCCAATAAGCGATGGTTCCCGGAAAATGGACAAGGTGAAATTGTTCATTCAGTTTCACCAGCGACTCCGAAGTCCCTAGAAAAAAGTACCCACCGAAATTCAGGTTGCTGAAAAAATGATTTATCACTTTTGATTTCGAAGGCCCATCAAAATAGATGAGCACATTGCAACAGAAAATTATGTCCATGCCCTTCATGAAGAGCATTTTCGAATCGTCCTGAAGATTCAGCCGGTTGAAGGTTACGAGTTTCTTCACCTCCGGCCGCACCTGTAACGTCTTTTCATCGACCGGCAAGAAATATTTTCGCTTGAAATAGTCGGTAGTGCCGCGAAGGGCGTAATCGCCGTAGATACCGGCCTTGGCGGTCTCCACGGAGCGGTCGTTCAAATCAGTTGCGAGGATTTCAACCGTCCAGCCCTTCAGCAGGCGGTCGCTTTCCTCGAGCATGTTCATCGCCAGGGTGTAAGACTCTTCGCCGGTGGAACAGCCCGCGCTCCAGATGCGCAACCGTTTCGTGATCTGCTTGGTTTTTTCCGCCACAATTTCAGGCAGGATGACTTTGCGCAGCGCGTCGAGCTGTGGCGGACTGCGGAACAAGTAGGTTTCTCCAATCGTGATTTCATTGAGCAGTTGCCGGAGTTCGCCATCTCGACTGGGGTGCGCGGTCAGGCGGTCCCAATAATCACGCGGCGTGTGGGCTCCCAGTTGCTTCATTCGGCGGGCGCAACCGTCAGCTAGCAAATAGAGTTTCTCTTCCGCCTTGTAGATACCCGAAACTTTGTACACCAGGTCGCGGATTTGCCGGTAAACCGGATCTACCGGTTCCCGAACGGGAGCTGCGGCCGTTGCGCTCTGTGCGGCAGGTGTCATTGTGCTCTCTGCTCCAAAGGTGCATTTCGCTTGGCATCGGTACGAGCGCGAGGCTCGCGACTCTGCAGAACCCGGCGTGTGATCTCCCCCGCGAGTTGGTCGAGTGGGTAGCACGCATCGTCCATCCCAGATGCATGTATTAGGCCCGGCATTCCCCATACCACAGAAGACAGCTCGTCTTGGATGATCACATTGCCTCCCGCCTCGCGAATGTATTGCGCCCCGAGCACGCCGTCAGATCCCATGCCGGTCATCACCACCGCGAGAACATTCGCACCGTAGGCTTTGGCCACCGAACGAAATAAAACGTCAACTGCGGGCCGGCACGAGTTCTCCGGCGCGTCTTGATTCAGATTCAAACGTGCAGATAAACCGGTGCGTATTACCTTCATATGAAAATTTCCCGGCGCAATCCATGCATGCGCGGCTGAAAGAGTGGCGCCGGCACTACCCTCTTCGACAGGAAAGGCCGACCTGCTGGCTAATCTCTCTGCCAAAAGCCGGGTAAAGATCGGCGGCATGTGCTGGACCACCACGATTGGAACAGGAAAATCCGCGGGAATGCGCGGGAGCACTTCGGCCAAAGCGTTGGGGCCGCCGGTTGAGGTGCCGATGGCCACAATTTCAAACCGCGGGCCAAGTCGCGAGCGCGGCTTAAAAGCCGGTCGAGCCGCCACTGGTAAAGAGGGAATTTTCACCGAGGCGATGCCGCACAATGCTTTGATCTTGGGAATAAGCTCGGCACGAATGCGCTCGATGGCAATTGGAAAGCTGCCGGTGTTGCTTGGCTTCGTAGCGTAGTCGGAGGCACCCAACGATAGCGCGTCCAGAGTTGCCGCCGCTCCATGCTCAGTTAGCGTGCTGAACATAATGACCGGCAACTTGGGGTGTAACTTGCGTATTGCAGCCAACGTTTCCAGCCCATTCATCACCGGCATTTCGATATCGAGCGTGACCAGGTCAGGCTCGAGCTGTGAAAGTTTGGCCAAAGCTAATCGCCCGTCGCTCGCCGTGCCCACGACTTCCAGCGCGATGTCTCCAGACAAAGTGTCGGTGAGCAATTTGCGAATCACCACCGAATCGTCCACCACCAGGATGCGAATAGGTTTCATACTTGCGTCCCCAAAAAACCGGTCCGTGCTAAGCCCCGCCAGCGGCCGCCATCGCCCCGGACTCAACTTCCGTATTACCTGTCTCCCTCGTTCCATACATTTCGATCGCATCGTTCCAGAACGAGCTAGCTGGGTCGGCAGCCGAAAGGCCGATCTGACCCGCCTTGGATGTTTTTTCTGGCCCCACCCAAGAAATTAAGTACTCTTCTCGTCGGTTCAGTCGGCTGAGAGTGACCGAGTCGCCTTGCCGAAGCTGGCTTCGAATGCCGGCCAGCAAAGCTCCTTTCTGGCTGATGTTAATGGTCGTGACCTCATGTTCTAAACGATGGCCGTGGACGTCCGTCGCGGTCAGCTTGACGGGTAACGCAACCTCGATGCGCGGATCGCGGCGCTCAATCTTGAATTGCCGCATCAGTCGGCTTAACTCGGAGGCTATCGAGGCCAACTCCTGCGCCGCTTTTTGCGACTCCTGCGCGCGCGCCAATGTACCCTCGGCGGCTTGCGCGACCCCGCCAATACTGACTGAGATTTCGCCCGCCCCGCCAGCGGCTTCGCTGGTGTTGCGGGTCATTTCTTGTGTGGTCGCACTCTGTTCTTCAACCGCAGCCGCTATGGTTGCAGAAATATTGTTGATCTGATGAATGACCCCGCTGACCGTCGCGATTGCCGCCACCGCGCCTTTGGTGTCCACCTGAATCGTGGTGATTTTGTGACTGATGTCCTCCGTGGCTTTGGCTGTCTGCTTGGCGAGTTCTTTGACTTCGTTGGCTACCACCGCGAAGCCTTTACCGGCTTCTCCGGCACGCGCCGCTTCGATGGTTGCGTTCAAAGCCAGCAAGTTAGTTTGTTGAGCAATGGAGGTGATGACCTTAATGACGACGCCGATCTCGGCGCCGGACTGGCCGAGCTTTGCGACCGTGGCATTGGCTGCTTCGGCTGCGCTAACCGCCGACCCCGCTACTTTCGCCGCTTCATTGGCATTCGCGGCAATGCTCTGGACGGTCACCGTCATTTCGCCGGCGCCGGTCGATAGACTTTCCAGATTCTGGCTGACCTGCTGAGTGGCGCGGGAAACGGATTTGGATTGGAGCGCGGTTTCTCCGGAATTGGCAGTGATCTGCTCGCTGGCTTCCAAGAGTTTTTGACTCGCAGTCGTCAATTGATAAGTGTGAGCCGCGACCCCGCGAAGAATCTCTTGCAGCTTGTCCATGAACCGATTAAAGAGTCGACTTACTTCGCCCAGTTCGTCGTTTCCGATGCCGCCCGCCGTCTCCAATCGTTTTGTGACATCGCCTTCGCCTTCGGCAATATCGTGAATCATCATGGTCAAACGGCTAAGCGACTGCGAAATGGTCCGCACCAAAACCCCACTAGCTAAAAACAAAATCAGAAGCGATGTCCCGCATATAGAGAGGATGATGCGCGTGGCCCGGGTGCCTTTTTCTACCGCAGTGCGTTCAGAATGTTTTGCGCCCTGCTCCAATTGATCGGTGCTTTCTTCGATCTTTTCGCTAAGCTTGTTGGAGAGCTGGCCGAAGCGTTCAGCTTCGCTTGCATACGAAGATTTATCAGCATTGTGGGTAATCGCTTTGGCCAGTGAGTCAGATGTAGTCACGTACTCCTGCACCATGTCGACCTCTTCATTGAGGGTCGTTTTAAGGGCAGGTACTGTCACCGCGTCTCGTGCTGCTGTAGCGCGTTGTTCCAACACCTTGGAATGGAGAGCCAAATTGTCGACCCCGTCTTGTTGCTCTTGACCCTTTTTCGCAAATATCGCCGCGATATCATCACGTGTCATGTCGGCGTAGGGTCCCACTTCCACGTGGTTGCGAATGGCAGCTCCGGTTGCAGCCACCTCACGTGTCATGTTCTCGACGGATTTAATGCCCCAGTAACCGTTGGCGCTCACCCCCGCGACAAAAAACAAGCTGGCGGCCATCAGGCCATACAATTTCGCCTTAATAGTTATTCTCAAAGCAATACCATCCCTCGGCACTTTTCGGTCGTCGCGTACTGCTCAAGCTCTGCAGCAATGATCCCTAAGCATGAGCTGACCGGCGTTGCCGCAAATCCGCTTTGATCGGGTTTTTGCCAGCGTCAGACGTTACCTTGAATTGCTCGATCAGACGACGGAGTTGTGCCGAAGTCTCAACCAGTTGCTGCGACGCTTTCTGCGTGTCGGCGGCTCCGCGCGACGTGCCTTGGGCCGCCTCTGCTACGCCCGCAATATTGCTGGTGATCTCACTGCTCCCGTTCGCCGCTTCGCTCACATTCCGCGACATCTCATTGGTGGTCGCGTTCTGCTGCTCGACTGCACTGGCGATGGTGCTTGAAATGTCGTTGACCTGATGAATGACGCCACTAATGGTGCCGATAGCTTCTACGGCTGCCCTGGTGTCGCTCTGTATGGCCTCAATTTTCCGGCTGATGTCCTCGGTGGCTTTGGCGGTTTCTTTTGCCAGTTCTTTCACCTCGTTGGCGACCACGGCGAAGCCTTTGCCGGCATCGCCGGCGCGGGCTGCTTCAATGGTCGCGTTCAAAGCCAGCAAGTTGGTCTGCTGCGCAATCGAAGTAATAACCTTAATGACTTGTCCAATCTCGGTCGATGATTCCCCCAGCTTGGCCACGGTCGCGGTGGTGGTCTCAGCCACCCTAACCGCAGATGTTGCTACCTTGGCTGCTTCAGTGGCATTCTTCGCGATCTCCTTTATACTGGCTCCCATCTCTTCCGCACCGGTTGCCACCGTCTGCAGATTTTGGCTGACTGCCTGCGTGGCTTTCGATACCACGTCTGCCTGAGCCGAAGTCTCTTCTGAATTCGCGGTGATTTGCTGGCTGGTGGAATTTAGTTCTTCGCTGGCGCTGCCTACGTGCATCGCTTCCTCAGTAATGGAAGAAATCATGCGTTCGAGGCTATCGCTCATCTTGTTGATGGCAGCAGTCAAATCGCCGACCTCGTCCCGACTGGTAATCGTGATCTCATCTCCCGTCAAATCTCCCTCCGCGATGGCTTCCGCGCGGCGCAGGGCAACATGGATGGGGTTTACGATTTTCCGGCTGAGATAGGTCGCCGCAAATAATGCCATCACCGACATGAGCACGATGGCGACAATGGTTGTATGCCGGGCGGAAACGGCTGCTGCCGCGAGACGCGCTTGCTTAGTCTGGTAAGCCGTTTGTAAATCTGTCACCACGCCATCGATTAGGTCAGTAGGTGGCCGGTCTTGCCCTTTCACCATGACATCGACCTTGGCGAAATCTTTGCCATTCGAAGCCCGAAATACTTCCAGTCCTGCCTGGTATTTGTTATCCAACTGTTGGTGGGCTTCTCCGAACTCGCCTACTTTCACTCGAATATCGCCGGTGTCCACCGAGCTCTGCAGGCTCACCGCAATCTCATCTACCTTCTTCTCCAGCGACAAAAACTCTTTGCTATATTTCTCCAGGCTTGCCGGGTCGCTTCCGCGAAGCAGGATGTCCTTCCAGGCTTGTACTTGCTTCTTGAACGTCAGCTGCAGCTGACGCGCGACCTCGACCTCGGCCACTTCGTGCGCCATAAGGCCGCTGTACTCCGATTCCAGCGTGGCCGCTTGGTACATTGCGAAGGTTGCGGCCGCCACTCCGACGCAGAGCGCTCCAACCACCAAGCTATTTATTTTGGCTGATACTTTCATTTGTTCTTCACTGGTTCCAACATCGTGCCGCTTGTAAATGCCAATGCTCTTTAGAATCCCGCCCGCGCGGCTGCTGAATTCTGTTTTGCTGTTACTCCTCGCCCAATGGAGGCAATTCTGAACTGCTCTACTGGCCGTCGAAGCTCGGCAGAGGTTTCGACTAGGCGGATCGTTAGGCGGCGAACAACCAGGCCTTCAGGCCGATGCGTAAGCCGCCTTGCTTTTACGGGTTGCATCTGCCGCGTTTCCGTTGCCGTGGATTTTGAATTGTTCCACCAGCCTGCGCAGTTCGGCCGCAGTTTCCACCAGTTGTTGCGATGCCTTCTGTGTGTCGCCGGCCCCGCGCGAAGTGCTTTCCGCCGCCTGCGCCACTCCTGCGATGTTGCTGGTGATCTCGCCGCTACCTTGTGCCGCCTCGCTCACGTTGCGCGACATCTCATTAGTGGTCGCGTTCTGCTCCTCGACTGCAGTCGCAATCGTGCTCGAAATGTCATTGATCTGGTGAATCACCCCGCTGATTGTGCCAATTGCGTCCACCGCCGCTTTGGTGTCGGTCTGTATGGCTTCGATCTTGCGGCTGATGTCTTCCGTCGCTTTCGCCGTTTCCTTCGCCAGCTCTTTCACCTCGTTCGCCACCACCGCGAAGCCCTTACCCGCCTCGCCGGCGCGCGCCGCTTCGATGGTCGCATTCAACGCCAGCAAGTTCGTCTGCTGCGCAATCGAGGTAATGACCTTAATGACCTGCCCGATCTCAGTGGAGGAATCCCCTAACTTCGAAACGGTGGCGGTGGTAGTTTCCGCGACCCTCACCGCCGAGGTAGCCACCTTCGCCGCTTCCGTGGCGTTCTTTGCGATCTCTTTAATGCTGGCGCCCATTTCCTCCGCGCCCGTCGCCACAGTCTGCAAATTCTGGCTGACCGCCTGCGCTGATTTATTAACCACGTCCGCCTGTGCCGATGTCTCTTCGGAATTCGCCGTGATCTGCTGGCTGGTGGCGTTGAGTTCTTCGCTGGCACTGGCCACCTGCATCGCTGAAACTGAAATCGACTGGATGACGGCGTGCAGGTTGTTCTTCATCCCATTTAATGCAAGGCCGGCCAGGCCGATTTCGTCTCCCGATGCGACTTTCATATCCTGAACTGTGAGGTTATTGGCGGCAACTTCCCGGATCATTGCCAGCATCGCAGTGGTTGATGATGCCATCGCGCGCGCTAGAGTGAGACTGATGACAAACCCCAGGCCAATTGCGCCAATTAGCAAGCCAATGACCCAGTAACGAGATGAGGAGTAAATCTGCCCCCCGAGCCTGGTAGAATCCTCCGCTCCCTTCTGGTTTAGCGCCACATCTTCTGCCAGGGACTTATCGGCAGCTTGGAACGCAGGCAACCCTTCCGTGAGCGCTATCCGCCCGGCTTCTGCGTCTTTATTCTGGCGGGATAAAACCAAAACGCGTTTCTGCACTGCGAGGTAGTTGTCCCACTTGGTTCGAAACCCCTGATACAGCGCGCGCTCTTCATTCGAGGATATTTCGGGCTCGTACTTCTTCTCATCTTCATCCATCTTAGCCAGGGCCGCGGCAATGCTTGCTTCTGCATCAGTTTGGTCTGTGCTGAGGATGTGGTTCAGTTCAGACCGCCGTATGCTTGCAGCATCCAGCCTGACTGCGCTTATATTCTGTACGCTTGGTAACCAATTGGTTCCCAGATCACTGGCAGCTCGCTCCATCTTCGAGAGTTGCAGCAGCGAAAAAACTCCCAGCGCGGCCATTAGCGTCAGGACCAGGCCGAATCCAATACCCAGCTTCTTACCGATCCTCAGGTTCCTGAAGAAAGTCATAGCATGCTCCCAAATTCAGGCGGATTTACAAAGTGATCCAACCAGATTCATCGGCATGGGAGCAGCCGCCTTTAGCCGTCCCAAGTTTAGCGGTGGGGATTGTTAGCGCGACTTCATCCACGAATAGACGTTGGCTATTGCGTAAGTCACGCCCAGGTAAACGCGCTTGTGGGGGGCATCCTTCGTTACTCCCACGTCGATTCCCGAGTCGAGGAACAGGCGCGGATTCACTTGATAGGTGAATCCAATCATGGTTGAAGCAAACGCAGGGTTCTCGGCGTTGAGGGATGTGTATCCATAACCCTCAGCCACCATACCCAGCCTCTTGGTTATCGGAGTTGAAGAGGAGAGAGCGAATCCAATATTGTGGTCAACGCCAGATGCGCTCTGTCGTCCGGCAAATAACGGGGTTACATTGAAGTCGACGTGAAAAGGATGAAGGTCCTTGCTGACCAACAGGGAAAGCGCATGATCGACTTGTCCCGAACCCAGGCCGAGCGCCGTATTGGCTGAGGGCACCTTGGCCTGATAAGAAAGCCCTAAACTAGGACGATATTTTCCTTGTTCAAGGAAACGATATCTCAGGCCAAGCCAGCTGTCGCCGAAGCCGGTTCGGTCCCCAGTCCCATCCACGACGTGAAGAAAATCGGCGGAGGCCCAGTGGAAATCCAGATTATGAGTAAGACCCATGCGAAGTCCGCCGGTAAGGTCGTCACGGTTCGCTCCGCCCCCTGGCCACTGTCGTTCCAGCCCATATTCAATTTCGACCACACCGCACTGTGTGGTATCGGTGGCATTGGTCACAGTTGGCCGGCTGGGTACGGAAGCGACAGAGGAGCTCGTGCAAGTTCTCTCAGGGGAAGCGGATGAGCCTTGGGCCAAGGTTAGAGTCGTCGCGACGGACAGTAGAGTGAGATTAAGAAATTGTTTTCGCCAGAGCATTAGCCGGCCTCACTAAGCTACAGATTCTGTGATTTTACTGTAGAAACTTGCTGCCTTATCGACCTGCAGTCATGCCCTCGGCCGCATCCACCATCAGGCAAGCTTTTTCTATATCCAGCACATGCAGCAATCGCCCTTTTAATTTGTGAATACCCAGAATGATGTTGCGAACTGAGGGCCGCAAAGTTTCAGGCGGCGGCTCGAATGTGTTTTCCTCGACCTCGACCACATCGCCAATTTCATCGACCAGCAGACTGACTGCGCCATCCACCGAGCGCACCACCACGTTCATGACCGGGGTACCGGGCGGGGCGGGTTCTAGTTCAAGACGCCGCCGCAAATTGACCGCAGTTACGATTTGGCCGCGCAAATTGATGAGGCCGCTTACCACGCGCGGCGCAAGAGGGACGGTCGTCATCTCAAGCGAGCGAATGACCTCTTGCACGCCCTTCAGTTCCACCCCGAACAACAGCTTGTCCAGATAGAAAGTGCAAAATTGAGAAGTGTTTGCCATAGCTAGTTTGCAACCTCGGCCGCTGTATGCCCGTGGCTGGTTCGCGCCGCGCTCAAATCCGCTCCCCGCAGAATCGCGGGGATATCCAGCAACTCCGTCACCCGGTTGCCGATCACTACTGAATAAAGGACCGCGGCCCTAGTCGCCGGCGACCTTACATCCGCGAGATCTTCCACGATGTCCAGTATTTTTTCCACTACCAGGCCGAATGCTCGTCCCTCGTGGTTCAACACCAGCACCTGAATTGGTCCCGAATCCGCCGTGGGGGGCGCTTGCAGCGCGCGAAGTTTGTTGCGCCTTTCTTCCAGCGCCACATTGAGACGAACCAAAGGCAGAATTTGTCCTCGATATTGCGTCACCCACTGGCTGCCCGACATTTCCACCTGCGCTACGGGAAATTCCTCCAGCCGCGCCAGCGTGCTCAGTGGAATCGCCATGCGTGAATCGCCGGGGCCGGCGAACAGCAGGAAAGTTTGCTTTTCCTGCTCGTGGGCGGATGCGGCAACTTTTTCTGCCATCGCGCGTTCCCGGGTTTCTGTGACCACGCTGGCTCGTTGCGCCAGGCCCAGCACGTCCAGGATCAGCGCCACTTTGCCGTCCCCCATAATGCTTGACCCGGCGAAGGTCTTCACCATCTTCAGCTGCTTGCGCAGCGGCTTGACGACGATTTCTTCAGTGTCATTGATGTGATCGACGACCAATCCAAACTGGCGCTCGTCGGCTTGCAACACCACAATGTTGACCGCGCCATCACTTTGCTTAGCAGTTTTTACATCCGCTTCTAATTTGAGTTCGCGGCTCAAATAGACCAGGGGCAGCAATTGTCCGCGCAGACGATACACCGGCGCTCCATGGACCAGTTCGATGCCCGTGCTCACTTCGTCCGCCTCAAGGCGCACCAGTTCGAGCAAACTCACTTGCGGGATTGCATACCGCTCGCCGCAGCAGGTGACCACCAGCGCGGGAATGATCGCCAGCGTCAGCGGAATCTTCACCCGTACCGTGGTGCCTTCCCCGCGTGTGGATTGAACGTCGACATTGCCGCCAATCCGCTCGACGTTGGTCTTGACCACGTCCATGCCTACCCCGCGTCCGGAGACGTTCGTGACCTTTTCCGCGGTAGAGAAGCCAGGCAAAAAGATGAGATTGTAAATTTCACGTTCGGACATTCGAGCAGCTTGCTCTGCGCCCACCACTCCGCGTTCAACGGCCTTCTGGCGAATCCGATCGGCGTTCAATCCCGCGCCATCGTCGCTGATTTCAATGTTGACCTGCCCGCCCTCATGGAAAGCCCGCAGGATAAGGCGTCCCGCTCGATTCTTTCCCGCCTTTACTCGGTCCGCCGGAAGTTCAATCCCGTGGTCAACCGAGTTGCGCACCAGATGCGTGAGCGGGTCTTTGATCGCCTCGATAATGGTTTTATCGAGTTCGGTCTTCTCGCCCTCCATTTCGATGCCCACCTCTTTATTGCATCCCACAGCAACGTCACGCACGGTCCGCGGAAACTGGCTCCAGATATTTCCGATAGGCTGCATCCGGGTCTTCATGACCTCTTCCTGCAGTTCGGTGGCGATCAGGTTCATGCGCTGTGAGACCGCGTGCAGCCCGGCGTCGCCCACGGTATTTGCAATCTGCAGCAGCTGGTTGCGCGCCAAAACCAGTTCGCCAACCTGCGTCATGAGTTTGTCCAGAAGGTTTACGCCCACGCGAATAGTCTCAGGCGCGGAGTCGCGCAGCTTCGCATCCATTACTTGAGGCGGCGTTTCGGCGAGTATCTTCGCAGGTTTAGCAGGTGGCTCGACCGCTGGATGGATCGCATCCGGCGGAGTAGTCGCAGCCGCTTCCGCTAATACGGGCGGGTTGGATTTTTTCGCTGGTTGAGACGATTTACTTGCTGGCGCTGATAGCTCGGGCGAAACTTGCGCGGCCGCAAGCGCCGCCGCACCGGGTGTCGGGCATGCGGCAGCCGCCCCGGACTTTTGTAACTGAGTCAGTGTCTCCCGCAGTTCGGGATAGTCGATCGCGCCGTCGGTGCCAGTCGATTCGATTTCTTTCAGCATCTGCCGGATCGCATCCACCATGCCCAGCAGTGCAGTGGTAATCTCCGGATTCAGCGTCAGCTGGCCGTCCCGCAGGCGGGTCAGCAGGTTTTCCCCCACGTGCGCGACCTTTTCCAGCTTGTTGAATCCCAGAAAACCGCACGTGCCTTTAATGGTGTGAATGGTGCGGAACACTCCGGCCAGCGCATCCTTATCGTTAGGATTCTTTTCCAGCCCGACCAGGTCTCGGTCCAGTCGGTCAAGATTCTCCTGGCTCTCAATTAGAAAGTCTTTGACGATGTCGCCGTCACTCATGATTTGTCGTTGCCTTTCCAGAAACGGACGGTTTTCCTATAAGGTGACCGTTCCTGCTAAAACTGGCTGACTATTCTCTTTATTAAGCGGCGAAACTGTCGGCTGGAGGCGAGGCGTTTTCGCCTTTGAAAATAGTCAGCCCAGTCGCATGAGTTTTTCTATCGTCGTTCTGGGTATTTTTCATTAGTAGGTGGCGGGGTGCAGGGTGCCCCATTTCTCGCGTTCTTTGCGAGAAGTGGGGAACGTTTTCCCAGTTCCTGATGAATGAATCCTAAAGGTGTAGGGCGAAACCCTGCATCAGAACCCCCATGAACTCTCTCTGTGAAGCCTCTGTGGAACCTCTGTGCTCTCTGTGGTTAAGCTTTTTCGGAGCGTCGCGACAAATAAAGAGTTAAGACCGGCTTTGAAAGTAACGCTTTAATCTACCTACAGGAAATACTGTAGAGTTCTCCGAGGGCTACTCGTGCTACCAATAGGCAGGCAGGGTTGCTCCTCTCGCCGCACCAACCGGGGCTGAGTGCGCAAGTGGGGCTTTCATACTCGTTTTCCAAGTTCATAACACTACATGGTGGAACTAGCCCGTTTTCGGTCGATGCACATCCTCCAATATCGGCCCGTGCCGCCTCTAGCCCAAATTTCATCGATTAACCATTGCAAGGACAATGACTTATGAAGAAGAACGCCCAAGGTCCAGCCGCCACTGTGAACGGCGAACCGACGCATTCAAACGGAGGCGGAACCGCAATTGCCGTCTCGGAATCAGCCCCAGCCGACCTTAGTGTTGTCCTTGCCGCGCTGCAGACCATGCGCGACGGCGACTTTTCCGTGCGTCTGCCGGGATCTTGGACTGGTCTGGCAGGCAAGATTGCCGACACTTTCAACGACATCGTCGGCGCCAACCAGCAGATGGCGCAGGAACTGACCCGCGTCGGCCAAGTGGTGGGAAAAGAAGGCCGTACCCGCGAACGCACCAAGTTTCAGGAATCGCGCGGCGCCTGGGGACAGATGGAGGGCTCGGTCAACACTCTCGTCGAGGATTTGCTCCGCCCCACGACTGAAGTCACTCGCGCCATCGCCGCCGTCGCCCAGGGAAACCTTACCCAGACCGTTCGCCTTGACGTTGACGGCCGGCCGCTCGAAGGCGAGTTCCTTCGTTCCGCGGACATTGTTAATAGGATGATTCAGCAGTTGAGCGTCTTCACCTCCGAAGTGACCCGCGTGGCCCGCGAAGTCGGGACCGACGGAAAACTCGGCGGTCAGGCAGTTGTGCCCGGCGTCGCCGGAACCTGGAAAGATTTAACCGACTCGGTCAACTCCATGGCCAGCAACCTCACTGGCCAGGTCCGCAACATCGCTGAAGTCGCAACCGCCGTGGCCAGCGGCGACTTATCACGAAAAATCACCGTCGACGTGCGCGGCGAAATTCTGCAGCTGAAAGAAGCCATCAACACCATGGTCGACCAGCTGCGATCGTTCGCTTCAGAAGTCACCCGCGTGGCCCGCGAAGTCGGCACCGACGGCAAGCTCGGCGGGCAGGCCGTCGTCCCTGGCGTGGCCGGCACCTGGAAAGATCTCACCGACTCCGTCAACGCCATGGCCGGAAACTTAACCGCTCAGGTCCGAAACATCGCTGAAGTTACAACCGCTGTGGCTCGTGGCGACTTGTCTCGAAAGATTACGGTAGACGTAAAAGGCGAAATTCTCGAACTCAAAGAAACCATCAACACCATGGTCGATCAGCTCAACGCGTTCGCTGGCGAAGTAACGCGTGTGGCGAGGGAAGTGGGAACCGAAGGCAAACTCGGCGGTCAGGCCCAGGTGCCCGGTGTCGCCGGAACCTGGAAAGATTTAACCGACAACGTAAACTTCATGGCCGGAAACTTGACCGCCCAGGTCCGTAACATCGCCGAAGTGGCAACCGCAATCGCAGGCGGCGACTTGTCCCGCAAAATCACCGTCGACGTTCGCGGCGAAATCTTGCAGCTCAAAGAAACCCTCAACACCATGGTCGATCAGCTGAACCGCTTCGCTGGAGAAGTCACCCGCGTAGCCCGCGAAGTCGGTTCCGAAGGCCGTCTCGGCGGCCAGGCCAACGTGCCTGGTGTGGCCGGAACCTGGAAAGATCTCACCGACTCGGTTAACTCAATGGCCGGAAACTTAACTGGTCAAGTCCGAAACATCGCCGAAGTAACGACGGCCGTAGCTCGTGGCGATTTATCGCGCAAGATCACTGTCGACGTGAAAGGCGAAATTCTAGAGCTGAAGAACACCATCAACACCATGGTCGACCAGCTAAACGGCTTCGCCGGAGAAGTTACCCGCGTGGCCCGCGAAGTCGGCACCGAAGGAAAACTCGGCGGCCAGGCGCAGGTGCCCGGAGTCGCCGGAACCTGGAAAGATCTAACCGACAACGTCAACTTCATGGCCGGAAACCTCACGGCACAGGTCCGAAACATCGCCGAAGTCGCAACCGCTGTGGCCCGAGGCGATTTGTCCCGCAAAATCACCGTCGACGTGCGCGGCGAAATCCTGCAGCTCAAAGAAACCCTCAACACCATGGTCGACCAGCTCCGCTCGTTCGCCTCCGAAGTCACGCGCGTGGCCCGCGAAGTCGGCACCGACGGCAAACTCGGCGGACAGGCAGTCGTCCCCGGCGTCGGCGGCACCTGGAAAGATCTCACCGACTCCGTCAACTCCATGGCCAGCAACCTCACCAACCAGGTGCGAAACATCGCCGAAGTTTCAACCGCTATCGCCAACGGCGACTTGTCGAAGAAGATCACGGTCAACGTCAGCGGCGAAATCCTGCTGCTGAAAGAAACCATCAACACCATGGTCGATCAGCTGAACGCCTTCGCCGGCGAAGTAACCCGCGTCGCCCGCGAAGTCGGCTCCGAAGGCCGTCTCGGTGGTCAGGCCAACGTGCCCGGTGTCGCCGGAACCTGGAAAGATCTCACCGACTCCGTCAACTCCATGGCCGGAAACCTCACCGCCCAGGTCCGAAACATCGCCGAAGTAACCACTGCCGTTGCCCGAGGCGACCTCTCCCGCAAAATCACCGTCGACGTGAAAGGCGAAATTCTCGAGCTGAAAAACACCATCAACACCATGGTCGATCAGCTCAACGCCTTCGCCGGCGAAGTCACCCGCGTGGCCCGCGAAGTCGGCACCGACGGCAAACTCGGAGGCCAGGCCGAAGTCCCCGGCGTCGCCGGAACCTGGAAAGATCTCACCGACAACGTGAACTTCATGGCCAGCAACCTGACCGGCCAGGTCCGTAACATCGCCGAAGTCGCAACCGCAATCGCCACCGGCGATTTGTCGAAGAAAATCACCGTAGACGTTCGCGGCGAAATCTCTGCAGCTCAAAGAAACCCTCAACACCATGGTCGAGCAGCTGCGATCCTTCGCCGCCGAAGTCACCCGCGTCGCCCGCGAAGTCGGATCAGAAGGCCGACTCGGCGGTCAGGCCAACGTGCCCGGTGTCGCCGGAACCTGGAAAGATCTCACCGACTCCGTCAACGCCATGGCCGGCAACCTCACCGGCCAGGTGCGAAACATCGCCGAAGTCACCACCGCCGTCGCTCGCGGCGATTTATCCCGCAAAATCACCGTCGACGTGAAAGGCGAAATTCTCGAGCTGAAAAACACCATCAACACCATGGTCGATCAGCTCAACGCCTTCGCCGCCGAAGTCACCCGCGTGGCCCGCGAAGTCGGCACCGAAGGCAAACTCGGCGGACAGGCGCAAGTCCCCGGTGTCGCCGGAACCTGGAAAGATCTCACCGACAACGTGAACGTCATGGCCGCCAACCTCACCGAACAGGTCCGCGGAATTGTGAAAGTCGTCACCGCCGTCGCCAACGGTGACCTCAAACAAAAATTCACGGTCAACGCGAAGGGCGAAGTCGCCGCCCTCGCCGAAACCATCAACAACATGACCGACACCCTCGCCACCTTCGCCGATCAGGTGACCACCGTCGCCCGCGAAGTCGGCGTCGAAGGCCGCCTCGGCGGACAAGCCAACGTTCCCGGCGCCGCCGGAACCTGGAAAGATCTCACCGGCAACGTGAACCTGCTGGCCGACAACTTGACCAACCAGGTCCGCGCCATCGCCGAAGTCGCAACCGCCGTCACCAAAGGCGATCTCACCCGATCGATTCAGGTGGAAGCCCGCGGCGAAGTGGCCGAACTCAAAGACAACATCAACACCATGATCAACAACCTCCGCGGCACTACGGAGCGCAACACCGAGCAGGACTGGCTCAAAACCAACCTCGCCCGCTTCACCGGCATGTTGCAAGGTCAGCGTGACCTCGGCACCGTTGGTCGCATGTTGTTGTCAGAACTAGCACCACTGGTCAACGCGCAACAAGGGGTCATCTATCAGATGGAATCGGAAGATTCCGCCGGCATGGTGATGTTGTCAGCGTTTGCAGGCGATGGTCAAGACGGCCATCTCCGCCAGCTGAAGTTAGGCGAAGGCTTGATCGGCCAGTGCGCTCTCGAAAAGCGCCGCATGCTGATCAGCGATCTGCCGGAGGATCGCACCATCGCAATTCGCTCCGGCCTGGTCGAAGCCGTTCCGCGCAACGTAATCGTTTTGCCGATTCTCTTCGAAGACCGCGTCAAAGCTGTCATCGAACTAGCTTCGCTGGGCTTTTTCACCGCGTCGCATCTGGCATTCCTCGAACAGCTCACCGCCAGCATCGGCATCGTGCTCAACAGCATTGAAGCAACCATGCAGACCGAAGGCCTGCTGAAACAGTCGCAGCAGCTGGCCGCCGAACTTCAGGCACAGCAAAAAGAGTTGCAGCAGACCAACGAACAGCTGGCGCAGAAAGCCCAGCAGCTCGCCGAACAGAACGTCGAAGTCGAAAGAAAGAACCAGGAAATCGAACAGGCCCGCCGCGCTCTGGAAGAGAAAGCAAAAGAACTCGCGCTCACTTCCAAATACAAATCGGAATTCCTGGCCAACATGTCACACGAGTTGCGTACTCCGCTCAACAGCATTCTGGTTCTCGGCCAGCAACTCACCGACAACCCGGATGGCAATTTGACATTGAAGCAGGTCGAATTTGCCCGCACCATTCACGCCGCCGGAACCGATCTTCTCAATCTCATCAGTGACATTCTCGATCTTTCGAAAATTGAATCGGGAACCGTCTCTGTCGAGGCCGAGGAAATCTTCTTCGCCAGCTTGCTCGATGCTGTCGCTAGGCCGTTCCGTCACGAAGCAGAAAACAAACGGCTCTCGTTCGAAATTCACACCGACACTCACCTGACCCGCAGCATGGTCACCGACTCGAAACGTCTGCAGCAGGTTTTGAAAAATCTGTTGTCGAATGCCTTCAAGTTCACTGAGCAAGGAGGCGTTCGGTTATCAGTCACCGCCGCTGCAACGGGTTGGAACGAAGATCATCCGATCCTCTCGAAAGCCGCGTCAGTCGTGGCTTTCGAAGTCACCGACACCGGAATCGGTATTCCTTCCGACAAACAGCGCATCATCTTCGAGGCCTTCCAGCAGGCAGATGCCGGCACCAGCCGTAAATACGGAGGCACCGGTTTGGGTCTGGCCATCAGCCGTGAACTTTCCAGCTTGCTCGGAGGTGAAATTCAGCTGCGCAGCATTCCCGGCAAAGGCAGCACCTTCACTCTCTATTTGCCGCAGACCTACGTTGGACCAATCTCTGCAACCGCGGAAAGCAGAACCAGTGCTCCGGCCCTGCAGTTGGCTAGCGTGAAAGTCGTCGAGCACCCGGTCGAGCGGATCCCCGACGATCGCGAAAACCTGCAACCCGGCGACGCCGTGCTGCTCATCGTCGAAGATGATCCGCACTACGCTCGGGTCCTCTGCGATCTCGCGCGCGACAAAGGACTGAAAGTCCTGGTCGCGATGCGTGGAGCTGAGGCGCTCGCTTTGGCCCGCGAATATCATCCGACGGCTGTCTCACTGGATGTGTTCCTGCCCGACATGTTGGGCTGGACCGTACTGAACCACCTCAAGCAGGATCCCGGCACCCGTCACATTCCGGTGCAGATGCTCACCCTCGACGAGGACCGTCATCACGGCCTGGCTCGCGGCGCATTTGCATTCGTCACCAAACCCACCACGCCCGACGCGCTTGAAGCAGCAATTTCCCGGATCAAGGAATACGCTTCTCCACGGCGCAAGCGGCTGCTGGTGGTTGAAGACAATCCCGGTGAGCAGTTGAGCATCCGCGAGCTGCTGGGTTACGACGACATCGACGTCACCACGGTTGGCACCGGTGCCGAGGCGCTCGACGCCATCACCAGCCAGCCATTTGATTGCGTGGTCCTCGACCTTCGCCTGCCGGACATGTCCGGCTTCGAAGTGCTCGAGCGTCTGCGCGACACTCCGGAGATCAACGATCTGCCGGTGGTCGTCTTCACCGGAAAAGAATTGTCACCGGAAGAAGACGCCCGCCTGCACACACTGGCCAGGAGCGTGGTCGTCAAAGGCGTTGAATCTCCCGAGCGCCTGCTTGATGAAACCGCTCTCTTCCTGCATCGTGTCGTGGTCGAGTTGCCCGCTGAAAAGCAGCGCATGCTCGATCGCCTGCACCGTTCAGATGAAGCGCTGGTCGGCCGCAAAGTCTTGATCGTCGACGACGACGTGCGAAATATCTTCGCGCTGAGCAGCGTGTTGGAACGGCGCGGTATGACCGTTCTCACCGCCGGAACGGGAAGGGAAGCGATCGAAACCTTGGAATCGACCTCCGACGTCGCAATCGTGTTAATGGATATCATGATGCCGGAGATGGACGGCTATGAAACCATGCAGGTGATTCGTCAGAACCCATCATTCCGCCGCTTGCCGATCATTGCCCTGACCGCAAAAGCAATGAAAGGCGATCGCGAGAAATGTCTCGAAGCCGGCGCCTCAGAGTATCTGGCCAAGCCGGTTAACACCGAGCAGTTATTGTCCGCACTTCGTATGTGGCTGCATCGATAAACAAAGGGGACCATGAGCACGCACGAGTCAGTCAACATATTGATGGTGGACGATCAGCCGGGTAAGTTGCTGAGCTACGAGGCGATCCTCGGCCCTTTGCGCGAAAATTTGCTGAAAGCAAATTCGGGCCGCGAGGCGCTCGAGTATCTGCTCAAAACCGACATCGCGGTAGTTCTGATGGATGTCAGCATGCCGGATATAGACGGCTTTCAACTGGCCGACATGATTCGCGAGCATCCGCGGTTTCAGAAGACCGCCATCATCTTTATTTCAGCGGTTCATCTAAGCGATGTCGACCGCCTCAAGGGTTACGAGCGCGGCGCCGTAGATTACATCTCCGTGCCTGTGATTCCGGAACTTCTGCGCGCCAAGGTGACGGTGTTTGCGGAGCTCTATCGCAAGACCCAGCAGCTGGAGCGCCTCAATCGGGAACTGGAACAGCGGGTCGCCGAGCGCACCGAGGAACTTCGCGAAAGTGAAAGCCAGTTCCGTTCGCTGGCCAACTCCATTCCGCAGCTCGCCTGGATGACGCACGCCGACGGCGCTATTTTCTGGTACAACCAGCGTTGGTACGATTTCACCGGCACAACCTTCGACGACGTCAAAGGTTGGGGTTGGAAAGCCGTTCTTCATCCCGATCACCGGGATGCCAGTACTCGCAAATTTCAACTTTGTCTTGCCACTGGCGAACCTTGGGAAGATACTTTCCCATTGCGCGGCAAGGACGGCAACTTTCGCTGGTTTCTCTCTCGCGCATTGCCCATCCGTGACGTCAATGGAAAGATCGTGCGCTGGTTTGGCACCAACACCGATATTACCGATCGTAAGCAGGCGGAGGAAGCGCTGGTAAAATCCGAGAGGCTCGCCGCAATGGGACGCTTGGCGGGTATTATCGCCCACGAGATCAACAACCCGCTCGAAGCGATCTCAAATGCTTTTTACCTTTTGCGGGATCACCCATCGTTAGACGAAGAGGCCCGCTATTATTCCAGGCTGGCGGAGGAAGAATTGGCACGCGTCGCTCACATTACAAAACAAACTCTCAGCTTTTATCGCGAGTCGCAACGGGCAATTCCGCTATCGCTTGCCGAAGTGCTCGACAACGTCATCGAATTGCAATCCCGCAGCCTGCACGTGAATAGCGTTGTTCTGGACAAACGCTTCCAGACGCAAGGGAAGATTCAAGGCTATCCCGGCGAACTCAAGCAGGTTTTCTTGAACATCATCGGGAATGCGGTGCAAGCCATGCCGAATGGCGGCCGCTTGCGAATAGCATTACGCGAATCATCATCCCGCAAAAACGGGAGGCGCGGCATTCGCGTCTCGGTCTGCGATACCGGCGTGGGCATTCCGCGGGAAAACGCAAAGCGGCTATTCGAGCCGTTTTTCAGCACCAAGGAAGCAAAAGGAACTGGACTTGGACTGTGGATCAGCAGAGGAATTATTCAAAAATACGAGGGAACAATTCGATTTCGCAGTATTGGGCTTGCCGGACGGAACGCGACCTGCTTTTCCGTCTTTATTCCGACAGTAGCCGCAACCGCACCTACCGAAATCGCAGCTCTAGTGGCATAGAAAGCGGTCGTGAAAATATGGGCCAGCACAAAGCTGTGATTTTATGCGTCGATGATGAACAGAATCCGCTCACCCTGCGGAGGTTGGTTCTTCAGAAGGCGGGTTACGAAGTACTGATCGCAAGTTCAGGAAAAGAAGCTTTGGCGCTAGTAGCATCACGCAAAGTCGATCTCGTGCTTTCAGATCATTTGATGCCCGGCATGCAGGGAACCGAGCTTGCCCGACAACTTAAGGCCGAACATCCCAAGCTTCCTGTCATTTTAATATCCGGAGTAAATGAACTGCCGGCCGGTTCGGCGATCGCCAACGCCTTCGTGAGTAAGATCGAAGGCCCCGACGCCCTCTGCAAAGAAGTGGCAACCATTCTCAATCTACCGCTCGAGACTTGTGAAAATTAAAGAGTGTAGTCCCGGGCGTCCACGCCCGGGGGCAAATCTTCTTCAGGAACCAGCGCGACCGCCGGCTCTGACGGCCGCGCTTCCATTCCCGCTACGACTTGTTCATCGTAAAGTTGCCGCTACCGCTGCACCCTGAAGTGGTCCCGCTCAGCGCCCAGGTCCCGCTGATGGTGTTGTTGCTCACCGTCCCCTGCAACGTCAGCAAGTTATTCGTGCTTCCGGTCGATTGAATATTCATCTGGAAGCCGCCCGACGTCACCCCGTTCTGGTTCCCGCTCAAAGTAAATCCACCGGTCGCCGTAGATCCCGCCACAAAGCACGGAGAGGAGGTCGAGAAATTCAAATTGGTGATCGTCACTCCGCTGCCGCTGCTCTGAGTAAACGTGGCCGTGAAATTAAATACTGGCGATCCGCCAGAACCCGAGTTCAGCAGCGCCGCCGTCCAGTTTCCATTGATGTTGCCGTTATTCGAATTGGTCCCGCATCCCGCGAGGGTCATCATGATTCCGAGCACAACAATCGTCCCAAGTGTTTTCATAATTCTCCAATGTGTAAGTTTGCCGGCTTCTTGCTTTATCTCTGAACCGCGTCATTCCGAATCCGCCTCGGAAGCCGCTTCTTTGATCGCGGATTTTCGGTTTTCACTTCTGCACTCTTACTTCTGACTTCTGCATTCGAGCAATGTGGGGGGCGCTGGGAAAGACTCTGTATGGCTCAACCCAGCGTATCGCTTTTTGTTTCGGTGGGAAGATCAAAAATCTTCGCCGTATAATTGTTCGATATGAACAGAGCTGCAGGTTTTCTTTGTTTTGTTTTGATCGCGCTCTTCGTCAGCGCTCAAACTCAACCGAATCCCAACCAGTCAGCAGAGAAGCCGCCCGCAGCCTCGCAAATTCCCGTGATTGACGGTGCCATTGGCCCTTGCTCGCTCGAACTCACCGTCTCCGGCGTCGATGCGAAGCCGGTCTATAACGCGACCGTGAAGGTGCACATCACCTACGGCATGGGCGGATTTCACCATCTCGATCTTCAGGCGGGAACCAATTCCGACGGCAAGGTCAAGTTCAGCGGTATCCCGATCAAAGTGCACCATCCCCCGCTCCAATTCGACGCCACCAAAGACGCACTGCAAGGCTCGCTGAGTTACGATCCCGCCGCCGAATGCCATGCCCGGCATGATCTGAAACTCGAGAAATCAAAGCCGGTAGAACAACCGCAATAGGAGCACGTTTTCGACGGTACGTTTTTGTGGGTCTGACGAGCGGTCCCCCTTCAGCTTCTTGCACCAGCTAAATACCTTAAATACAATAGGTTTACTGGCTGCTTCTAGTTCGCCACTTCAGCAACTAAGCAAGGCCAGCTTGACACCGCTTGGCCAACGTTTGTACAATTAGCACTCAGAAGGCCTGAGTGCTAACAATCAGCAACTCAGATCTACGCAATCAACCAAACCAATTCCCAGCAAGCTGAAGAAATTCAGAAAGGAGTCTGAAAATGGCTACGAAATTCACCCCACTACACGACCGTATCCTGGTCCGCCGGCTCGAAGAAGGCGACATCACCCGTGGCGGAATCATTATCCCTGACTCGGCGAAAGAGAAGCCGCAGGAGGGCGAAGTGGTGTCCGCTGGCAAAGGCAAGATCAGCGAAGAAGGCAAGGTCCGTCCGCTCGACGTAAAAGAAGGCGACCGCATCCTCTTCGGCAAATACTCCGGCACCGAAATCAAGCTGGATGGCGAAGATTTCATCATCATGCGCGAAGAAGAAGTCTTGGGCGTATTAAGCGGCGCAGCAAAGAAAGAAACCGCCGGCTCCCGCAAGTAATTGTTTGAACGTGTGGCGCGGGCGCCCTCGCCCGCGAAAGCGGCGCAAGCCGCAGCTTTAGCTAAGAGCTAATGGCCAAAAGCTAGAAGCTGTTTAGCGATAGCCCAAACAGAAATTCCGCAGCCAATGCTGCATAACTTTAGGAGAATAAAAAATGGCAAAACAAATTGTTCACGGAGAAGAGTCCCGCCAGGCGATTCTTCGCGGCGTCAACGTTCTCGCTGATGCCGTAAAGGTCACGCTCGGTCCCAAGGGCCGCAATGTCGTGATCGACAAGAAATTCGGCTCGCCGACCATCACCAAAGACGGCGTTACCGTAGCAAAAGAAATCGAACTCAAAGACAATCTCGAAAACATGGGCGCGCAGATGGTGAAGGAAGTCGCTTCCAAAACTTCCGACGTTGCCGGCGACGGCACCACCACCGCCACCGTTCTAGCCCAGGCAATCTATCGCGAAGGCGTAAAAACCGTAGCCGCCGGCGCCAATCCCATGGCCCTGAAGCGCGGAATCGAAAAGGCAGTCTCCGTCGTCTGCGGTCCCGTCGACCCCAAAACCGGCGAGCGCGGCAAAGGCGAACTCGACAAATTCTCCAAGCCAGTATCGGGGGACATGATTGGCCAAGTTGGGACGATTTCGGCTAACAATGACACTACCATTGGGAACATCATTGCTGAGGCTATGAAGAAGGTCGGCAAGGATGGCGTCATCACGGTTGAAGAGTCGAAGACGCTGGAGACCCAGCTGGAAGTGGTCGAAGGCATGCAGTTCGATCGCGGCTATCTGTCTCCGTATTTTGTAACTGATCCGGAGCGGATGGAAGCTGTGCTCGAGAATGCTTACATCCTGATCAACGAAAAGAAAATTTCTTCGATGAAGGACCTGCTCCCGTTGCTCGAGCAGATCGCGAAGAGCGGCAAGCCGCTCATCATCATCGCGGAAGACGTTGAAGGCGAAGCGCTCGCGACTCTGGTCGTGAACAAGCTGCGTGGCACGCTGCACGTTGCTGCCGTCAAGGCCCCGGGCTTTGGCGATCGTCGCAAGGCCATGTTGCAGGACATCGCAATTCTGACCGGCGGCAAAGCCATCACCGAAGACCTCGGCATCAAGCTCGAGAACGTTCAGGTTTCCGATCTTGGCCAGGCGAAGAAAGTCACCATCGACAAGGACAACACCACCATCGTCGAAGGCAAAGGCAAGCACAATGAGATCGAAGGCCGCGTAAAAGAAATTCGCAGCCAGATCGATAAGACCACCAGCGACTACGACCGCGAGAAGCTGCAAGAGCGGTTGGCGAAGCTGGTCGGCGGCGTTGCCGTCATTAAAGTCGGCGCAGCCACCGAAACCGAAATGAAAGAGAAGAAAGCCCGCGTGGAAGATGCGATGCATGCGACGCGCGCGGCAGTTGAAGAGGGAATCGTCCCGGGCGGCGGAGTTGCACTTGCCCGTTGCGTTCCCGCCCTCGACAAGGTGCGGTCCGACGGTGATGAGCAGATCGGCATCAACGTCGTGAAGCGCGCCCTGCAGGAGCCATTACGCCAGATCGCCGAAAACGCCGGCGAAGAAGGCGCAATCGTTCTGGGCAAAATCAACGACTCGAAGGACAACAACTTCGGCTACAACGCCCTGACCGGCGAGTACGAAGATCTGGTCAAGGCGGGCGTGCTCGATCCTACAAAGGTCGTGCGCACCGCGCTGCAGAATGCCGGATCGATCGCGTCCCTGATGTTGACCACCGAAGCCCTGATCTCTGAGCTGCCGGAAAAGAAGGAAGCAGCTCCGATGCCAGGCGGCCACGGCGGCGGCATGGGTGACATGGGGTACTAAGCGGTCGTCGGTCGTCGGTCATCGGTCGTCGGCCAAAGCAAGACGATGTGGGTCGGACATTCTTGTCTTGTCCGACCAAAGTAAAGTAGGGTGCCCCGTCCAAGCTTCGCTTGGGCGGGGTTTTTATTTGTGCACAACTTTGTGCACGATCGGGGAGGGCGCGCTTCCAGCCGTGCCGAAAGCAGTCGCTCAAGCTTCGCGCGCTGGGTTATCTAAATGGCGGTTGGATCCGGCAGCGTCGACTGGCATCCGATGGGCACGACGCCAAGATAGCTTCGGTATTCGCTTATTCTCGCGTTGTAGACCAACTCCGCTTGGCTGCACTCCGTTGACATCTGATCTTTCACGCAGGCGTCGTCCTTTTGCTGACGAGCGTTCCTGACCAGATCGATGTAGGCCTGCGCGGCAGTGAACGCGGTTATGCACTGCGCCTGGCACGAAGCGGAACCGATTTGCCCCGGCGTGCAGGGCTGCGCCCCGACGCTCAGGCATTGCGCACCATTCCAGACTTGGCCCGCCGCACACGATTGCGGACCGGCGGCTTTCGGAGCTGCAGCGTCAGCTTTTGCAGCTGCCGCCGCATCGCAAGAAGAATCTTTCTTGTCTTTTGCCTGCGTCGGGGAACAGGGCTGGCAAGGTCCGTCCTTGCAAGTTTTCTTCGCGACCTCGGGGACGGGCTTTGGCTCGATCGGGTGCGGAGCAGGTTTGACCGGCAGGGAAGTATCCGGCTTGCGCTCTGTGCCGGCCGATTGAATATCCGGCGTCGCACGCTTCAGATCAGCGGCGGCCGTCTTCGCGGTGGCATGCGAAACTTCTGAGCCCGGCTTTGAGCTTGGGACTGGAAAATCGCTGGTGCGTTGTTGCTGGTCTCGCGCCTGTTGCTCTCTCTGCTGCTGCGCTTTCACTTCCTGATCCCGCTGCTGTTGTTCCCGCTCCTGGGCCTCGCGCTGTTGTTGCTCTCGTTGCTGTTCCTCACGTTGCTGCTGTTCGCGGGCTTGCTGTTCCCTCTGTTGCTGCTCGCGTTGCTGCTGCTCTCTTTGTTGTTGGTCGCGCTGTTCCTGCTCCCGTTGCTGTTGTTCTCTTTGCTGTTGCTCGCGTTGCTGTTCCTGTTCCCGCTGTTGCTGTTCTCTTTGTTGCTCTTGCTCTCGCTGTTGCTGGTCCCGTTGCTCCTGCTGTCTTTGCTGTTCTTCGCGCTGCTGTTGCTCGCGTTGCTGTTCCTGTTCGCGCTGTTGCTGTTCTCTTTGTTGCTCTTGCTCTCGCTGTTGCTGGTCCCGTTGCTCCTGCTGTCTTTGTTGTTCTTCGCGCTGCTGTTGCTCGCGTTGCTGTTCATCCCGTTGTTGCTGGTCTCTCTGCTGCTGCTCCCGCTGCTGTTCATCCCGTTGTTGCTGGTCACGCTGTTGCTGTTCCTGCTGTGAATTAATTTGACCAAACGCGGCTTGCGGAGGCAGCGGGACAAGCGCAAGCCCCAGCGCGAGTACGGTCACCGGCCTGGTTTTTCTGACCGTGATTCGAACCGCTGCGATGACTCGTCCAGGAAGGATTTGCTTAAGGGGGACCACAGACGCTATATGCTCCATAGCCATGTAAGTGCTCCAGTTCAGCAAAAAGCATACTCTGGAACAATGTCAACATGCGCGGTCGATTGGTAAAGAAATGTCGGACGGGGAGGCGCGGCTTCAGTCGTACCGAACGCATTTCCAAACTCCTGTCATTCTTCGCAGTCGAGGAACCTGCTCTCGCGTACGTCGCTCCTCCGTCGCGTTTCGTCGAAGTGCGGCCGCAATCGGCACGGCTGAAAGCCGTGCCCTTCCCGGTCTTACTTCCGAACTCAAAACGAAGTCAAAGGCGTCGGACAAGAGTGTCCGACCCACACGAACATGTTCGATTCCCGTCACGGGGAACTCTATTTGTCATCTGTAAACGGGGTGGCGGTTCTTGGCTCTCCGAAATAGTGCCAGGCTTCGCGATAGAGTTCGTAGCGCGACATGCGCCGTTTGCTGGACGGGAAGACTTTCACCGCGGTGATGGCGCTGAATAATGCGATCGGCAACACGTACCAGACATTGTCGGGAACGACGTAGCCGACGAGGAAGTCTATATCTTTCGGGGTGTATCTGCGGCTTGAGACATTGCCGCAGGCGTGGAAGCTGTATCCGTTGACGGCGCTGGAGTGGGCCGATTTCACCTGCACGCGCCAGCAACGATCGCCGGAGTCGAGAATGAAATCGTAGCGGTCACTCTCGCCCCAGGGCTTGGACACGCTGAAGCCGAGCGAGGCGGCTTTGTGCAGGAAGGCGGCTTCGGCAACTTCTCCGCGACGCTTGGTGGGAAGGACAGGCGGCGATTTGGGCTTTGATTGTTCTTGCGCGCTGAAGTCAAAATCCCCACCCTCCCGCACAGAACGCGGGAAGGATGGGGCACCCTGAATATCTTTTGAATTTTCCACGATTCCCCTTTTTCGGCCCCAAATAGAAAAAGCGCGGCTCTGGGCCGCGCTTTTTCTTAGCTTCTAATTCCAGAGTAGCAAATTGCAGGGGGTGATTGTGCCATGTTTTCGAAGTTTATATTTGG
>CAVPEQ010000011.1:0-182019 GCA_963703465.1 uncultured Acidobacteriota bacterium | reverse complement strand
TCTTTCAGCAGGTTACAACTCTTCTGATCCGTATCGTGAACCGTTAAGCCGATAGAGCCAACTCGCCCAAAACTTTGATATCCGGTTGTTCAGAAATGGTGGCGAGAACCACATCTCGCATCAAGCGAGGTCGATTAGCCACCTCTGATTTTTCGCGTAGTACGCTCCACGCGCAGACGAGAGTGCTCCGATTATCGCTGTGAGTAGCTGGAATGTAAGAATCAAAAATGACCCCAGAAATGATTGAACCAATGGAGGACAATTGCGGTACACAGGTCGGACCCGGTACTAATCGCTGGAGGTAGGAAGTACCGATTTAGGACTCATACTTTGGGGAGTGCACCAAAGGAAATGCAGGTTCATAAGTGTTCGGCACATTTTGAGACCGCTAGTTTTCAGTTCCAAAAGAAAAATCGCTCAGATTGAGACGTGCACAAAAACGCTGTTTCGCAAACGTAGCAGGAAAAAGGCCAGAATGCATTTCAATGCTGAACAATTCGCGGATTAAGCGTCACACCGGAATTCCTTGAGTGCGGCAGATATCCACGACTTCCAGGCGGTGGGTCGCGCCCAGTTTTCGGAGCATGCGATGGATATGGTTGCGAACCGTCTGCTCAGCCAACTGCAAGCGGTTCGCGATTTCTTTGTTACTGAAACCTTGCGAGATCAGGCCCACGAGCTGTTGTTCCCGATTGGTTAAGCCAAGCCGTTGCCGGGCGTGAAAACTCGGCATTTGATTTTGCTGAGCCGCAAAGCGGAAGAGAAATGCGCACAGTTGCGGCGAACAAAAGGCATCTCCGCTCGCAACTGTGCTAATCGCGCCGGCCACTTCCATTGCCGATGCGTCCTTAACTACATAGCCCATTGCGCCTTCACGAATCGCCCTCAGAAACGGTTGCCCTTCGCTTTCCATTCCGATCATCACCAATTTGAGATCGAGCAGCCGTTGCTGGACATCGCGAACCAACTGAACCTGGATCGAGGTCATAGCAAATGAGTCAATGACCAAAACATCGGGAGAAGCGAGCACGATGTCATCTAAGGAGTCAGTAGTCAGCGCACACGAACCAATGACCTGAAGGGAATCCTTCTTGGAAAGAATCTTCGATAGAGCTTCACGAAGAAGTCGATTTTGCGCAAGCAAGAATACTGTGGACCGCCCGGCCACAATTATTGGCGCCACCGCTTCATTCATCTAATTAGGTGCTCACTCCTCGATCTTGAAATAGCAGTCCGATTTTTTGCTGATGGTCGTAAGCCTTCTAAAGGAACTAACGCCGAAACCTTAGCTTCGGATAAAACTTCTTCTAAGGCCCAAAGGTCATCATCAGAAGTCGATAGCGTTTCGCGCAGAGCACGGGGGGAGCGAGGTGTCACAGCGATAAGCAAATAAATATCCCAACAGGCTCTGTGGAAAACATATTCTTAATAAAGTCTGCTACACCCCATTCTTGTTCCGCGAAGGTGACGTATGGGTCAGTATTGGCAGTGAAGCATAGATTCAAATAATCTCTCTTGCTTCAACTTCGGAATTTACGAAAACGGAACAGAGGTCTCGCGCGGCCTCTATGGGTACAGCACCACAAAGCTCGACCGACGGGCATTTTGGCCTATTTTTCAGCGAAATATGGTCTCGATGTTCGCTCTCGATTTGATCCCAGATACAGCAAACTTTGTTCTGTTTTCGCGACAGCGATCGCGCCTTCGTTTCCATCAACTATCTTGAAAGGAATTTAGGTGCTTGCCGGGGTGGAACTGCAAGATGAGCTCTCGTCGGTAAACCGACCGTCGGTAAGACTGCGGGCTCGGTGAATAATGGCGTTCTCAGCGGTAACTTGCACCGCCAAGAGCGAGATCGCCGCTAGAAAGTACGGCGCTGCTTAAGGAATTGTTCGCGATGTTGCTGGTCGCGAAAGGCTTCGGTCCCTCCGGCGCGCGTAACTGATAGAGCTCCGGCCAGATTCCCCGCCGCCAGACAAGTTTGGACATCCGATCCCTTCAGATATTCATGCAGGAATCCAGCGTTGAAACTGTCCCCTGCGCCAACCGGGTCAACTATCTGCAGGTCTAATGCAGGACTCGACCACGTCTCTTCTCCTCGACGGGCGAATGCACCCTGGGCTCCGAGCTTCACCACGACCAGCGGCACGGTTTGCGCCAGATCTTTCGCGGCAGACTGCGCCTCCGGGGTTCCAGTGAGGTGCATAGCTTCGCGAGCGTTGGGAAGAAAAATGTCGACATACCGCAGAGCGTCGCGAATTCCGCTCTCCCAGCGATCGTCAGGATCGTCGTTGCAATCGAGCGAAGTTGTCAGGCCGGCTGCCTTGATCTTCTTAAGCAGCGTGGGAACGCCAGCCTGCAAACCGCGCTGCAAATAAAAAGACGAAAGATGGAAGTGCCGCGCCGATGCAAGATAGTCGATATCTAAATCTTCCAGTTTCAAATCAGATATTGTTCCCGGGTAAGTCAGCATGTTGCGCCACGAATCGCGCTGCATGATGACCGTGAGTCCAGTCTTCCGGTTAGGCAGAATAGAAACTTTGCGGACATCCACCCCAGCCGTGGACAAACGCTCCATTGCCAACTCGCCGAACGAATCAGAGCCGACGCAGGAAACAAAGCCGACTCGGCTTCCGAGCGACGAAAGATTGTGGGCGACGATGGCCGACGAACTGCCGAGCGTAAGATTCAAGTCCGAGGCCAGCAGCTCTCGCTCGCGCGGAATTTCTTCCGGCACCCCGTAGAGAATCAGGTCGAGGTTCAGTTCACCGGCGATGGTCACGTCGAAGCGATGCATGCAATTTTTCTCGGTTTCAATTGCCGTCAGATTCTATTTCAACCGAAGCAATCCGAATCTTTCAGGCATGTGAAATGAGTTGCTCATTACCGGCTGCCACATGATTTCTTTCGACTGATTCGGCGATCCTTCAGTGCGGTACAGATTGACCCGGAACATATTGCCTCGCGCGGGACGCCGGCTGTCGATGGCCTTGAAAGGAATCTTCATGGCCACATACCAAATATGTTTTGCATCATCGATGCGGGTCACATGCTCGAAACCGGAGTTCCACAACCATCCATCTTCGTGGTGCGGCTTGTTCAAATCTATGTCGAGGTCAACCCATTCGTTATGCGGGGAAACTTCAAATTCTTTATAGCGTTTGATGTCTTTGAAATCTGACCCAATGAAGACTTCGGCAACGTTCCAGTTCCACAATTCGTTGGTTTCGTGTGAAGTGTCGCTCACCGGCTTTAAATACAGGCTCTTGTAAGGGGAAGCAAATAAAAAATAGATATTGTTGGACGTCCAGCGGGTGCGAATTTCAGTTTTATATTCGGGAAGAGCTTGACCGTCTTTGCCTACCTCCGCATAGATCGCGTGCGCGCCATGCCAGAATGGCGACGCCTCGTCGGTAGTCAGTGCGACATCGTTTTGCGCATGCAAGCTGTCGATGACAGGTTTTTCCTGGCTCGCACAGATGGCGATCAGGAAAAATACCCCTAGCAAGTGTCGAAAATTCCTCATGCACGACATCATTGCTTAGCCATCGCCTCGCGCGCAAGATGATACGAGAGCAGGTGGTCAGGCAGCAGAAACGCCTGCCGCAGTTCCTGGTCAGCCTTCTGCTCGTGGCCTAGAGCACGCTCAATCATCGCCTGGTTGTAGACGGACAAACTGTTGTCCGAGGTGGCCATCGTCGGCTCCAATTGCGAGGTGAGCCGAGGCGTCCACTGGTTCTGGTCGAATGCCGGCAGTTGTTTGGCGGCAAACCACGCCCAGATAATTTCACCGCGACCGGATTTTGCCGCCGCATTCTCGAAATGCTTCCGTGCCTGTTCGTGCCTTCCGCATTCCGTATTCACTTTTCCCAGCAAATAATTCGTGCGCGCCGATTCGAGAAAAGGCTGCTGACCATCGTTGGTAAAGGCCATGCCTGCGACCGGCGACCCAATGCGTTCCGCCATTACAAGCGCTCCTTCACAGTGTTGGCTCTTGGCCTGATCGAGGGCATGCAGCAGTTGTACTTCTATCCAGACCTGACGCACGTTTGTTCCGCCTTCTTCGCGCGGAAAAAATCGATTGCGAAAGAGCGCCGTGGCCGCGTCGAAATCGCCCGCCTCGGCGAGGTTCAACGCTAATTCAAAAACAAGCTGAGTCGGCATTTTCGCCATGTCGGGATAAAGCTCCAAAGCCTGCACCCGCTCTTTGCTGGGCCGGTTCAAAATACTAAGCGCTTGATCGGCGCCCAGATAACCAGCTTCATTTGGACGATCATTATGAATACCCTCACGAAAGACTTCGAGCGCACCTTCCGGGTCATTCTTCATGTGAAGCAGCGCCAGTCCGAGGCTGGCATCAAGCACGGGGATCTTTGGATTCACCTTGCGTGCGGCACCCCATTCGGCAAGAGCTTGGTCTGTAATTCCGCGTGAGAAATATAAGGTCCCAAGCAGATAGTGGGCGTTCGCGTCCGAAGCGTTCGCCTGCACAGCCGCGCGGAGCACAATCAGATCCTCGGCGCCGCTGGGGAAAACATAGTCGGTGGGAAGAGAGGCCGCAGTAGCCTCATCAGATGCGGTTGACTGTCCCAGCCGCGTGCGGCAATAGGCGCGATAGTACGCCAGCATTGGATCACGAGCGGGTGGAGTCACGCCTGGCTCGCTCTCATCGGGACGGGGATCAGGATATGAGCGCGAAAGAACATCTAGCGCCGGCCGATAAAGCCCCAGGCGCATGTACTCGCGCGCGGTGTTTAGAATCCGGCTGTGGTCGTTGGCCAAATGCTGCAAATCAATGCTCCCGACCTCATCGCGAAGAAAATCGCTCAACGGGAAACGCTGTAACGTTTCTTGCGCAAGCGCATGAGCCTGCTTCTCCATACCCAACGTCTTTTCGATCGCGACCAGTCCCTCCGCCGCACGTAGATCGTTGGGTGCTGCTTGCTGCGCGCTCAGCAGATAAAACTTCGCCTGGTCTAATTTTTGCTCGCGCGCCGATAATTCTGCCAAACGCACGGCAGCCGCAGCCCGCCATTCCGGCAACCGAAAAGCAATCTCAAAAGCATTGCGTGCTTTTTGCGGAGATTCGAGCCCTTCGTATGCGATGCCGAGGTAATACGCAGTCTCTGCGTCGGTCGTGTTACGGTTCAAAGCGCGCTGCAGGAATGTGGCGGCATCTTGGTAATGCAATAGCGATACCGAGAGCCTGCCCGCGGCTTTTAATCCGGCATAGCTCTCGCCATTTTTTTTGAGCAAGTCGGAATAGGTCTGCAGCGCCTTCAGAAGTTCGCCGTTAAGTTCCTGCGTCTTCCCGAGCTCAATCCAGTCGTCGTCGCTGCGGCTCTCGGGCGGGGGCACTTGATACGAAGATTGCGGCCCAACTCTAATTTCTGAAGACGGAGTCCACTCGTACTCACCTTCGGTTTGCTGCATTACTTCCGCGCCAGTTCGATCGCGAATAGCGATCGAATATTTGTGGTCCGCACTCGGAAGAGTTACCTCATGAGACCAGGTGTGCTCGGGAAGCAGATCAGCACTGCCACTCCAAATTGAGCTATCGCCGTCGGAAACCGAAACCGTCGCGCCCGGTAAGGCCTGGTTTGCGTTAAAGCCAATCACCAAAGCAGGTCCTTGCCGCTTCAAAGCCAGAACCCCCGACAAATTAGCGCGGGTGATTCCGCCGATGTCGCGCACCGGCATCCAGTATTCGGAGAAGTTGATTGTCTGCCGCGGTTGAAGGAACGCGTAGGTTTCCTGATTACGAAACAGGCCGGCTTGCACTTCGGCGTAGGCGCTGTCGTTATCGGAAAGAGCTTTGCGCCAGTCGAGCCCGTCGGCATCAACTCCCCAGGACCAAATTTTCTTGGCCGGCAGTTGGTTAAAATTTGCAAAGTGCACGGTGCCCGCATTAGTGTGCGGATTCCACACCCCCATGAACGGCTCGCGGCTTGCATGCACAAACAGCGACACTGGGCCGCTGGTCTGGTTATGAATAATGCTCAAATCGCGTCCGCTGGAATCAACCGGCCAGGGTTCAACTTCGGTGAATCCGTGACTCGCGGTAAAGCGCATCGGGTATTCGATCTTTGAATCGTCCCACACCTGGACCCCGGCATTGTTCCACCAATAGAAACGATGCCGAACATCGCTGCGGTTGCTCAGTGTCACTCGCTCTTCCAGAACTGTGGATTTCGGGCGCAACACCATTTCGACGCTCCACCGCATTCCATACACCCTGTCTACATTTCCCACTGTGACCGACGCACTGCCGTCAGAATTTTGCGCAAATGCAAAATCAATTGGAGATAACGACATCCAGTTGTGCGACACCGGAAAGTTGAACTCCACGCCGAATGCCGCCCACGCTCCACGATATCCGATGTTCGCCTTCTTGATCGAAGGGTTGGCATAAAACATGGGCTGGTTGTTGATTTTGTCCACGCAGGTGTAAAGGTGGCCGCCGAGATCCGGCAAGATCGAACACTTCAAATATTCGTTCTCGAGAAAAATCGCGCGCCACTGATGATCGGTGCGATGCGCAGTCACATTCGTCCGCAGAGTGTAAGGGTAGTTAAAGCGGGTGGTCGCAAACTGGTCAAATGGCGGATTCGGGTCTGGCGGACCTTCTTCGTAAGTGGGCAACGAGAGCGTCCCTTGCCACACTCGCACTTGCGCACTCGACGGCAGCGCGAAACCCGAGAGGAGCGCTATTGTTAAAAGGTACCCTGGAAATTTTTTCATCAGGCCGAGAGATATAACAACCAAACTGCGCTCTCGTAATATACCCTTTTCAGGATCGGCTCGGCAGCCCGATGCCACAGATTTTTTCTGCGAGATCGTGGTCACCGAACCAGGCAAACTGAATAACTACGATGAGCGATATGCACGGAGGGCAGGAAAATTTCACGATGGTCCGGCGAACCATCCCTCATTTGCGATGGTGGATTGTTGCTGCGCTCTTTGCCTCAACCATCATCAACTATCTCGATCGTCAAACGCTCTCCCTACTGGCGCCCTTTCTTAAGGTTCAATACCACTGGACCAATACCGATTACGCCTACATCGTGATTGCGTTCCGGGTCGCGTACGCCATTGGGCAAACCGCCCTCGGCCGCCTAATGGACAAATTGGGCACCCGCCGCGGCCTGACGTTTACGGTTGCCTGGTACTCCCTCGTATCGGTGCTCTCGCCGCTCGCTAGTGGGCTTTACAGCTTCGGCATGTTCCGGTTTCTGCTTGGACTCGGTGAATCCGCCAACTGGCCGGCCGCGAGCAAAGCCGTCGCCGAGTGGTTTCCCAAGCAGGAGCGCGCCCTGGCCACGGCATTCTTCGACAGCGGCTCTTCGGTTGGAGGAGCAATCGCTCCTTTCATCGTGTTGTCTATTTATTTTCGCTGGGGATGGCGTCCTGCAATCGCAATACCAGGCTTACTCGGGTTTTTGTGGATTCTGGTGTGGCGCAAAATTTATGACTCACCTGAAAGGCATCCGCGCATTTCTGAGGCTGAACGAAATTTGCTGGCCAAAGACAAGCAGGATTTAGCGACCACTCGCGGACCCCAGCCGCGCTGGAGCGCTCTACTGAAGTTTCCCCAAACCTGGGGAACCATCGTGGCGCGCTCATTTACGGACCCGGTCTGGTATTTCGTCACCGACTGGTTTCCGATTTATCTCGTGGCAAAGGGCATCGACTTGAGAAGCGGAATTATCGCGGTCTGGGTGCCATTCCTGGCCGCCGATTTGGGCAACTTCGCCGGCGGCTTTGCCTCAGGTTGGCTAGTAAAACGCGGATGGCCGTTGGGCAGGGCGCGAAAAGCAGTTGTGGTTTTTGGCGGGATCGGAGTAATGCTGCTGATTCCGACAATTTTCACCACCAGTCTCGCTGTGATCACAACCTTATTCGCGCTGGCCACGTTTTCATACGCCGCCTTCAGTACTATCGCGAACGTATTGCCCTCGGATCTTTTTGACAGCGCATCAGTGGCAAGCGTCAGCGGACTAGGTGGGTCGGGGGCAGGCGTTGGCACCATCGTGGCATTTTACTTGATCGGTCATTTTTCCGATTTGCGGCAAGCCATGACCACGCACGCCTTTGATCCCATCGTTATTGTGGCGGGTTTGATTCCCTTTATCGGCATGATTCTGGTTCTACTACTAGTCAGAAATACTAAATCTACTCGACAAGGTTTTGTGCGTCCGATTTAGGCCTTTCTCCCTGCAGCCTGGGTCGGTTTTTGCTAACCTGATGAATTCGCTCCGCCAATTACGAGGTGATTATGTTAGGAGGCAGGCGCTTGCTTCTGCTGGTTCTCTGCTCTTTAGTATTCGTAGCTACGGTTTTCGCGGATGACAGTGCGTCCGCGCCTTCGGCAGCTCAAGGCCCTCCCCCAACCGAGAAGAAACCGGTGGAAGAAACTCTTTACGGGCATAGAATCACGGATCCCTATCGCTGGCTCGAAGACGCGAAAAGCCCGAACACCCAGAAGTGGGTGGGCGAAGAACTGGCTTACACGCGCAGCGTTTTGGATCCGCTGCCAGAACGAGATGAGATTCATGCGCGTCTAGAGAAGCTGCTCGCGATTGGCACTATTTCCGCTCCACAGATCGGCGGCAAATATTATTTTTATACAAAGCGTGAGGGTACGCAGAATCAACCGGTGCTACTTGTCCGCGAAGGCCTGCAGGGCAAGGATCGTCCACTGGTAGACGTAAACGCGCTAGCACCCGATGGCACGATCGCTTTGGATTGGTGGGCGCCGTCGGAAGATGGTAAGTATGTCGCTTACGGAACCTCGCCGAGCGGATCTGAAATCAGCACGCTGCGCGTGATTGAAACTGCGACCGGCAAACTGTTACCCGATGCCATTGAGCGAACCCGCTCTAGCAGCATCGCATGGAAGCTTGATGACTCTGGCTTCTACTACACGCGCTATCCCAAGAAAGGCGAAGTCGCGGAAGGAAAGGAGAACTACAACCGTCACGCTTTCTATCACGCGCTGGGATCCGATCCCGCGAAAGATCCTCTGATCTTCGGTGAAGGTCGAGATCCGCAGGACTGGCCTGATGTTGACATTTCAAATGACGGCCGCTGGCTTCTGATTAGCGTTGAAGAAGGCTGGACGAAGACCGAACTCTACCTCCAGGATCTAAAAGCGGGATCGCCCCCAGTTCGAATCACCGAAGGCAAAGAGTTTCTTTACAACGGCGAGATTGTGAATGGGAAAATCTATATCACAACCAATGAAGATGCTCCCCGGTATCGGGCCTTCGTGGCTGACGTCGATTCACCCCTTCGCACCAATTGGAAGGAGATAATTCCGCAAACAGATGCCATACTCCAAAGTGCCGGGGTGGTGAACGGAATGTTGCTCGCACAATATGAGCAAAATGCCACCTCACAACTTAAATTATTCGATACTCAGGGCAAGCCACTCGGCGATATTCGTCTACCGGCGATCGGCAGCGTTTTTGGACTCGGCGGCAAATGGAATCGCAAAGAAGTTTTCCTTGCATTTCATTCCTTCACCATTCCAGATTCCATTTACCAAATCGATCTCAAGGATCGCGGGACCGCCTCGTGGAGCAAAGTTGAAGCGTCCGGAATCGATCCTACGAAGTATGAAGTCAAGCAGGTCTGGTTCAACTCCAAAGATGGCACGCGGGTGCCCATGTTCGTGTTTCACAAGAAAGGTCTCGAACTCAATGGCAAGAACCCAACCCTGCTGACGGCTTACGGCGGCTTCAATATAAGCCTTACGCCCAACTTCGCCGGAGATCGTTATTTGTGGCTGGAGCACGGAGGCGTTTTCGCAGTCGCGAACCTGCGCGGTGGCGCTGAATTCGGCGAGGACTGGCATCGCGCCGGAATGCTCGACAAAAAGCAAAACGTATTCGACGATTTCGCGGCAGCGGCCGAATACCTCATCACCGAAAAATACACGGATAAAAATCATCTCGCGATTCGCGGCGGCTCGAACGGTGGGTTGCTCATGGGCGCGGCCCTCACCCAACACCCGGATCTATATCGAGCTGTTATTTGCCAGGTGCCATTGCTCGATATGTTGCGATATCAGAATTTTCAGATTGCCAAGCTGTGGATTCCGGAATATGGCTCTTCCGAGGATCCAAAGCAGTTCGAGTGGCTGTACGCATACTCGCCATACCATCACGTCAAGCAGGGCGAGGAGTATCCCGCGATCCTGTTCATGACCGCCGACACCGACACGCGCGTCGATCCTATGCACGCGAAAAAGATGGCGGCGTTAATGCAGTCGGAAGCCGCGAATGGTCACAGCAAAGAGCGTCCTATTCTGCTGCGCATCGACACTAAAGCCGGACATGGCGCCGGTAAGCCCATTGCCAAACAAGTTGAAGATCTTACAGACATTTATTCATTTCTGTTTTGGCAGCTGGGAATGAAATGAAGAAATTGAGTCATTGAATCATTGAGGGACTGAGTCATTATTGACCAATCAGAAAAGCGTTAAATGATCCATTGATTCAATGATTCAATCTCCTCTATGCCCGAACTTCCCGAAGTCGAAACTGTTGCCCGCGGCCTGAACAAGCACGTCGCCGGGGACACTATTGAGTCAGTGTGGCTGGGATCGAAACCGGAGCCGTTGAAATCTCCCGCTGAGGAGATCGTTGCCGGGCTCGAATCGAGGACGATCTCCGGAGTGCGGCGTGTAGGCAAGCACATTGTTTTCGATCTGGCTTCTTCGAACGGCGGGCCTGCCAAAACTATTCAGTGGATCGTCCACCTCGGAATGACCGGCAGCCTACGCATTTCTGCACCTGATCTTCCCCTCGAAAAACATACGCACGCAATATTGAAGCTCTCTTCCGGCCGCGAAGTGCGCTTCGTGGATCCTCGCCGCTTCGGCCGGTTGAGCGTGATCGAAAAGTTCGCCGCTCCCGGTTCTGAGCCACTCCATATCGCTTTTAAAGATTTCGCGAAGCTGTTCCGCAAGCGCAAAACTCCAATCAAGAGTGCACTACTGAACCAGAAGCTGCTGAGCGGAGTCGGCAACATCTATGCAGATGAGGCGTTGTTCCGCGCGAAGGTCCGCCCCAGGCGGCGTGCTTCATCACTCACTCATGAGGAACTCAAGCGCCTGCACGCCGCATTGAAGAAAGTCTTGAATCACGCCATTCGGCTTGGAGGCTCGAGCATTTCCGACTACGTGGATGCCGATGGCGAGGCAGGTTTTTTTCAACTGAAGCACAGAGTTTATGGCCGCGAAGGCAAGCCCTGCCTGGTCTGCAAAACTCCGATTAAACGAATCGTAATTGCCGGACGAAGCAGCCACTATTGTCCGCAGTGCCAGAATTAGAGCTAAGATGCTTTACCCGTTCCCTGGTCAACGACATAAATGCGCCCCGGGCCCGCAGCCTGAATTTTGTTCTGCTCGAAACATTCCTTGATCTTGCGGCGCAGCTCACGACTCACTGCATACTGTTTGCTCGGCCGGGTCTTGATCAGCATCAGATATTCGACTTCCCCGTTACCGACGCGATCGATGCCCGGCACCTGAATATCGCTCACGATGTCCTCAGCGAAAGCCGGGTCATGGCGCATTTGCTCACCGATCTGTTTCAGCAATGTGATTATCTTTTCGCTGGGCTCGCTATAGGCAACGGAAACTCGCAGCGCAATTTGGGCCCAGTCGCGCGTGGTGTTAGACACAATCTGCACCGCGCTGTTGGGGACAAGATGAATCGTGCCGTCTTCGTCGCGTAGCACGGTCATACGCAGGCTCATCCTCTCGACTGTTCCCTTGACTCCTGCGATACGGACCACGTCGCCGATGTCGTATTGATTCTCCAGCAGAATGAAGAAACCATTGATGAAATCGTGCACCAGCGTTTGCGCTCCAAAACCGATTGCGAGTCCCGCAATGCCGGCGCTGGCGAGCATCGGGCCAAGATTCAAACCAAGCAGAGAGAGGACTTCCAAGGCGGCAATAAAAACGATGACGAAAACCCCTACGCTGGTAATTACACTGGTGACGGTCCTGAACTGCTGGACACTCACACCGGGCGGCAATCTTCGGACGTGGAGTTCGGCGCTCTTACGGGCAATTGTACGCAGTAAACGCGTCAGTATGTAACTTGCGATCAGCACCAGGACGATCTTGGGCGCGTCGTGGCGGAGGAAGTTCATGGTGTCCTCACGCCAATCGCGCAGCAGCGCCGGAAGATTGATGCTGACGGGAGCCGCAGGTTTTTGCAGAATGTCGAGCAGAGTCATTTCAGCGGTCGATTATAGCAATGGCGCAAAAGCTGTTCGCCCGTCAGACCTTATAATTTAAGTACTGTAGCGTCGATGAGGTCCACCGTGCGTAAAACAATTGGCTTCATGTTTTTACTGCTGGCGTTGTGCGTGCCGCAGCAGCTTCCCTCACAACAGCAGCCAGCGCCGCCTCGTCTGGACGTTCCCCAAACTGACGAACCCGGCCCTGCCGTTCCTTCTCGAATTCAGAAGGACATGGAGAAGAAAGCGAACGAGCAGCGCCAGGCAGAGCTCAAGCGCGATACCGAGCGACTGCTCAAGCTCTCAACCGAGCTGAAAGATTATGTCGACAAGAGTAACGAGAACATCCTTTCGCTCGATGTGATCAAAAAAGCCGATGAAATAGAAAAGCTGGCGCACAGCGTGAAAACAAGGATGCGCGGCTACAACTAGGCAAATTGTATTTGCATTCCCGGTTTTGTTATCGCGAAGTTTGGCATTAAACTGTTGCAACCAAGTTTCATTAGGAGCGTCTCGTGCCAATACCGCATACCGAAACGCCTGGTCACCTGCAAGCCGCATTATCCTCTCGCGGCCTTCGCCTGACTCATCAGCGCCGGACGATCCTCAGCGTTGTTGAAACCGCAAAACAACATCTCGACGCCTCGCAGATCCTCCGCCACGCGCGCAAAATCGATCCCGGTATCGACCGGGTCACGGTTTATCGCACTTTAAAGCTGCTGAAGCGACACGGTTTGGTTGACGAGCTTGACCTGATGCACATGCAGGGCGAAAAACACTTCTACGAGCGGCGACCACAACGCGATCACATTCACATGGCATGCCTGCGCTGCGGCAAAATTGCCGAATTTGAAAGCGATTTATTCGATCGCCTGAAAGGTCAGATACAGCGCGAGTGCCAGTTTCACATCCTGGTGAGCCGCCTTGAGATCGGCGGCTACTGCGCTGAGTGCCGATCCTCGAACTAATTCGTTGCATCTGATTGCAATCTGACTGAAACACAATCTTCTTCTATCCGTTGCCCCTGCTATCCCGCTCACGTAGGATGGTTTATTCGAATATGCAACCAGGTTGCAACTAAATAAACCAAATGCAAATGCGAGTTCTGATCTTCGCGGTTGTTTTCTTTTTACTCTTCGGATCCCGCATCTTCCGAGCACAAGAGAGCCCGTACATAGTGACCTATGATCACTATCTGGAAGAGCCGGGCAATCTCGAGCTTGAATATTTTTCTACCTTTGGAACCCAGCGCGGCGGCAATTCTTTTCTTGCTGACTGGATGGAAATTGAATACGGCGCAACAGCCTGGTGGACCACTGAGTTCTATCTGGATGGACAGAGCACGTTTGGCGACAGTACCGTGTTTACCGGCTTTCGCTGGGAGAATCGGTTCCGATTGCTGCAACACGAGCACTTCGTCAATCCCGTGTTCTATATGGAGTACGAACAGATCAACGACGCAGACAAGATCCTTAAGGAAGTCGAAGGCCACGATGTTGAGTCTGATCAAGCCGAGCCCAATGCTCTCGCGCGGAAGGCTCTGAACCACGAACTGGAATTCAAGTTGCTGCTGTCAAAGACATTTAATGGCTGGAACGTTGCGGTGAATCCGCTGGTCACGAAGAATCTGTTGCCCAGTGAGCCATGGGAATTTGGATATGCGATCGGTGCCAGCCGTCCGCTGGCTCTAAATGCCTCTGCTAAGTCGTGCAATCTTTGCCGCGAGAATTTCGTCGCCGGCATCGAACTCTACGGTGGATTGGGCGACACCCAGAGTTTCGGACTTCACGATACTTCGCACTATCTGGCTCCCGTCGCCGCCTGGAACGTCCCCTCGGGTTGGACAATTCGCCTTTCGCCTGGCTTCGGGTTAAACGACAACAGCCATCGGCTGCTCTTGCGCTGGGGATTGTCCTACGAATTTACGGGGTTCGGCGAACGTATTAGCCGTGCATGGGAGAGGCGCGAGTGAGCACTATCGAGCGGATTCGCAGAATAGCTCTTCTCTTACTTGCGGGCGCATGTTTTTGGACTATCCGCTACGCGACTGCTCAGGGAGCAACCGAACACTCTGCCGCCCCCGCACACTTCGATTACGCCGAACTTGCGAAGGCCCCAGCAAAAGCTCGCGGGCGTAAGAACCCGCAAGCAGGCAACCCTGAGTCCGTGCTTGTCGGTAAAAAACTGTTTGCTCAACATTGCGCCGAGTGCCACGGACCTGACGCAGAAGGTGGGAAAAAGGCGCCGAGCCTGCGTGTCGATGAAGTGCAGCAGGCAAGTCCTGGCGCCCTATTCTGGATACTCACAAACGGAATTGTTCGACGCGGAATGCCGGTATGGTCGAAGCTTCCCGAACCGCAACGCTGGGCAATTGTGACGTATATAAAAACGCTGACGCCATCGCGCGACGCTAGCCCGCAATAACCATTCGCCGAGCATCTGGCTAATGAAGCGGGCCCCACGTCTGTAACACCGCCTAATCCGCGGCCGCGCGCACTTCTTTTCCGCGTATCTCTGAGCCGATCCGCATTCCGTAGAACGACCGATAGACAAAGAAGAACGAAATCAGGAAAAAGACCAGGGCCAGCACTCGGGTCAGTCCAGGGTTCTTCGAAGCTAACGATACGGCCAACTCCACTGCCAGCAGCCCGAACAGCGTCGTGAACTTGATCACCGGGTTCATGGCGACTGACGAAGTGTCTTTGAACGGATCGCCTACTGTATCTCCGATCACGGTCGCATCATGTAAAGGTGTTCCCTTCTGCTTGAGATCGACTTCAACAATCTTTTTGGCGTTGTCCCAGGCGCCGCCGGCATTGGCCATGAAGATGGCCTGATACAGCCCGAAGATGGCGATCGAGATCAGGTACCCGATGAAATAAAACGGTTCGACGAAGGCGAAGGCTAGCGTCGCGAAGAACACGGCCAAAAAGATGTTCAGCATGCCTTTCTGCGCATACTGAGTGCAAATCTGAACCACCTTTTTGCTGTCGGCCACCGAAGCCTTTTCAACGCCGTCGAGCCTGATGTTGGCCTTGATGAACTCGACAGCGCGATATGCTCCCGTGGTCACCGCCTGCGTAGATGCGCCGGTGAACCAGTAGATCATGGCGCCGCCAGTGATGAGTCCGAGGACGAACGGTGCATGCAGCAAAGAGAGTTTTTGCACGTTGATGGTGAGCCCATCAGTCAGAGCCATAATGATGGAAAAAATCATCGTGGTAGCGCCGACGACAGCGGTCCCGATCAGCACCGGCTTAGCCGTTGCCTTAAAAGTATTACCCGCGCCGTCGTTGGCCTCGAGCAAGTGTTTCGCGCGTTCGAAATTTACGTTGATGTTGAAGTCCCGTTTGAGTTCGGCCGCGGGCACATTCTCGATCAACGAGAGTTCATACACCGATTGCGCGTTGTCGGTCACGGGACCGTAGGAATCGACCGCGATAGTGACCGGGCCCATGCCCAGGAATCCGAACGCGACCAGGCCGAACGCGAATACCGCGGGCGCCAGCATGCTGGCGGCTTCGGCAAGTCCAAAGGTGCTGACGTAATAGCCGACGCCCATCAGGATCACCATGGACAAGCCCAGATAGTAGCCGGAGAAATTTCCGGCAACGAAGCCTGACAGAATTCCCAGCGAAGCGCCGCCCTCCTGCGCCGAAATAACTACTTCTTTCGTATGCCGCGACTCGACCGAAGTAAAAACCTTCACCAGTTCCGGAATGATTGCCCCAGCCAGCGTTCCGCACGAGATGATCGTCGCCAGCTTCCACCACTGGGTAGAGTCATCACCAATCAACGGAATCATCAGGTAAGAGATCAGGTAGGTCAGAGCGATCGACACCAGCGACGTGATCCAGACCAGCGAAGTCAGGGGCGACTCATAATTCATTTCATCCTTGCCTTCATAACGCGATTTCGCGATCGCGGCGTTCAGGAAGTACGCAACCGCGCTGGAGACCAGCATCATGATGCGCATGACGAAAATCCAGACCAGCAACTGAACCTGGACCGTGGGGCTCTTCACGCCTAGCAGAATGAAAGTGATCAGCGCAACGCCGGTCACGCCATAAGTTTCAAATCCGTCGGCGGATGGACCAACCGAGTCACCCGCGTTGTCGCCCGTGCAATCGGCGATCACGCCAGGATTGCGGGCATCGTCTTCTTTAATCTTGAAGACGATTTTCATAAGGTCAGAGCCGATATCGGCGATCTTGGTAAAAATTCCTCCGGCAATTCGCAGTGCGGCCGCGCCCAGCGATTCGCCGATGGCAAAACCGATGAAGCATGGTCCCGCGTAATCGGCCGGCACAAACAAAAGAATGAAGAGCATGATCAGCAATTCGACGCTGATCAGCATCATGCCAATGCTCATTCCCGCCGAAAGTGGAATGCGGTAGAGCGGATACGGCTTACCATGCAGACTGGCAAATGCAGTCCTGGAATTAGCGAAGGTGTTCACCCGGATTCCAAACCAGGCGACGCCATAACTGCCGGCAATTCCGATTATGCTGAAAAGCAGAATCATGGGCAGCGTGGTGGAGATCGGTTTGTTAGGGACCGGCGCTAAAACACCGAAGTAAAGAACAATAATGACGGCAATGAATGCCCAAAGCAGCATCAAGAATTTGCCCTGGGTAGTCAGATAAGTTTTGCAGGTTTCGTAAATCAGCTCGGAAATGTCGAGCATCGAGCGATGGACAGGCAGGTTTTTCAGCCGCGAATAGATGACCAGGCCGAATCCCAATCCGAATACGCAAAACAGCAGTCCGATCAGCAGCAGATTGTGCCCATTCATGCCTCCCCAAAAAGTGACACTGGAAAGATCGGGCAATTTTAGGTTGGCTTCGCCGCTCACCTGTTCGGGTTGAGCCAGAGCCGCCGACGCTCCAACGGTAAGAAAAAGAAAAAGGGCTGCTGCAGATTGGGCAATGCGGTTCGTTTTAGACGCAATCCCGTGCAAGCCGATGCGCATGGAAATTCCTCCGATTTTTGACGTACCACGATGACTACGCGTTCAGGCCGATTCTGTGCGATGGTTTTCTTGTTCCTGCTGACAGAACTTGAACCTTCCGCATCCGAACACGCTTCCACCGCAAATGAAGGAGTGCTGATTTGGCCGCGTCGGAAATTCCGTGCGTTCCGCCTGCAGGTGGGAGTTTTGAAAACCTCCCTCGACAGACTCGCACAAAACTAGCTTTTATAGCATTCGGACGGGGCCAGCGTCAATGTTCTCACTCACTAATTGAATGTGTGCGGTCGGCCACCCTATTGTGCCATTGTGCAGGTCCACGAAATGCGCTTGGCTGGGGTTCCCCCGCAGGTTATTATTCTTAGTACACCTCTACCCGGCAAATCCCAGATCTTACGTTTCTCCGCAGTGCGGGTGTGTGTGCAGACCCCGGGGTGGTAATCGTCAAACAAAAATGAGGAGCGAGATTTGAAGACAGGCAAGACCGCGGTCGTAGTCGGTGCCCAGTGGGGAGATGAAGGCAAGGGCAAGATCGTCGACGTGCTCTCGGAAAGATTTTCCGTCGTGGCACGTTACGCCGGCGGCCACAACGCCGGTCATACCGTCATCATTAACGGAAAGCGTTTCGTCTTGCAGTTGGTCCCATGTGGTGTGTTGCGTCAGGATTGCCGCAGTGTGATCGGCAATGGAGTGGTGCTGGACCCCATCGCGTTCCTCAAGGAAGTTGCAGGCCTCAGAGATGCCGGCGTAAAAGTCGATGGAAACCTGTTCGTCAGCAATCGCGCGCAGGTAATCCTTCCCTATCACCGAATGATCGAACTGGCCTCCGAAAACGCGCCCGGACGAGTAAAGATCGGCACGACCTCTCGCGGCATTGGTCCAGCATACGAAGACAAAGCTGGACGCCGTGGCCTTCGCGTCATTGACCTGCTTGACCTCGATCTGCTCAAGAAACATGTGGAAAATGCCTGCCGCGAAAAGAACATGATCGCGCACGCACTCTTCAACTCCGAACCGCTAGACGCAGACAAAATGTACGAGGAGTACGCTGAGGCCTCCAGGAAGCTCGCGCCCTTTGTTTGCGACACGGCAGTGCTGCTGAATCGTGCGATCGCCGAGGGTCACGCAGTCATGTTCGAGGGAGCGCAAGGCACCATGCTCGATATCGATCACGGAACCTATCCCTTCGTGACGTCGTCCAGCGCGATTTCAGGCGGCGCAGTGATCGGCACCGGGGTCGCACCAACAGCGATCGATTCGGTGATCGGCGTCACCAAAGCCTACTGCACTCGCGTAGGCGAAGGGCCGTTCCCCACGGAGGTTTTTGACTCGGTGGGCGACGCAATTCGCAAACGTGGCAACGAATTTGGCGCCGTCACCGGACGTCCACGTCGCTGCGGATGGCTAGACCTGCCCTTGTTGCGCTACTCGGGCATGATCAATGGCACATCGTGGTTGGTGGTCACCAAGCTTGACGTGCTTGATGAATTGGCAGAAATACCGGTTTGCGTGGGATACAAAATCAACGGCCGTCACACCGAAGAAATCCCTGCGGATGCCTGTGGATGGGACGAGATCGAGTGCCTCTACAAAAAGATACCGGCGTGGAAGTCATCCACGCGAGGGATTACGGAGTTTAAGAAGCTGCCGAAAGCGGCACGAGACTATCTATCCTTCATTGAAAAAGAAAGCGGCGCGCGCATCGGGGTGGTTTCAACCGGCCCGGGCCGCGAGGAAACGATTTTTGTGGATGAGTTTCTCGATGAGTTGGAGACCATGGCTAGGGGTTCTTCACCGGTGAAAGTAGCTTCGAAATAAGAAAGGGAGAGACGATGGTAGTTCTGGCAGTTACCTGGATGGCTAAAGTCGGGAAGGAAACGGATGTCGCCGATATCTTCTCCAAGCTTACCGCCGAATCCCGCAAGGAGCCTGGTTGTGCGATGTTTCAGGTACATCGCCATCGCACCGAACCGCGCCGGTTTTTTATTTACGAACAATACAAGGACGATGCCGCGCTGGAATCGCATCGCGGCACTCCGCACTTCCTGCAATATGCGAAGAAAGACCTTCCGAAGGCTGCGGACCGGGTAGAGGGACAGCTGTACGATCCGCTGGGCTGATTCAAAAGCTCTCCGGCCACTTTCGGGCGCCATGAAATATCCGCAGAATCTCTACCGACCCTGCGCGTACGCGATACGGAACGATGTAAGGAGTACCAGATACGACTAACTCACGGGTGCCCGCCACCCGCCCGGGGCGTCCAAGAGCCGGATATTTTGCGAGCGAGTCTACCGCTTGAGTAATCGCGATAACAACGTTAGCAGCTGCATTGAGACTGTCGAGCGCGATGTATTCGGCTTCGTCGGCAAGATTTTTTAGCGCAATCCGCAACCACCTAATCTGCACGCCGAGTCCACTTCTTTACGACTCGCGACACATTCGCCGCGCTGGCAAAATCGCCTTTATCGGCTTCGACCAGCGCCTCCTTCACCTGCTCAATTTGCCATTCGTTGAGTTCAATGTATTCGCGAATGGCCTCCGCCGCTACAAACGAGCGGGTACGATTCATCGACTTCGAAAGGCGATCAAGTTGTTTTTTTAATCGCGCATCAAGGCGCAATGTGAGAACCGATGATTCGGACAACTGCGACCTCCCGCTTGTATACATTTTAATACGCCTAACAGCGAATGTATACATGGACAGGCGTTGGGATTACTGCGCCAGTTCGTATCCCGCGAAGAAGAAACTTAGCTCAAAGCGGGCAGTGTCTTCTGCATCCGATCCGTGGATGGCGTTGTGCTCAATGCTCTGCGCCCACTTCTTGCGGATCGTGCCCTCTTCAGCATTCGCCGGATTGGTGGCGCCCATAAGCTTACGAAGGTCAGCGATGCCATTTTCCTTTTCCAGGGCGACGGCCACGATGGGGCCGCTGGACATGAAATCCGTGAGAGAAGTGAAAAACCCTTTGTTGGCGTGGACCGCGTAGAACTGCTCCGCCTGGTGCTTGGAAATTTCCAGCATCTTAATTGCCAGAATGCGAAAGTGGTTTTTTTCAAACTGTTCAATGATGTCGCCAATTGCGTTTCGGCGCACAGCATCAGGCTTAACAATCGTGAGAGTGCGTTGCAAAGTTTTCATATTCGAGTCTTGGAGTAATCCTTGATCTAAGCGTTGACTTTGTTTCCCATGACTGCGTCCACGGTTTCGCCAATATCAGCCGGCGATGTACACATGCGAATTCCTGCCGCTTGCATGGCTTTGATCTTTTCTGACGCGGTACCGTGCCCGCCTGAGATGATTGCCCCCGCGTGGCCCATGCGCCGTCCCGGCGGAGCGGTTTGCCCGGCGATGAAACCGATTACCGGCTTCTTCATTCGCGATTTAACGAATTCGGCCGCAGTTTCTTCCGCATTCCCGCCAATCTCACCGATCATCACCACGGCTTCAGTCTGCGGATCGCGATTAAACAGGTCGAGGGCATCAGTAAAGTTTGTTCCAATAATCGGGTCGCCGCCAATCCCGATCGCCGTGGATTGCCCAATGCCGCGGGTGGTCAACTGATACACCGCTTCGTACGTGAGCGTGCCTGAGCGCGAAACAATTCCGACCGGCCCCTCGCGATGAATCCGCGCCGGCATGATTCCGATTTTGCATTTGCCCGGCGAAATAATTCCCGGACAGTTTGGACCGATCAACCGTGCGCGACGGGTCTGGAGAAATTCCCAGGCGCGAACCATATCGAGCACCGGAATACCTTCCGTGATGCAGATAATCAATTCGATCTCGGCGTCGGCGGCTTCCATGATCGCGTCGGCAGCAAAGGGCGGCGGAACAAAAATGACTGAGGTGTCGGCGCCAGTCTTGTCGACAGCTTCCTGCACGCTGTTGAATACGGGAAAGCCTTCGTGCGTGGTTCCACCTTTACCGGGCGTAACCCCGCCGACGATTTTTGTGCCGTACTCCGCGCAGGCTTTGGCGTGAAATGTTCCTTCACGGCCAGTGAGGCCCTGCACGATTACGCGCGTCGATTTGTCTACGAGAATGCTCATCTGTCTTTCGAAACCTCAGTGCAGTCCAAGCTTTTGCGGCGCCCGTGCCTGCTCGGTGGCTTGTTCTCCGTGAAACTCTGTATCCTCTGTGGTTCGTTCTTTTTCTGGCTACCCAAAACCTCAACCACAGAGAGCACGGAGTTTCACAGAGGAACTGCCACAGAGGGAGTCTTTCCCAATTTCAATCATGCGGCCCGGGCTGCCGCGACCACTTTCTCGGCCGCGTCTTTCATTGTCTCCGCCACAATAAAGTTAAGGCCGGAGTCTTTCAGGATTTCCCTGCCCTGCTCCACGTTCGTTCCTTCCAGCCGCAGGACAACCGGAAGCTGAATCCGCGTTTTGTTTGCCGCCTCGACTACTCCACGCGCCAGTGTATCCACGCGGAGAATTCCGCCGAAAATGTTTATCAGCACGGCTTTAACATTCTTGTCGCTCAGCAGGATTTCGAATGCGTGAGTGACCTGCTCGGCGTTAGCGCCGCCGCCGACGTCTAAAAAATTCGCCGGCATTCCGCCAGCGTACTTGATGATGTCCATAGTAGCCATCGCCAGGCCCGCTCCATTCACCATGCAGCCGACGTTTCCATCGAGCTTGATGTAATTCAGGCTGTACTTTGAAGCTTCGACCTCGAGCGGGTCTTCCTCGGTGACGTCGCGCAGTTCTTTGAGATCGGGATGCCGGAAGAGCGCGTTGTCATCGAAATTCATCTTGGCGTCGAGTGCGAACAATCGGCCATCCGCGCAGGTGATGAAAGGATTAATTTCCATCAGCGACGAATCTGTTTCCTGAAAAGCTTTGTACAGCCCGGTCATGAATTTGACTGCCTGATTGATCTGCTCCGGCCTCAGTCCCAAGCGAAACGCCAACTTGCGCGCCTGAAACGATTCCAGGTCCATTCCCGGCGTTATGTATTCCTTGATAATCGCATCGGGGTTCTCTTCCGCCACCTGTTCAATTTCCATTCCGCCCGACTTCGAGGCCATAAAAACCGGCTTGGCCTCGGCACGATCGATCACGATTCCGAGATACAACTCTTTCTCTATCGGCAATGTTTCTTCGATCAGTAATCGGCGAACCACGCGACCCTCGGGCCCAGTCTGATGAGTGACCAGCGTCATGCCCAACATTTTCGCGGCGATGTCGGTAGCTTCTTCCACTGACTTCGCGATCTTCACGCCGCCGCCCTTGCCCCGGCCGCCGGCATGAATTTGCGCCTTTACCACCACGCCGCTTGCGCCCGAATCGAAAAGGGATTTTGCTGCTACCTCGGCTTCATCGCGGCTCTCCGCCATCTCGCCGCGCGGAACCGCGACACCATATTTCTTCAATATTGCTTTAGCTTGATACTCGTGAATTTTCATTGTGCTTCCCGAATCAGGCGGGCTCGCTTGCGGCTAAAGGTTGCAGGCAGCAAACTTTAGATTCTATTCGAAGGCCGGCTGATCGGTAAAGCGAGACCGCACTCTCTGGAAGCCAGAGCGGGCCACCAGCCACTGCCTGCTGAACAGAATTATGAAATACTTTCTCGCATGTTAATTGCCGGACGAGCGATCGGCCGCGTCACTCTGAATTCTTTAGGCGCGTTGCTGATTTTTTCTTCAATTCTTTGCCACGCCCAATCCTCGCAGGCGCCTTCTCTCGTCAAACCCGAAAAAATAATCATTGATACCGATATCGGGGACGATATCGATGACGCCTTCGCGGTCGCATTGGCGATTCGCAGTCCCGAACTCCAAATACTGGGCATCTCAACAACTTTCGGCGACACCGAAACCCGTGCCAAGTTGCTCGATCGCTTGCTCGACGAGGTGGGGCGACCGGAGATTCCCGTGGCTGTCGGAAACTCAACCAAGTCAGCAGGCACTTTCACGCAACAACGTTACGCCAAGGGCGGACATTCTGCGCGATCTTCGCATCCACGAGCTGTCGATTTTGTTTTCGACCAAATCCGCGCCTACCCCGGCGAGATCACACTGGTTGCAATTGGGCCGCTAGTGAATGTGGGATATCTAATCGATAAAGACTTACAGACTTTCCGCAAGCTGCGGCGCGTAGTGCTGATGGGTGGATCAGTCGAGCGCGGATACGGAGACCTCGGCTACTCGCAGCCACATGGGGCAGACGCGGAGTGGAACATCAAGAACGACATTCCGTCTGCGCAAAAACTTTTTGCCTCAGGTGTGCCGATTTTCATGATGCCTCTCGACTCGACTCAATTGAAATTGGACGAAGTTAAGCGCGAAGCTATATTTCAAGCGGGCACACCCATCACCGACGCATTAACCTTGCTCTACCATGAATGGGGACAGGAAACGCCAACGCTCTTTGATCCCATGACGATCGCCTTCATCCTCGATCCGCAGCTTTGCCCGGTAAAACCGATGCACATTACCGTGGATGAAAAAGGATTCACGCGGGCGGAGGCAGGCGCTCCCAATGCGCAGGTCTGCACGCAATCTAGCGCAGACGCGTTCTTTCACTTCTACATTCCGCGGATAGTTGGAAGATGATTTGCTCTGTGCAGCCTCTGTGTTAACTCTTTGTTCCTATGTGGTTAAGCTTCCACAATCTCAAACACAGAGTACATAAGGTAACCAGAGAAACTAGTAAAGGACTTCAAATATTCATTTCGGGAGGGTAGCCGCTCCGTTGATCTTAAATGCCCCAGATATGCCCCCAGCTTTCATCAAGCCTTCTCGGCCCACCGGCATCCCGCCTCCAACCCAGACCTGAACTGTCCCCGGCGCGATTCGCCGTGCTCCGGCTTCGTCGACGAAACTCAGATTGCGGTTGGGAATAGTAATTTGTACTTTCTGTGTCTCGCCGGCTTCAAGGTGCACACGTTTAAATCCTGCAAGAGCCCGAAGCGGCGCGCCTTTTGCATTCGGATGCGCCAAGTAAATCTCAACTACCTCGTCGCTAGCCATCGAGCCTGCGTTCTTCACATCGACGCTGGCGACCACATCATCCTTCGCTTCGACCGCATTTTTGTCGAAACTCAAATTGCTGTAATCAAACTTCGTATAGCTCAACCCGTAACCAAACGGATAAAGCGGCTGGCGAGTGAAGTAGCGATAGGTTCGGCCTTTCATGTTGTAGTCGTCGAATCCAGGGATTTGATCAACCGATTTATAAAAAGTAAGCGGCAACTTTCCGCTTGGCGAAAAGTCTCCAGCCAGCGCTCCCGCCACGGCAGTCCCACCTTCTTCGCCCGGATACCAGGCCTCGACAATCGCGGGCACGTGTTGATCGGCCCAGTTGACCGCGAGCGCACTGCCGTTCATCAGCACCAAGACCACGGGCTTGCCACTCGCCACCAGCTTTTCGAGCAACTGTTCCTGCGCACGCGGAAGGTCAAGGCTGGTGCGGTCTCCGCCGGAGAAACCCTCGATGTGGATTGGCATCTCTTCGCCTTCGAGTTCTCCGGCCAGGCCTAGCACGGCAACGATCACGTCCGCTTTACTCACCGTTTCGGAATAATCATCCGTTTCTCCGGGGCGATGCCAAACCAGCTTCGCCAGCCCCGCATTGCCCTCCTGCGAGCATTCAATCTTGACGGAATACCCGCGCCCGGCTTCGAGATGCAGAGTTTGTTTCCGGGTCTTGGCGGTATCGCTGTACCAGGATTCGCCGACCAGCTTACCGTCGAGCCAGAAATGAAACGCATCGGTGCCGGTAAATCCGATCTCGTAGTCTCCAGATGCAGAAACCGTCAGGCTTCCTGTCCAGCGCACCGAGAAATCTTCCGTGATCTCCGCGCCCGCTCCGCTACGCCAGTTGAAGTCGATTGCCGGGTCGGTGCGGGAAATCACCGGTTCTCCCTGCAATGCTGTTCCCTTGAAGTATTCCGCTGTCAGCCCAGCCTTTCCTGACTTATCTTTTAAATCCTCGGATGGAATCGGTTCGAGCGGCGACCCGGTGAGCGAAGATCCCGCAGCGTAGAGAACCGTTGAATCAGAGAAGCGCTTGCGAATACCGTCCAGGATCGTGACCGGCTTTGACGGTGTGCCGTTGTAATTTCCCAGCAGCGGATCGACGCTGTCAGCATTGGGACCAACTACGGCGATGGTCTTATACTTTGTGCCGAGGGGCAACAGGTGATCAGAATTTTTAAGCAGCACCAGCGTTTCCTGCGCCGCTTTAAGCGCCAGCTGGCGGTGCGCCTCGGTGTCGTTCTCGGCGATGCCAATGCTTGCGTAAGGCACCGACTCCGGGGGATCGAACATTCCCAGTTTCATACGTGCGGTGAATAAGCGCCGCACGGATCGGTCGACGTCAGCTTGCGGAAGCAGCCCTTGCTGTACCGCCTTCAGCAACGCATCCCGCTCGATGACAATGTGCTCCTGCGGCCATGCGCAAATAATGTCCATGCCGGCTTTGACCGCGTCGGCCATTCCCTGCTCCATCGTCTTGGTGTAGTGATGCCCTTGCGAGATGTCACTGGCCGCGCCGCAATCGGAAACTACATATCCGCCGAAGTGCCAGTCGTCGCGAAGATGTTCCTGCAGCAGCATCGGCTGCGCACACGCGGGCTTTCCGTCGATCGCGTTGTAAGCGCACATTACTGATCCCGCACCCGCGGTTACAGTGGCTCGGAATGCCGGCAAATACGTGTCTTCCAAATCGTGCGCCGAAACCTTTACGTCGACGGTATGCCGCGTGGGCTCGGGCCCGCTGTGTACCGCGAAATGTTTGGGGGTCGCCAGAGCCTTCAGATATTTCGGATCATCACCCTGCAATCCAGTGACATAGGCGACGCCCATTTGTGCCGTAAGAAACGGATCCTCCCCATAGGTTTCCTGGCCGCGGCCCCAGCGCGGGTCGCGAAAGATATTTATGTTCGGCGACCACACCGTCAGTCCGTGAAACCAGTCGCTGTACCCTTTTTCTTTGACGCGGGCAACGTATTTGGCTCGGAACTCTGTCCCGATCACGTCCGCCTCTTTGTGCAGCAGCTCGGGATCGAATGTCGCCGCCAACCCAATTGCCTGCGGGAATACGGTCGCATAGCCCTCGCGCGCGGCGCCGTGCAATCCTTCGCTCCACCAGTTGTATTCAGGAATGCCCAGCCGCGGTATCGCTGCCGCCACGTGCACCATCTGCGAGACCTTTTCTTCGAGCGTCATGCGAGAGACCAGGTCGTCAACTCGCTTCTCAATCGGCAAAGATGGATTGCGGAAGGGCGCATTCTCCAGTTCTGGCGACATCTGCGAAACATTTCGTTGCGGAGTTGCCTCTTGGGCAAAGCTGAAAGACGAAAATAGCGCCAGGAAAAGCAGAATTCTTTTCATGCCTGAGAGTTCCTCGGTGAATTGCCCGGGCAAGAGTGTGGGCCGGACTAATGTAAATCAAATCGCAGAGGGATGGAAGGTCATCGGCCTGCTGATGGCAGGGGTGAAAGCATAAACAACCAGACTCACGCTAAGCCTTGAGCTTGCGAGCTGTTTCCTGAATCAGCCCCCAGGCTTTCGCAACGTGGCGCTCGGCTGTGTTTGTCTGACCCACGCAAAGCCGCAACGTGAGCTTGTCATTCAAGCGGGTATGCGTCAGATACAACTCACCGCTCTGATTCAAAACATCCATCAGTCTTTGATTTGCGTTGTCGCCAGATTTCAAGCGAAAGCAGATCAGATTCAAGGGCGCGGGTGCCGCCATTTCAAACCTTTCGTCACCTCGAACCCAGTCAGCGAACTGCTGCGTCAGCCGAACGTGCTCGCGAATATGAAACTGCAGACCCTCGATTCCGTAATAGCGCAATACGAACCATAGCTTGAGAGAGCGAAAACGCCGTCCCAGCGGAATCTGCCAATCACGGTAATCGATCACGGCGCCGGACTCAGTGGCTTGGTTCCGCAAATATTCCGGTAACACGCTGAGCGCCTTGATCAGCGCCTTGCGATCGGCCACGTAAAAACAATCGCAATCAAAATTGGTGAACATCCACTTGTGCGGATTGAAGCAGTAGCTGTCGGCGAACTCCAACCCATTATGGAGGTAACGAAATTCCGGACACAGCGCGGCAGTTCCCGACATAGCGGCGTCAACGTGCAGCCACACATTGTGTTCACGGCAGATCTTGCCGATCTGCGAGACCGGATCAATGGCATTTGAAGAAGTTGTCCCCACGGTCGCGCAAACGAAAAATGGTATCAATCCCGATTGCCGATCTTTATTTATTGCCAGCGCTAATGCGTCGGGTTTCATGGCGAAGCGCTCATCAACTTCGATAAGCCGTAAATTCTCCCGCCCGATGCCGGCGATCTTCACCCCTTTCTCGATCGACGAATGCGCGTGGGCTGACGTGTAAGCGACCAACTTGCCGCGGCAACCTTCACGGTTCGAGCTGAAATTCGTGGCCCGCTCGCGCGCGGCCAGTACAGCGCACAAGCTCGCGCTTGACGCCGTGTCCTGAATTACCCCGCCTCCGCTGCTGGTAGAAAGAAATTTTTCGGGCAGTCCCAGTGCAGGAACCAGCCAATCAAGCACGCGGGTTTCAAGCTCGGTGCATGCGGGACTCGTCGCCCACAGCATGCCCTGCACCCCTAAGCCCGAAGACAGCAGGTCTCCCAGAATCGCCGGCCCGGAAGCATTCGATGGGAAGTAAGCAAAAAAGTTCGGTGATTGCCAGTGAGTGACGCCGGGTAGAATCAGCTTCTCGACATCCGCAAGCAGATCTGGAAATTCTTCACCCGTCATTGGCGCGTCTGTCGGCAGGGATTCTCGAATCTCGCCGGGCTTTGCTTGCGAGAGCACCGGAAAAGATTCAATACGCGAATAATAATCCGCAATCCAATCGATGACTTCATGACCATGTCGCCGGAACTCATCAGGCGACATGTGGAAGGATTTTGTTTCGTCAGAGTGCGCTTTGCCGGCGGGCGGCGCTTGGGACTCCGCTTTACTCATTTTGTAAGTTTAAGCCAGCTGGCCGTAGAACATACGAGTCGCATACTCGATGTTGACTTTTCCAGCTTGCTGGTGCCGATCGAAAATTTCACGCAACTCGCGCAGCATGGGCACGTGGTCAGGGTGTCCCGTCCCCGGCGCATAAGACGACGACATGAGCCGGCCTTCAACTCCCGCGTAGTCAAAGACCTGTTGCAGATTGAAGGTACGCTCGCAAAAAGGCAGCGGATCGAAAAACTCGCCGACCACCGTGTGCTCATGCCGGACCTCGTTGTAATCGGTGCCGTAGCGAAGCAACAGTTTTTCATAGTCGCGTAGAAAAGGCGTGCTGTCGGTCTTCCTCTCGTTCCAGACCAAGACTGCCCAGCCACCCGGCTTCAGAATACGGGTGAATTCCTGGCGAGATTTTGGCCGATCGAACCAATGCCCGGCCTGTGCCGCCATAACAAAATCGACGGCACGCCCGTCTAATGTCGTTGCCTCCGCGGTCCCAGTCACACTGATGAAATTCGAATACGCCGAAAGAAATTCTTCGCCGGCGAGCCGCATCTTTGCATTGGGTTCAACCCCGAAAACCCGGTTCCCGTGCTCAAGCAGCAGTTTGGTGAAGATTCCTGTTCCCGACGCGATATCCGCAACGATCGAATCGCGCGTGAAACCGCAGCTACACTCCAGGGTTTCGAGAATTTGTTTGGGATACGAAGGCCTGAAACGGACGTAGGTATCGACCCGGGAAGAAAACCGTTCAGTGGAATTTATCGACACGTTTCTCCAAGGTCAGTCGCCGCTGACTTTTCGAACCTGAATCCCCAACTCCTTCAACTGACGCTTCGCTCACCGGCGTCGGTGCATCCACCATCAGATCGACAGCCCGCGCCGTCTTCGGGAATGGAATGACTTCGCGCAAACTTTCTGCGCCCGCCAAAATCATCACAATGCGATCCAGTCCCAGAGCGATGCCGCCATGCGGAGGCGTGCCATACTCCAGCGCTTCCAGAAAGAATCCGAACCGCGATCGCGCCTCTTCATCGCTCATGCCTAGCGCCTGGAAAATCTTGGCTTGAATGTCCTGGCGATGAATACGAATCGAGCCCGATCCCAACTCCGTTCCGTTCAGCACCACGTCATAGGCGAGCGCGCGAATCTCGCCCAGCGGCGATTTGGGATCGTGCACTGAATCGATGTTCGCTTCCAGCTTGGCCATGTCTTCCTCATGCAGCGAAGTGAACGGATGGTGCGCCGGGTTCCAGCGCTTTTCAGTTTTGTCCCACTCGAACATGGGAAAGTCGCTGACCCAGAGAAAGCGAAAATCCTTCTCCGGATCGCCAGTCTTCTCAAACGCCTTGTGCTTCGCCGCATATTTCTGGGCCAGATCCAGCCGCAGAAATCCGCACTTCTCGCAGAAATGCTGCACGCTCTGGTCCATCACGGCGGCATTTTCTTCGCGATTGGCCGCGCCGGCCAGCAACCACAGATCATCCGGCTCGATCGCCGAGTAGCTCATGATCTTGTCGGAAAGCCCCGGATAATCTTTCGCAAAGCGCTTGGGATCGGTCATCAACTGCACGAACGAAGGCCCTTGCACATGTTGATAAGCGCCGTAAGTTCCAATCGTGCGCCGCTCGGTCCCGGAAATATCGCCGGCTTTCGGAATGCGAATGACCTGCAGCGGAAATTCTTTGCGCATGCGAAATTTCGCAGCCAGTTCGTCCCACTCTTCTGTCGTCAACGCCTCGCGAGCATCAACCATCGCGGGCAGACGCAGATCAGGCTTGTCATTGCCGTAGCGGCGAATGGCTTCGTCATAACTCATGCGCGGAAACGGCGTCTTGATGTCGTGCCCTGCAGCCTTGAATGCCGCTGTCAGAAATCCTTCGACCACCGCCCACACCGATTCCGGCCGCGGATAGGTCATCTCCAGATCGATCTGCGTAAACTCCGGCTGGCGATCGGCGCGCAGGTCTTCATCGCGGAAGCAGCGCACGATCTGAAAATATCTGTCGAAGCCCGAGATCATCAGGATCTGCTTGAACATCTGCGGCGACTGCGGCAGTGCGTAAAAGCTACCCGGCTGCACCCGGCTGGGCACCAGATAATCGCGCGCGCCTTCCGGAGTAGAACGCGTCATGAACGGGGTTTCAATCTCGAAGAAGCCCTGCTCCGAAAGATAATCACGAATCGCCTTTGAAACCTTGTGCCGCATCTCGATGTTGAACTGCATGGGCTCGCGCCGCAGATCGATATAGCGATACTTCAGCCGCATCTCTTCATTCGGCAGAACGGTTTCGCTGGGAAGAAACGGCGGCTGCTTCGATTCATTCAGAATGCGCAATTCGTCGACTACCAGTTCGACTTCGCCGGTGGGAATGTTTTTATTGATGGTGTCAGAATCGCGGCGTTTAACTTTTCCGGTCACCGCGATCACGTATTCGTTGCGCAGTTGCTCCGCTTTCTGATGGGCGGCGGGATTCAACTCGCGATTCAATACGACTTGGGTCACACCCGTCCGGTCGCGCAGATCAAGAAAGATGATGCTGCCGAGGTCGCGGCGGCGGTTGACCCATCCCATGAGCACAGCTTTGCTCTCCCGCGTCAGAGGGGCGGAGAGCGCCGCACATGTGTGTGCGTTCTAAATCGCCTAAAAAATCGAGCAAGTTTTGCCTTTCGGAGTAGCTGTCAGCCATCAGCCGTCAGATCAATCTGGATGCGGATTCGCCTCCGCTCACAGCTGGAAGCTGATAGCTGAAGGCTCGATCTGTCAGTGGGCTGAATCAGGAATTATAAACGGAGGCGTGATTTTGATCGCCTAGGCCCGGGCGTCCACGTCCGGGCAAGCCCGCAAAAAAACTCGCGAAAGTCTGCCGGCAGGGCGCCCGGCCACACATGTCGGTCAATAGACGGTCAGTCGATCGGCCGCACCGGCGTGGCCTGCTCGAACTTCAACCGCCAGTCACTTCCCTGCTTTACCCACAAGTCAGAAACTTTCTGATATCGCGGCGCCATGCCGGGCTCATCGCCTTCGCGCATGTCCAGAATCGCATTGTAAGTAAGCAGTGTTGTGCTCGAATCGATTTGTACAGCCTGCGGCTCGTAAAGTTTGAAGTCGCGAAGCAAGCCATCCTGCATGTCACCCAACAATTCGTCACGGTGATGCAGCCTGCCATCGCCGCCTACGTACTCAAAATCATCGGTCAGCAACGACTTAATACCGGTTAAATCTTTTGATTTCCTTAAGCTGTGTACTTCATTAGATTTCTCCATCAGCGCTTGCACCAGGGGGCCGGAGGTCTCGGCGGATTGGGCAACTTGCGCGAGTAAATTTGCCGACGGAAGTAGCAGGCAAAAAAGTATGGGGAGGTGAAACGCCGGTTTCATCCTTGATCTCCTTCTTATTGAAACTCTCACTGCTCGATTCGCTTCGCAAGTTCTGATCGAGGTACTGAGACCTGCTCGCCGGTCCCAAGATTCTTCAGCGCAAACACACCCGTACTGAGTTCGTTCTCACCTGCGATCAGTGCGTATTTTGCGCCCAGCTTGCTGGCGGTCTCGAGGGACTTTTTTAGCCGGAAACTTTCCTCTCCCAGTTCGACCACTATGTCATGCTTCCTCAGCTCTCGCGCCAGCCGGGCTGCTTCCTTATTCATACCGGCGCCTAGCGGGGCGACATAAACGTCGGGCTTGCGCAACACATCTTCTGGAGTTTTGCCCAGCGACATCACCAGCCGGTCTTCGCCAATGGCAAACCCAATGCCAGGAGCGGGCGGACCGCCGAGGCCTTCGGAAAGACCGTCATATCGCCCACCGCCGAGAATCGCATTCTGCGCTCCCAGATTCCCGTGTGTGAATTCGAAAGCGGTGCGGGTGTAGTAGTCGAGGCCGCGAACTAATCTGTCGTTCAGTGTGAACGGAACTCCAACCGATTTCAGAATATCCTGCACCTGCTGAAAGTGTTGCCGGCATGGTTCATCAAGAAATTCGCTGATGCGCGGCAGCTTCTCGATAATCGGCTGGTCTTCGGGAACTTTGCAATCGAATACGCGTAACGGATTGGTCACCGCGCGGCGCTGACAGTCGGGATCCATTCTGTCCTTGACCGGATCGAGAGCCTTCCGCAAAGCTTCGTTGTAGGCCGCGCGATCATTCGCGCACCCGATCGAATTGAGTTCCAGTTGCCAGCCGGTGATTCCGAGACGATCGAGCAATGTTGCCAGAAGTTCAAGAATTTCCGCGTCGCGCGCCGGTGATTCGCTTCCCGAAGTTGCGGGCCCGATGACCTCGGCTCCGATTTGATAGAACTGGCGATACCGGCCTTTTTGCGGACGCTCGCGGCGAAATTGCGGCCCGATGTAGAAAAGCTTGTTGAGGCCTCGGTCCCAGAGTTTGTGCTCGATATAGGCGCGCACAACGCCAGCGGTATTTTCGGGACGAAGGGTGAGCGACTGACCTTTATCGCTCTCGGCTCGGCCTTGGTCCTTCCAGGTGTACATCTCTTTCGAAACGATGTCGGTCTCTTCGCCGACTCCACGTGCGAATAATTCCGTAGATTCGAAAATCGGCGTACGAATTTCGTGGAAGTTGTAGGCGCGGAACACATCACGCACCGTGGCCTCGACAAAGTTCCACAGCGCCGTCTCCGGCGGTAGAAGATCGCGCGTTCCTCGGACTGCTTTGATCATGATCGTCGTCCGTCGTGAGTCGTGGTCGTGCCCTACAGCCTAAAAACCTGTCATCCTGAGCGCAGAAAATGCTTTCGTTCGCGAAAGCATTTTTCGGAGTCGAAGGACCCCAACAACGCGCGGCATCAGCGCCGAACTCTCAGGGAATTCTACCCGCGCAATGCTGAGTGCTGACTGCTATTTCCTCTCCGCCAGATACGCCTCTTTGTATCCCAAATAATTGTTCGCGTAGCGCATGATGCTTTCCTGGTCTTTCGGCTCCAACTTGCGGCGAAATTTTCCGGGCGATCCCATCCAAAGCGACCCCGGTTCAACGATCGTCTTCTCAGGAATCAAGGTTCCCGCCGCGATAATCGAACCGGCGCCAATTCGCGCCCCATTCAGAATGATCGAACCCATGCCGATCAGGCAACGGTCCTCAATCGTGCACCCGTGCAGCGTGACCGTGTGCCCCACGGTGACGTACTCTCCAAGAAAAACTCCGTACTGCTCCTTCATGCCGTGAAGCACGCTGCAATCCTGAATGTTCGAATGCGCACCGATTCGAATTGAATGCACATCGCCGCGCAACACTGCATTCATCCACACGCTGGCGTGCTCGCCGAGAACTACGTCACCGATAATCTGCGCCGAGTCATCGACATAACACGAACTCGGGACGGTGGGCGAAAGGCCTTTATAGGAGCGGATCATGAAGGAGCACTTAGCACGTACGAGCAGTGAGCGGCGAGCAGTGAGCTATGAGCAAACCCCCTCGAAGCTCGCCGCTCATCGCTCGGCGCTGATCTCGGGCTAAATGCTAACAAATTTTCCCATTGCGGAACGCCGGCCAAAATTTTTCTAACACATCACTGACTCGCGCTCGGGTTCGTGTTATATGAGATGAGTCTCCCGTCGAGGCTGGACTCACTTCACTATTCCTAGCGGAGTGAATCCATGCGGAATTTTATCTTTGTCTTTGCGGCAACTTTCATTTTGTCGTCGCCATGTTTTTCGCAGGATGGATCGACCGGATCCGTCCGGGGCATGGTGCTCGACCCTTCCGGCGGCAGAATCGCCGGTGCAGTTATCGCACTGGTGAACGATTCGACCGCCTTTCACTACCAGCAAACTTCCGATGCCGAAGGACGATTCGCCTTCGGACTTCTGCCGCCCGGTGACTACTCCGCCCGCGTGACAGCAGACAAAATGTCGCCGCAACTCAGTCCGTTCTTGCGCGTCAACCTCGGCGGCGTGACAGAAATCCAGTTCAAGCTCCAGATTGCCGGAGCGCGAGAAAGCATTACAGTATCCGCCGAGCCGCGGGCGGTGGAGACCGAGCCTCACGGCTTGTCTGCAGTCATCGATGAACGCGCTATTCTCAATCTTCCGCTGAACGGACGCCGCTTCACCGACCTGTCCTTGCTCACGTCGCAGGCAACCACCGATCCGCGCGGACAGAATTCAACCTCCAATGGCGATCTCTCATTCGGAGGCATTCGCGGATTTCAAACCAGCTACCTGGTCGATGGCGGCGACAACAACAATGCTTTCTTCGGTCAGGCGCGTGGCCGCTACCGCGCGCCCTACCAGTTCTCGAATGAAGTGGTTCAGGAGTTTCGAGTCTCGCCGAATTCCACTTCCGCTGAATCGGGACGGACCGGCGGCGCGGTAGTGAATGTGGTTACTAAATCAGGAACCAACCAGCTTCACGGCACGGCATTTTATTACCTGCGCGACAGCAGCTTCGACGCACGCGATCCGGAACTGGACATCAAACCCAGCGACGATCAGCAACAATTCGGATTCACACTCGGCGGACCGCTGCGTCGCAATCGCGTCTTCTTCTTTGCGGGATACGACCAGCACATTTTTCACGAACCAACAGTCGTGCGCTTTGTGAACGGCGGGGCCAGCGTCATTCCGCAATTAGGCGCGGGGCCCTTCACACCGGGTGATTTCGAAGCCGACGATCAGGCCCTGGTTTTTGCAGCCGCCTCCCAACTCACCAAGCAAGCAGGCCTCTATCCCTCAAAGCTGCTGGGCAACGCCGGCTTCGCCAAGCTGGACGTAAACATTTCGCAACATAACCAACTCGCCTTGCGGCTAAACACCTCACGCTATTCCGGAGCGAACAACGTCTTCATGGATCCGTCCAGTCCGCTGACCACGTACGGGATTTCGGACAACGGAATCGAAAATGTCGAGACCGAAACCGCCACCGCATCTCTCACCAGCGTACTTTCATGGCGCACGGTGAGCCATCTGCGGGCGCAGTTTTCACGCGACCTGCAATGGTCGCAAACCAATTCGAACACTCCGCTGACGCGCGTCCCCGGCATACTCGATGGATTTGGCCGGTCAACCATCCTCCCTCGCGAAACCCACGAGAACCGCGGCCATTTTGCCGAAACTATCAGCCGGGAAGGTTCGCGGCATTCGTGGAAATTTGGCGGCGATGCGCTGATCACCAAAATCTACGACTTCTTTCCTTCGAACTTTGGGGGCGAGTTTATTTTCGATCCCATTCGCGTCAATCCGTTTACTTTTCAGCCTCAGCTTGGCGGACTGGAACTGACTCCGTTGCGCGCCTATGCGCATCAAGTCCCTCATTATTATGTCCAGAACTTTGGATCCGCCGTCAGCCATCCCGACACCAACGAATATGCGGCCTTCGCGCAGGACATGATTCGAGTGACCGACCATTTCGACATCAGCCTGGGGGTTCGCTACGACCTCCAAACCTTCAGTACCAAATATCTACGGACAAATCCGCTATGGCCGGATTCCGGCAAGGTCCCGTTCAATTCCAAAGATTTCGCGCCGCGAGTCGGATTGTCGTATTCAATCGGCGATCAACGCCCGCTAGTTGCACGAGTCGGATATGGTCTCTTCTATCCGCGCATCCCGCAAATCTACAATTCGACCATCGAAACTCAAAATGGCCTCAACCCTAACTCGATCTTCCTCAACCAAACAAACTTTTACGCCCAGCAAATCTTCCCGCAATATCCTTTTTCGCTGGTGAACTGCGGGCTACTGGCGAATTCCTGTTCCGTCCCGGCGAACTTGATGCAATTTGCTCAAACTGATATTTCCGCCTTCGCCCACAACTTTCGTTCGCCCGAGGTCCATCAAGTGAGCGTCAGCCTGGAGCGCGAACTTGCCAATCGAGTCGTCGGAGAAATTTCATACTCTTTCGTTCGGGGGCAAGACCTGATCCGCGCGCGTGACGTCAACCTTCCACCGCCGACCCCGGTCGAATACCCGATCTACAACGCGTCAGGGGCGAATCTACTCGGCTACGGAACAGTGGATACTTTTGCCAGTTGGCAAGATTCCCCTTCGTTCACCTGTCCCTTTCCGCCTTGCATTAATCCTCTGGCACGGCCCATCCCTCAATTGGGATCGATCGACTTGTATGAGAGTGCAGCGTCAAGTGTCTACCACGGCGGGACAATCTCGATTCGGCGCCAGATGACTCATGGACTTTATTTTCGCCTTGGGTATACGTACGCGCATGTCATCGACGATGGGCAGGATGCACTCGTCGCCGGCGTTCCCGCGACCGTGCAGAATTCCTACGCGCCAAATTCTGAGCGGGCGAACAGCGTCACCGACCAGCGTAATCGCTTCGTCTTCTCCTGGATGTATGAACCTCGCGCACTTAACGGCGGTCGGGGCGTGCTAGGTAAGGTGACTAAAGGTTGGAAAAATTCCGGCGTCATCACCGCCGGCAGTGGACGCCCGGTGGACGCAACGGTCGAAGGCGACGCCAACCAGGACGGAAATTATGGCAACGACCGCTTGCCGGGAGCGAGCCGAAATTCATTCGTCGGCCCGGATTATTCAAGTACAGACATGCGGATCGCGCGCCGACTTTTCGCCAGGAACGGATGGAAACTGGAATTCACCGCCGAGTCGTTCAACCTCTTCAATCGCCTCAACAGCCGCTTTCAGCTGACCAGCGATGGCGCCGTCAGCAATGCCGCGCAATTCAATTACGGAACTAAAATCATTGGAATCAGCTACTTTCCTGCCTACTATCAGGTTCCGACAAATTTCATGCATGCGACTAACGCTTACGCCCCACGACAAATTCAGTTCGCTTTGCGTTTAGGATTCTGAATCAGGAAAATTCAAACCGTATCCAAAGAGCCAGTTTTCCCGTTGACAAATCGCATATTTACTTGACTTTATGCGGCCAAATTGCAATAAATGACGGGTTCATTCTGGACCAGTCTGGGGGTGCAGTTTAGTTAGCAGAAGTTCGATTGCAGGAAGGCGAGTCGCTCGAAAATGCTCTTCGCCAGTTGAAACGCAAGGTACAGCAGGAAGACCTCATTAAATGAAGTGAAGCGTCACTCCTTTTACCTGAAGCCAGGCGAGAAGAAGCGAGTTAAGGCAGCGCTGGCCTGCAAACGCAACCGCAAGAATCAACACAAAGAGCAGGAATAGCGCGGTAGGGCCGCAGCCGCTGAAGTGCGGGCCTCACACCCAATTATTAAGACACTCTTATTAAATTAATCTCCTGCCGGGACTTTTAAGTTGTATCCCGCACACTTCCCCGTGCGGAGGGCCGAACCCAAGGGTAATAGTTAGAACAGGGGGCACGATCACACATGGTCGCACGCCACAGCGTCGCGCCTATGGGGCTGGGCCATAAGGAGCTCTCGGATGGAATTCCAGGATAGGACTTTAAAGTGTATTGACTGCGGAGCGGACTTCGTCTTCACCGCAGGCGAACAGCTTTTTTTCCACGACAAGCAATTTAAAAACGAACCCAAGCGCTGCAAGACTTGCAAGATCAAGCGGCTCACATCAGTGGGCGCTGCTCCGGTTAGGCAGGGCTTCCCATCGCGGCCAAAAGTCGAGACCACCGCGGTCTGCTCACACTGCGGTAAGGAGACGACTGTGCCCTTCCGTCCCACGCAGGGCCGTCCGGTATTTTGCCGGGAGTGTTTCCGGGACCGCCGTCAAGCTGCGAGCGCCTGAATTTCAAGAAAGAATACCGGCTGGCTCAGGCTGGATGCGAGGTTAGCCGGCCTTTTGTTGCTTCTGTGAGGCTGTAGCGTCGTAGTGTGCCAGGCGCGCTCGCGATTGCTTTTCGTCCTGATGCTGCACCAGCAAAGCCTCAATCTGCCGCAGTAAGTCCTGCGTACCGATAGGTTTCACAAGTACCGACTGCGCGCTGCTTTGCTTCCCTTCCATATTGCGCGGCGGATACGCTGTGAGCAGCGCAGTTGCGGGATTATATCGCTGCTGTCGCGCTGCGCGAATCACGTGGAAACCCGCGTCATCAGTTTCCATACGCGAGTCTGTTATGACCATGTCATATTCGCCTGACATCAGTTTCTCGATGCCTTCAGCCGCCGAAGATGCCGTCTGCACATCGAAGTGATTCAGTTCGAGCACCGCTTTCAGCGTCAGCAATACGGTTGCGTCGTCGTCCACCAGCAGGATCTTGCGCTTCATAAGGACCTCGAATACGGACTGCGAACCGCACGGCCTCTCCGCAGAATCCGGCGATCTACATACGTTAGTATAGTGGTGTGTCCAGCTTTTACGTAGAAAATTTCGGTTGCCGTGCTACTCAGGCGGACGGCGCCGCTATTGAAGAACAATTTCGGGAACACGGCCTCAGTCGCGCCGATCATCCCAGAAACGCGCAATACGTCGTGCTAAACACCTGTGCTGTAACTGCTTCCGCCGAACAGGATGCGCGCGCCGCCATTCGCCGGGTGCGCCGCGAGAATCCTGGCGCGAAAGTAATAGTTACTGGCTGCTACGCTCAGCGCGTGCCCAATCAAGTTGCTGCTCTGCCCGGTGTGTCGGTAGTGGTCGGCAACTCGCACAAGAATGCTTTGGCGCATATTGCATTGCGATCGCAGATAGAGGACCGTTCGGAAGCAAACTTCGTTTGGCTTTCAAGTTTGACCAGTGGGCAGGATTCGTTTGGTGGTTCGATTTTCGCTTCTGACATCTTTGCGCACACCGAACTGATCGCAGCCCCGGTGTTTGACTCGGCCAATGAACGCACTCGGCCCAACCTCAAAGTTCAAGACGGATGCAACAACCGCTGCTCATTTTGCATTATTCCCTCGGTGAGGGGCCGCAGCCGATCGCTAAAACTGGACGACGTTCTGCGCGAAGTGAATCAGTTGGTCGAGTCCGGATACCGCGAGGTCGTCATCTCCGGCATCAACCTCGGCCGCTGGGGACGGGACTTCCAAGATGAAACCGTGTGGGGCGGGCGCCTTCGCCCGCCAGGGTTTGAGGATCTCCTTCGCGGGATTCTTGACTACACAACGCTGCAAAAACTCCGCATCTCTTCCGTCGAGCCCATGGACTGGAGCGAGTCAATAATCAGCTTGATGGCAAACTCTCCACGCATTGCCAAACACGCGCACGTTCCCATGCAATCCGGAAGTGACACGGTGTTGCGTCGCATGTATCGAAAATATCGACCTTGGCATTATCGCGAGAAGATAGAAAAAATCCGCGCCGCCATGCCGACTGCAGCCATCGGCGCCGACGTTATGGTCGGCTTCCCCGGCGAGACCGATTCTGAATTTGAAGATACTCGCCGCATGATCGAAGAACTGCCTTTCACCTATCTGCACGTCTTCACATTCTCGGCACGGCCAGGAACTCCAGCTGCAACTATGCCCAATACAGTTCCCGTGCACCTGGCACGTGAACGAAATCGCGTTTTGCGGGAGTTGGCGGCAGAGAAAAAGCGCGCCTTCATGCGGAAGTTTGTCGGGCAGAAGATCGAGGCGATCACGCTCAACGTAATCTCCGAAACTGCAGCTGGAACCTGCACGGAAGCGCTGACCGACAATTACTTAAAACTCCAGATACGAGGAATACACGAGGCTAATTGCTGGCTGAACGCCCAAATCTCTTCAGTCGATAAAGATCACTTGGTCGGAAATCATTCCTGGTCATCTAATTTTCCTCAATAAGTTCCTTAACGTGTGAGTGCCACGCGCACCTATCATTCAATCTCATGAGATCATGGGAAGCTCACTATCTACCCATGACACAAATTTTGCTTCCATTCAGCTGCTGCTGTAGTCCCATAGCTATGCAAACGAAGAAGGCCGCGTTTCTGCAGGAACCGGAGGGCACGGCTTCCAGCCGTGCCGAAATCTCTCCCCGGAGGGAGTTATCGGCACGGATTGAAGCCGTGCCCTCCCGCCGGTCTAATTGCAGTAATGACTCAATCTCGGCACTGCTTGCGTGCATTCTCCTTCTTCTCGGAACCTCCTTCGCACAAACGGCAAATTCGGGTGCGAATCCAGCGCCAACTCCGTCCGCGCTTGCTGAACACGGGGGCTCCGGTCACCTTTATCTCGATCCTCTTCCCCAGGACACCGGCTCCGCCGGCCTGAAGCAAGAACTGCGCAAACTGCAAACCACCGGTCGCCTGATGATGGTGGTCGCCCATCCCGACGACGAAGACGGCGGCCTGCTTACACTCGAGTCCCGCGGCAAAGGCATTCAGACCCTCCTGTTGACGCTTACTCGCGGCGAAGGTGGACAAAATAAAACTGGCGATACTTTCTCAGATGAACTTGGCATTCTGCGCACCCTTGAGTTACTCGCGGCCGATCGCTATTACGGAGTCGAGCAGCGGTTCACGCGCGTCGCAGATTTTGGATACTCGAAGACGCCCGAAGAAACTTTCCAGAAGTGGGGAGGACACGACGTTCCGCTCGCTGACATCGTGCGCGTCATACGCGAGTTTCGCCCCGACGTCCTGATCGCGCGTTTTTCCGGCACCGACCGCGACGGCCACGGACATCACCAGGCATCCGCGATCCTGACCCAGGAAGCCTTTCGTGCCGCCGGAGATCCGAACCGATTCCCTGAGCAAATCAAAGAAGGCCTTCAGTCCTGGCAGCCGAAGAAACTTTACATCGGAAATGTATGCGGCTTCGGCGCCAGCACATGCGCTGATGAGAGTTACACCGTCAAGCTGAACACCGGCGAAGAAGATCCGGTGCTGGGGATGTCTTATTCGCAGTTTGCGATTGAGGGTCTGCGCCATCAGGAATCGCAAGGCCTTGGAGATTTGAAAATTCCCTCAGGTCCGCGAATCGCATTTTACAAACTGGCAGACTCCGTCATACCGAACACCAAAGACGCGAGCGGTCACGAAAAAGATCTGTTTGATGGAATCGACACCAGCCTGCCGGCATTATCAGCGAAACTCGGAGATGAAACCAAATTTCCATGGGCAAAGGCAGAGCTTGCCAAGCTTGCCGATCACATAAAGGATTCTGTCGGGGACCTCTCAGCGGATGTGGAGGAGTTGGGAGCAGTTGTCGATCGAATCAATGCAAGCACTATTTCAACCGACGAAAAAAGTGCATTACTTCAATCTGTCTCGGCTAAACAGCAGCAAGCTACAAGTGCGCTCAACTTGGCACTGAATTTGAACTTAGATGTGACCGTCGCTCCCCCGCAAGGTCCAGCGGCTCCGGTGCCGACTGAAGCAGAAGCACTGACTAACGTCTCGCCCGGGCAGAAGCTTGAAGTAATCGCCAAGCTACACAACGGCTCTAAATATTGGATGACTATTGACAATGCCGCGCTTAATCACCGCGATTGGGTACGCCAAATGCATGCGGATCAAACCACCATCGGTCCGGGCGAGGACTATTACGCGAACTTCCTCGTGTTAATACCGCAAGATGCGCCGATTACCCGGCCATACTGGCACCGCGATAATCCTCAAACTGAATCTATCAATAAGATCGACGACGAAGCATACGCGACGCTTTCCTTTCCACCGCCGCCACTGCAGGTGAACATCGATTTCGAAGTTGCCGGCCATAGTCGATTCCATTCTCCCGCGCCAGACTTCTTAAGAAAGAAAGCCAAAGCTTCACCGCAAGGCACAATTTCCTCGGAAGTGGAGGTGCCAATTAAAGATCAGCATGGCGAACTGCAAAAGAGGGCTCTCGCGATAACCCCGGCCTTCTCGGTCGCGGTTCAACCGAGTCAGAGAGTAATGCCGGTCGCGGAGGGGAACACCACTACAGCGGGAGTCGGGGTAGTTTCAAATCTCACAGGAGCGCCTAGCGGCTCTTTGCGGCTCGAATTGCCCGCAAGCTGGAGTTCCGCGCCGGAAAATCAGGAAGTGAGACTGCCCAAACGCGGCGATAAACAGAACTTCAAATTCACCGCTTCCTCTCAAAACCTTCAGCAAAGCAGGACCGAATTGCAAGCAACTCTGAACGCTAAAGATACCCAGTATTCGGTGGGTTACACCCTCGTCACCCGCAAGGACCTTGGCTCCTTTTATTACTTCGAACCCGCCGTACAGCACATCAGCATCGTGGATGTGAAGGTTCCGAAGGACCTCAAAGTCGGATACATCATGGGGGCGGGCGACGATATCGCAACCGTGCTACAGCAGATCGGAATGAATGTGACGTTGCTACCTGCGGACAAATTGGCGACAGCAAATCTCGCGCAATATGGGACGATCGTTCTTGGCGTCCGCGCCTACGATACGCAAAAAGAACTGGTCGCAAATAACAAAAAGCTGTTGGATTTCGTCTCCAATGGCGGAACTTTAATTGTGCAGAACAACAACAGCATTTCGGATTTCAACAGCGAGCATCTCACGCCGTATCCTGCCGAACTGAGCCGGGCGCGGGTTTCGGTTGAAGAGGCTCCGGTGCAGATTCTCGCGCCGAATGATCCCGATGTTTCATTACCCGAACGAAATTACGCAGAAAGATTTCGACGGCTGGGTGCAGGAGCGCGGTCTTTATTTTATGGACAAATGGGACGATCACTTCGAGCCCCTGCTTTCGTGTCACGATCCCAATGAGCCCGACCAAAAAGGCGGACTGATGATCGCGAAGTATGGCAAAGGAACATACATCTTTACCGGATACGCGTTCTTCCGTCAGTTGCCTGCGGGAGTGCCGGGAGCAATTCGTCTATTCGTTAATCTGGTGAGCGCGGGGCACCATTCGTAAGCTGCGAGCCGTGAGCAAAGAGCAACCTGAGAACAAGAGGCGCTGCTCGTAGCTCGCCGCTCGCCGCTTTAATCAAATGTCTACGCTTCCCCAATCCGAGCACTCGCCCAAGCTCATCCGCGGCATCAGCCTGTGGAGCGCTACCGCGCTCAACATGATTGACATGATCGGCGTGGGCCCGTTCATCACCATTCCCCTCGTAGTCAGCGCAATGGGCGGCCCGCAAGCCATGCTGGGATGGGTAATCGGCGCGCTGCTCGCGACCTGCGATGGCCTGGTCTGGGCAGAACTGGGCGCTGCGATTCCCGGATCGGGCGGGTCATACCAGTATCTTCGCGAAATCTATGGCCCGCATCGTCTCGGCAAGCTGGTTTCGTTTTTGTTTATCTGGCAGCTTTCCTTCAGCGCTCCGTTATCGATCGCTTCTGGCGCAATCGGATTCGCTAGCTACGCGGCTTATCTGCTTCCGGGGTTGGAACAGCAATACGCCTCTCGCAACTGGAACCTGCATTTGCCTTTGCTCGGCACATTGCAATTTCACTGGGCGGCCGCTGGCACAACTCTTATTGCCATCGGAATCGTGCTGATTGCTGTGTTGCTTGCTCTATCGCCGCATCACCGATATCGGTTTCCTTTCGAAGTTCCTCTGGTTCGGGGTGATGGGCACCATTCGTCTGGATTATCTTCGCGGGATTCACGCACTTCAACGCTGCACGCGCCTTGAGCTTTCCGCCCGGCGCGTTCACGCTGACCAAAAACTTCTGGCTCGGCCTGGGCTCGGCCATGCTGATCGCCACCTACGATTACTGGGGCGCATACAACGTCTGTTTCCTTGGCGACGAGATCAAAGAGCCGGCCAAAAATATCCCCCGCGCCCTGCTGCTATCGATTTTTCTCGTGGCCTGTCTATATCTAATGATGAACATCAGCATCCTCGGCGTGGTCGATTGGCACGAGATGCTGCGTTCCCCAAATTCCAACAACAAGCTCTATGTAGTTTCGACTTTCATGGAGCGCATTTACGGCCCATGGGCTGCGAACCTGGTCACCGTGCTGGTCATGTGGACGGCATTCGCCTCTGTTTTTTCGCTGATGCTCGGGTACTCACGCGTGCCCTACGCAGCCGCGCTGGACGGAAATTACTTCAAGGTTTTCTCGAAGATCCATCCTGTGTACCGCTTTCCGCATATCTCACTCTTGGCTCTCGGCGGCGCCGGCCTGCTGTTTTGCTTTTTCTCGCTTGCCGACGTAATCTCGGCGCTGGTGGTCATTCGTATTCTGCTGCAATTCATCCTTCAAGCCATCGGCATTATTGTTCTGCGGGTGCGCCGGCCCGATATGCCGCGCCCGTTCCGCATGTGGCTATATCCGATTCCCGCCATATTGGCCATCGTCGGTTTCGCATACATTCTGCTGGCGCGCAAAGATTTCCTTAAGGAAATTCGCTACGCAATCGCCATCCTGATCGCCGGAATTCTTCTTTACATCATGCGGGCATGGCGCTATCACGATTGGCCATTCCGCGTCGGCACTTCCGGCGGCTGCAGAGATCAAGGCAAGCTGATGTCAGAATCCTTACAGACGCATCCCCGGACGCACGAACACGAGAGCAATTCCGCGCTGGCGCCTTTGCGCGAACCGCTTTTCCGCTCGCTTTGGATCGCCGCCGTCATTTCTTACATCGGCAAATGGATGCAGATGGTCGGCGCCGCCTGGCTGATGACCCAGCTGACGTCGTCTCCGTTTATGGTCGGCCTCGTGCAGGCGGCCATCATGCTTCCCGTTTTCCTGGTGATCCTGCCTGCGGGAGCGCTGGCCGACATGGTCGATCGCCGCCGTTTTCTTTTAGTCACTCAGGCGTGGATGGTTGCGGCGGCCGCATCGCTCGGAATACTCACGCTGCTCGGCTATGTCACACCTTGGCTATTAGTGCTGTTCACATTTCTGCTTGGGTTGGGCGCCGTTGTCAATGATCCCGCATGGCAAGCCATCACCCCCGAGGTGGCTTCTCCGCGGAACCACGCATCCGCCGTCGCCTTGAACTCAGCGGCCTTTAACGTTGCGCGGGCCGTAGGACCGGCTCTCGGCGGTTTCGTAATTGCAGCCACCAATTCCGGGATAGCATTTCTCATGAACGCGGCAGGTTTTTTTGGCGTCATCCTATTTTTATATCGATGGAAGCGTCCCAACTACCGAACCGCCGCCAACCAGTCGCTTCACCGAATCCTTGCGCGCCGGACTGCGTTATGTGCGCACTGCTCCGACCGTCCATTGCGTTCTGATTCGCACCGCAGTGTTCAGTGTCGGCGCAAGTTCGGTTCTCGCGCTACTGCCGATTATTGCCCGTCCGTACGGCGCATCGGGATACGGCATGCTGCTCGGAGTGTTCGGCCTGGGCGCACTGACTGGAGCTGGCGTTCTGCCGCGTCTGCGAGCGAAACTTTCGGTCGATGGTCTGGTTGCCGGGGCAATAGTTTTGTTTGCAATCGCGACTTTCGGCACCGGACGCACTCAGAATTTCGCATGGCTCTCTGTGATTTTATTTGCCGCTGGAATGGCTTGGATCAGCATTGTGGCCTGCCTGAACGTGGCCGCACAACTCATGACCCCAAGCTGGATGCGAGCGCGCGCCATTTCCATGTATTTGCTGGTTCTGCAGGGCGGCATGGCGGTGGGCAGCGCTGGCTGGGGCGCGCTGGCGACAAAATTCGGCGTCCCGATTACAATGCTTTGTTCGGCAGCAACTCTGATCGCAGGACTGGCTACGGTACGGCGTTTTCGTCTGACGTTCGGAGCGCCGGAAATAGCAACTTCCGTTCCCAGCCAATAATTTTTCAGCATCACTTTCCGGGGCAAGACAACTTTCAATCTGAGGAGAAAACCGTTATGCGTTGTGTGAAGTCAATGCTTGGAATTTTCGTGTTGGTATGTTGTTCAGGATTCGCTCTTGGTCAAATGTCCATGCCAGCCTCGAAGACACCTGGCGATGCGCTCAATGCCATCCTGATGATCGGCGAGCAGGAATTTGTCGCCACCGCTGACGCCATGCCGGAAGACAAGTACTCTTTCGCTCCCACCACCGGCGAGTTTAAGGGTGTCCGCACATTCGCGGAGCAAGTAAAACATGTCGCGGCCGTGAATTACATTTTCGGCGCCGCCATTTTGCAAGAGAAGCCGCCAGTCGACACCGGCGAAGAAAAAGGTCCCGAGTCAGTTAAGACCAAAGCGCAAATTATGCAATTCCTGAAAGACTCTTTCACCTATCTTCACAAAGCGCTTGGGTCGATAACCGAAAAGAACGAATTAGACCAGATAACATTTTTTGGCGAAATGAAAGCGGCCCGCCTCAGCGTGGGCGCATTCGCGGGCGCTCATCCCATGGACCACTATGGCCAGATGGTCGAATATCTGCGGATGAATGGAATCGTTCCGCCGGCCAGCCGTCCGCAAAGCAAATAAAAAGGCGGCCTCGGATTTAACGGGTCTTCACGGAACGAGAAAACATTAATTAAAGTCTGTGAAAACCTGTAAATCCGGGGCCGGTCTCTGATCTTCCCGACAGCAACCTTAGTACCATCTTTTTAGCCGTCACCCCTTGCGCATTTGGCCAGCTTTCGCCTAGCATCCCAAATGAAAGCCGGCCTGCAAGGTTGGTGATGGCGGTCACCGATTTTTGAACCAATGCTTGAATGAACGGGGCCTGACTCGTTATTTGATCTGGTGTGCCATGCTCCGCCATGCGGAGAGGCCTAAAAGGTCGCGGAGGGTCCCAACGTCTACCGACGGTTCATTCTCGGCCCGTCACACGGTCAAGTGGGTCGGCTTCTCAATTTTGAGTCAGAATTTCTCCTAACACTTTTTTGTCAGCGATGTCTCCTTCGTGAACCTTCGTGTCCTTTGTGGTTAATGCTTTAAACCTTGAACCACGAAGGAAAACGAGTTTGACTTCCGCGTGGCGCTCTGCATCTAATTAATCAGTGTTCCCCAGACTTTTTCAATTCGGCCACTTCAGCATACCCACATACGGCGTCCTGGTCGCATTAGGCGTTTTGGTCGGCCTTTGGATCAGCGTCCGGAATTCTGCCAAGCAAGGCATCAAGCCGGAAAACGCATGGGATTTTGGCATTGCGGTGGTGCTGGCGGGAATCGTCGGGTCGAAGCTGCTGTACCTTTTGGTTGACTGGCGTTACTACGCGCAGCATCCCGGCGATATTTTCAGCCTCGCCACTCTACAGGCTGGAGGCATATTTTCTGGCGGCCTTATCGGGGCATTCATAGTTGCTGCATGGTTTCTACGCAAGCACCATATGCCGGCGCTGGCCACGTGCGATGCATTCTCTCCCGGCCTCGCCATGGGTCACGCGATCGGACGGCTGGGCTGTTTCGCTGCCGGATGTTGTTATGGAAAGCCTACGGATCATTTTTGGGGCGTGACGTTCACCAATCCACTGGCGCAACAACTGGTGGGAACTCCTTTGGGTCACGCTCTCGAGCCCACTCAACTTTTCGAGTCTGCAGTTGAGTTATGCATCTTCCTCCTTCTTACGTGGATGTTCAATCGCAAAAAATTCGACGGTCAAATTTTCGGCGCATATCTTTTCCTGTACGGAATTGCGCGATTCTTTCTCGAATTTCTGCGCGATGATCCCGGCCGCGGCTCGGTGTTTGGCGGAGTTTTGAGCGGAACCCAACTCATCGCCATCGGGCTGGTTCTCACCGGCGGCATTATCTGGTACCTGCGTCCCACGCCAAAAGTAGTTCTGGCAACCGCCACCCGCTAAGGCTAGCGCGCTCCCATTAAACTGTCATCCTGAGGGCAGCGAAGGACCCCATGCAAAATTGCAGGGCCGCAGACACGTCTAGGCATTCTCACTTGCATTAGTAGCCCCCTTTGCAGCATTAGAATTCTCTTCCAATGTTCATGATTGTGCGAAGATCACATGACAGCGAGTAGTTTGCCTCTGCAAATGAAAACAAATTTCGTCGTTGGCACCGACCACGCCGGCCGCCGTCTCGATCACTTCCTGGTCTCGCAAATCACAGACACCAGCCGTTCGCGAATCCAGCAGCTTATCTCACAGGAGAAAGTCCTGGTAAACGGTCATCACGCCAAGGCTTCGCTTCTTCTGCGTGGAGGCGAAGTCATTGAAATTGTCGGCGAAGTGGACCGGCCTCCGTTGCGTGCCATCGCGGAAGAAATCCCGCTGGATGTGGTTTATGAAGATGACGACTTAGCAGTCGTAAATAAGCCCGCCGGAATGATGGTGCACGCAGGTGCCGGAGCTACCGACGACGAGCGCAACCGCGGGACCTTGGTCAATGCGCTATTGCATCGGTTCGGCTCACTCTCGGGCGTGGGAGGCGAACTGCGCCCCGGCATCGTCCATCGCCTGGATAAAGAGACCAGCGGCCTGATCGTTGTGGCAAAGAACGACCTCGCTCATAGCAAATTGGGCGCCGAGTTTTCCGGACGAAAGGTGCACAAAACATACATTGCGCTGGCCCATGGCTGGCTGAAGGCTGACAAAGGCACGATATCCAGCCCTATCAGCCGCGACGCGATTCGCCGCATTCGGATGACCACCCGCCGCACCGGCGGACGCGAGGCCATCACAAAATATAGAGTCGAACGGAAAATTGAATCTCACTTCGGCAAATTTACGCTGCTCCAAGTAAGGATCGAAACCGGACGTACACATCAGATTCGCGTCCACCTCGCCTCTCTCGGACATCCAGTGGTGGGTGATGCTCTCTACGGCGCGCCACACGAGATTCGCGGCAAATCTGGCCCAAACATTGCGCTATCCAGAAATTTTCTTCATTCGGCTGAGCTGCAGTTCGAGCATCCACGGAGTGGTGAGCTGCTGAGCTTTTCAAGTCCTGTTCCGGAAGCTCTCCTGGAATTTTTACGGCAGCTGGAGCCCGGTCTATCCGCAGAGAAGCGTCTATAATGAGACATCCATGGACCGGTTGCGCAGCACGTTGGTCGTCCTGATTGCCGCCTTATTGAGCGTGCCGCTGAGCGCTCAGAACTTAGGGCAAGGCACTGACGATCTACCCTCAGCCCCTTCGGCTGTCATTCAGAAAAAGCAACAGCCGACAAGGCCATCAGGTCCAGCGACACCTGCGCAAGAGCCGGCGGCGCCCGCAGGCTCAGCCCGAGGCACAGCCAACACCGCCACCCCAGGACGCCACACCATCACAGCCTTCATCAGAAGCCGGTACTGGGCCCGGGAACAACGCTAACTCGGACGAGAGTTCGACGACAGCAGGCGACACCACCATTAAGCGAAACGTTAACGAAGTACCAGTGGTCTTTACGGTCACAGACAAGCACAATCATTACGTGCGCGACCTTAGCAAAAAGGACTTCAGGGTGATGGACGATGGCCATCCCGTGGTGGACATTCGCAGCTTCCGGCGCGAGACCGAACTCCCTTTACGGGTTGGGCTTTTGATCGATTCCAGCGCCTCGGTCCGCGGCCGCTTCAAATTCGAGCAGGAAGCCGCGATTGAGTTCATGAATCAAACTATCCGGCCCAAGTATGACCAGGCATTCGTCCTCGGCTTCGACTCCAGCCTTGAGGTCACCCAAGAGTTCACCAGCAATTCGGAACTGCTATCGAAGGGTATACGCAATCTGCGCCCTGGCAACAGCACGCGGCTTTATGATGCGCTGTTCTATGCCTGTCGCGAGCGACTGAATAGTGCAGAGACAGCATCGGTCCGCAGAGCCATCGTTCTTATCACAGATGGGGAGGACAACTCGAGCCGCTCAACCCGTGAGGAAGCCATCGACATGGCCCTGCGGGCAAACGTCATCGTCTATACCATCAGCACCAATTTTCCAGGCTATTCCGAGAGCGGTAAGTTCGACAAGATTCTGCAGCGTATCGCCGACGCCACCGGGGGTCGGTGGTTTGAGCCGTTTCAGGTGACCGACGTGGCCAACGCCTTTTCCCAAATACAGGCTGATCTGCGAAGTCAGTATGCGCTGGCCTATCGCCCGGAAGATTTCAAGCACGACGGCCGCTATCGCACCATCGAGATCATCGCCGAACATAAAGGATTGAAGGTTCACAGCCGGCACGGTTATTACGCGCCGACGGAGTAAAAATCGGTCTTGCGTCGTCCGTCGCCCGTCGTGCGCTGAGCAACCAATCCGTGCTACGACGCAAGACGTGCGACCCTTATTAGAAAGGTAAAACTTTGAGCCCAACCGAAACCGCCCCCAGCACTAAACGCGAGATTGAAGTTGAAATTCCTCCCGAGGAGGTCTCACGCGAGACTGAGGTGCTCATCCAGAAATATCAGAAGCTGGCCCGCATCCCGGGTTTTCGCAAAGGACATGTGCCCGCGTCCATCATTCGCCAACGTTTCTCGCAGGACATTCAAAACGATGTGGTCGATGCGCTCGTCCCCAAATATTTCCGCAAAGAAGCCGAGCGTCTGGGACTCATTCCCATTTCGCAGCCTCGCGTCACCGATCTGCACGCCCATGAAGGCAAGCCCATGCACTTCAAAGCCAGCTTCGAAGTGATGCCCGAGATCAAAGTCGAAGGCTACAAAGAGCTGCGCGCCGACCATCCAGAAATCTCAGTGACCAATGAAGAAGTCGAGGAGTCACTGAAGAGCCTGCAGGAACAGAAGGCAACGTTCTCTCCGATCGAAGGCCGGACGATTGCCGACGGCGACTACGCTCAGGTATCTCTCGATGGCACGCCGAAGAACCAGGAGACCGGGACTAAGCCCGTGCACATGGACGATGTGCTGGTGGAAATTGGCGGCAAGACCACCATGCCTGAATTCACTGAGAACCTTCGCGGGGCCAATGCGGGCGAAGAGCGCACCTTCGATGTTCTTTATCCCGAGGACTTTTCTGACGAGCGGCTTCGCGGCCAGACTTTCAGTTACAAGGTAAAGATTAACGCAATCAAACAAAAATCCTTGCCAGATCTGAATGATGACTTCGCCAAGGAAGTTGGCGAGTTCACCACCCTGGACGAAATCCGCCAGCGTATTCGCGAAGGCATGGAGCACGAACGAAAACAAACCGCGGAGCGTGAGGCCAAAGACAAATTGCTGGCGGAGTTGATCCGGCGCAACGAATTCGAGGTTCCGGAAGCACTGGTCGAGCATCAGGTTGACCTCCGCCTCGATCGAGGGCTGCGCGCACTGGCCGCGCAGGGAATGAGTGCCGAGCACATGAAGAAAATGGACCTTGGGCGTCTGCGCGCCGGGCAAAAAGAACAAGCCGTGCAGGAAGTTAAGGCTGCATTACTGCTCGAAAAAATCGCCGACGAAGAAAAAATTGAAGTCGGTGACGAAGAAATTAACAACGAGATTGAAGCGCTTGCCAAGCAGACAAATCAGGCGCCGGATGCGATCCGCGCACGTTTGACACGTGATGGAGCGCTGGATAGAATCCGGGACAGGATCCGCAACGAAAAGGCCCTCGATTTCCTGTATCGTCAATCTGCTTAGACGGAGCGATTCAATCCCCCCACATCCCGGAATTTCCGGGCAGGAGTGTGAGAAGTGAGTGAGAAAGACGCACGCATGATGCTGGTCCCCATGGTCATCGAACAAACTGGACGGGGCGAGCGGGCTTACGACATCTACTCGCGGCTGCTACGCGACAACATCATCTTCATCGGCACGCCAATCGACGACAACGTCGCCAATCTGGTCATTGCGCAAATGCTGTTCCTCGCCCAGGAAGATCCAGAGAAGGACATCCAGCTCTATATAAATTCTCCCGGAGGGTCGATTACTTCGGGTATGGCAATTTACGACACAATGCAGTATGTGAAGAACGACGTGACTACAATATGCATAGGACAGGCGGCCAGCATGGCGGCTACTTTGCTTGCGGCAGGCGAACCAAAGAAGAGATTAGCGTTGCCTAATTCAAGAATTTTGATTCACCAGCCGCACATGGGTGGACTCTCTGGCCAGGCGACCGATATTGATATTCATGCGCGAGAGATTCTGCGCATGCGCGACATAACGAACCAGTTGCTGTCCAAGCACACCGGGCAAAAGCTTGAGAAAGTGGAGAAAGACGTTGAGCGCGACTTCATTATGAACGCCCAGCAGTCAAAGGAATACGGAATCATTGACGATATCATCTACAAGACCCGCTAGGTTGTATGATCGGCCTTCCGCCGAACATGCTCCTGAAGTTCTCGGCGCGAGAGATCTGATGCGGGATGGGCCGAGAAAACAAGCCAGCCTGAAATGGCAACTAAAAGGAGTGGGGCCGAGTGAAAAACAAGACCGGAACTGAAGAAATTCTTCGCTGCTCGTTCTGTCACAAGTCGCAGGACGCAGTCGCCAAGCTGATCTCCTCTCCGAGCGATTACCCGCGGGCCTACATTTGCGACGAGTGCGTAGCGGTCTGCAATTCTATTTTGGAAGATGACCGCGCAGCGACCCCAGCGGCAACCACTCCGAACCAGCTCCCCAAGCCGCAAGAGGTGAAGACCTTCCTCGACGAGTACGTGATTGGCCAGGAGCAAACCAAGAAGAAACTGGCAGTAGCGGTTTACAACCACTACAAGCGCATTTACATGAATCGCCAGCGCACCGGCGACGGCATTGAGCTCACCAAATCGAACATCATGCTGATCGGTCCGACAGGGACAGGAAAGACCCTGATGGCGCAGACCCTGGCGCGCATGCTCGACGTACCCTTCGCGATCGTGGACGCAACTACTCTGACCGAAGCGGGATATGTCGGCGAAGACGTTGAGAACATTATTCTGAAGCTGCTGCAGGCCGCTGACGGCGACGTAGGACGCGCCCAGACTGGAATCATCTACATCGACGAAGTAGATAAAATCGGTCGCAAGGACGAGAATCCCTCGATTACCCGCGATGTATCCGGTGAAGGCGTACAGCAGGCGCTTCTGAAGATTCTCGAAGGCACCATCGCCAATGTGCCTCCACAGGGTGGACGAAAGCATCCACACCAGGAATTCACCCCAGTTGACACTACAAACATTCTTTTCATCTGCGGTGGCGCGTTCGTCGGCCTCGACAAGATCATTGGCCGTCGCGCCGGAAGAAAGTCTCTCGGCTTCAAAGCAGAAGAAGATCAGCCGGTGCAGGACGTTGTCGCCGACCGCAAACGCAGCTTTGAGTTGATCAGTGAAATACAGCCCGAAGACCTTATCAAATTTGGACTTATCCCAGAGTTCGTAGGCCGACTGCCTGTGGTGGGCGTGCTCGAAGACCTCGACGAATCTGCCCTGATTGAAATCCTCACCCGGCCCAAAAATGCCATAGTCAAGCAGTACCAGCGTCTGTTTGAATTTGAGAATGTACGCCTCAAATTCAGCGAGGACGCTCTCCGCGCGATTGCCCGCCAAGCCATGGTCCGCAAGGTAGGCGCCCGCGGCTTGCGTATGATCCTGGAAGAGCTCATGCTTGACCTGATGTACCACCTGCCTAGCCAGAAGAAAGTAAAAGAATTCGAAGTCACGCGCGAAATGGTTGAAAAACGCAACGTTTCGCTTACTATGATGGAGAAGGCAGGATAAGCTTGCGAGTCGTGAGCGCCGAGCAGCGAGCAACCTGATAACATGGTTACTCGTAGCTCACAGCTCAAGGCTCAACGCTCGTTTTTGGAGTTTTCGTGACCACACCCAAGGAAAAGTTCGAGACCAGAAAGCTACCCATGATGCCCATCCGGGACGTGGTCATCTTTCCGCACATGATGACGCCGTTCGTAGTGGGCCGTGAATCGAGCGTTCGCGCGCTGGAAGAAGCGCTGGCCTCGGACAAGAAGATATTTCTTGCCACTCAGCACGATGCCAGCATCGACGAACCCAAGGCGAACGAGATCTATCAGATTGGGACCGTGGTCAACATCGTTCAGAGCCTCAAGCTCCCCGATGGAAACATTAAAGTTCTGGTCGAAGGAATAGAGCGCGCCAAGGTTCTACAGATAATCGACACCGAAGGCTTCATGCAGGCGACAGTTCGCCTGGCCCGTTACACCGTCGAGACCAACACCCAGCTCGAAGCTGCCATGCAGCGGGTTACCACGTTATTCGAGCAATACGTAAAACTCTGCCAATCGCTCAACTACGAGACCATGATCGCGGCTGTGCGCATGGAAGATCCGGCTAAGCTGACCGACACCATTGCGGCTAACCTTCAGCTTTCCATTGAAGAAAAACAAGAGTTGCTGGAAATTTTCGATCCCGCTGAGCGCCTCACCCGCATTGCCGATGTTCTCGATATCGAAATCGAAAAGCTGAACATGGACCGCACCATCCAGTCGCGCGTTAAGCGGCAGATGGAGCGGGCGCAAAAAGAGTATTACCTCAACGAAAAGATCAAGGCCATTCAGAAGGAACTGGGCCGCGGCGAGAAGAGCGAATTCGACGAACTGAAGAAGAAGATCGAAAAAGCCGGCATGTCGAAAGATGTTCGCGAAAAAGCCATGCAGGAGCTCAAGAAGCTCGAGGCTATGCCGCCGATGTCCGCTGAGTCCACGGTATCCCGCAATTACCTGGACTGGCTGCTGGCAGTTCCATGGAAGAAGCGCTCCAAGGAAATTCGCAATATCTCCCGCGCTGAAAAAGTCCTGAACGAAGACCATTATGGGCTGGAGAAAATCAAGGAACGCATTCTTGAATTTCTCGCCGTGCGCCAGCTGGTAAAAAATCCCAAAGGTTCGATTCTCTGCTTTGTTGGCCCTCCGGGCGTCGGCAAAACCTCGCTGGGAATGTCGATCGCCAAAGCCACCGGCCGTAAGTTCGTTCGCATGTCACTGGGCGGAGTTCGTGACGAAGCCGAAATCCGCGGCCATCGCCGGACCTATATTGGCGCGCTTCCGGGCCAGATTATCCAGATGATGAAAAAGGCCGGCACCAAGAACCCGGTCTTCATGCTCGACGAAGTGGACAAAATGTCCATGGATTTTCGTGGCGACCCGTCGGCGGCGCTGCTTGAAGTGCTCGACCCCGAGCAGAATTTCATGTTCGTCGATCACTATCTCGACGTCGAATACGACCTGTCGCAGGTCTTCTTCGTCGCCACGGCCAACGTGATGCACACCATCCCTCCCGCTCTGCAGGACCGCATGGAAGTATTGCGGCTGCACGGCTACACCGAGGCGGAGAAGGTCGAAATTGCCAAACAGTTCCTGGTCAAGAAGCAGATGGAACAGGCGGGGCTGAACGAGAAAAATATCAAGGTCACGGACGAAGCCATCACCACCCTGATCCGCAACTACACTCGCGAAGCTGGCGTCCGCAACCTGGAGCGCGAAATCGGCAATATCTGCCGCAAGGTCGCCCGCAAGGTTGTCAAGGAAGGCGCGAACTACACCGTCACCATCACAGCCGAGAGCGTGAATGATTTCCTGGGCGTGCTCAAGTTCCGCGACACTCTCGCTCACGAAAAGAGCGAAATCGGCCTGGTTACCGGCTTGGCCTGGACTGAAGTAGGCGGCTCTATCCTGAGCACCGAGGCCAGCGTAGTCGACGGCAAAGGCAAGCTGACCCTGACCGGCAAGCTTGGCGACGTGATGCAGGAATCAGCCCACGCCGCAATGTCTTACACTCGTTCGCGAGCGCAACGCCTGGGCCTGACCCGCGAGTTCTATCGCAACTTTGATATTCACGTGCACGTGCCCGAAGGCGCGATCCCGAAAGATGGACCGTCTGCGGGAATCACTATCGCTACCGCGATCGCCAGCGCGCTCAGCAAGATTCCGGTGCGCCGCGACATTGCCATGACCGGCGAGATCACCCTGCGCGGCAAAGTCCTTCCCATCGGTGGACTGAAAGAAAAGCTTCTTGCCGCCCATCGAGCAGGTCTGTTCGAAGTAATCCTGCCCAAGGAAAATGAAAAAGATGTCGCCGAGGTCCCAGAAAATCTGCGCAGTGCCATGAAACTGCACTTCGTCGAGACCATGGACCAAGTGCTTGCCATTGCTTTGGAGCAGCCGTTGCCAGAGAGCAGTATTCCCGGCGAGGCTATTCCCCTTGCGCCACCCACGGAAGGCCCATCGGCCCACCAATAGACCTGTCTATTCGCCAGCAGCAGGAAGCCTAAATCAGGATTTATGGATTTCGGGAAACGGGCGTCTCGCCCGTGTTAGGCCTTCCGAAGCGCCACCCGCCACTAAACTTCGGCATCGCACCTAACGGTCCGTGGCTTGTCCGCACTCCAGCTCCCGCCTGACGCCAGTTTCGTCTGCGACCCTCTACACAAGCCTTGGCCGCCGCACTACAATTTCATTATTGTTGCCATGTTCAGGCGAACGTCGATTAACGTAAAGGGCACGACTGGGCTGGCGATTGCCGCGGTAATCATGATCGCGGTATTGATCGGATTTCCTGCCTATCGAGTGTTCCTGGCGATCAGCCTCGGAATCGGTATTGTCGTTGCGCTGATTCTCCATCTGCGGAATCGCTATCGCCCAATCAGCGACAAGGACGTCGATAATAAGCGTCCGCTGGGCCTGGACTGACAGCCTGCGACTTGCAACTTCGCGTCGGGAACCCGGAAACTGAACTGTGCGAGTTCTTTCCAGATTCATGACGTCGGCGCTGGCGCCGAACCAGTTCCCCGCGCCGACAGTTCCGGAAGTTGCGTTTCTGGGCCGCTCGAACGTGGGCAAGTCGAGCGTCATCAATTCCCTGCTGGGCACAAAAATCGCCAAGACCAGTTCGACGCCTGGGCGCACCCGGGCCATCAATTTCTTCGAAGTTCGCTGGCCGGGAAAGCCGCATCCCGAAGTCGTTTTCTCCGATCTGCCGGGTTATGGCTATGCGCGCGTGCCGCGCGAAATCGCCGATCAGTGGTCGGGATTTATCGATCCCTATTTAAAAGAACGCCGCTGCCTTGCTCTCTGCCTGGCGCTGGTGGATTTGAATGTGCCGCCGCAGACCAGTGACCAGGAGCTTCTGGAATTTTTAAATTCCATCAACCGGCCGTTCCTTATGGTAGGGACCAAAGCTGACAAACTCTCCGGCAATGCCCTGCGAAAATCCATGGACGCATTCACCCGCAGCTTGCCCGGATTGCGCGTCGTACCCTATTCCGCGCGCACTGGGAACTGGCCGCGATCAGCTCTGGCAGGAAATTCGTATCGCTATTCAGAATTTCTCCCCCGCATCGCGCGAACTCGGCTCTGATCCTGGCATTTTCGGGATGAGCTAGAACGTTACCTTTGGCATCCGACCACACCAGCTCACATTCGGTATATTGAATCGTGGCCATTTACCTGATCACTGGAATTGCCGGTTTCATCGGTTCATCGCTCGCTCGCGCCGTTCTCGCCCAAGGCGATGAAGTTCGCGGCGTCGACAATTTTTCTACCGGCAAGCGGGCGAATCTCGACGAGATTCTCGCCAAATTGATTTTCGCGAAGTTGATCTGCTGAACCTCGACGCGCTCCAAAGCGCCTGCAAAGGCGTGGACTACATCTTCCACGAGGCAGCGATCCCGTCAGTTCCGAAGTCTGTGCTCGATCCGCTGGGAAGCAATCGCGCAAACATTGATGGCACCGTGCATCTGCTCATTGCAGCTCGCGACGCTAAGGTAAAGCGCGTGGTGTATGCCGCATCTTCGTCGGCGTACGGCGATACGCCAACGCTTCCCAAGCATGAGGCGATGTTGCCGAATCCGAACTCGCCTTATGCAGTGGCCAAACTGGCGGGTGAATATTACATGACGTCGTTCTACCGCTGCTACGGACTCGAAACCGTTTCTCTGCGCTACTTCAATATTTTCGGCCCGCGCCAGGACCCGACGTCACCATATTCCGGCGTGCTGGCGAAGTTCATCACTCAGATGCTGAATGGCGAACAGCCCACAATCTTCGGCGACGGCGCCCAAAGCCGGGATTTCACTTACATTCAAAACGCGGTGGATGCGAACCTGTTGGCAATGAAAGCTCCAGCCTCGCAAGCCGCTGGCCAGATGTTCAATGTGGCGACCGGCAAGCGTGCTGATCTAAATCAGGCATTTCAGCTTTTGAAAAAAATCATCGGCTACACGGGCGAGGTCAAATATGCGCCCGAGCGTTCCGGCGACGTGAAGCATTCGCTAGCCGATTTGTCGCGCACTGAGAAGCAGCTCGGCTACAAACCGACCGTCGACTTTGAAGAAGGCTTACGGCGAACTGTGGACTGGTATCGGGAACAATCGGCGAGCAGCGAAAAACAGAAGGTTCTGCGTTGAGCTATCGGCTGCAGGTCTGATTTTTATTAGTTACCTCGGGCACTTTTCTCCGCTGCGATGTCGGCGATACAGTTAACTCATGACCTCGAGCAGCGGCCCCGCCAAAATTTACCTTTGCCTGCAATGCGAAATGACTGAGGCCAAGTGCTCTTGCGAGAAATATTGCTGTAATTGCCAGAGCCAGCTGGGCATCCGTCTTTGCGAGGATGGGCTTCTCTACTGTCCTTCCTGCCGCGAAGCTTGTGGCTATCACGCCTCGGCGGAAGAAGAATAAGAAAACTAGTCTTTCAGATCACCACAGTTTCCTGATACTCACCAAAAACCGTACGCATGGCGTCAGAAATTTCACCGACCGTGGCGTGCGCTTGAACTGCATCCACAATTCTTGGCATCAGGTTTTCCCTGGAGCGGGCAGCGTTCTTAATCATTTCAATCGCATTCTTCCACTCTGCCTGGTTCCGTTTGGCGCGCAAAGCTCGCAACCGTTCTACTTGCTTGCGCTCCAATGATTCGTCGATATGCTGGATCGGTACTTGCCCACGGCTCTCCTGCGTGAACCGGTTCACGCCCACCACGGTCGCTTCCCCACTCTCGACCGATTTCTGCTGCTCGTATGCCGCATTCTGAATCTCCTGCTGCACGAATCCGCGCTCAATGGCTTTCAACATCCCGCCCAGCGCGTCGATTTTGTCGAGATAATCCCAGGCGCGCTTTTCAATTTCGTCAGTCAACGATTCGATGAAGTACGATCCCGCCAGCGGATCAATGGTGTTAGGCACACCCGACTCAAATGCAACGATTTGCTGCGTGCGCAGCGCGATGCGCGCCGCCTGCTCGGTCGGCAACGAAAGGGCTTCATCGAAGGAATTGGTGTGCAGTGATTGTGTGCCGCCCAGAACCGCAGCCATCGCCTGGATCGCGGTGCGCACAATATTATTTTCCGGCTGCTGGGCCGTCAGTGTGGATCCCGCGGTTTGAGTGTGAAAGCGCAGCATCCACGAGCGCGGATCCTTCGCGCCAAGTTTCTGCCGCATCATTCGTGCCCACATCCGCCTCGCCGCCCGGAACTTCGCAACCTCTTCCAAAAAGTTATTGTGCGCATTGAAAAAGAAGGAAAGACGCGGAGCAAATACGTCTACGTCCAACCCTGCTTTCTGCGCGGCCTCAACGTAAGCACCGCCGTTCCCAAGCGTGAACGCAACTTCCTGCACCGCGGTCGCTCCCGCCTCACGCATGTGATACCCGGAGATGGAAATCGTATTCCACTCCGGCACATGCGAATTTGCCCATGCAAATAAATCCGTAACCAGCCGCATGGCTTGAGCAATGGGGTAAATGTAAGTTCCGCGCGCAATGTATTCCTTCAACACATCGTTCTGCACGGTACCAGAAAGCTTGCGAATATCCGCCCCCTTCTTGCGCGCAACCGCAACGTACAGCGCCAGAAGAATGGGCGCAGTTGCGTTGATGGTCATTGACGTTGAGATTTTCGCCAGATCGATTCCATCGAACAAACGCTCCATGTCTTCAAGCGAATCGATGGCCACTCCTACTTTTCCAACTTCCCCAACCGCGAGCGGGTGGTCGGAGTCCAGTCCGATCTGCGTAGGTAGATCGAACGCAACCGACAATCCAGTGGTCCCGTGCGCCAAAAGATATTTGTAGCGTTTGTTCGATTCTTCCGCATCACCCATGCCCGCATACTGGCGCATGGTCCAGAGCCGCCCGCGGTACATGGTCGGCTGAACCCCGCGTGTATAGGGGAAATCGCCGGGATAGCCGTCTTGCTGGTCGTAATCCCAATTCTCTAAATCAGCAGGAGTGTAAATTGGCCGCACGGGAATGTGCGAAGGGGCCAGCGGTTTGGGCTTTTGCGGCATGTAATTATTTCTTTCTGCGCGATCTTAAGAAAGAACTAATACCAAACCAGGCAAACATCAAAGTGAAGCCGACCGCGGCAACTACTCTGGATCCCGGGGCTTTGCCGGCGTGGTAAACGCCATATTCCCTTACCGTTCCCACCAATCCAGCCACCGCAAATGCAACAAAAACAAAGCCCGTGACTTCCAACCAGAGCTGCCCTATGACACCAGTAAAGTGGCGAAATGTCGTCCGCGCCCCGGTCAGGACAGCGCCGTAGGTTCGTGTACGCTTTACCTGCTGCCCTGCGATGCGGGCTGCTATGCCCAACTTGCGACCGGTTGAGATGTTTGCCATTTGCTCTCGATTTTACCAATCCCCGGGTTTAGAATACTTTGAAGGTGGGGCGCGAGCGTAAGCCCGAGACGCGTACCGCATCTAAGAGTCTGGTTTTTAGGCAAGGCCCCGGGGGATTCGTGGACCAGCAACTTAAACATTTGATGAAGGAATTGGGCGAAGCGATCAATGAGTCCCTCGCGGACTCTGAGCAGATCGCCGATGTCGTCTCCCGGATCAAAGACGGCGGATATGACATTTTCCTCGTGCTCGAAGCCACCATTGGCGTTAGTCGTCCGGGCGAGAAATCTTCAGATAAGACCTCTATGGTCACTACTCTTTCCAGCAATCCTGAGTTGAAGGTCAGCGACCAAGATCTCAAGTTCCTGAAATCTTTACGAATTAAGATCGAAAACGACGCTGCCTAAACTACTCATCTAATCCTCCGGCAACTCTCACCATTCTCACTTTAAGGCAACGGCTCTAGTTCACGCGGGAATCCAATCCCCGTCCGTACCTGAATCCCATGGCCGATTCCAACTTAAGCACTACAGAGCAAATTTCCACCATTTGGAACCTCGGCGGGCTCACCTTTCGTCAGCTGCTAAAAAAAGTCTTTGCCGGAATCGACGAGGATAACCTGATCGGCCGCGCTGCAGAATTGGCCTTCAACTTTGTACTGGCTCTCTTTCCTCTGTTTATTTTCTTGTTTTCGTTACTGGGAGTGTTCGCATCCCGGGGAACCGCGCTTCGCGACAACCTGTTTAGTTATGTTTATCAAGTCCTTCCCACGGCCGCGGCGGAGGTGGTGGGAAACACGTTGCATGAAGTGATGGCGAATGCGAGCAATAGCAAATTAACATTTGGCATTCTGCTCACCATCTGGTTTGCTTCAGGAGGAATGAGCTCGCTGATCTCGGCCTTGAATGGAGTTTACGAAGTCAAAGAGGTGCGATCGTTCATCAAAATCAGGGCGATTTCCTTCGTACTGACCATCGCCATTTCTGTTCTCATAATCCTGGCTTTGATAGTAGTGCTCTCAGGAGGGTATTTGGCCGATACTGTCGGCGCATACTACGGCCTGCGCAATGCCGCTGTCGCCACTTGGAAGATCTTGCAGTGGCCGGTAGCCATCGCATTCGTTACCCTGGCTTTTTCGATGATCTACTATTTCGCTCCTGATCTGGAAGAGCAGCACTGGTATTGGATCACGCCGGGTTCGATCTTCGGTGTACTACTCTGGATCGCCACCTCATTTGCCTTCCGCGCATACCTTCACTTTTTCAACACTTACAGCCGGACCTATGGCTCGTTGGGCGCGGTGATGATTTTGCTGATGTGGCTTTACGTCACTGGCTTTGCTTTTCTGCTGGGCGGAGAAATAAATGCACAAATTGAACATGCCGCCGCCAAGCGGGGTCATCCTGAAGCCAAACCTGTGGGTGAGAAAAAAGCCGCTTAATCGATGGACATCAGTGTGTGTCCCACGGCAACCAATCTTCTGCTGCTTACGATTCTAGACTATCTTTAGACACCTCTCCTCTGCCGAATGCCATCACAGAACCTCACAACAGGAGACGAAATGCCAATTCTTAACAGCATAGCGCAGATGGTGGCCAAACCCTTCCCCCCAATTATTACCCCGAAGACCCGTTCAGTCTTGGATCACATCAATGTAGGGGTTCTGTTAATGAGCGGCGCGTGGTTTTGGCGACGGAATAAGCGGGCCGCATTGGGAGCATTGGTCGGCGGCGGCGCCGCATTGGCTCTGAATCTGCTCACCACTTATCCCGGCGGAGCAAAAAAGGTCATTCCTTTCCGCTCTCGGCGCGAAATCGACCTTGGGCTGGCAGGAATGATTTCGACAATGCCTGAGTTCTTCGCCTTTAAGAATAACCAGGAACGAAAGCTCTTCATTGCGGAAGGAATTCTGATCGCGGTGGTCACTGAACTCACGCGATTCCCCGAATCTAGTGTCGAAAGGACGCGCTTCCGCGCGGCCTGATCCTGATGGCGTCACTATGGAAATTCGGCGGTCTCACTCCCTTGGGTCTGCTCCGCCTCGCTATCAAGAAGATCGGGGACGATGAACTCTCAACCCGTTCCGCATCGCTTTCGTATTATTTTTTACTCGCGCTATTCCCGCTTTTTCTTTTCCTGGTCTCTCTCATAGGAGCGATCGCCGGCCCTCATTCTCAACTACAGCAAAATATTGTGGGTTCAATCAGCCGCCTGGCTCCTGGGTCTGCCGCCGAATTGGTCCGCAGCGTGGTGGCCCAGACCTTCAAATCCAGCAGCGGAATTAAGCTTGCTGCCGGCATGCTCGGCGCGCTGTGGGCGGCTTCGGGTGGAATGAGCGCCGTGTTAGTTTCTCTGAATGTGATTTACCGCCTAAGCGAATCTCGCCCCTGGTGGAAGCAAAAACTGACGGTGGTTGGCTTGACCGTCGCATTGGCAGGACTGATTATCGTCGCTCTGGTTCTGGCGCTGTACGGCGGAAAAATTGGCCAAAGCCTCGCTGCCCATCTGGGACTTGGCGAAGTCTTCCGCGTGGCCTGGAAGGTGCTGCAGTGGCCAGTTTCGTTCGCCGCTATGTTCGCCGCGTTCTCATTGGTTTATTACTTCGCGCCGAATCTTGAGCATAGAAAGTGGTCATGGGTCACGCCGGGCAGCGCTGCCGGAGTAGGCTTGTGGTTGCTGGCCTCGCTCGGCTTTCGCCTCTATCTCCATTTTTTCAACAGCTACAGCGCAACCTACGGATCTCTGGGCGCGGTCATCATCCTGATGCTTTGGCTTTACATCACCGGTTTCGCCATTCTCACCGGTGGAGAAATAAATTCGATCATCGAGAGCCAGGACAAAAAGAAGGCAGAATTCGACGATAAAATGCGTGCCATTGAACGCGAGACGCTGGCCGCCTGATTCCAAACGACTCGTGCCCGTGCGATCTGCGGTTTTCGGTTGAAACTTATTTCGGTTGGCGAACCACGCGCATATACGGCTTCGGCGTCTTCCATCCTTCCGGATATTTCTCTTTCGCCTGCTCATTTGAAACTGCGCCGCCGATGATGACATCATCACCAGGCTTCCAGTTGGCTGGAGTCGAGACCTGGTGTTTGGCGGTGAGCTGCAGCGAGTCGATCACGCGCAGAATTTCGTCGAAGTTGCGGCCGGTGCTCATGGGATAGCTGAGCTGCATCTTGATCTTCTTATCGGGACCGACGACGAAGACGGTGCGCACGGTGGCGTTGTCGTTGGGAGTGCGTCCCTGTGAACTGTCACCGGCCGCGGCGGGCAGCATGCCATAAAGTTTGGCGATCTTGAGTTGCGGATCACCGATCATCGGATAGTTCACCTTGGCGCCTTGAACTTCTTCGATATCCACCTGCCATTTCTGGTGATCGCTGACGGGATCGACGCTGACCGCGAGGATCTTCGTGTTTCGCTTGGTGAACTCAGGCTGCAGCTCGGCCATGGCGCCCAGTTCAGTGGTGCAGACTGGCGTGAAATCTTTAGGGTGCGAGAACAGGACCGCCCAACCATTGCCAATCCAATCGTGAAAGTGAATTGTGCCCTGCGTGCTGTCGGCGGTAAAGTCGGGAGCGGTGTCGTTAATGCGGGGAACGCTGGATGTGGCTGGTGGTAAAGTTGCGGTACTCATGGTTCCTCCTGGTAAGAGATCTGGTCTGCGGGGCTGAACCCTTTGGTCAGACGGAAACGTTGCGTGCAATGCGAGTCGGACTAAAAAACAAAACCCATCCGCGTTCGCCGGATGGGTTTGCAAGCTTGCTGCGCTAAACGCACCCGGGTGGCCTTATACAACAACAGATGCAGGCCGATACCGGGTTGATTCGCATGCAAATAGCATACGCAGGGTGAAACTCAGCGTCAAACGCGGGCTGGGCCCTGCTAATTCGGAGGGCCGTTAATGTTTAGGCGGATGGACGGCTCAGGCAATGGCTTTTTTCGGAGCCGTACTTTGGGCCGCAGGCTTTCAAAAAGCAGAAGAAAGATGGTCACGAACAGATAAACGAAGGCGATGATCGCCTGCGTGCGGCCGAAGCGGGCCAGAACAAAAAGTGGCGCGACGAGAATCCCTAGCAGAAAAGAGCGTGGCGGCTTCATTTCCAGCCTGGACTTGCAATGAGGACAGACGAGGTTGCGCCAACCGCTCAAGTTAAGCACAGAAGGAGCGGACAAACTTCGTTTGCAGACGGGGCAGGTTGTCATTGGGCAGACTCCCTTCCGGCCTTGTATTTAAGTGCCCATTATTACATGGCGCCATTTCGGCAGCGTTAGCAGGAGAAGTGCCTCGCCCAGGATCAAACTGCCGAACATTTTGCAACAAAAGTGGCGGACTCTCAGTCCAATCCTCATGACTTCCCTGCGACGCCTTCCCTTCACCCAGCTCGATGTCTTCACTTCACGCGCGCTGGAAGGCAATCCATTGGCAGTGTTTCCTGATGGCCGAAGTTTGAGCGATGATGAAATGCAGGCCATCGCGAAGGAGATGAATCTTTCGGAGACGACCTACATTCTGCCGCGCGATGCCGCAACCGAAAAAGAACGTGGCATCCGGGTGCGAATTTTTACCGTGCAGGAAGAATTGCCGTTTGCCGGACATCCCACGCTGGGAACAGCTTTTGCACTACGCGGAAACAGTGGAGCGGAGGAAATCAAACTGGAATTGAACGTGGGGACGATTCCCGTGAGCTTTGAAGAAAAGCCTGGACAGCCGGTTTTCGGAGAGATGCGGCAGAATGACCCGGTTTTCGGACAGATTCACGAGGTGAAGAAAATCGCCGAGGTGACAGGCATACCCCTGGCGGACATTGATTCCGAATTTCCAGTGCAGACGGTTTCGACCGGATTTCCCTTCACCGTCCTTCCGCTGCGTGGGTTGGAGCAGATTCGCCGGCTGGAGATTAATCAGACGCGATCGTCGGAATATCTCAGCGCTTCAGGCACGAAATTCTTTTTTTGCGTGAGCCGAGAAACCGTTGATCCCGCGGCCCGTCTGCACGCCCGCATGCTGTTTTACAACGGAGAAGATCCGGCGACCGGATCAGCTTCCGGGTGCGCTGCCGCGTGGATGGTACAGCACGGAGTAGCCAAGCCCGATGAGCGCGTACTGATCGAACAAGGCATGGAGATGAAGCGTCCGAGCAAGATTTTTGTTCGTGCCTCGCGCAGCAATGACAGAGTGGTTAATGTACGGGTCGGTGGAAATGTTGTTGAAGTTTTACGTGGAGAACTTTCCTTTTGAATTCACAGGGCAAGAATCCCGCGAAAAATCTATCCCGGCACATGCGCGCATTTCTTTCAAGCTGAAAATTTCGCATTGGCGTCGACGTTACTTTACACGCGCAGCTCCCGACGATAGGATTCTTTTCGCTCTAGTCGATTCTTCATCAACAATTCTTAAATTTTTCGCGGGGCAGTTTTCCCGTGCTGTCTGGAAAGGTCCATGAAACCAAAACGAACCATCCTCTGTGTTGACGACAATGAACAATCCCTCTCCATCCGAAAAGTAATGCTTGAGACTCGCGGTTACCGCGTGTTGGCGTTCACTGACGCGCAACAGGCGCTACAACGGTTCGCGCAGGGCGGAGTTGATCTGGTCCTTACCGATCTGATCATGCCCGGCATCGACGGCTCCAAGCTGATCGAAGGAGTGAAAGATATCTCCCCCGAAACGCCGGCGATTCTTCTCTCCGGAAAAGTAAAAATTTACGAGCGCGAAACTGGCGCCGACGTTTTTCTGGCAAAGGGAATGTATGCGCCGGTAGAACTCCTCGAGCGCATTCGACTGTTACTGGTCCGCAAACGCGGTCCGAAACGAGCTCATCACCGGGTGCACGGCCAAGCTCCGCCACACCACGTCGCGTCCGCTTAACTTCTTAAAATATAGCCACGGATCTGCACGGTTTCCGCGGATTGAGTCTATTCATCTGTGCAGATCCGTGTGATCCGTGGCTGCTTTTTTGCGAGGGCGCGTCTTGTGCACACCTCTTGTTGTAAGATCAATCCTTTGAATGCCTGCGATCATCGAAGCAATTGATCTCCACAAGACCTATCACATCGGCAAGATCGAAGTGCCGGCGCTGCGCGGAATTTCTTTGGCTGTCCCGCGGGGAGAGTTTGTCAGCATTGTGGGCCCGTCTGGCAGCGGAAAATCAACACTGTTTTACGTTTTAGGCGGACTCGCGGGGACCGATTCCGGCGACGTAATCATTGACGGAGTCAATTTCACCAAGCTCTCCGACTCGGCGCGTACTCGCATGCGCAAATCAAAAATCGGGTTCGTGTTTCAGAAATTTAATTTGCTGCCGACGCTCACCGCGCGATCGAACATCGAAGTCGCGATTGACATTGCCGGAAGAAACGGCGACCGCGACCCTGCTCACTTCAACAAGATTGTCGACCTTCTGGGAGTGAGTAAGCGACTCGATCACCGTCCGTCAGAACTTTCAGGTGGCGAGCAGCAGCGAGTTGCCTTGGCCCGAGCCCTGATCAATCGTCCTGCAATCGTGCTGGCGGACGAACCCACCGGCAATCTGGACTCAAAGAATTCCGAAATTGTGCTTGAACATGCTGCGGCATTCGAATCAGGAATTAGGCCAGACGGTGCTGATGATCACGCACAATCCCGCAGCCGCAGCATATGGCGACCGCGTCATTCACATGCGCGACGGTGAGATTGTGTCGCCGGAAAAAGATCCGCAGTGGTCCGCACATTGAATTGGTTTGAGGACTCGGAAAGCAATTGCTTGACTAATCCGATGTTTCAATCTCAATCCAACTGCCGATGGGCATAGTTTATAATCTAGTGATCGAGCGGGAGTAACTCAGTGGTAGAGTGCGACCTTGCCAAGGTCGAAGTCGCGGGTTCAAATCCCGTCTCCCGCTCCAGATTTCCCTCCGCTTCTTCGATCTAGTTGCTTCAACTCTCTCCGCAAAACTGAATCCGGAATTGATCCCTCCACAATCGCGGATTGTGAATTCATCACTGCCCCGAAGTGTGCATTACACCGCGTGAAAATCGCGTCACTCTCGATTTTTAGGCCACTCGAAAAAGATGAAAGCATCATAAGTCCACGAATTTGGTACGCGAATGAAGCAGCAAAAATCCATAACTCAAAAAGGTCAGGTGTATGAAACCAACATATATTCGTAGCGTTAAAGCACAACTTGCAGCCATCGTCACATTACTAGCCTTCAGTTTTGCCTTCATGCTTCCTACTGATGCTGTAGCGCAAAATAGTCCCGTACAAAAAGCTACATCAAGCGTTCTGGTCACCGGCCAGATCGCAAACGGCGGAGTGTTCAACGGCGTTTTGAAGGTAACCAACGTTGCAGTGAATTCCGCAACGGGCGCCCTGACTGCAGCTGGAACGCTGTCTGGAACATTGACGAACACGTCCGGCCAAGTTATCGGAACTGTTTCCAATCTAGCGGTGAACAACATTCCGCTAGCCAGCGTCACCGGCAGCTGTACGATTCTGACCCTGAACCTTGGACCGCTCGATCTCAACCTTCTCGGCTTGACGGTCCACCTGAATCAGGTGGTGCTGAATATTACGGCGCAGGCTGGCCCAGGAAATCTGTTGGGAAATCTGCTTTGTTCAGTTGCGAACCTGCTGAACGGCGGTAATCTCAGCAACCTTCTGACCCAGCTGACCGGTCTTCTGAACCAGATCCTCGGCGCGCTATAAAGCGTGGGCTTAAATCTCACTCCAGCAACGCCCCAGCCAGAAATGGCATGGGGCGTTTTTTTTTACGAGAAGCGCACGATACGCGGTGTGCGAGTGGACTTTTTCGGCGCAGAACGCTACTTTAATATTCGACGGGGCGCGGTACCCAAGTGGTAAGGGAGAGGTCTGCAAAACCTTTATGCGTCGGTTCGATTCCGACCCGCGCCTCCAGTTTTCCTCGAACTCCCGCCTAGAAGAGCTTTAAGATGTAGTGGGCCACCAAAACTAGTAAGACCACGAACAGTCCTATCCACACCAGGAAGTTAGCGGTCAGCTTCGGCGATTCGATTTCTTTTTTATTCATTCAATCCTCAAGCGTAAGAACGTGCGAGAACGTTCTCCACCGCTTTCATCGCGCCGGTAAGTGAAGAGTCCTGTCCGGACATCAACACGCTAGCCGAATCATCTTTCTGAACGACAAAGTGAAAAAGCGAAGACGGATGCGCCCGGTCGAACAAAACGTCGCCAAACATATTTCCTTTGCGGATGCGGATGGCGCGTGTGTCTTCACTTGGATGCAGAATTGCCAGCCGATGTGCCTTCATGAGCATTTCGGCCTGCGCTGGGTCGAACAGACGCATATCGTACATGCAGATACCGAGCGATCGTTTTCCTGGATAGTATTTGTCGAGTGAGGCCTCATATTCCGGCATCTGTCCACATGCGCTGGTGTCATGCGCCGCCCAGCTTAGATCTCCAGTTCCCCGGAATCCCGAAAAGCCTAAAGCAATGGCTTCGCGCATTTCGTCGTCCAGGAGTTTCGCCATCTCAGCGCGTTCAAATTTCCCACCCTTCAGGTATGCCTCCTCCGGAGTGGTCAGGACCAGAGCCCCACGCGAGATCTCCTCGGTGGGGTTGATTCCACTCATCTCGAGCGCAGCCAGGAGGAGTTCCCTTTGAAGTGGAGGCAGCACGCACAAGCAGCGTTCTCCGCCGAGCAATCCTATCCTTACGAAGGGCGCGGCAATGGCCATCTGCTCGTGCTCATCGCGGTAGAACGAGCAGATATGATCGCCATGACGAAACGAAACAACGTGGACCTCGTTGTGCATCGCAGGATTCTAGCATCGTCAAAACCCGCGTGGAATGGGCAAGTTGGCAGATTTGGTGTCTTTCGTGATTAGATCTTCGCAGACCGAGGTCTGTTAGGTATCGAACACTTTTTAAGATGGATTGGAGGTTTTGCAGGCGTATTTCGCCCGTTTCCCGGTTGAAACTACTAAGCAGAAACGTGGACATCTTCCACCGTGCGGGGAGGTATCAAAAGTAACGTTGCGCCGCCGCTCTATTCGATCCAGACTAGCTGAATGGGGCTTCACGATACTTTACTCGACTTCAGCTTTCGCGCTGTGACGGGAACCATACTAGTGTTCGCCGTCATTGTCTTTTCTTTTTTGATCATTCCTCGGCGATCACAGAATAGGCTGACGCGGTCGGTTCCCCGGTCTCGCTGAACCCTTCCTGATGCCGGTAAGAGCTATAACTGTTTGTCAACTCGAAACCGCCGATCTTAAATTCTGACAGCCAACCAAGTTTCCTTAAGTATTTGTTATCCTCTACCAGAGCAAGCGAAAGTTCCTGCCGGGCAACTGGCATTGACTCGCTTTCTAATAGATGAGATATTGACGAGCTTTGACGATCGCCACTGACCCCACCGGAACGGAGCCTTAATTCCAAAATGTTTGGCTTCATGCGCAAAGATCCCACCTTTTTCACGATGTTTTCTGATATTGCCAAGAATCTTGTTGCCGGAGCGCACGCTCTGGTGGAGCTTTTCGACAATTACCAATCGCGCGACGAAAAGAGGGCGGAGATCAAGCGAATCGAACACATTGGGGACGATTTGACCCACTCCGTGCTCACCAAATTGAACCAGACATTCATCACCCCTTTCGACCGCGAAGACATTCACCACCTGGCATCGTCGCTCGACGATGTTCTGGATTTCATGAACGCTGCGGCGGAGAGAATCTGGATGTATAAAATTACCGAACCTCCTCCGGCCGCCGCCAAGCTTTCAAAGCTGGTCCTTTCCCAATGCAAAGAACTGGGAGAAGCGGTATCGCACCTGCAAAATAACGGCGATGTGCTGGCGCGATGCGTTGAGATCAAGCGGCTGGAAAATGAGGCCGACGTCGCCTCCCGCGAGGCCATTGGCAGTCTGTTCGAGCGCGAGAGGGATCCTATCAACCTGATCAAAATCAAGGAGCTACTCGAAGTCTTGGAAACAGCCAGTGATAAAGCCGAAGACGCCGCAAACGTTCTAGAGACAGTTGTCTTGAAAAGCGCTTAATAAAACGGGAAAACTCATTGTCCAGCGATATTCTGCTGCTCCTCATCACAGTGCTGGTCGCACTGGCGTTCGACTTCCTGAACGGATTTCATGACGCCGCAAATAGCATTGCGACGGTAGTTTCCACTCGCGTGCTTTCGCCGAAGCTCGCAGTGTTGTGGGCTGCAGTATTCAATTTTGTTGCCGCCTTTCTATTGGGCACTGCTGTGGCCAAGACCATGGGCAGCGGAATGATTCGCGTGTCGGAGGTTACCCAGTATGTGGTCATTTCCGGGCTGATAGGCGCCATTGTCTGGGACCTGCTGACCTGGTGGTGGGGACTGCCGACATCGTCGTCACATGCGCTCATCGGAGGTTACGCGGGAGCTGCAATTATGCGTTCGGGTTTCAGCGTAATTATTCCGAGCGGCTGGTATAAGACTGTGCTGTTCATTTTTATCGCCCCGATTATCGGCCTGGTTCTTGGATTGATTTTCATGTCTACGGTGATGTGGCTATTTCGCGATAAAGCTCCCCAACGAGTGGACGCATGGTTCCGAAGACTTCAATTGCTCTCGGCCGCCGCATACAGCATTGGCCACGGCAGCAACGACGGCCAGAAAACCATGGGGATCGTTGCCACTGCACTTTATGGCGCAAAATTTTTGACTGCAGCCGAACTGGCCGGTAATTGGGGCAGATTTCGCTGGCCTATTATTTTGGCGGCTCAAACCTCCATTGCTTTCGGCACTTATTTTGGCGGCTGGAGAATTGTCCGCACCATGGGCTCGCGAATCACCAAACTCAAGCCGGTGGGCGGCTTCTGCGCCGAAACCGCGGGCGCTATCACTTTATTCTCGGCTTCCCTGGCTGGCATTCCGGTCAGTACCACCCATACCATCACGGGAGCAATTGTTGGAGTGGGTGCCACTCAGCGTTTGTCGGCGGTACGCTGGGGTATCGCACGGCGCATCGTGTGGGCCTGGGTGCTGACCATACCAGCGTCCGCTCTGGTCGGTTCGGTGACGTTTTACCTGATCCGCCTGGTGATAGCGAAGGCATAGTCAATCGGCAATTGCCGGACGCGGCTTGTTTACCTGAGCAAGCCGCCCACGCTCCGTTGCATATCAAGAGCCTGCTTTCGAATTTCCGCTACTCTCGCCAGAGTAGCAGGAGTATCATGAGGTTGGTTTTCCGATTTTCTGGAAAACCTGCGAGAACGGACTGCGTCGTCTGCAGCTCCTGCAGCTGGCTTCCGCTCGTCGTGCGAGGAGGTCAGGTCATGAATCTAAATCGCGTGTTTCGCGCAATTTTTCTCACATCACTGGGTCTACTTTTGTGCAGCGCTTTTTCGATCGCACAGGCGGGGCCGAAATATGATCCTGCCACCGAGGCGAAATTCAAAGGCACCATCGAAGATCTGAAACTGCCGCCGAAAGGCAGCGAAAAACAGATCGCCTACCTCACTATCAAGAGCGGCACCGACACCTTCGAAATCTATCTATGCCCAAAATCTTTTATTGACGACATGGGCGTGATTTTCGCCAAGGGAGATGAGATCACATTTACTGGCTCAAAAGTAAAGCAAGGCGACGCGGACATGGTTCTGGCGCGTGAAGTGGTGAAGGGCACTGATACCCTCGTGCTACGCGACCAAAAAGGCAATCCAGTTTGGAACTGGAAACATTAATTGTTCGTGCCGAGAATTTCCGGCGGATCGAGGTAGCACTGCTTCCACAATGCCTGCTCTGTAAGTGACCTCTTCTTCCATTGATCAAGCACCGCTTGCGTGGCCGCTACCATCCCGCCATCCTCAGCGTCGAAAATCAGCACCAGACCTGCAGCTGATTTACTAGTGGCTTCTTTCTTAAAAAGATCTTCCGCAAAACGCATTTTGTCCTGCGGGCTGGTGATCCTGCCGGTGCCAACTGCCTGCTGAATGGAAATTATTTTTACCGTCTTGCCCTTCAGTGGCGCCCAATCTCCGGGGAAACTTCCCTCTTCCTCGCCACTTACGGAAAACATGGCTGACGAAAGTGGTTGCGGACTCGCGGATTGTGGCTCAACTGCCGCGCCAACCTTCGGCCTATCAGCGATGCTTTCAGAACCGTCCAGCATTTCAACACTCGCGCGCCGCAACCAGCCCCGCGACAGACCGGAAATCCGCACGTGCACCCACTCCGGGTTAATGTCGAGTACTTCGAATTCATCTTCCGCACTCGCCAGAAAGAGCACCTTCGCATTTGAGCTTGGATCCTGCAAGACAGGCGTTTGGTCTTGCCTCACGGCGATTAAGTTTGTGGGGTGCGATTGGTTTTGCACGAGCTGTTCCAGGCCTCGCGCCTCCTGTTCAAGTCCGGCGTCCGTAGTCTCTTTGTCGCGTGAGTTCGAAGGCACGCTCATCGCCGATGATCCGGGAAATTGCGGCATGGGAGCAGAGATCTCGGGAGCGGGCGATGCTGGGGCGTGATGTGTTTCAGCATTCGCCGGCGAAGAAGTTGCAGCAGCAGTTGTCCTGTTCCCTTCCGAAGTCGATGCCAAACGGTCCTGAAGGCGATCAAGAAGATCTGCTTCGAGGCGTCCGTTCGATTGCAAGACTTCGTAGCCGGAGTGCGTGGGATCACCGTTCCATGCGGTGATCTTCGCGGTAACGCTAACCAGCGAACCTCCCGATGAATTAGGCGTCAGCTTCACGGAACATTGATAGTAGGGACGCCGATATGCACCCAGCTTTCGCGCCCCGGCAACCACGAACCCGTCGAGGACGGGCAATGAGCCGGAGGTTCCTCCGGGAAGATTTTTTAGCGCCGCCTGAATCTTCGACACCGGCGCAGAAAAGATTTTCTGTTGCGGTGAATTCTGCGCCCAGCAAACCGAAGCGCAGGAAACCATGAACACCCAACTTCGCAAAACGCTCAAGGCAACCGCTCCACTTGGCTGCGATGGATCCAGCCATGCTGGCCATCTTCGGTTTCCACCCCATACCAGTAGGGAGTGGAAATCAAGATGGCTACATGCGTACCCGCTGGCAAGGACTGCAAGCTGGAAGCACTCTTAAATGGCGCGGACTTCAATTGACTTCCAGAAGCCTTCACCTGGCGTTCGACATCGTGCCGGAGCCGGTCAACGTGTTGCTGCAAAGTTTCATCAGGGCCACGCGCAACGACTTTTTCTATTTGCTGCTGCTTGCGTTTTTGCTCGAGCTCCTGCGCCGCCAACTGCTGTTGGCGACGTTGCTCTTCTTGCGTCGCTTCGGTTTTCTTCAACTGCATGGCCGCAAGATGGTCCTGAATATCTTTATATTCGGCGCCTTCGACTGAGCCGTTGGAAAGATGTTGACCGTGGTGATTGTCGTCTACGAAAATCGCCTCGATCTTCAACAACGTACTTTTAGCGTCGCCGGTTTGGACGATGTAGCGAACAGCCAGGACTCCAGAATCGCCGCTGTCCTTGAAGTTTCTGGGATCAAGAGCATTTTTCTTGATTTTGTAAAAGACTTCGCCGGCGCCGGTCCATTTGGGAAAGACGCGGGTTTCGGAAGCCGCCTCCGCTCCCGAGATGTATTCGTCTTTGTTGTATTCCTTGCTGCCTTGAATAATGCCGTCGGCAATCACGTCCTGCACGGCCTGCAGCAACTCCTGCTCAGTCACGGGAACGCTGACGCTTAGGCCACCACCATAATCTTCCGCTTGCTTAGTTTTTGCGGAGAGCTCGCGTGCGCTAAAGCTGACCGAGATCAATGCCGAATAGAGACACAGCCATGCAATCCATAATTGCGCCCGGCGAGCTGAGACGAGTCCATCGTGAAACGATAATTGTCGGCGACACACGGCTTTACCACTCTCATACCGTGGACATGATGCCAAAGTCAAATCGCAGCAATAGCAAACGTTCTTCTCTGAACCCTGCAGCGGAGACAAATTAGTGACATATTTTTTACAAATTCTTGACATCTTCGTTACTGGGATGCTAAAAACAGCAACTGTCCCTGCTCTTTCCTGTCGCGTCATTCTGCTGATGCACTCTTTAGGGTAAGAACGAGAAGTCTGCTGTCGGGTCGATGTTGTCATCCTAGGAGGATCGCAATGGCTTCTTCCCGAAGGACGGTTACGGGTTTGCTCCTGTCCGCAACCTTTGTCCTTGCTTTGTCCAGTACTGCTAACGCCCTTCCTGCATTCGCCAGAAAATATGGCCTGCGATGTTCGGCTTGCCACGAAGCCTGGCCGATGCTGAATTACTTTGGACAAAAGTTCAAAGACAACGGCTATCAGCTGATGAATGACCGGGATGCTCCGATTTGGCAGAACCCGTCGTATTGGCCGATCACCCTGCGCATCACTCCCTACTGGCACCGTGAGAGCACCAACAAGATCGCGGTTGATTCCCCTACCGGGGTACCGAACGCTGCCTCCATTCGCGGCCTCACAAATACCGGCTTCGACTACTCCGGATTGGATATATTGACCGGTGGAACCCTGGATAAAAATATTTCGTTCCTCTTGGTGCCGTCATCGGATGAAACCGGCGCTTTTCACATGGAATCAGTCAACGCCAGGCTGGATAACCTCTTTCACAGCCCCTGGGTCAATCTGAAGTTCGGTAAATTCGAACTCGACAACATCGTTTCCGAGAAGCGGGTTATAACTCTTTCCTCCTACGGCGGCAGTTTCAATATTTACCATTTCATTCCGGTAGGGGATGGAAACATTTTTGGTCAAATTGGTGACAACCAGGTCGGGTTAGAGTGGATGGGTCACTCCTTGAATGATCGAACCCGGCTGTCGGCGGCCATTCTCAGTTCTACTGATGGCAATCCGGATCTCTCTTACGGCAGAAACTCTTACAGCGCCTTCTTCGCGGGAAGTCAGGCCTTTGACGTCGGAAAGCTAGGGACCGACCGGGTTGGCTTCTATGCCATGGTGGGTCAGGCGCCAACCACCTTCCTCACCAGCGGCGGGGTTCCGGTAGTCAGTAGCGGCACCGGGAACAAGGGATTCAGCCGCGAAGGCTTCGTGGGACTGTTCTACTTCGGCAAACTGGACTTCCAAGTCGTGACTCAGCACGGTTCCGACAGCGCATGGTTTGGCGCCGGCTACGGTGACCTGATTGATGGTGTCAGCACTCTTAACAACACGCCGGGCAGTTCGATTACCGGATTCCGAAACCCGACATGGAACGGCGGTTTCGTCGAAACCCACTGGGTGCAGAACCCGCAGCTGATTTTCATTCAGCGGTCGGAGTGGGTGCGAATGTCGCAGCAATCCAATCCTCTAGCCCCGTCGAACCTGGGCAACATCGACAATTACGTGTTCGGCTTCCGCTACATGCCAATCATGACCAGCCGAGCTGGTTTTGCCTGGCACAACGAGTATTCCTGGATCAAAGAATACGGATTGGCGCCAGACGGCACGAACCTTACCAGCAGCAGTCTAATGTCAGGCTTCGACTTTGATTTCTAAGGAGGAAAACATGCGTACACAAAACCTAAAATTCGCCGCGTGCGCAGTGGCAGTGCTGGCATTCGCCGGCCTTTCCTCCGCACAACTCACCACCAATCAGGAAGAAGAATGGCTGAAATCGCCCGCTGCAAGTAGCCATATCGGCAAATTCACCGGAGACGCGAAGGCGGCGGCCAGTGACTATCGCCGGTATTGCGTCGGATGCCACGGAACGTTGGGAGATGGCAACGGGGAGAACGCGCAGTGGCTTACTCCCAAGCCGCGTGATTTCCAGCTCGCCACCTTCAAGTGCCGATCGACTCCGACCGGGACCTTGCCCACGGACGAGGATTTGTATGAAACCATCGGCCGAGGCTTGGACCGGTCGAATATGCCTTCCTGGAATCCATTGAATGGTCAGGAAAGGGCTAACCTGGTGGCGTGGATCAAGCACTATTCTCCGCGCTGGCAAAACGAGAAGGCAGGCACTCCCATTCAAATCCCTGCGGAGCCAGAAGTTACCGCCGACCGGGTAAAGGCAGGGCAGGACATTTTCCAGAAGGTGCAATGCTGGAAGTGCCATGGAGTACAGGGCATGGCCAATGGCCCTTCGGCTTCTACCCTCACTGACGATCTGGGGCGACCGATCTTACCTTATAACTTTACCGAGGGCTCGAGGCCGATCTGCGGCAGCTCTGATCGCGACCTCTACCGGATATTCATGACCGGCTTGGATGGCACACCCATGCCGTCGTTCTCCGACAACATTAAGCCGGACGAGGCATGGGATCTGGTCTTCTATCTGCGGACCTTGCAGCCGAAGAATGAATACAATGCCAAGGAAAAACAGATTGCCAAACAGCTGAATTTAAAGCCAGTCAGTCAACAATAAATTCGGCGCACCAGTTTTTATAGAGGAGAAAGTTAATGAAGAAACAACGCTATTCCCTGTTCGCTGCAATACTCACCGCAGTCTTGGTTATTGGCCTTTGTAGCATCAGCCTGAATAAAAAAGTGAATGCCGCAGCAGAGGGCTCCATCACTGGAACCGTGAAACTGAGCGGCACCCCTCCCCACATGAGGGGCATTGATATGTCAAAAGATCCTTATTGTTCGAAAGCTCACGCGAGCGATCCGGCCAAAATGGAAACAGTTATTGTTGGCAAAGACCAGGGTTTGCAGAACGTCGTTCTCTACATCTCGCAAGGCTTGAGCCCCGCCGATGCCGCGCAGAAGCCATCCACGACCCCAGTCTTCGATCAGAAAGGGTGCATGTATTCCCCACATGTGATGGCCCTGGATGCTGGTCAGGAATTCAAAGTGACGACCAGCGATCAGACTGCGCATAACATTCATCCGGAACCAAATCCGATGACGGGAAACATTCCGTGGAACCGTTCGCAGCCGCCGGGAGCGCCTCCGATCACTCAAACCTGGAAATCAGAGGAAGTAGCCATACCGGTGAAGTGCAATATCCATCCCTGGATGCACGGTTGGCATGTGGTGGTAAAAGGGCCCTATGCGACCACCGACGAAAATGGCTCCTACACAATTCACAACGTGTCTCCGGGCAGCTACACAGTGACGGCATGGCAGGAGGAATTGGGAACTCAGACTGCGAAAGTGACGGTCGCGGCAGGCGCACCGGGAAAAGCGGATTTCACTTTCAAGGCGAAATAGTACGTGGCTGTGAAGCGCAGTGACGCCGCTCGCGTGGCGGCTGAAGGGGCCGGCGAACGAGTACCGGCCTCAAGGCGAGGGAATATGGCGAAGCTCTTTGCAGTGTGCATTGTCGTAATCGCAATTCTGTCGGCGATTCCTATCCTGCGGCATACCTGGGTTGCACCTGAGGACATTTCCACTCATGGGCATTTGATCGATGCTCAGATGTCAGAAACCATGGCCGAGGCCGGAATCGCCTTTCTTGCAGCGCAGTTCTTCCTGGCATTCTTCATATGGAAGTTTGCTAACCGCGGCGCCGGCGAGAAGATAAAGAACTTCCCTGTCGGCGCGAGAGGTCTGGTGCTGGCCGGTTTTCTGGTAGTAGGCGCGGAAGTATTGGCCTTAGGAGTTTTTGGAGTCAAAGCCTGGGCCGACCAGTATCTAAGACCGCCGACCGCCGACGCCATGCCCATCCAGGTGCAGGCTGGACAATTCGCTTTCTACTTCCGCTATCCCGGCCCGGATGGAAAATTCGGACCATTGCATCCCGACCAGATCAGCGAAGCCAACCAGAACTTCTTCGGCCTGGACACAACCCACGATCCGGATTCAAAAGACGACATCGTGACCGCCGAGATGGCGATTCCGGTGAACAAAGAAATTCATCTGCTCATGCATTCAAAGGATCTGGGCCATTCCTTTTTTGTTCGGGAATTGCGAGTGCAGCAGGATTTTGTACCAGGGCTGGATGTTTCTCTGCACTTCACCGCAACCAAGGTTGGGAGATACGAAATTGTCTGCACCCAGTTGTGCGGCTTGGGCCATTACAACATGAAAGCGTATCTCGACGTGTTCTCGCAGCAGGACTTCGACGATTGGCTGAAAAAAGAAGCGGCAATGCAATAGCTCTTCCGGCGCGATCAGACGCCGGACAATGACGGTATCTCTCGAGGTAGGCACATGCACGACATAACGGCGCACAGCCTGCAACATCACGCTCCGACGGGTTTCATTCGGAAGCACGTCTTCAGTCTGGACCACAAAGTAATTGGCAAGCAGTACTACGCGCTGGCCCTCATCGCCGCAGTTTGCGGCATGATTCTGTCCTGGTTGATGCGTATTCACCTGGGTTGGAATAATGCCGCGATCCCTGGACTCCAGCTGCTTTCAAAGAATGGCGCCCCGGGTGGAGTGATGACTCCCGAGTTTTATCTGCAACTGATGACCATGCACGGCACCATCATGGTCTTCTTTGTGCTGACCACGGCGCCTTTCGCCGCGTTCGGTAATTTCTTCCTGCCCATCCAGGTAGGCGCGGAAGACATGCCCTTCCCCCGCTTCAACATGATGTCGTTTTGGGTCACCTTTGTTTCGTTCGTGGTGCTGATGTCATCGTTTTTCGTTTCTGACGGTCCTACACTTGGCGGCTGGACGCAATACGCTCCGCTCAACGCGGTAGGTGCGATTTCAGGGCCTGGGCAAGGCATGGGCGTGATTTTGTGGATGGTCTCTATCGCGCTGTTTTGCGTCGGGCAATTGCTGGGATCACTCAATTTCATAACCACCACACTCGATCTTCGCGCCAAAGGCATGAGCTTCATGCGCTTGCCACTAAGCGCCTGGGCATGGTTCATCACCTCGTGCATGGGATTGACGGCCTTCGCGGTGCTGATGCCGGCATGTATTCTCGTAATTCTTGATCACGTTGCGGGAACCAGCTTTTTCATCGCGTCGAATCTGGTGATCAGCGATCAGTTGCAGCCGCACTCTGGCGGCTCGACTCTACTGTGGCAGCACCTGTTCTGGTTCTTCGGGCATCCCGAGGTTTATATCGCCATCGTTCCTGGCCTGGGCATTGTTTCTCACATCCTCATCACCAACATGCGCAAGCAGATGTTGAGCCAGAGAGTTCTCATCTACTGCATGGGAGCGTTGGCAGTTCTGAGCTACATGGTTTACGGCCACCACATGTTTGTCAGCGGAATGAATCCGTATTCCTCTCTGGCATTCTCCTTCCCTACTCTGATCATTACTATCCCGGCCACCATCGTGGTGTTGATCTGGACCTTCAGTCTTTACGGCTCCAAGTTGCGGATTAATTCGGCGTCATTGTTTGCGCTGGGATTTATTTCAATGTTCGTGAGCGGAGGTGTAAGTGGGTTTTTCCTCGCCCAGCCGAGCATCGACATCATGCTGCACGCGACTTATTTCGTCGTCGGGCACTTCCATCTGGTGATGGCGGTAGCGGCCATGTTCGGGATCTTTGCCGGAACGTATTTCTGGTTCCCCAAAATGGCGGGACGAATGATGAATGAGAAATTGGGGCAAATTCATTTCATCCTGAGTTTCGTAGGGGCGTATTGCATATTCATGCCGTTCCACTATCTCGGGATGGTCGGCAACGTGCGCCGCTATGCCAGCTTCGTCGATGACTTCACGGTTCCGTTGATTCCGGTTCACCGCTTCATTACGATTGCCGCTCTGATCACCGGCGCGGCCCAGGTTATTTTTGTGTACAACCTGATCCATAGCCGGTTCTGGGGAAAACCGGCGCCGGAGAATCCCTGGGAAGCTACTTCCCTGGAATGGAGCACCACATCGCCGCCGCCATTCGATAATTTCGGCGGCAAGCATCCCGTGGTTTATCACGATCCTTTTCAGTATGGAGTTGAGAGCTCGACCGGCGATTACGTGATGCAGACTTCGCCGGAGCAAGTGGCAACCACACGCGACGAGAAATAATTTCAGGAATTACGTAATTCAGTTGAAAGTCGGAAAGGAAGTCTAGCAGTCATGGCAACCACGTTACCCGAACCGCCACAAATCGACAAACGCCGCCAGCCCGAAGGAATCTCGGGAAATGGCGGCTGGAAAAACCTGGTTCCGGCGGACGGGGACTTTCACGTAAAACTGGATTACTCTCCTCCCCCGTCATCGACTGGAATTTGGGTGGTGCTGTTCGCGATTACGATGATGTTTGCGGCATTCACCAGTGCGCTGGTGGTCCGCAAAGGCGGGGCGAACGATTGGCAAAGTTTTAAGCTGCCGTCAATTCTCTACTTCAACACACTCTTGTTGGTCGCCAGCAGCGTAACGCTTGAAATCTCACGGCGGCGGGTGTCGACTTTTATGGGCGGGCTGAAAGCCCAAGTTCAAAGTCCTGGCCGCTGGCTTTACATCACGCTCGCGCTGGGACTGCTTTTTGTCGGTGGACAGTACGTAGCTTGGTCGCAACTTCGGGCTGAAGGCGTTTATCTGGCAACAAATCCCAGCAGTTCTTTTTTTTACCTTCTGACCGTGGTCCATGCACTGCATGTGCTTGGAGGATTAGGCGGCCTGCTGTACGTGATCGGTAAACTTCATAAATCCGTGCTGCGGCGAGACCAACTGGTTTCCACCGCGCGTTACTGGCATTTTATGGGGCTTCTTTGGGTGTACCTGCTTTTACTGCTTTGGGTGAAAGTGTAAGACTCAACAATACTGGGGGCGTCAGTGAGCCAAGCAGATTTGACAGTCCAAGGGCACTCGACGGGTCTTGCGGCAGGACCCGTATTTGCAATTCCCACCAAGAAACTGGCGATGTGGCTGTTCATCATCGCAGACACCATGACGTTTGCTGCCTGCCTGGTGGCCTACGGATTCGTGCGCAATGGCTCCGCCAGCTGGCCGCGACCGTTCCACAGCATCACCAACGTCGCGCTCATGACCTTCGTGCTTCTGACCAGCAGCTTAACCATGCTGATCGGCCTGCGCGCCGCACAAAAGGGAGATAAGGCCCGCGCGTTCACCTGGATCATGCTTACCGCAGCGCTGGGCATCATTTTCGCGCTGCTGCACATCCGGGAGTGGATCGGCTTGATCGGCGAAGGCATGACCATGTTCAAGAACCCGTGGGGCGACCCCTTATTCGGCGGGTCATTTTTCAGTATCACCGGCTTGCACTTGACCCACGTGACGTGTGGAGTAATCGCCTTGCTGGCGGTAGGACTTCGCTACAAGCGCGGTCGTTACAATTCCGACGACGTCGAGGTTTTGGGGCTGTATTGGCACTTCGTAGATCTGGTTTGGATGTTCGTAGTGCCTTTGGTCTATCTTTTGAATCTATCGCACTAGAATCTTTGGAGCGGAATAATGACGACACCAGCGCAACAAGAGCAATTGAGTCACGGAATGGGACGGGATTTGATCGTATATGTATGCCTTCTTGCTCTGGCCGGCTTGCAATTTCTTATCGCCTATCAGAACATTGATGCTGCACAGATGTTCACGCGCATGTTGATCGTGGCGTGCATCGAAGCCGGGTTAGCGGTATTGTTTTTCATGCACCTCTGGTCAGAAAAGAGGGCGTTCGCCATGGTCGTCCTCATTACCACGGTTGCCGTTCTACTAGGCATGCAATATGGATGGACTGACAGTTTCCGCATGGTGACCGGCGCGCCGTTTTCAAGGTGAAAGCCGAAAGCAACGCTGGGGAGAATTGATGTTGAACGGGATGTGGGGCTTAAAAATGTCAGCGGCAAGACTCAGGATGAAAAGGCCACTCCTGCTCACCGGCGTCGGGTTGATCGCTTTGTTCATTCTCGCTGCGCCTCTGCCCGCGTTCTCGCAAAGCTGCGCTCTCTGTTACACGCAAGCGGCCTCTTCCGGAGCACAGATGATTGCGGCACTGAAGAGTGGGATCCTGATCCTGGTATTGCCGCCCACGCTCGGATCTATCGGAATGATTTTTGTCGTTTATCAAAAACGCCATCAGGTCAGGCGCGACGAGCAGGGGGTTGATTCTGGCAACAAGTGGTAACATCGCGACCGCACAACCCGCACAAAGCCTGACGTTCATGTCCAAGCTGCGCGACTACTACACGCTTACAAAGCCTGAGGTGAATCTGCTCATTCTGATGACCACTTCAGCCGGATATTATCTCGGCTCTCATGGTCCTGTGCGGATCTTTGGCCTGATCAACACCCTGGTAGGAACACTGCTGGTTGCCAGCGGAACTGCCACACTCAATCAATGGATGGAACGAGTCTACGATGGACAGATGCGGCGTACCGCGACTCGTCCCTTGCCTTCGGGCAGAATGAACAGTCGTGAAGCATTTCAGTTTGGCATCCTACTCAGCATAGTCGGCGGTGTTTATCTGGCGGCCACTGTGAATTTGCTGGCATCACTGCTGGCGGTCTCAACCTTACTTTCTTATCTTTTGATTTACACGCCGCTTAAGCGCAAAACGGCATTGTGCACATTGCTTGGAGCCATTCCCGGAGCGATGCCGACGTTGATTGGCTGGGCTGGCGGGTCGGGAGCTATCGATCGACAAGCCTGGTTCCTGTTTGCGATTCTCTTCCTGTGGCAGTTCCCGCATTTCCTGGCTATCGCACTGATGTATCGGCAAGATTACGCTCGCGCCGGCTATCGCATGTTGCCGAGCTTCGACCGCGATTCCCGTTTCACCCGCGCAGAGATTTTCGGCTTTGCGATCATTCTGGTGGCAACAACTATTCTGCCGGTGGCCAGCAGGCCCGGGTACCTGATCGCCATGGCGGCGGCGGGAGCGTTCCTGCTCTACCACGTAATTAAATTGACGCGGTCGGCCTCACCTTTGCTGGCTAGCCGGTTGCTTCACGCTTCTGTTCTCTACTTGCCGGTCGTGCTTGGCGTGATGGTCGTTTACAAACGCTGAGCGTTCTTCATCCTACGATCAACGTACCGCCTCACAATTGTCTGGCGCGGTCCCATTGGCAAATCTGGATTGAATCCAAGCCATTTGGTCGCGAGCGGAGTCTCCAATCACGCGGCCAAGGTCTGATTCGGAGATTTTTTGGAATTGGACTCTATCTCGTTGTTTGCACAAACGGGTGACGATCTTCGCAGTTTCATTGATCGCTGGATCCTGTTCACTGGCGATTACCAGCAAGGGAGCACTTGCAGGCTGCAGGCCGAGGCGATTGCGCTCGAAATATTTTTGAACAAACGAATTGGTTTTCCAGTCTGGCTTCAACATGGCAGCCGCAGTGGTTTCCGATTGGTCTCCACTTTCATCGCAACTTTGACTGATCTTGTTGTAAAAAGACATTGCTTCCTGCCTCAGTATCTCGCTCACATTGAATTGCGGAAAAACCGTCTTGATCCCATAAGCAACAAAAAGCGGCATTTTATAAGTCATGGCGCCTTCGGAGGCGTACAGATTCTGCATGTCCCCGAGACGCGAGATCGCAACACTACCCAGGAAGTTGCGGTCGTGGAGGCCGTTCTCCAACTCAGCCAGGCCCACCGCCGCCATTCCGCCTTCGCCCGTGCCCATAGCAATCCAGCGCGGACCGAGTTGGGGCAAAGCGCGACGTGCGGCTGTGATCGAATAAATGACATCCGCCGCATTGGACGATATGTCCGCAAACGCGCTTCTGGAGGTCGTGCCAAGGCCCGCATAGTCGGTGGCGACTACGGCGTAACCGAGATGCACATACATCGCAAGAAATGGGCCGTGCTGCAGATTTCTGGCCAGCGAGGGAGCGCATGTACGCGCAATGCCCGTCCAGCTGTGCGCCCACGCAATGACCGGCCAACCCCCAACTGGAGGAGCGGCGTCTGGAAACAAGATCACGCCTGATACCGCGACGTCTGCGCCCGCAGCGGTTTGTGAATGATAAAGAAAGCGGAGTGCATTCACTTCCGGCGGCAAATCATATTCGTCAAACTGAATCGAGCGGATCAAATCTCCAGGCTTGCCGGACGGCAGCGGATCAGGGGTGTCGTAAAACTTTGTCAGGGGAAGCGGACGGAAAAGGTTCGAGCGCTTCATCGAAGTCTTGGCTTGAGTTGCGGACGCTTGCCTTTGGGCGTTTGTGACTGCTATCAGCAGCCCAAAGAGACAACACAGGCCCATGATTATGTGACGTCTGTTAGCGCCCATCTTCAAAGTGCCGAAGACATCCCGTGAGTAGGAAATTGTAGGCAGCTCAGGGTCATAACTTGGCGGCCCATTTTGTCATAGGCATCGGCGAGACTATCGGAGTCCGGACCCAGCTTGGGAAATGCCATTGAGAGGTAGAGCCTAGGTACGACCTGAATCGCGTACAGTCGCAAGCGCAGCCCATTCTCAAACAGTTTTTCCCCAGCCTGTCTCACCGACGGATCCGACTGTTGCCGGGCCGCCTCTCCCAAGCGCATCAATATGGAGGCATTGTAGGCCGCGCAGCGCACGTACTCGACGGCTGCGCCCATGCGTTCGCGATGGATCCTGCGAAATTCACGTGGCGGAAGATTCTCCCGCAGGTATTGCTGCTCACTTGCAGAAATCAAATTACAAAACGCACCTACATCGACCGGGCGCAACTCGGTAGCAAGTATTTGTAAATTACTGCTCCTGGTGAGATGACCCTTCGCCAAATAAACAATCAAGGTCAATACCAATACCCCAAAAACAACAAATATTATGGGTATAGTCATCGCCGAGCGATCCTTTGCAATTCCTGGTCCCAGAGTTCCAAATCAGTAACCTTCAACTTCCCGTCCGGAAAAGACTGCCTGCCATCAGCTAACAACAGCGACGCAAGCCAGATAATCACGCACACGTGAAAACCAGCCATCTGGGTTAAGTCGACGGCGGTGAAGGCGCGCTCCCCCCATTGTGCCCGCAGGGCAGCACTAACAAGGTCAATAGACGCGGAAACTCCAAGGCCCAACGCCACCCCCGCCACCCAACTATGCCACGAAACCCGCAACGCCCGTGCAAAAATAAAAAGAGCGAGCACCATACCGGCTTCAATCAGATTCGAAGAGAAGTCAATCATCTCAAAGACGTTAGTAACTCTCTGAACGCTGATTCCAGAGAATGCCCCAGAGCCGATAGCAGCGCCCAAGAGAAGCAGCGCCAGAACTGCCTGCAAAATGGGACGTAGTATTGACGCAATCGATGAATGGGACAACAGCAATTTGTTGGCCAATTCGTAAATAACACCCAGTTCCAAAATGGAACCGATTCCTGCACCAACAACCAGCGTCCACTTGTAAATGCCCGGCGAAAACGGAGAATGGAGGAAAATTGCAAACAGAACAATGAACTGCACTAATTCAAAAATGATGAAGGTGAAAAAAATAGGTAGTTCCCGCTGCGATCCACGGCGCCACAGGTAAATTAGAAAAATACCCAACAGAAAATGGGGTGCTATCCACAGATAGTAACTGGCAAAAAGCATGGGCTACCGGAGATACTAGCCCTTTTTGCGGTAGCCCACAATCGAGTGTGCGTTAATTACTTAGCCTGGCAAGACTTTCCAGGCGGGCATAACGGATTGCCTCCGTCCGCAATCGCCTGCGGAATAGCTACGGACAATGCAAGTATAGCAGCGGCCAAAAGCAGGAATGTTTTTTTCACGGGCGAACTCCTTAGTTGAAGTTGGAATTTCGCCGTGATAATGTGCCGTTTAGCAGGGCCCTGATCAGATGGCCCGAATTATTCACATTTATGAAAAGCCGAACAAAATGACGCTTAAATCCGCATTAGAGGACTTATCGAAAACTACTCTGGGAGCTCTTGCCGACTGTTTAAAAAGGCTTGAGTATTTAGGAGGCTTGCGTAAATTGCGTGGCGCGTATTGGCATTGGGGCTTCAGTAAGGTGCATGGCGAGGCTGCCGCCAAAAAAGCATTTCATGAAGCCCATCGCGCAGCGATTTCCGAAGTACTCTCTACTCCGCTGCGAACACTGCTTCAAAACGCTGAGTCAAGCAGCAACAATGCTGGGATTGATCCACAAGGGTATCTGGAGAGTCTGGGACAAGCGGAATTACTTCCGGAAAATCCTGGGGCAGGATCGGCGCGCCATCTTAATTCAGTGCTGCACGCTCTTTTGCGGCTGGAGCGAAATCGGAAGTTGAACGCCATTCACCGAGTCTTAACGCCACCCCCACCACCTGGCCAATCACTTCCGCATCCTGAGGATACTGCTGGATCCGCGGCGCCACCGGTGACAAAGGGTGAGGCTGAAGAATAATGTTATCGCCGGTAATTGTGCACCAGCAGCAGATGTGACTGTCACGGGTTTCCACGAAATAAATTGGCCGCTCATATTCGGAATTCCATCCGCCTTCAGACACCCGGTTCTTTGACTCGTCCACCTGAATGAAGCTGCCGGGAGGCAGAATGGGGTACATGGTCAGATCCTCGCTGCCGACATAACCATAGGTAAACTTGGTCTTCGCCAACTGATCGAGATATTTGAGCGGAACAGTTCCCCACTGTTCGATCATGCGGCCGAAATTCAGAGTCTTGCGTGGATCGAAGCTGGGATCCATGCGTACGCGGCACATGCACCAACTCGACCGTGGACAGCGCTTGCGAAAGATGGGATTTCGGCGGAGAGGTGATCTCCAGATCGGAAACTTCCAGTTCCATCTCCACGCCATAGAGACGAAGCAGGTAGCGAAAATCGCTGTGATAGATGATGGCAAGGGTGTAAAGGCGGTAAATGCTGGGAGTTATTCCTTTGGTTTCAACATCTGAAAGTCGGCTGATGGGAACAAAGTAACCGACGTTGCCGCGCTTGCGCGCAAGCCTTTCGCTTGCGGTCTCCACATCGCGCATCGTGAGGCCCAACTTCTCGCGCATCTGGCGCAGAGTAGAACCCGCTGTCACCATGGGCGGCAACCTCTCGTGCCTGGGTAAATCATAAAACGTCGCCCGGCGAGTCTTCAAAGCGGCCCGAACGAAAACCGCGTGTTCTAGAAACCCATCCTACGTGTCAAGAAATGGAAGTAGCCCGTTCCGGCCAGTGTAGCTGAATTGTTCTGAATTTGTAACAAAATTGACGCCACTAGCCGAAAACAACAAAAGTCATACAAGACTACAAAGTTGCGAGGAGGAATGAAGTCCTCCTGCGGAGGACAAACTTGATTGATTTGATTTGATCTTAATTGCGGACAAATACGCCCGCAAGCGAGTATCCGATTCCCAGACTTAACAAGGCGGCTACCGCGCATCCAGCCGCCAGGTGTTCGCGTACTCGCTTCTTCACATCAAGCTCCTCGTGGACGCGTGACCGTAACTCCGCTAGAGTACCGTGCAAACGGCGGCGTTCCTCGGCAGCTTTTAATTCCAGATCATAACTAGGCAGCTCGGTCATATTTGGTCCTCGCTTCAGATTCGATCCAAACTTTATCGGCTTTTAGGACTTCGACAGTATGCTTCGGAAACTTTGCTTTGGCGCGAAATTCGTTATAAGCAAAAAACGCCGCGGTGCCAGCGAACGCGAGCCATACCACACCAACAATGAGAAACGCATAGAGCCACGCGTAGGCGCTGCCGGCAAAAGCGGAGGCTACCAAGACCACAACCGCGCCCGTGAGCAGTAAAAATCCGGTTGCGGCCAGAATCAGTGCCAGAAATCCAAGAGGCGCTGCGACGCTCACCGCCGCCATGGTCTCATGCAATTCAGATTTAACCATCTGTATGCGGGTGTTAACGAATTCCTGCAATTCCTGGACGATGTCGGCCAGAATCGCGCCCAGACTTCGTGCATTGTTATCAACTCTCATGTTATGCATGTCGCTTCGACCTCCAAATACGTAGAGCCACTCCGGCCGCGAAAGCGACGCCTGCAACTAAACCAACAAAATGCAGAGGCCTCTCGTCGGCAAAATGGCGAGCCTTACGGGTAAGCGATGTAGCCGCTTCTGTCACCTTGCGGTGAGCGGCGCGCATAGAGGTTTCCGCAGCCGCCAAAGAAGACCGATAGACATCATTTGCCGTCGCAGACGTTCGAGCGGGAAGAGCTCGCGGCATCGTCTCCTCCGGATTCGGCCAGGATATTGGCTCATTCCTGGTGTTTCTGATTGGAATCGTGGTGCTCTGATGTGCCATGTTCACCCTTCCTGATCAGTCGCAATCGATTACTTGGATGCCCTATCCAACAAGGGGTTTATCTGAATAAAGCCAATGTCGACTTAGTTTAGGAGCAACTCGCCAGCAAATTGCTCCTAAATCCAATCCGAGATCCTGGATCTCTTTAGTCAGCAGCTTTGGATGTGTGCTGATCGGCATGAACCAGCGGTTCATTCACCAGGTGCTCACTCAAGAACCACGACTGTAGTTCATTGGCCCGGAGCACATCGCTCACCACGAGATCGTTCGTGCCCTGATCGCCAAGCTTGTCGGCGCGCTCAGACAGCTCACGACACTGGTGAATAATAACGAGATGCGCATCCAGCAACCTGGAAATCTGCACCGGTACCTCTTCCCTGCCCTTGGGTGGGCGCTCGATGCGAGTGGTTTCGGCAACATCGTGGGCCATAGCAATGGCCAAGCCCCCGAGCAGCTGGATGCGCTCGGCGATGGCATCGACGATTTCGACCTGCTCGTCGAAGTGTTTGTCGAACAAAAGATGCAGTTGGTAAAAAGTTGGTCCTGCAACTTGCCAATGCGACTTCTTGTAGAGATCGCGGAGGGTCATGGAATCAGCTAAAAGTTGATTGAGCTGCTCGGTCATTTCTAGGCGTACTGGCTCTTCCAATTCGAGATTGAACGCGTGGGTGACGGTTCCAAACCGTTGAAGTTCACGGCCGCGCTGATGGACCCGAGGCTCTGCACTCGGACGATTTTCGGACGGGCTCTTCTTTGCCATATATATCTCCTTTTACTGGCGTTAGATGTTGAATTCGCCAATTTGGCACAACAAAGTTTCTGGGAACTGGATGATGGGACGCAGAAGTGGTCCGCAGCAAAATTTTACGGAATCTTCTATCATGGAGTGTTCTCATTCACAACGTGGAGAAGTCAGAGTTGGCACAGACTCCGGTATTGGCAGAACCGCAGCAACCCCCGACCGCGTCGCGGAATAATCATAACAATGACGGCTTAGAGGTACTCGAAACCCGCGAATGGCTGGATTCTCTCGATTACGTTCTGGCCAATGGCGGACCTGAGCGCGCGGGCCGCCTTCTGCAACAGCTGCAGCTTCATGCCCGGCGGGCCGCGGGCGTAAATCTTCCGTTCACGGCGACCACTCCATATCAGAATACGATTACGGTCCGCCAGCAAGCGCCTTTTCCGGGAAGCCAGGAGATGGAACGCCGGATCAAGAGCCTGGTCCGATGGAACGCGATGGCAATGGTGGTCCGCGCCAACAAGATGGAGAGCGGCATCGGAGGACACATTTCCACCTTTGCCTCCGCGGCCACATTGTATGAAGTCGCGTTCAATCACTTTCTGCACGCCCGCACTGAGAACGGGGACCGAGACATTGTTTACTTCCAGGGCCATGCAGCCCCGGGGATGTATTCGCGAGCGTTTCTGGAAGGGCGTCTTCCGAAAGAAAAACTTGAAAACTTTCGTCGCGAACTGAAACCGGGTGGCGGACTTTCTTCTTATCCTCACCCTTGGCTCATGCCTGATTTCTGGGAATTCCCCACCGTCAGCATGGGACTGGGCCCGATCCAGTCGATTTATCACGCGCGTTTCATTAAGTACCTCGAAAATCGCGGGCTGAAGACTTCAACCGGCGGCAAGGTTTGGGCATTTCTCGGCGACGGCGAAATGGACGAGCCCGAGTCTTTGGGCTCGATCACCCTGGCTTCGCGCGAAAAGCTCGACAATTTGATCTGGGTCATCAACTGCAACCTGCAGCGTCTTGACGGCCCGGTCCGCGGCAACGGAAAAATCATTCAAGAGCTGGAAGCGATTTTCCGCGGCGCCGGGTGGAACGTAATCAAAGTCATCTGGGGCAGCGATTGGGACAGCCTGATCTCGAACGACCGAGACGGGCTGCTGGTGCGGCGTTTGGGAGAAATCACCGACGGCCAATACCAAAAGTTTTTTGTGGAGAGCGGAGCCTACTTCCGCCAGAACTTGTTCGGAACCGATCCGCGTTTGCTGCGCATGGTGGAACATCTTTCCGACGAGCAAATGGCGCGCATGCGCCTTGGCGGTCACGATCCGATCAAAGTTCATGCTGCGTATAAATCGGCGGTCGAGCACAAGGGCGCCCCGACCGTCATTCTGGCCAAAACAATTAAAGGTTATGGGCTGGGCGAAGCTGGCGAGGGCAAAAACATCACTCACCAGCAGAAGAAGCTCAACGAAGATGAGCTGCGCATGTTCCGCTCGCGATTCGGAATTCCAGTCCCGGACGAAGATTTGCAGAACGCCCCGTTTTATCGCCCGCCGGACGACAGCGCCGAGATCCGTTACATGCAGGAGCGGCGCAAACAGCTCGGCGGCTACATGCCGGCGCGTAAAGTACGTTCTCAGCCAATTAAGCCGGTCAACGAATCTCACTTCGAGGAATTTTACAAAGGCACCGAAGGCCGCGAAGTTTCAACCACCATGGTCTTCGTGCGGCTACTGGCGAAATTGTTGCGCGATCCCGAGATCGGAAAACTCATCGTCCCCATTATTCCCGATGAGGCCCGCACCTTCGGCATGGAGGCACTATTCCGCCAGGTGGGAATTTATTCCAGCGTCGGCCAGCTCTATGAGCCGGTCGATATGGACACGCTTCTTTATTACAAAGAGGCCAAAGACGGCCAGATTCTTGAAGAAGGAATCACCGAAGCGGGATCGATCAGCTCGTTCATCGCGGCCGGCACGTCCTATTCGAATCACGGGATCAACACCATCCCATTCTTTATCTACTATTCCATGTTCGGCTTCCAGCGCATTGGAGATCTGATCTGGGCGGCTGCCGACATGCGCGTTCGTGGCTTCCTACTGGGTGGAACGGCTGGCAGGACGACGCTTGCAGGGGAAGGCTTGCAGCATCAGGATGGACACAGCCACGTGCTGGCACTTAGCGTCCCGAATCTGCTGGCCTATGATCCGGCATTCGCATTTGAGATTGGCGTGATCATTCAGGATGGAATCCGGCGCATGTACGTGAACCAGGAATCCATCTTCTATTACTTGACTGTCGGAAACGAACCGCTTCCGATGCCAGCAATGCCAGAAGGCGCGGGCGTTCGCACAGGAATTCTCAAAGGACTGTATCTCTTCAAGCCTTCGCAAAAGAAAGACGCACAATTAAAGGCACAATTGTTTGGCAGCGGTGCAATCATGTTTGAAGTTCTGAAGGCGCAAGAGCTGCTGGAAAAATACGGCGTGGCGGCGGATGTGTGGAGCGTTACCAGTTACAAGGAACTGTATCGCGATGCCAATGATTGCGAGCGCTGGAACATGCTGCACCCGGGAGAGACGCCGAAAGTGCCATTCGTCACGCAACAGTTGAACAACACGCAGGGCGTGCTGGTGGCGGCTTCTGACTACATGAAGATCCTGCCGGAATCCATTTCGCAATGGATGCCGCGCCCTCTGCTTTCTCTCGGAACCGACGGCTTTGGCCGCAGCGAGGGCCGGGCTTCATTGCGCGATTTCTTTGAAGTCGATGCCAAACACATTGTGCTGGCAACGTTGCATGCTTTGGCGCGCGAGAAGAAGATCGAATCGAAAACCGTTAGCCAGGCGATCAAAGACCTGGGAGTCAATCCCGAGAAAGCGAACCCGGCAATCAGTTAGGTCTCTCTGCATAAGTTTGCGCTCTCTGGTTAGCTGGTAAAACCCTTAACCACAGAGGACACAGAGTTCACAGAGGAAAAGCCACGGAGAATTGAGTGACTGAATTCAAGCTTCCAGAACTTGGGGAAAATGTTCATCAGGGCGACTTGGTGCGGCTGATGGTTGCGCCCGGCGCGACCATTGCCGAAGGCCAGGCGGTGATGGAACTCGAGACCGACAAAGCCGTTGTCGAAGTGCCTTCATCTGTTAGCGGCACTATAAAAGACGTGCTGGTTAAGCAGGGCGAAAAGATCAAAGTCGGCCAAGTCATTTTTACCGTGGAGAACGGCGCCGGCGGAAAGCGCACGGAAGTAACGGCAACCAGCGCTCCTGCCCCGGCAAAGCCTGGAGACAGGCCTGCTGCAGCGTCGGAAAGAGAATCTGCATCAGCAAAACCTGCAACATCAGCAGCACCGGTAGCAACGGCTCCAGCGCCGGTGGTTCCCTCTGAAAGCAGCGAGTCCGCGGTATTCAAGCTGCCCGAACTCGGCGAAAACATTCATCAAGGCGATCTGGTTCGCCTCATGATTTCACCCGGCGCTCAAGTTTCAGAAGGCCAGCCGGTGATGGAACTCGAGACCGATAAAGCGGTGGTAGAAGTGCCGTCATCGCTAACCGGGATCGTAAAAGATGTTCAGGTCTCGCAGGGAGACACGATCAAAGTTGGGCAGGTGATATTTACGCTCGAGCCGGGCGCGACTTCGCAATCGACTTCGCAAAAGCCATCCCGTGCAGAAGAAGTACACGACCATGCGCGCGCGGCATTTCAGGCGGTAATCCAATCAGAAGGAAAAACCGAAGAACAGGCACTCCCGCCGGACCAGCCGCAAGCCGCGCCGGTAGCCACTTTCAGCATGCCGTTGCATCTCGATCGGGCGGCAGGCGCGGAGCACCGCGACCCGGTGCCGGCTGCGCCGCACGTGCGGCGGCTAGCGCGCGAACTTGGAATCGATATTCACAATGTTCCGGGAAGCGGCCCCGGTGGCCGCATCAGCGAAAACGATGTAAAGCTTTACGCGAAAAGCATGATCATGGCGTCCGCAGGCGCCGGACCGGTATCGACGCACGTCAAGCAGCCCGCGCTGCCTGATTTCGGCAAATGGGGCAAGATCGAGCGCGTCCCCATGCGCGGCGTTCGCCGCAAAACTGCCGAGCACATGTGGGAGGCCTGGAGCGCGATCCCGCACGTTACGCAGCAGGACAAAGCCGACATCACTGAACTCGAGCAGTTGCGAACTAAATTCGGCCCCAAGGCAGCTGAAGCCGGCGGCAAAATGACCGTCACAGCCATCGCCCTAAAAGTCTGCGCTTCCGCGCTCAAGATTTTTCCGCAATTCAACGCCTCCATCGATATGGAGAAGGAAGAGATTGTATATAAGCAGTTCATCAACATCGGCGTCGCGGTTGACACCGATCGCGGGCTGCTGGTGCCGGTGATCCGCGAAGTGGACAAGAAGAATATTGTCGAGCTGGCGGCGGAGCTGACCGGACTTTCCAAAAAAGCGCGCGACAAAAAGCTCAGCCCCGCAGATATGGAAGGCGGGACGTTTACTATCACCAATCTCGGAGGGATCGGCGGGACCGGATTCTCGCCGATCGTGAATTATCCTGAGGTCGCAATCCTGGGTTTGTCGCGCTCGACCATGGAACCGGTTTGGATGGAAAACAAATTCGAGCCCCGCATGGTGCTGCCCCTCTCGCTCTCATACGACCACCGGTTGATCGATGGGGCTGACGCGGCGCGGTTTCTACGCTGGATTGCCGAGGCCTTCGAACAGCCATTCCTGTTGTCGGTGCAGGGGTAAAGAAAGGCATAACCACGAAGGACACGAAGGTTCACTAAGGAAAACCATTTATCAACGCAAGGTTCCTTCGTGTAACTTCGTGTCCTTCGTGGTTAAAGATTTAAGCAAATGACGGAAACTTCACAGCAAAATATCGCGGTCATCGGGGGCGGCCCCGGCGGCTACGCGGCTGCATTTCTTGCAGCCGACCTCGGTATGAAAATCACACTGATTGACCGCGAGCAAAACCCGGGCGGCGTTTGTCTGTATCGCGGATGCATTCCCTCGAAAGCCTTGCTGCATGTGGCCAAGCTGATCGGCGAGTCGAGGCATGCCAAGAACTGGGGAATCGAGTTCGGCGAGCCGCGAATCGATGTTGCGCGTCTGCGGTCATTTAAAGAAGGCGTAGTCAACAAACTGACGGGCGGTCTGGGGCAAATCGCGAAGGCCAGAAAAGTTCAGTACGTTCGTGGAGAAGCGGGCTTCGAGAACTCAAATACCGTCAAGGTAAAAAAAGCAGACGGCACCGAAGAGAGTCTCAGTTTCGATCGGATCGTGATCGCAACGGGCTCAAGGCCTGCGGTGGTTCCCACGCTGAAGCTCGACAGCCCACGCATGTTGGATTCGACTTTGGCTCTCGATTTGAACGACGTTCCGGGTACACTGCTCGTCGTCGGCGGTGGATACATCGGCCTGGAACTCGGAACAGTTTACGCGGCACTGGGATCGAAAGTTTCAGTTGTCGAGATGACCGGCGGCTTGCTTCCCGGAGCGGATCGCGATCTGGTGCTCCCCTTGCACAAACGTCTGGAGAAGATGTTCGATGCCATTCTGCTCAATACCACCGTGACTGCGGTCAAAGAAGAAGCCAATGGAATTCGAGTGTGCTTCGACGGCAAAGACGTAAAGGAGCGCGAAAAGGTCTTCGATAAGGTCCTGGTCTCCGTCGGGCGCAAACCGAACTCCCAAATTCCCGGCCTCGATCGTACTCAGGTGCGAGTCGGTGAACGGGGATTCATTCAGGTCAACAAACATCTGCAAACCGATGATCCCGCGATTTACGCGATCGGCGACGTTGTTGGCGAGCCTATGCTGGCGCACAAAGCATCTCACGAGGGACGCACCGCGGTCGAGCATATTGCCGGACGCAAAGTTGCATTCGAACCAAATGCCATTCCTGCAGTGGTTTTCACCGATCCTGAAATCGCGTGGACGGGTTTAACCGAGACTCAGGCCGAAAAAGAGGGCCGCGAGATCAAAGTCGCGAAATTTCCATGGGCGGCGTCCGGCCGCGCTTTGACCGTGGACCGTACTGAAGGCCTCACCAAGCTGATTCTGGATCCAGCGAACGAACGTGTGCTGGGAGTGGGAATTGTTGGGGTAGGGGCAGGTGAACTGATTGCTGAAGGCACCTTGGCAATCGAAATGGCTGCGCTGGCGAAGGATATCGCGCTCACTATCCATCCTCACCCCACACTTTCAGAGACGGTGATGCAGTCGGCCGAAGTATTTTTCGGAACCAGTACGGATCTGTATCGTCCCCGGCGATAATGAGCATCACTATGACGCTCGTAGCACTCTAATCTACATGCCCGATAACCTTTATCTGAATCTCTGGTTCAGCGACTCTGAACTGGTAGAAACTTTCGCTCAAGCTGCCGCAGTCATGCAGCAACTGCCTTTTTCCGCACAATTTCCGGGGATCTCGGGAGTTGCCATTCATCCTATCTCCTGGAGTGAGCCCACGACTCTGGAAGAAGATTTTCGTCCTGGGATTTCGCCCGAAGAGGCAGTCACGATTGCGGCCGGCCTGCCGCATGAAGATTACGCTTACGTTTTTGAGGCCAATTGGGACCTGTGGTCACCGTTGATCGCTGACGGGGAATGGACCCTTCGGCCATCGCTGGTGAAATTTATTGTGCGCGGCGATGAGTTCGAGGACGCTGAGTCCGACATCCACGGCCAATTACAGGTCGACTTTGGTCTGGACGCACCTTTTTTGTACGAAGAGCTGCAGCTTTCGGAGGAACTAGAGTCAAAAGTGCGGAGCAACGTTCAGAAACTGGTTGACTTCACATCCCTGGTGGAGAAGAATTCAGGCGCCAAGACTCGGTTGTTGTGGTCAGAATCGGAAGAAAACCTGGCGCAAAAGCTGGTCAGCCGTTTGCAAAGGGTGAATTAAAAGGTCGAATGGGTCTATCGCCAGCGCCAGATATGCAAACTTTTGCGAGCTAACTTAGGCTTGCAAGACCAGCATCAAAGGATCGTCATGTTCGGGAATCGTAAGCGCAAACTTCAAGACGAAGAAGAGTCTCTGGTGCCGCATGGCCTCGTCTGGCATGCAACCGCAGAACCCACCCCTGAAGACACTGCCAAAAGCGAACAAGCGCTGGGATATACCGTCAACTACGCTCAGGAAATTGAGCGCGCGCGGCGCCAGCAAACGGCGGCACCCATTGAGCAAGTGCCAGATGTGGCTTTACAAGCGCCCTCTGCAAAGCCTGCAGTAATTCCCTGGTGGCGGATGCAGCAGCCTGAGGCCCCGGCCGAGCGCCCGATATCGAAGCTTGCACCGATGCCGCTATCGGCCTACATTCCCACGCCAATTGAACCTGCGGTGGAGCCGCCGCGTCCGTCTCGAATCCAGCCCATGCAGATTCGGCCAACGCCGGTTCAGCCAGTTGACATTCAACCCGTCGGGACCCCGGCCGCAGCCGTGCTGCCGATTCAGGTTGTCGCGGCTTCAACTCCCATTGCGGCGCCAGCTCAGATTCTGCAAACTTCCACTCCGCAAGTAGAGGGGTCGATGGCGATAGCCCCTCAGTTCGAGGCTCCACCGACTCCCGAGCCGATCGCCTATCATCCCCCAGCCGCTAGGCCGCAGATTGAGGACAGGCTGGTGCCAAAATCCAGCGAAATTACCGAGGCCCTTGCATTGGCTTTCTCGCGGCTTCGATCGTCTGGCAAGAATGCCTGGCTGGCCGTGGGTTCGGCCAGCGGCGAAGCACTCGGACGTGGACGGCAAGCCGTCCGGTCGCTGGAACTCGGCGAGGGATTTATGCGCGCCGGCAAACGGGGCCAGAATTTGATGCGCGGCGGCATAGCGAAAACTAATCAGTATGCCCGCACGACGGGCAGCGCGCTGGGCGGTCTTTCGCGCGCCGGAGTTTCGCGGGTAAAGCGATTATCGGCGAGAGTGCAGATAGCTTCTAGGGCGGCAACAGGGGACGTCGTGCGACCCGCGAACACGCAGCCATCTACTCCTTCGCGGATTGCGGTGCTGCTGGCAGCCTCGGCTTTGCGGGCCAAAATCGTCACCGCGCAACAATTGTCCGCCTGGAGGTTGCGGCGCGAACGCATGGCCGTTGATTCGCGCTTCTGGACGTCGATGACCCTGTCTGCGATCGCCGCCATTATCGCTTTGGTGATTGTCTCAATCGTTCCCCATTACGCAGCTAAGTCGCTTCCTAGCCGGATTCTTAATACGAATCCATCGGTGGACGCAAACGTTGTTGCTCCGGTCGCCGCGGCGCCAGCGACGGTCGAGAAGACAGCTACGCCCGTCCGAAAAACCGCGACCGCTAGCCGCACACAAACTACGGCGGCAAAAACTAACTCGGTGAAGGTTGATCCTTCCAAGGCAGCAACGAATGCCAAACCGAAGCATGTTGTACAAGATGATTATGTCGCCCCGAATACGTATAAGTATTACGGGACCGGTTCAAAGGCCTCTCGCTGACAGCGTCCGCACACTAGGCGTAGCGTTACTTAAGGGGCACTAACCGATCCACCAGCTCTGAATAATCCTTCTTTTCCAGACCGTGGACCTCGCGGTTGTAATCATCAACCTTCGACGAATAATTCATCGAGCAGAACTTCGGCCCGCACATCGAGCAGAACGCCGCTTCTTTGTAATAATCATCCGGCAGCGTTTCATCGTGCATGGCGCGGGCCGTCTCAGGATCGAGCGAAAGCGCGAACTGCTTCTCCCAATCGAATTTGTACCGCGCATAGCTGAGCGCGTTGTCGCGGTCCTGCGCGCCCGGACGGTGCCGCGCCAGATCGGCGGCGTGGGCCGCGATCTTGTAAGCGATGATTCCGTCCTTGACGTCTTTTTCGTTGGGCAGGCCGAGGTGCTCTTTTGGCGTCACATAGCAGAGCATCGCAGCGCCGTGCCATCCGATCATGGCCGCTCCAATGGCCGACGTAATGTGGTCATAGCCCGGCGCAATATCGGTGACCAGCGGGCCCAGTGTATAAAACGGCGCTTCGTAGCACAGCTCGCGTTCTTTATCCACTTGTTCCTTGATCTTGTCGAGCGGAACGTGGCCGGGGCCTTCGATCATGACCTGCACGTCGTACTCCCAGGCTTTTTTCGTGAGTTCGCCGAGAGTTTTAAGTTCGGCAAACTGGGCCGCGTCACTGGCGTCGGCAATGCATCCCGGACGCAGGCCGTCGCCGAGCGAAAACGAAACATCGTGCTTGGCGAAAATCTTGCAGATGTCGTCAAAACATTCGTACAGAAAATTCTGCTTGTGATGATGCGCCATCCACTGCGCGAGGATCGCGCCGCCACGGCTCACGATTCCGGTAATGCGCTTCGAGATCAGCGGCAAGTACTGCACCAGCACGCCGGCATGGATGGTCATGTAATCCACGCCCTGCTCGGCCTGCTCTTCAATTACTTCAAGCATTACATGAGCATTGAGATCTTCGATCCGCTTAACTCGCGAAACCGCTTCGTAAATCGGCACGGTGCCGATGGGGACCGGAGAATGGCGCAGGATGGCTTCTCGTATCTGGTGAATGTCGCCGCCGGTAGAGAGATCCATCACCGTGTCAGCACCGTAATGAACGGCAGTGTGCAGCTTTTTCAACTCTTCCCCAATTTCTGAGGTCACCGCGCTGTTGCCGATGTTGGCATTGATCTTGCAAAGCGATTCCACGCCAATCGCCATCGGCTCGAGTTCCGGATGATTGATGTTCGCCGGGATGATCATGCGCCCGCGGGCAACTTCATCGCGAACCAACTCTGGCGCAAGCTTCTCGCGTTCGGCAATGTAGCGCATCTCTTCTGTGACGACGCCCTGACGCGCATATCGCATTTGAGAAAAGTTGCCATCGGTGTTCTGCGATTTGCGTTTCGCAATCCACTCCGCACGCAGTTTGGCAGTGCCGTCAGCCGTACGTCCGCCATTACCATTGTTGCCATTGGGAGAAGGCATGAGTATTTCCTCTGAAGTTTTCGTGAAGTCTTCATTATACGCGGCAGAATAAGTACTGTTCTGAATCGAGCTACTCAGCCGGCGTGAGTTCAAGGGGCCGGGGGATGCGCACTGGCCACGTGGCGGTGACAAACCCAATTGCGTAGACGAAACCAATCACGGAAAAGCCGGCTATCAGATTCCTTTGGGCCACGGCTCCGACCAGGTACGATTGCAGAACCTGTAACAGAGTTCCAGCAAAATAAAAAGTGTTCTGCACCCGCCCCATGAAGTGCTGCGGAATTTGCTCCATCATGCTGGTGTTCATAGCCACGCCGGTAATGCCGCGGCCAGAACCCATGAATGCATACACCATAACCGCGAGCGCAAGGACTGGCATAGTCGGGGCCGACGTCATCAGCACGGCCAGAACTCCGAGTGAAATCGCGATCGACCGCCGCGCGCCGAATTTCTTGATGAACTGTGGCGCGTAAAACGCGCTCAGAAACGCGCCGACGCCCCACCCACCATTCAGCCACCCGTATCCGACAGCACCCTTGTGGTAGACGTTGTCGCTGAGTGGAGGCGTAACCACGACTCCGGTCATCATGGCGGAGAGAAACAGCGCCCAGCTGATGCCCAGCAGAACGATCTCGCGATGTCCGCGCAGAAAGTGAATGCCATCGCGCAATTCGCGGAAGAATTTTTGCACTGCGCTCTCGGCGGCAACGATGTCGCTATGCAATTCGGCCGGACGGGGCACCACATGACGTCCCTTGCGCACTGCGAAATAGCAGAGAAATGAAAGCACATAACTGCTTACGTCGAGCAGTAGCACTCCGCCAAGGCCGATTTTGTTGTACACGAATCCCACGAGCGCGCCGGCGATCAGCCAGCCTCCCTGCACTCCGGCCAGCAGAAAAGTGTTGGCGTGGACGAACTCGTCATCGGGAGTCATTTCCTGAATTAGCGCGGTAATGGTCGGCCAGAACATCCAGAAGCCGGCGGCCACCAGCATGTTCATGGCATAAAGTTCCCAGACTTTGGCTTTGCCTTCGAAGGCGAGCACGGCGACGACCGCGATGACCACTGCGCGAATTATGTCGAGAGCCATCACCAGGCGGCGACGGTCTTCGCGATCAATAATTACGCCGGTGAATGGGAGCAGAAGAATTGCCGGCAGGGTTTGCACGACGGCAAACGTGCCCAGCGCGATTTCCGAATGAGTGGCCTGCAGAATATACCAGGCGACGGCGGCCGAGTTCATTCCGCTGCCAATCATGGAGATGACATTGGCGGCGAAAATGAAGCGCAGGCCCTTCTTCTGCAGAATCGAACGCATAATCTAATTTAAGTGAGAGATGAAGCTGTGGAAACAATAAATCTGTGTTTTGTACTGTGGAAGAATTAAGCCGTGCAAATTCGGGAGCGAACGATTATGCCGGACGTTTGAGTCGCCCATCGATTTTTACCGCTCGCGCTTCCCACAGCACGTAGACGATCAGAATCAGCATGACTGATTCAATGGGGTGCTTGTAGCGCTGAAAGGGATTCACCAGATAATACGGAAGCGGATAGATCAGCAAGAACGGCGCCAGCAGCCAGCCGTATGGATTTCGTCGCCATAGCGTGAGAATAAGCCCGGCAAATGCGAACAAGGCTTCCAGCAAAAATTCCACGTGGCGTGCGATCCACATTTCGTAGCCTGCCACGATCACGGTCTGCGGCGGCGCGGCCCAGAAGTACCAAATACGCTTTAAAATAAAACTGAAAAACTTATCTGGATTCCTCCGAATGAATTCGTGGAGCTGAACTTTCTCGGCGTCCATGAAATGGATCTCGCCCATTTCCTGGAACCGCTTCATGGCGATTGGATCGTTGCCGGGATGTTCATTGCGCGTCCAAAGTCCCTCGGACTGGTCGTTGTTCGACTCATGCAATTCCAGCGGAAGATTATCGCGAACAAAAAGGAAGCGTCCAAAAACCTGGTAATTGCGAATTGTCCACGGCGTGATGCAAAGCGCGGCAACCAACAGCATGACTGCTGCGCCGGAGTATTGCCGCGAAGACTGTGGAGCGCGATAGATAATCCATGCCAAAAAAAACGGCAGCAGGATCACGAGAGTGGTATTGGTAAGGAGGATCAATCCCCAAAGCAAGCCATAGGTGATCCAGTCGCGGCGACGCGCACTGTCGGCCATGCGGATCGCAAGCCATAGGGCCACGCTGAACAGGAATGTTGAAAAACTGACCTCCCAGATAATTCGAACCGGCCAGTAGACAACATACGGAAATACTGCCCAGGTCCACGCCGATGCTCGGCCGACCTGTTCGTTATAAACACGAGTGCCAATTAAGTAGATGGTCCAGCAAGTAAGAGAGGCAAAGAGACTGTTGAATGCGAGCATGGCAAATGCTGCCGCGCGCGTGTAGAGGCCGAACAGTTTGAAAGCGCCGGCGATGACATAGGGATAAACCGGTGCAGCCCACGCGGTGGGCCCGGTGTCCAAATCGGTGGGAGAACTGAAGCCGTGTCCCTGAAGGATGGATCGCGCGATCCGTCCCATCTCCCAACCAAACTGGAAGTGGTCCCGCAAAGGATTAACACGATAGGTGTGGCCGATAACAATCACCGCAATCCGTAGAGCAAAAGCGACAGCGACAATAAAAAAAATGGATTGCCGGAAAGGCCGTGTGCGCGAGGGCTGGCGATAGCTATTGGGCGCAGTGTCTCTGGCGTGAGGAATTGCGGATTGCACTGGGTTCAGACTATCGCAGAGCGCGACGGCTTCGCCATATTGTGAAGGCAAGCCAGAACTCTTTGATTAAACATTGCGATCTATGGAGCCTCGATCAGTTCCATTTTGCCATCGCGGGTGCGGTGCAGGATCATAAGCTTGCCTTTGGGATCGCGGAAGACGAAAACGTCGCGATCGCGGAAGTGGGCCTCTTTGATGGCTTCTTCCAGAGTCATGGGGCGAAGCGCAACAGCGTCCTCGGAACGGACTAGGTGAACATCGGTCGATTTCGCGAATGGAGGGAATTTGTGCACCACCATCGAAACGGTGGAAGAACCCGCGGGCACGGCAGTTTGCAAGGACGGGGAAGACTGCGCCGCAACTTCTATATTTCGGCTCTTGTCTTTGTGATTGCGCCGCTTCTTTGCGATGATACGAGTTTTATTTTTTAAGGCCTGTTTCTCCAAGTGCTCCAGCGCGCTCCCGATCGCCGCCTTCATATCTTTTGCCTGGGAAAGCGCGACCAGATCACCGACGCGCGAATTGATGGCGATTTCGGCTTTATGGCGATGCTTCTCCACCGCCAGAACAACCTTGCTTTCAAAGCTGCCACGCAGAATCTTCTTGATCTTGCTAAGGCCGCATTCAATTTCCTTGCGGTCAGCGGCGGTCACTTCGTAGTGCCTGCCGGTGTATTCCACATTCATGTGTACGCCTCTGGTGATCCCGTCAGAACTGGAATCGCAGCTCTTAAGCCTTTCGCTCGACCGTTTTTGTGGTGGCTAATTGCTAAGAGCTAAAAGCTAACGGCTAAAACTTACTTCTTCACTCTTCTCTGGTGGGTGCTGGGAATTTTCATGTCTTCGCGGTACTTGGCAACGGTGCGGCGAGTTACCTGAATGCCTTGAGACTGCAAAATGCGGGTGATCTGTTCGTCGGTAAGCGGTTTGCTGGTGTCTTCGTCCTCAATAAGTTTTTTGACGCGGCGCTTCAGAATCAGCAGCGAAGTGTTTCCGCCCTCGGGTCCGTTCACGCTCTCGCTGAAGAAATAGCGCAATTCGAAGACGCCCTGCGGGGTATGGGCATACTTGTTAGCAACGGCTCGGCTGACGGTGGAAGGATGGACGCCGATTTCTTCGGCTACTTCCTTAATCATCATCGGCTTGAGCTCGTCGATGCCTCGTTCAAGAAACTCGCGCTGACGGTCAATGATGGAATAGCAGACTTTCAGAATTGTCTGCTTGCGTTGCTCGATATTCTTGATGAGCTGAATGGCACTCTTGAAGCGCTCTTTGACGTAGTTGCGAGTGTCGCGATCATTACCATCACGGGTCAATAATTTGCGATAAGCAGGATTAAGCCGCAGCGTTGGCACATCGTCATCATTCATCATGACCAGCCACTCATCGCCATGTTTGACCAATGCAACATCTGGTTCGATCAAACGGGGCTGCACAATGTTGTAGCGAAGGCCGGGGCGCGGATCGAGAGTGCGCAGGTAATCGAACGCAGCTTGCACAGCCTCCGGTGGGCGTCCGATCGCACGGGAAATTTCTTTGTACTGCTTATTTTGAAGGGCGCGCAGGTGCTGATCCACAAGTGCGATGGCGTCAGTGAGCACCAGGGCTGTACCGTTGCCGCTCTTGCCTAATTGCATCTGGTGATGGCGCAATTGGGAGAGCAGGCATTCGCGAAGATCTCGGCAGGCTACTCCGGGTGGATCCAGCTGGCGAACGATTTCGATCGCTTCCTTCAGCTCTTCCTGATTGAAATTTACCTTCGGAATCGGCCGCGATCCGTTCTTTGCGTGTGGCACAGTCGGGTTCAGGTCGACTGCAGGCGCGGTCGCAGCCGCTGAGGCGCCATTCGCAGTGCGAACTGAAGACGGCAGTAAAGCATCCGGATCAGCGGGTGTATTCCAAGAATTTGCGGCCGACTCGGCTTCTTCAATCGCCTGGTCTGCGAGCGCGGCAAGTCCTAAAGCCGCAGCCTCTTTCACCACAATCTCAGATTTCGCGGCGTCAACCTCCGGCGGAGCTGCAGGCGCAATTCCCAGCAGTTCGTCATCGCTGGCGATGAGATAACCGTCCTCATTCAGATTGCCAATTACCACGTCCGCAGCCTCGCGAACTGCGGGGCGCATAGGGATAGAACCAAGTTGCCAGACTAAATGATCAGTCAGCGTGCTGGGCTTGGAGAGGAAATTCTCGAAAGAAGGACGCTCGATTTCTTCGAAATCTCCTGGGCTGCGGAAACCAGGATCAAGGTAGTCCTTGAAAAACGAACCGAAATCAATTTCTTCGAAGGGATCTTTTTTATCGGGAGTGGTATTTGGAGCTTCTTCTGCAGCCGAAGCGCGTTCGCGCTCCTCCTCGCGACGGCCCACGTCGTCGATGAGCGGCACTGCGTCTTCGAGTTCCTCGAGTACAGGATTCTCCACCATCTCGGCAGTGATCATGTCCTTCAGCTCAAGTTTGTTGAGCGCAAGAACGCTGACCATCTGCACGAGGCCCGGGGTGAGAATCTGCCTCTGAGAAACTTTTAGATGTAGCCTTGGCTGGAGTAAGACCATATTTCAATGTTCAGCGTCACTGATTGACCGCGAAAGCCGTTTCAATGCAGCAGGTTTCGCAAACCCTGGAACCTCGACTTACTTTTGCTAAACCAACGAAAAACTTTCCCCTAAATAAACTCTCCGCACTTCCGGATCCCTTCCCAACTCCTCCGGCGTTCCGTGACGGAATATTTTGCCGTCATTAATGATGTACGCGCGATCGGTCACCGAAAGTGTCTCGCGTACATTGTGGTCCGTAATCAGGACTCCAATGCCGGCAGATTTCATATTGCTGATGATTTTCTGCAAATCATCTACGGCAATGGGATCGATTCCCGAAAACGGCTCATCCAGCAGAATAAACTTCGGCTTAATCGAAAGCGCCCTTGCAATTTCAACCCTACGCCGTTCTCCGCCAGAAAGCGCATAACCATGGTTCAGTCTTATATGTTCCAATCCCAACTGGTCGATGAGCCTTTCCATCGTTTCCCGGCGCTCATGCCAGGAAACCGGCTGGGCTTCCAGCACCGCCAGAATGTTCTCCTCGACCGTAAGCTTCCTGAAAACCGAAGCTTCTTGGGGGAGATAACTGATCCCGAACTGCCGCGCCCTGCGATACATGGGCGCGTCGGTGATCTCTTCCTCGTCTATGAGGATTCGGCCTGTGTCTGGGGGTATCAGGCCAACAATCATGTAAAAGCTGGTGGTTTTGCCAGCGCCGTTAGGGCCAAGTAAACCAACGACTTCGCCCTGTTGAACGCTAAGGCTGACTCCACTTACAACCCGGCGACCACGATAGGACTTGCATATCTCGTCGGCGGCCAGGGTTTGCATTTACCGTACCACTCGAGTGTTCGTAACGGCAGGCAAACTGCTATCGCCGTTAACGATGACCCTATCATCGCGCCTAAACAAAGTCAACGAAACCCCGGTAATCTTGCCGCGTTCGGCATCAAAAATGCTAGGCGGTCCGCCGGTGAGGATAAACCTATCATCTTCAGCGGTATAGGTGAGTTTATCTCCGGTGGCATGGCGGGTAGGCTGGGTCACCACGACTGAACCGGAAGCAATAATTTTCTGCAGATTGGCGGGTGCCCGCTTCTCCCCGGATTGGTTTGCAGGCGCAAAAAAAACGTCCATCTGGGTGGAGGTCAGAGTCATATCCTGTCCTCTCACAAGCACGTTACCCTGATAGTTCGCTTCCCTCTCTGAGTCATGATAGACGAGATGGTTCGAAGTAATGTGAACCGGCGTTGATTTGTCACTCTTGTCGGTAGAGGTAAGCGCAGTCGAGACTTTCTGTTGGGAGCTGGAATCAGCCACAATGATCCTCTGGTCCTTTTGAAATTGAATAGTCGGCGCCTCGACCATGTTCGTGTTCTGCCAAAGGCGAGCGTTGCCTTTGTAGGTTGCAGTCGAGGGCGAGTTGTGCGCCGTCATGCTGTCGGCCGTGACGTGAATTGGATCCGACGACGCCAACAGCGCTCCGTTAGGTTGAGCTTTAAGGTCGCTGTACGTGGTCTTGACGCCGCCCTCGGCGAATCCATCGCCGGTTGCGCGATTGAGCTTCACGGTGCGCGCGGTAGTCGCCATGCCGGCGTCGAGAATTCGCGGAGCGCCGCTAAGCACCAGGATCTGGTCCGCCGGAGTGTAACGCGCGCGATCGGCAAACGCCTGCTGAGTTCCCGCCCGGTAAGTGAAGTGTCCAGTCTGCAGCAGCGTCTCAATTCCCGTACCCGGTCGAAAATATCCGTCAATGCTGTCGCTAGTGCTCACTCGGTCAGGCTGAGGAACATTATTTTGCGGAGGTTCGGTCGTTATAACCCGCGCGTGCGCCTCGCCGTGAATATGCGAGATCTGCCCCATGGAATCGAATCGCGCTACGAACTTGTCGCCGGTGACATGAGTTTGCGCTCCCGATTTTCCGCCGGGAGGAAGCAAAGTGATTTCGGGCGGGCCGCTGGTTTCGGCGCGAGTCAGCCGGTTACCGCCCGCAATAAACATGTCGATGGTCGGCGCAACCACGGCGACATCCTGCGCCTTTGTCCCAGCACCTTGATGCTGCATGAGCTTGACCTGTTGATCGGCGTGGACCTTGGCGAGGACATTGCGTCCCCGAAAAGCAAGCGTAGCCCTACCGGCGGTGCTCTCGATCGGCTGCCCGCCTTCGGTCTTCAGATGGACGTCGCCAGAAAAAACAGCATTCTTGATCTGGTTGCGCAACCCCATCGCGACTTCTAATTTTTGTGCGGTAACGTGAGAAGTAGTGGGCGAGGAGCTTGGGTGAGAGCCGGGGCTCGCCGAAGATCGCTGTCCCTTTAACCCAGGCGACGCAACCGAGTCGACAATCACATCGCCAACTGCGACTGCATGATCGAGCGAGTTGTCATCGCGCAAGAATAGTGTCGCCTCGTCGGCCTGGCCTTTCCCCTGTCGCGATTCTGTCTGCGGATGCTGCAGCACGATCTGGCGTGGTGTTTTACCGAGGACGGCATGCTGCGCCAATATTTTCAGAGGAGCCGCCTCGCCCACAGTCATTCGCACCTGTGATTGCAGGGTAAGCAGATTGTCTTGAGCGGAATATTTTGCTCCTATCGCCGAGCCGCTCGTCTGTGGAACATAAAACTCGACCAAAGAAGGCGTCCATGCGTCGCCGGTCTTCTGGTTAAAAACCAGGTTCGTGGTCTTAACGTGGATGGGATTTTTAAGCTCTTTCGGCGCAGCTTGATCAGGGTTTGCTTCCCCCTGCGGATTTCCCTGCAGGTCAATCGAGACCTCGCCTTTGCTGATCACATCGCCAGAGGGCTGGTCGTACTCAAAATCCTTCCCGTAAACCTGATCGAAGCGGGACGAGTCCCGCCCGTAAATCGTGATGGTGACGTCGTGCAATTCGGCACGACCGCCAGCTTTGTATTGCACCGCCTTGTTTGCCTGCAATTTGAAGAGTGTCCGTCCCTGATCGGACTTGGAGATGGTGAAATCCTGCGCGCTTTGCTCGACCTGAATGCCCAACTTGTCCGGGACTTGCGTCAATGCATTCTGCACACTGTGCCGGGCCTGGAAATAAACCGCAAGCACAACCAGGCAGAGCACAACCGCCGCCGCGGCAAACCAACGCCGCAGATGGGAAATGAACAAGTCCATTGAATCTAGTTTAGTGCAAGGCGCGAGCTGAACGGAGAATCCAAAGGGCTGGAACCCGCGCAGATAAGCGGTGTTTCTAGTATGCTGTCGTTTCTACGGCATGAAGCAATTTCGCGGACAAGCCTTATCGTGGGCGGTAAAGAACGGGGTCATTGAACTGGCATTGCACCGCGAGCCATGCAATGAGATCGGCGCCTTGTGCCTGGAAGAGCTGGAGCAATTCATTTCGGCCCTGCCGGAGCTGGAGCAAAGCGCGCATTCCCTGATTCTCTTTAGCGATCTGCCGTGCGGATTCTGTGCTGGAGCTGATCTGCGAGAACTGTATCAACACTCGCAAAAGATGCAGAAGAAGGACGCTATTGCCGGGGTGCGAGACTTTTTGGAACGTATTCATCACGTAATGAATACGCTGGATGCTTCCACGCTGCCTACGATAGCGGCGGTGCACGGAATTGTTTTCGGCGGAGGCCTGGAACTGGCGCTAACCTGCGATCTGATGATCGCGGATAAAACCGCGCGATTCTGCTTTCCTGAGCTGCGGCTGGGGCTGATTCCTGGGTTTGGCGGAATCCCACGATTGAAGCGCGATTTGGGAAATGCGGTAGTGCGTGATTTGCTTCTGACCGGCCGCAGCTTCAATGCGAACAAAGCCCAGCAGATCGGATTGGTGAGCCAAATGGTAGGCGAAGGCGAAGCCCTTCGGGTGGCTCGAGCCACAGCCGCACAAATGGGCAAATTTGATCGCACCACCGCTGCCGCGGCGAAGAAATTTATCAAGCCGATACCATACGATGAGTTAAGGCGGGAAATTGAAATTTTCTGTGATTTGTTCGCCCAGCCCGCATTTGAAGCCGGGCTGAAGAAATTTGTTGAGAGCACCAGCGCCCAGCCTTATCTGCCATAAATTCGAAAGCGTGGCGGGACACGAGGAGATGAAATTGCATACGCAACAACAAACTTTGGATGAAGTTCTGGAGCTGGCGGCCGCGCAGTTCAAAGTCCCACGGCCAAGCCTGTCGCCGGACGATGACTTCTTCAAAAAGCTTGGCATCGACAGCCTGCAGGCACTCAGTTTGCTTACCCGCCTGGAACAGCACTTCAATATAGAACTGCCGGATTACGAAATGCAGGGCGTCTCGGACTTCAGGACTTTGGCGGAGCGTATCCAATCCAGGCTTTAGATGGCCTTCTTCCAGACGAAGAGAGCCGTGTAGAGATAGCTACCGAGCAGAGTGATTCATAGCGAGCAACCCGAAAATTCAGTAGTTTCTTTACGCGGAGCGGTGTGTCCGTGGTGAAATAGACCTTCATGCTCGATCTGGACCGATACTCCTCTCTCGGCGCGGCACTCAGCGATGCCTTGGATCGCTGGCCGAATGAGACTTGTCTGATCGAGGCAGACCGCGAACGCGAGCGCACCCGGCTCACGTATTCAGATTTCAAACTGCTGGCATCGCCCTTAGCGCGTGCCCTGCAGGACGCCGAACTGCACGCAGGGGATCGCGCGGCGATCGTCATGACCAACCAGTCGAAGTGGCTGATCTCGGCATACGCGATCTTACAAAGTGGCGGCGTATTGGTTCCCCTGGATTACAAGCTGACCGCGGCCGAGCATCTGCAATTATTGGCGCATTCGAAGGCGCAGTTCCTGGTGATCGAATATCACCTGTGGCGCGCGATCACGCAGGACCCGGAGTTCAAGAACCACACGGTGAAGATTGTTCTGGTTACCGAGGCCCCGCCGAGCGCGGATCTTCGCGGCGGCTATCGCTGGGAAGAGTTTCGACGCAAGGGCGAGCCGACGCTTATTTCACGCAAGCGCCAGGATCCTGCCTGTATCGTCTATTCGTCGGGAACCGGCGGCCGTCCGAAAGGCTGCGTGCTCACCCATGAAAATTATCTTGAGCAATGCAAATCACTCACTGCGTGGTACCCGTTCTGGCCGGGAGTGCGCTACTTGAGCATTCTTCCTACCAACCACGCCATCGATTTTATGGTCGGATTTATTGGTCCGTTTGTCTGCGGCGCGTGTGTGGTGCACCTTCGCACTCTGCGACCGGAGTTTGTGCGCGACGCGTTTGTCCGTTACCGGGTCACGTACGTCAGCTTGGTTCCCATGGTGCTCAAGAATCTGGAGCGCGGGATCAAATCGAATTTCGAGGGGCTGCCGTCGTTCAAGCGTTTTGTACTGAACCTCATGATTTCGATCAACAAGTCGCTGACCCGAAAGCGCCCCAATGTAGAACTGAGCCGCAAGCTTCTAGGCCAGGTGCATAAAGCTTTCGGAGGACAACTGCTGGCGATGTTTACCGGCGGAGCGTTCATCGATCCGCAAACGTTGCATTTTTTTTACGAGCTGGGAATTCCTGTGGCAAACGGATACGGCCTTACCGAAGCCTGCACCGTGCTTACTTTGAATGATTTGAAGCCGTTTCGCGCCGATACTGTCGGCAAGCCGCTACTGGGGGTCGACCTTCGCATTCTGAACCCGGACGCGGAAGGAGTCGGCGAAGTCGCGGCCCACAGCAAGACCATCATGTCGCATTACCTCGATGATCCCGAACTTACAGCGCAGACCATCGTCGATGGCTGGTTGCTCACCGGCGATCTAGGAAGACTGGAACCGTCTGGGCATTTGCAATTGCTGGGGCGCAAAAAGAACATGATCGTCACCGCAGGCGGCAAGAATATCTATCCCGAGGACATTGAGACCGCGTTTGATGGACTTCCGGTGAAAGAGTACTGTGTGTTCGCCGCGAACTATGTGTGGCCGAAGAAAGAACTCGGCGGAGAGATGCTCGTCCTGGTCGTACGATTGGAAAACCAGGAGTTCACGGATTCTTTAAAAGATGAAATTGTCGCTCGCAACCGGCGCCTGCCCGATTTCAAACGGGTCGGCGGTTATGTGGTTTGGGGAAAAGATTTTCCTCGCACAGCTTCATTGAAGATCAAACGCAACGAACTGGCGGAAGACCTCAGAACTTCACTGGAACGATCCGCAGTCAAAGAACTTTGACGGAAACAAATAAATATTTGGCGATTGTGAATCCAGCAGCGGGCGGCGGACGCTCGCGCCAACTTCTTCCGGCTGCGCTGGAACGTTTGCGGGCCGCGAGCATTCAGGTGGACATTCGTGAGACCTCCACGCTCGGCCATGCCACGGAAATTGCGCGAGAAAGCTGGTCGCAGGGATACCGCAAATTTATTTCAGTCGGCGGCGACGGGACTTCCTATGAAATCGTGAACGGATTATTTCCGCTCGCTGATGGGGCGGAAACTCCGACCTTAGGCTTTCTGCCTTTGGGAACGGGAAATTCGTTTCTACGCGATTTCAGCGATAAGGGCGTGGAATACGCCATGCAGTCCCTGATCGCCGGGCGCTCGCGAAAATGCGACGTGCTGCGTTTGCGCCACCGGGATGGCGTCTTGCACTACATCAATCTTCTTAGCGTGGGTTTCACCGCCGACGTCGCGACCATGCGCTCCCGCAGCTTCAGCGGTTGGGGCGAAGCCGGATATCAAACTTCTATCTTTATTTGCTTAGCGCGATTTCGCCGCCGCCCATTTCCATTGAGCGTCGATAGCGAACCGGGTGTTGACCGTCGGCCGTGCCTGTTTCTCACTTTCAATAACAGCAAATTTACCGGCGGGACGATGATGATCGCGCCTGATGCCGCAACAGATGATGGCCTGATCGAGTACGTCCGCTGGGGACCCATCGGCCGCGTGGGTTTGATTCGTAACTTGTCGACTCTTTATGACGGCACGCACACCCGGCATCCGCTGGCGGAAGTGCGCAAGGTAAGCCGAGTAGATTTTCATCTCGAAGATCCGGTGGATGTAATGGTGGATGGCGAGGTCGTCACGGTGCACTGCGAAAGCCTTGACGTGCTGCCCGCCGTGCTGAATGTCGTGGTATAAGAATTCCAGAATGCCTGACCCAAACGAAAGCCAAGCCCCTGCTGCCAAGAGCGAGCCACGGCTGATTTGGCTTGGGATTGCCGTGGCTTTCGCAGTCGTTGCCTGGGCAATTTATTATTTGGCCTACTATCGCAAGCCGGTCAGCACGCTGGATGGTTTCGCAAAATGTGTAAATAAAAGCGGCGCGAAGATGTACGGAGCATGGTGGTGCCCCCATTGCCAGGACCAGAAAGAACTTTTCGGATACGCCTTTCAGTACGTTAATTACGTCGAGTGCAGCGCGCCGGGGCAGCGCACAGAAAACGACACCTGCAAGCAGGCAGGCATCAAGAACTTCCCCACCTGGCAGTTTTCCGATGGCACCCGCGCCGAGGGCACTTTGCATCTACAGGCCCTCGCCGACAAAACTGGATGCAAACTGCCGTGAGCGATTCCGGTCGCAATCCCGCATCTCGGTCCGCCGGAGCGCCTACTATGACCGCCATCGCGCTCATCGCAGTTGCCGGTATAGCAGTTTCTTCGGTTTCGCTCTATGAGCATTTTGCAACGTCTCAGACTTCATTTTGCAATTTCAGCGAATCGTTCAATTGCGACCTGGTGAACCGCAGCGCTTACTCAACTGTGCTGGGCGTGCCGGTCGCGCTGATTGGAATCGTTGGATATTTGCTCTTAGCAATATTGGCCACCGTGTACCGCAAACTGGCTGTGTCGCCGCTCCTGCTGGTCGTCGCGTCAGTCATCGGGCTGGGGTTTGCGATTCATCTCGCATACGTTGAGAAGTTTGTGCTGGGCGTCTGGTGCATTCTTTGCCTAACTTCTCTGGGACTGATCGGCATCGAGGTGGCGCTCAGCGCGATTGCCATGATCAGAGCAAGGCGAGCTCGCCCTTAGTCGTCCGCAACAGCCTCCAGTCCCGCTTCCCCGTTTAAATTCGCATTTGCTGGGGCTAATTGTTTCCTCTTGATTGTGGTGATCGCAGCCACGCTGATCAAGATAAGAGCCGTCCCCAGAATGGTTCTTCGCCCCATACTCTCGCCGCCCAGCGTGGCTCCTAAAATCACTGCAACCACGGGATTGACGTAAGCGTAAGTTCCAACCTTGGTGGCCGATTCGTAATGCAGCAGCCACACGTAAGCCGTGTATCCAATGATCGAGCCGGCGATAATGAGATAAACCAGCGATAGCCATGCGCCAGAAGAGATATTCTGCGCGCGAAAATTGGTGAATTCACCCGCGACGGCGGCCAGCACTAATAATTGCACGCCTCCAGAGAGCATTTGCGCGGCGGCACTCATTGGCTTAGACGCAGGCAAGGTCAAGCGCTTGCTGACGATGGTTCCAATCGACCATCCACAACATGAGACCAGCAGCGCGATAACTCCGCGATGATCGAGCGGCGCTTCGCCAAGCGACGCCGAGGGATTCATGAGCACTGCCACTCCAAAAATCCCAATTGCCAGACCCGTCGCGAGCCGCAACGTCAGACGCTGAGAGCGCAGAAATGTGATTTCGAGAAGCGTGATGCACACCGGGATCATGGCCAGGATTACGGCCGCGATGCCAGAGGGAACGCGCTGCTCCGCCCAGAACAAGCACGCGTAGTCGATCAGAAACATCAGCGTGCCCAGCACAGATGCATCGCGCCATTCGCGTGGAGTCGGCGAAGGTGTTCCGGTCATCCGCATCCAGCCCCACATAACCAGGCCGGCAAACGTGAATCGCAATCCCGCCATGAGGAACGGCGGAATTTCACGCACCCCGATGCGAATTGCCAGATACGTCGATCCCCAGACGAGGTAAATGATGGCGAACGCCAGCAGAAGTTTCCAGGCAGCGGGACGAGCGGATGAAGTCACATGTGAATGATGCGTGGGACTGTAGGTGCGATTCGCGCGAGATTAGTTAGAGCTCTGAATCTCCATGGTCTCGTCAATCCACATTTCACTCGGAGATCCAGGTCCCGATCGCGTGGCGGTCACGCGGAAACCACTCGCGGTGGTCTGGACGTCATAAGAAAACGGAGGACGGTCGCCCTTCTGTGGCATGTAGTGGCCGGTCACGAGATCGTCGAGCGAGCCATAATGCCCTTCAGTTGCGTTGAAAACCCGTTCAGCATTGGCGATACCCAGCAAGTCGCCTCTCACGCCGGTCATCACCTCAGCGGCCTGAACCGTAGTCCCGCCACCGACTGAAGCCACGCTTTGAGCCTGCTTGGTGTAAAGATAAAAGACAATGGCCACGGAGATAAGCACGCCGGCAAATCCGAGAATGCGCCCCATATAGATTCCTCGAACATACATTCCATCGTGAGAAAAGCCGGGCCGCAAGTAACCAGAGTGCAGGAACTCCAGGTGCGATCGGAATAGGTCTAAGCGGTGCTGCTCTGCTTCACGGTGTACATCTCTTCGATCTGCGACTGGAAGCGCTGCGCGATCAGGTCGCGCTTGAGCTTGCCATTGGCGGTGAGCAAGCCATCTTCAATGGTAAACAGCTCTTTGATGACACAAAATGCCCGAACCTGCTTATAGTGCGGCAGGCTTGGGTTAACGGCATCAAGCGCAGACTGCACCTGTGCAGGGCTCAGGTCGCCCGTGACTAAGAGAGTTAGGAAACTGCGACCGTTTCCGGTCACGACCGCAAACTGGGCGGTTGGGAGAAGCGCAAGAATTTCATCTTCAATGGGCTCGGGCGCAATGTTGTGACCAGAATTAAGGATGATGAGGTTCTTAATTCGGCCGACAATTTTCCAGTTTCCCGCCGCGTTCACCTCGCCCTGATCGCCGGTGTGAAACCAGCCATCGCGTAAAACTTTGGCGGTTTCGTCAGGATGGTTCCAGTATCCGGAGAAAATGTTCGGTCCGCGGACGACGATTTCGTTGTTCTCCGCCACCTTCATCTCAATTCCATTGATGGCGGGGCCTACGCGTCCGGGTTCAACGTGATGGGGATCATCCAAGGTGCAAATCGCGGTGGTTTCGGTGAGCCCGTAAACCTGTAACACCGGAATTCCGAGCATCATGAAGAAAAGCTGAGTTTCGACGCTAAGCGGCGCCGAGCCGCAGATGAGGGCCTTCAAATTCGAGCCGATCATTTTTTTGCGGATGGTCGGAAACACTCCGGCGTTTGCCATTGCCAACCAAACGGAATCTGAAAACGTCGCCTTGCCTTCCTGCTTGCGCATGTAAGCGGCCTTGGCCTTCAGGTAAATCGTGCGCACCACGCCCGCCGTTTTCCACAACTGCTCGTCTACTGCCTTGCGAACCCGTTCGAGGAGCGCGGGCACATTCACAAAATAGTCCGGCGCGACCGTGCGCAACTCCCCGGCCAACTTGGTCAGATCGGTATTCATGAAGACCGCACTACCACGCAAAAGGCTGGTCAGAGTGGTGATCCAAGCCGCGGCAAAATTCAACGGAGCCCATTGATAAACGCGATCCTGGCCGGGGCGGTGCTTCATCAGAATGTCAAGCTGCCCCGATGTGCATTGCAGGATATGAGCAACATTGCCAGCGGTGAGCATCACGCCTTTGGCTTCACCCGAGGTGCCCGAGGTGTAGATGATGGCCACGACGTCGGAATCGCCAACTGTGTGTGGCGCGGGCGCCCCCGCCCGCGACCCAGCCTTGTCTTCTGCCGCGAAGATCTCCTGGAACAAGGCTCGCGGCGGGGCCTCTGGCCAATCCTGCACAACGGAATCCCGCAGCGCTGCATCGCCGCAGCAAATCAGCGACGGCGAGCAGTCCTTCATCATGCTGACCAGTTCCGCAGGCGCCTGCCGCGAATAAAGCGGCACCACGCTCAGCCCTTCGGCCATGATGGCGAGGTCCATGGCGATCCACCGAATGCTGTTGGCAGCGAGCAAGACGCAGCGGTCGCCTTTTTTTATTCCGCGCGAAACCAAAAAAGCACGGGCCTGAGAAATCAGGTTGAGCAGTTCGCGTCCGGTGACGGGAACCGAACCAGATTCGCGCAGCTCGGTAAGTAACGTCTGATCGGCCGAAGATTCCAGACGCGCGAAGATTTGATCGAGGAAAGACACGTTTGGTTTATTAACGAAACTCTAAGCCGAGATTTTGCTTTCTCGGTACATTCCGATCAGCCGGCGCAAGCCTTCATCGAGCGGGGGCAAATAGTCTTCCCAGCTCCACTCGCCTTTTCGGGTGGGGAATTCGGGATAGCGACGGCGCAACTCCTCTTCGAAATAAACGCCCATGCGCGCCATGGTCTTTAAATTCCTGACCACCGTGTGGCCAATTCCGTCGGCAATTCGGTCGCCTTCGGTTGCAAGTTTCTCCAGCGCGGCCAGTAATTTCGGCTCCAGGTCCGGATCGTCAACGTTCATCAGTAAATCTTCGTGGCCGCGCTCGCGCATCAAGTTACGGATGCGTTCATCCATGGTGATTCCTGCCGACGGAACCAGCGCCGGCATGGAGGTCACAATGCCGTGAAAGCGCGATGACGCCATCAAATGCCCGGCGCGCAAAATGCTCACCATCTGAAACATGTCGTAATTTTCGGAGCTGAAGACCGCCACTCCGCCCAGCTTTTGCGCAACCCGGCGGCAGGCGCGGGTATCGAGCTGCTCTGTGGCGCAGAGGGCAATGAATACGCGGTGCCGTTGCCGGAATCCGTCTACAGCTTTGGCGATCGCCGTCAGGTAACGTTCAAATGCTTTTTCTACATCGGGGCCGTCTTTGTGAAAATAGACTGTTCGATAGTGGCTGTCTTTGTAAGCGCCGCCGATGGCGCGTGCAGCATATTTCACCAGCGAGGGCTTTACCGGCCACCAGAACGGATTGATCGGGCACACAATCAGCACCGGCATGTGTCCATCCCAGCCTGCATCCTGCAAGGCTTTGCGGCCATATTCGGGCGGAAGCGGCTCGAATGTCCAGGCGGTGTCGGTGCCGAGTTCCGTCGGCACGCCGAGCTTGCGCAGTATGGTGCGCGACTCTTCATTGCGTGTGATGACCAGTGCGTCTTTGCAGTAACGGCCGCACATTTTCGCAACCGACAGATCCATATGGCCGGCTTCGGAACCATAACCGACCGCCAGTTTGTTCTGCGCCGTGGCAGTTCCGAGCGAGCCAATGATCATCGTTGTCAGCGCATTGGCGAACTTGCTTTTGAACGCCGAACCCTCGACCACAATCACGCCGTGATGCTTGGGGATTTCGCGGGCCAGAAATGGCGGGAAGATGTCAGGCAAATGAACCTGATGAGCGCCTTCGAAATATCCGCGGGTCAGCTCGAAATTCTGGCTCATCACGCTGAACTCGACATTGTCCGCGCCTAGAATATGGCGGAGCTGGCGGACCGTCTCTTGCGGCCGCACATCAGAACCAGTGTTGCGCGTGCCGTTGTACCCAGCCAGCAGCAGTTTGAGTTTCTTGCCGGGATGCCAGCGTTCGCCGCCGCCCAGGATCCATGCGGCTTTAGCGCGCTCGATGTTGCCACTGACCCAGGCCTCAAGGACATAATCCATCATGCGGCGGATCCTCCAACTTTTGCCGGCCAGGCTTGGTATGGATAAGTGAAATTTGTTTCGCGGCTGAACTTCAACAGCGGATAACTGTATTGCGAGAACGGCACCGGCTTGCGGCCCAGTTCAGATGTCACTCGCGAATTGTCGAATACGGTGTTGAAAGTCAGATACGGCATAAAAACTTTCATCAATGAAGCGATGTGGCCGATCGGGCTTTTACGATGCGCCGCCAGATTGAGCGATGAAGTGAACGGTCCTTGCAGAAATGGCAGATAAATCGGACCGCGCTTGTTCTGGGCAGCGGCCAGCGATTCGGTGATCTGGCGGAAGGTCTGCGACTCGCGCCCGGAAGATAAATGATAGGTGTCGTACTGCGTGCTCTCTTTCACATGCAGAGTCGCGATCGCGTCCGCCACAAAATCTACATTGACGATGTCTACCCGATCCCGCGCCGTCAAGGGCAGCGCCGGCAATCCAGCTAGAAAAACAAAAGCCCGCACCATGTCGAACTGCGTCGTCTCCGCGCGGCGGCTATCACCGAGAACGATGCTGGGGCGAAAAATTGTCTTGGGCACATCGGGAAGCAGTTCGCGAATCATGTGCTCGCTGAATTTCTTGGTGCGCGCGTAAGGGTCGTAATCGGACCGGTTCCAATCGACTGACTTGTCTTCGGTTACGACCTCGTCCTGCCGCTTGCCCGCGACCGCGACCGTGCTCACGTGACTGAAGCGCCTGAGCCCGTGATAATGATCAACTTGCATTCCAAGCTTGACGACCTCAAGCGTGCCGCGCAGGTTCACATTCAAACAACTCTTTTCGGATTTGCGGTTCAGCGACGCCGCGCAATGAATTACAGAATCGGTAGTGTGAACCAGGCGATCATAGTCGTCACGTGACAAGCCAAAACGTTCGTCAGTCAGATCGCCGCGAAAGACACGGATCCGCGTCTGCAAATATTCGTAGAAAGATTTGAAATCGAAATGCAGCTGAAGCGCGCGCCAGAGGCGGCCTTCGGCTTCATGGGGATCGCGTGCACGTACCAGCAGGTTCAGCGCCGCGCCGTGATCGTGCAATAGATTTGCGGCGATGTATGCGCCGATGTAGCCGGTGGATCCGGTCAGGAATATCGCCACGTTGCTCCGTTGGTTCCGGTTCTTACGGTTTCAGGCGCCGCGTCGTTTGCGGCTTGCAGATTGCGCGCCGGGCGTGCCTCAAGCGGACGACCTTCGATCAAAGGATACGTCCACTTGCGCAGTGCGGGAATGTGAATATTGATCCAGTAATCCCACCAGTCAATTGAGGTGGTGTCATACCCGAAGAGTTGCTTTTCTTCGGGCACCAGCGCGAAGGAGAGTTTCTCGATGTTTTCGGCGACGAAATCGTGTTCGTTCAGAAGAATGAAAGGCTCAAACAACTCGATGAGCTTTTCAACTTTCTCCAGGTTGCGATCAGCTTTAGCCAGCGGCGCTTTCTTGAAAGGAAACGGCGCCGCGACTCGTTGAATAGATTTGATGATCGCCCGCTGCGCCGGTGCCGACATGCGGTTGTAGCGTTCCTTGGACACCGGGATCGCGTCAAAACGCAAGCGCAGCCAGAATTCCATTCCCTCAAGCGCGCGATAGTGTTTGCGATGTGCGAGCGAAGTCAATTCGATCGACCGGCGCATATCACACGGATTGGTAACCGAAGTGGCGAGTTGATAGACGTGTTCGTGCCGGCGATCCATCACCGCCGCCGCAATCAAGGTCATGCCGCGGCAAACGGAATCAACCGGAATAACGTCGAGTCGTTTACGTTCGTTGGTCGGAAGCTGGCGAAAAAACGTGCCTAGTAAGTACGACAATGCGGCCGAGGTGTTAATACCTTCATTCCATCCGCGAAAGGGCTGGATGATCGAGCTTTCAACAATCGCGGGACGAACAATCGCAACCGGGAGGTCCGGTCCGTATTTAGTCAGCAGCGATTCGGCCAAACTTTTGGTGAAAGTGTAAGTGTTGGGCCAGCCCAGTTCATGGGCGCGGCGCTTCCCTGCCTCAGTGAGTTCGTTACGCAACCAGCGCACACGGTTCTTGCGAATCTGATTTTCGAGCGCGGCGCCATGCAGGTTTTTCGCCGCATGCTCCTTGCCCACGGCCTGCCGGCGCAATTCTTCGGTGACTACCGGGCCATCTGCGCCGGCATGAATTGCCTCGATCTTGCGATGCAACGACTTCCATTCCAGTTCCGCGTCAAAGCCCGGGAGATCAATCGGTGTGTAATCCGGACGGGGGTCTTCGCCGACCCGGCCGTCGCACCTACCTGCTGCATAACAAGTGGAAAGATGCACAAGGCCAGCGTGGTGCGACTCGCGGACGAATTGCAGAACATTCATTACCGCATCGACGTTGGAACTGACTGCCTCACGCAGATCCGGGTTGAAGTCGGTAAGACCGGAGCTGTTGATGATAAGGTCCAGCTTGCCGCGCAATTCCTCCGCGACATCGGGTTCGACTCCGAAATTGGCCTGAGAGACGTCGCCCTCGATCACCTGGACCCGTTCATTGATAAATTTCAAAAGCTTATGGTCGTAGCGCGCGTAAAGCGGATCGAAGACCGGAGATTCTTCGATAAGCTTTTCAAAGCGGCTTTGCGCGGGATTCGATTTCTGCCGGCGGATCAACAGGTAAATTTGCCCAATGTCCGGCAAATCCATCAGCGTATTTGCCAGCCAAACTTTGCCGATGAAGCCGGTGACGCCGATCAGCATGACATGCTTGCCCCGGAAAGCGGCTCGCACTGACAGCGGAGCCTCGCGGGCGTCGCGTTCGAACTGGACAATGGGTCGCTCAACCGCTGGAATGGTTCGCTGCGCCGAAACCACGGCCCGCTCAATCACTTCAGGACGTGCACCCAGATCATGGGCGAGGCGTTCCGACGAACGAGTACCGTCCGGGCCGGCCGACGAGACGCGAGCAAAAATTCCGCGCGGCCGAATTACCGGGCCAAGCAGGCGTCCGGTGGCAATGCCGTCGCGAAAGTCGAGCCGGTTGGCAATGATCCGCTTCACGCCCAGATGCTGCGCCAGCGGCCGCATTACGTATTCCAGGCCCTGGCTGACCAGCACAACTTCGGCACCCGATGCGACCGCCTTCTTCAATTGATCGACGCCTTCGGCTTTCAACTGTGGCTTAAGCTTGTACTCAAAATATTCGTTGCCCAGCAGATCCAGCCGGTCGCGGCTGATACCTCGCAGAATGGAATAAACCACGCGCGTGGCAAAAATACGGTTCAGCACATAGAGAAACGGCCGCAGCAGAGCCATCAGCAAAACCGTGCCCCGGCGCAGCCAGCGTTCGGTGAACTTCTGGGCGTTCCAGGTGAAAAACGCTACCGGGCGAACCGTCGTCAGTTCCAGCAGGCTGCCTTCAACCCGCCAGTACAGGTATCGCCCCGGAGTTTTTGGCTCAGACTGTCGCAAATTGTAGGATCCTATGCAGCAGGTAAGACTACTCCGGTGTGAGCCGGAGGCGCTGCAAAGCTCTCTATTGTAAAAGATTAGGCGAAATCAGAGAAATGTTTCGGTAGCCGCAAGCGTCATAGTCTGGAAGCGAGGGGGGAGCCGGTCTCCTTCCATAGCCTCTCCCAATTCCACATTTCGGACGTCAACTTATTCGGTAATGGGAACCCGAATTGGTGCGCGAGCATGCATACCTGCCCACGATGATGGGCTTCGTGGGAAACCATGTAGCACAGCATCTCGACGCCAACCGGCCACGGACGCGCCCACCCGTCTCTGCGAAATTTCTTGATGCGCCCGTCTGAACGGACGGCCTCGGCAAGCATCTCCACGCAGCGAGCGGCACTCTCGGCCAATGCGGCGCTCGCCTGCCCCGGCGTGCAATGTGCGCGATGGAGTTGGAGTGGAGTCTTCAAATGCGGCGCGGTAAGCCTGATCCACTTGCAGCGAACATTGTGCATGTGGGTGAAGATCGCGGCGATGGTGCGAACGCCACCTTTACGCGATGGTTCCCGTGTCGGTGTCTTTGCTTTCCATACAGCATGGTCAAGATGTTCGATGAGCATCTGGTTGATGCGGTCGTTCAACAGAAACATCCGAGCGCCGGGGTTCTGCATGTTACAAGTTGCCATTTTGCTGATATACAATCCGGGCTTGCTGAAGGATGTATACCATGGAAGACCGCCGAAGATCACTAACTGGAAGGTGGGCAATCAGCCCATTGAACTGGCATGCAATACTCTCAACACTTGAAGTAAGGAGTGAACCCCTTATGCTACGTCGGTTCTGCAGGCCCGTCTTGGTCGTGGTTTTTCTTTCCGTCTTACAGATCTACACGATGTGGGCGCAGAATGCAGCGGGTCCGCAACCCGTGCCGGCGCCTTCAGCGGTCCCCGCGCCCGTTGATCAGCCTTACACCGGCACGATATCTCTCAGCGTCGATCTGACGAACGTCAACGATCGCGTGTTGAATGTTCGCGAGACTATTCCTGTAAAATCCGGCGATATCACGCTGCTTTACCCGCAGTGGCTTCCCGGAACTCACTCGCCCTCGAATGCAATAAACAGCTTGGCCGGACTTGTCGTCACAGCCAACGGTAGCCCTGTTCCGTGGATGCGCGATCGCGTGGATATGTGGGCGTTTCATATCAAGGTGCCGGCGGGCGCCGGCATGCTCGAACTCAAGTTTCAATATCTAGCCCCCGTCAAACCGCAACAAGGACGCATTTCGAACAAGATCGCAGACCTCACCTGGAACAGCGTGCTGCTTTATCCCGCGGGATATTTCGCGCGCCAGATTCGTTTTTCTCCGGAGCTGAAATTGCCGGATGGCTGGAAATTCGCCACGGCGTTGGACGTGAAGTCGCAGAATGGAGACCGGGTCAGCTTCAAAGAAGTTCCGCTGAATACACTGATTGATTCGCCGCTGTATACGGGTGCCAACTATAAGCGGGTAGACCTTTCGACCGGGCCGGACAATCCGGTTTACCTCGATGCTTTCGCCGACAAGCCGGAGCAGTTGGAGATCACGCCAGATGAGCTGCAATACCACAAAAATTTAGTCATTCAGGCGGAGAAGCTTTTCCACTCGCGTCACTACGATCACTATGATTTCCTGTTCTCGCTTAGCGACACGGTCGGAGGCAAAGGACTGGAGCACCATCAGTCCAGTGAAGATGGAACCCGCGCCAACTACTTTACCGATTGGGCAGCAGGTGTATCTGGGCGTGCTCTCCTTCCGCACGAGTACACGCATTCGTGGAATGGCAAATTTCGCCGGCCGGCTGATCTCTGGACCCCGAACTTCAATGTGCCGATGCAGAATGATTTACTGTGGGTCTATGAGGGTCTAACGGATTACTACGGCAACGTCCTCACAGCGCGCTCAGGAATGCGCACGCCGGAGGAGGCGCGGGATGAAATCGCGCAAATAGCTGCAAATTTCGAAATCAGCCCTGGACGTACTTGGCGCTCACTTGAGGACACTACCGATCAGCCAATCATTTCATCTCACTTCAGCCAGCCACAAGCCTGGCCAAGTTGGGAGCGTTCGTACGATTACTACTCGGAATCGGACCTCATCTGGCTCGATGCCGATACAAAAATCCGGGAGCTTAGCAAGGCGCAAAAATCACTCGACGACTTTGCCAGGCTGTTTTACGGAATCAAGAATGGCAGTTACGTTACGGTGACCTATAACTTTGAAGAACTAGTCAAGGCACTGAATACGGTTCAACCCTACGACTGGAAGGAATTCTTCCGAACGCGGGTTCACGAAATTGAACCCAGGGCTCCCGAAAACGGCATCACCCAAGGCGGCTATCGGCTGGTTTACAACGACAGCGAATCGGACTGGATGAAGCACATCGACAAATCTCGACCTGTGCGCTTCGACACGTCAGTGGGATTTTCGGTAACCGGCAGTGGCGATGACGATGCCGATGCCGGTCCAGCGGGCACAATCACCGAAGTGCTATGGGACGGTCCCGCATTCAAAGCAGGGATCACTCCCGGGATGCGACTGCAAGCGGTGAATGATCAGGCTTTCAGCATTGCAAACCTGCGCGAAGCCATTCTAACCGGCGAGAAAGACAAGGCGCCGATTAAGCTCCTGCTCAAGCGGGACAAGGACTTCATCACTGTGATGTTGGATTACCACGGCGGACTTCGCTATCCGCACCTGGAGAGAGTGGGGTCGACGCCTGATCTTTTGGATCTAGTTCTCGCGCCGGTGAAGTAAGGCCGAATGTCATTCGTGGCTGCTGGCGAAATTATCCGCTGCCGATGTTAGCAGCCACAGGTTTCTTCGGCTTTGCGCCCGCTACCAAGCTCAATGCCCCGCTGATTGCCAGAGTCAGACCGATGGCCAGCAGACCTCTGAATTGCCCATTGCCCGAGCGCAGCAGACCGATAATGTCGGGGCCAAAATAACCGCCAAGATTGGCGATGGAATTAATAACGGCGATTGCCGCGGCAGCATTCATCGCGACCTGCTCGGTCGCCATCGCCCAGAAGGGTCCGGTCATGGACTCCGCCCCCATCATCCCCACAGTCATTCCGCCCACCACCAACAGGGGCAGCCGACTATGCGAAGCGGCAGCCAAGGCGACTGCACCTACGAATGCCGGAATAGCGATGTGCCACCGTCGCTCGTTTACTTGATCCGAATGCATGCCGACCAGAACCATGGCGATAGCGGTGAGAATGAAGGGAATGGTGGCGACAACACCTGTGGCGAAATAACTCAGGCCCGACAAGCTCTTAATGGCGATGGGAAGCCACAGGGTGACGCCGTACATGCAGGCGGGCAAAGCAAAATATATAAGCGCCAGCAGCCACACGCTGGGACTGAATACCACTGCCAAGAGATCCCGCTTGTTCAACCCGTGGTCTCTTGAATGTTCCTGCTCAAGCATGCCAGCCAGGTGGACGCGTTCAGCGTTCGTCAGCCACTTCGCGCCCTGTGGGTTCTCGGGCAGTATCCAATAGACTGCAATCCCAAGCGCCACAGCCGGCACGGCTTCCATCACGAACAGCCATTGCCAGCCCTGCAGTCCGAAGCCGTGCAATCCAAGTAAGGCCCCCGAAATGGGGCTTCCAAAAACACCGGCCAGCGGATTTGCGGTCATGAACCAAGCCACGGCGCGCGCTCGTGAGCTCGCCGGGAACCAGCGCTTCATATAAAGAATCATTCCCGGGAAAAACCCGGCCTCTGCGGCGCCCAGCAGAAAACGTAGAACGTAAAAACTTACTGGCCCGCGAACGAAGATGGTGCAGCATGAAACTATGCCCCACACCACCATCAGGCCTGCAATCCATTTGCGCACCCCAAAACGATCGAGCACCAGGTTGCTGGGAAGCTGAAAGAAGAAATATCCGGCAAAAAACATTCCCGCGGCGCGGCCGTACATGCGGTCGGTCAGGTGAAGTTGCCCGCGCATTTGCAAAGCGGCAAAGCCTACGTTAATACGGTCAAGGTAAGCGACGATGTAAAGCAGAAACAGAAACGGAAGCAGGCGCAGAAATAGTTTTCGTATGGTGCTGGATTCCAGCTCGGAGACGGGCGCGATAGTCATTTTTGTGCGCGATCAGAATACGCGACCGGCGATGATTTCAGCTTGTCAATAATTTCAGACACCATCGCCTCGGGAGTCTTGTCAATTTCGACGGTAATCGCATCATCCGGCGTTTCCAGATCTTCGAACTGGCTCTTAAGTATTGAGTCGGAAGCAAAGTGTCCGGTCCGGCTTCGCAATCGTTGCTTGATCAGTTCGTAATCGCCTTTTAAATAAACAAAGTGAACGCCATCGACAACCAGTTCCTTGCGATATTTGCGCTTCAAGGACGAGCAGGCAAGTACAGCATTCTGTCCCTCGACCTTCCACTGCAGAATGGCATTGTGCAAGGTGGCCAGCCAGGGCGCGCGGTCTGAATCGTCAAGCGGAATGCCGCGGCGGATCTTCTCGACATTTGCCGCGGGATGGAAATTGTCGGCATCAGCGAACTGCCAACCGAGTTTCTGTGCAAGCAGGGTGCCCACCGTGGTCTTGCCTGCCCCCACAACGCCCATGACAATCAGGATCACTCGCTTTTGAACATAACATGAGGATTGCGAAGCCGACTTCGAAATGAAACAGAGTTTGGGTGACGTTTCGAGTTAGCGGGCGGCGGCCGCGTGGGCCTTTACCAGCAGTTTGCGGGTGTTGGCGATGAGGTCGCTGACTTCGAAAGGCTTCACCAGAAACGGAACATTCTTCTCTTCCAGGTAATGTCTGACTTCAGGTTTGGCTAAGCTGGAAAAAGTAAACAAGAAGTGATGCGAAAGATGTGGATATTTCTCCGAGATCCAATGGCATAGTTCCTGAATATCGACCCCGCCGGGTAAGTTGCCGTTCATGATGACAGCCTGGAACGAGTCACTCGCCAGTGCTGATTTCATTTTGTCGAAGGTGGAAGCGGTTACGACTTTGGCTCCCGCGCCTTCGAGAACATCGCGCTCGAATTCCAGGACTGACTCTTCGTCTTCGACTACAAGAATTCTGCCGTGAAGCGCGGCTTCGTGCTTCTGGGGCCGTGAAACAGAAGGTTGCACAGCTGCCGCCGCGTGACCCGCCGACGGCAACTTGACCTCGATGATCGCGCCTCCGCCCTCAGCATTGCGGGCGGAAATTTCTCCGCCATGTTCTTTGACCAGCCCGTAGCAGATGCTTAGGCCAAGCCCAGTTCCCTTGCCGATACTCTTCGTCGTATAGAACGGTTCGAAGATGCGATGCGGCTCTTTGAGTCCGGGACCGGAATCCTGGAACAGAATGTTCACGAAATTGTCCTGCGCGGTGATCGTGACTTTGAGTCGGCGCTCAGAGTCGGCTTTACCCTCTTCGATCATGGCATCAACGGCGTTGTTGACGATGTTAAGGAAGACTTGCTCAAGCTGATGAGGATCGCCGGAGACAGCCGGAATGTCCGGCCCAATCTCGCGCTCCAGTTTAATGCTGCCCACTTTCATGTCATAGTCGCGGAGCAGCAAGGATTCTTCCAGGACCTTAACAACGTCAAACTGATGTTTTTCTGGCTTGCGCTGGCGGGCGAATGAGAGCAGGTTCTGCACCACCCGATGAGTGCGTTGCGCCTGCTTGAAAATTTTCCCGGCATATTCTTTGGCGCGGGCTTCGAGGGTTTCGGTTTCGAGCAACTGGGCGTAACCAAGAATCGCCGTCAACGGATTGTTCAGTTCGTGCGCAACACCGGCAATAAGCTGGCCGATGGCGGACATCTTCTCGCTCTGCAGCAGTTGTTCTTGCGCATGGCGAAGATCCTCATAAGCCTTGCAGGTTTCTTCGTAGAGCCGCACCTTCTCGACCGTGGTCGATAACTGACGCCCGATGGCCACCAGAAGGTTCTCGTCCTCGGGCGTGTACTCTGATCCCTCGCCGCGACTGATTCCCATTAAGCCGAGCGGGAGCATCCTTCCCCCACAGCACCACCCAGATGGTAGAGCCGGAATTAGCGGCGCGCACAAAGTCAGTGACGGCCTGCGGAAGATGCGGCAGGTATTCCGAAGTCAGCACTTCGGCGCGCGAGCGCATGACCAGATCACCAAGCCCATTGGGAAAATTGACTTCAGCCAGCCGCTTGCGGTCGGTAAGGCGCTGGCCCCAGTTAGCGCGCCGTCTGAAACTACTTTGCGATTCGGCAAGGTACACCGAACCGGATTCCGCTCCTAAGACCGAAATCACTTGCCGCAGCGTGAGATTGAGAATTTCATCGAGATCGAAGCTCTGGGTCGCAATCACCGCCATGGCATTCAACGCGTTCAGTTCGCGGTTGCGGCGGCGGATCTCATCTTCGGCGTGTTTCTTTTCGGTGATGTCCAGCAGAAAGCCTTGGTAGCAATCGATCTGTCCCTTGTCGTCGCGGGTGGCGAAGCTACTCTCGAGGGCAGTCAGCAGCCTGCCGTCCTTGCGCCGCAGGTTGACTTCAAAATTGCGCACGAAATTATGAGCTTCCACTTCGCGGCGAAAATTGCTGCGCTGTTCAGGAGACGCGTAGAACTCGGCATCAACGTTGCGACCCAGCAGTTCTTCACGCGAGGAATAACCCAGCATGCGAACGAAAGCGTCATTGCAGTCCAGCAAGGTGCCGGTGGGACTGGCCACGAACGCGCCTTCCTGCACCTGCTCAAACAGCGAACGATACTTCTGCTCGGCAGCGCGGCGCTCGGTGATGTCGCGAACCACGTGAATCGTGCCCTTCTGTTTCGTGCCCTGGTCCTGGTAGGTTGAAGTCGATGCAACCGAAAATCCGCCGAATGGATCTGGGCCTTCGAAGAATCCATCTTCCTCACCACGGCAATAAGGACACTTCGTCCACTGGGGCGTCCCTTTTGGCAGGACCGCCTCGCAAAACTGGCCCACAACTTCGGACTGCGATTTCTCCAGCTTTTCCAGCAATGCCGGGTTGGCCTTAAGAATGTGAAAGTCTGCGTCGTGCAGCAACACGAGGTCTTGAATAGATTCGAAAGTATTGCTCCACTGGCGATGAGAGCGCAGAATTTCTTCGACCAAGTGGAGATTTTCGAGCGCCAAACCAAGCTGCTGGCCGCAGGTTGCCAGAAAATCAAATTCGTCAGGCGCATAGGATCTCGACTTCCGACTGGCCAAAATCAAATTGCCGACCACGGCTTTCTTGCCCGGAACTGCAGCAACCACGACTTGTTTCAGGCGTTCATGCTTAAGTACGGCTATCGATAGCTGATCCAGTTTCCTGAGCGTGAGAATCCGAGGACGCTGCTCGTCAGGGATCGGCTCCAACGGATCGCCCACCGGAATCGAAGTTCGATTACGCAAGAATTCTGGCGACAGGCCGATATGCTGGAATATGGTGAGTCGGCGGCCATCAGCCAGGCGGAACCAGGCGGCATCGGCATCCATTAGCTCCTTAAGCTTTTGCAAAGCTGTCGCAGTCATAGGACCGTGTTCGCCGGCGCGAGAAATGCTGGTGGTGAGCGCATTCAGCGTGGCCAACCGTCTAGTGTGTATGCGAGATTCGTCGAACACGACGAGCAGCATGCCCAGCCCGAGCAGCATGTCGAATATCACCCCGGCATCCGGTGGCAAATGAGCGGTTAAAGGCAGCCAATCAAGGTGCAACAGCAATAGACCGGCGGCAAGAAACCAAGTGCCGATTTCTTTTCGGGCGCGCTGAAAACGCAGCACCTGTGAAACGGCCGCCAGGGCAAGAAGCCGGTATGAGAGTTCCAGGGCAAAACGCAATGTCACTGAGGTCGACCACAAGATCCCTTGCAGCAGGGCGAACGTGATAATCCCAAGGCTTACGATGAGCAGCGGCACCAGGAACTCGGCAGCCCCGGCGTAAATGAAAGCCCCTGCAGTAAATAAGGCTACGGCTAAAACAAATTCAGCGTGCCCAACGGGAGTGGCAAAAGGATTTGCCTGTCCGGAGGCGGAAATCAGAGCATGATGGGACCAGAAATAGGCCAGCCAGCCGACGATCCAAACCATCAAACAGCGCTCGCGCAGGGTGCGAAAAACCAGCAGACTGGCGGCGAGAATCAGCAATACAGCGGTCTCGCGAGTCACGAATTTGGGTGCGGCCAGTCCCCCGAGAATCTCCCAGGCCCGCCAGGCAATGGTGCTCATGTAGTTTGACCGTAGTTAGCCGTCTCAGTTTTAGCATGGGCAAGATAGTAACTATTCGGATTTCGGGTGACCTTTGGTTACTTTGGATACCTCACCCCTAAGGGTACAATTTGCAATACACTTAGCAGCCAAGGGCCCCTCCTTATGCCAGCAGAGCGAATCCTCATAGTCGACGACGAAGAACCGATCCGCGATCTTGTAGCCGCAATGCTCGCCTCTGCGAATTACGTGTGCACACCAACGGAATCCGGCAAAGAAGCCTTGAGTTTGCTCAATTCCGGCGAACAATTTGAGCTAATGCTCTCCGACCTGATGATGCCTGGCATGGACGGCATTGCGTTGCTTGAAGCTGCCAAAGAACGATTTCCGGACGTGCCGGTAATCATGGTCACCGCAGTCACTGACGTTTCAGTCGCCTTAGGGGCAATTCGGAACGGCGCGTACGATTATCTGCTTAAGCCCTTCGAGCGGGATCAGCTGCTGGCGACAGTCCGGCGAGCCATGGAAAATCGCAGGCTAAAGATGGAAAACCGCGAGTACCAGACGAATCTGGAAGCCCTGGTTACGGCGCGGACCGAGCAATTGCGGCAGGCAGTATCGACCCTTGAGAAGTCTTACGACATCACGCTCGAAGCTCTGGGCAACGCGCTCGATTTGAAAGACGCGGAGACCGAAGGCCATTCGAAGCGCGTGACTGCGTACACCATTGCGATTGCCCGGGCCATGGGCCTCAGCTCTGACCAGATTCGAATTATCGCGCGCGGCGCATTCCTGCACGACATCGGCAAAATGGCGATTCCGGACCAGATTCTCAAAAAGCCGGGAAAGCTCGACCCGGAAGAGACCGCCATCATGCGCGAGCATTGTTATCGCGGCTACCAGATTGTGCGCCGAATTCCATTTCTCTCGGAAGCCGCCGAAATCGTTTATGCTCACCAGGAAAAGTACGACGGGACCGGCTACCCTCGCGGGCTTAAGGGCGACGAAATTCCACTCGGAGCGCGAATCTTCTCGATTGCCGACACTCTAGACGCGATGACGTCGGACCGTCCATACCGCGCGCGGCTGCCGCATTCAGTAGCGCGGGATGAGATTGTTCAGTGGTCGGGCCGCCAGTTCGATCCCGAAATGGTGAAGGTGTTTGTCAGCATGCCGGAAAACATCTGGGCTGACCTGCGAAAAGACATCGACACACAGATCTATCCGGTTTCGTATTCGACTGCTGCCAAGGTTTAAGACTTGCAGCGTTTCCACCCATCCTGATAGCCTTCAGCCACTATTGGAGCCCCGTCATGCCGAAATATGTCATTGAGCGCGACCTTCCTGGAGCCGGAAAACTTACTCCCGATCAACTTCGCGGCATTTCCCAGAAGTCTTGCAATGTGTTGAGCAAGTTAGGGCCGGAGATCCAGTGGATTCACAGCTATGTCACTGCTGACAAGATCTACTGTATTTATCGCGCGCCCAATGAGGCGATGATCCGAGAACATGCCAAGCAAGGCGGGTTCCCAGCGAACAAGATTTCAGAAGTTTCCACGATCATTGAGCCAACTTCGGCGGAATAGTTCACCAGTTAGACGGTGCTCGGAATCGCTTGCCCAGAAAAAAATTTTCAATCATTCTTCGCCAAGGGCCGTTCTTGCCCGCAACCTTGAAATCCGAGAACCGTCGACAGGCACATCCCTTTGTAAGACGACTTCCAGAGTTGTCCCCGGCATCATCTTCACTTCATTCCCATGGCTGAAGGCGGCAATCGCGGTTCCGATCGCCCCGCCGATCCCTGCTCCGATCAACGCGCCTTCGCCGCCTCGAATGACCGCGCCGGTTAGTGCGCCGTCAGCCGCAGGTCCGGCAATAGTCGCCGCGGTCTTCCCTTTATTGCTGTCGCCTTGAATTGTGCCTTCCTGGTCTTTGACCTTGGCGTTGTCGACACCGGGCGCGTTTTCAATCGATCCCGGCAGCATGACGGTATAGCCGCTCGGATAAATCAGGCTCGTAAAGTGTATGAGCACCTCGGCGCGCCCTTTGATATGTCCTGCAGGTTTGATGGAAATGATCTTGCCCTGAACATAGGTTCCAGCGGGAACGATGATGCGATCGTTGACCGCAACCGGGAACGTCGACTGGGCATAGATGGGATCGCCTTCGTGATTGGCTTTGGTGGAAATTGTATTTTTCAGGGCAATGGGAATGCGGGTGCCCGATGGAATGATCAATTCACTGGCGCTCCGGTGCGGGCCCTGAGTGAGAGTTGGAAAAGAATTATTCTTCGGCTGCGCCTGCGGCGTTATCTCAGGCTGAGCGCTCTCTTGTGCCAAAGCAAAGCTAGAGAGAAATATCAAGGTAAGTAAAATGCGCACCGGGCACCTCCATCAGCAGACAGTAAAAACGGCTATTGAAAGTACGATGCAACTTACCTCAGGAAAGTTATGCAGGCAAGGGTAAATTTCGGGGGTCCGGCCGGTGTAATTCCCCTGCCTGACAGCTTCTGTAAACTTTCGACGAACTCTGCCGCGAGACAGTTTTCACGGGGAAAGCTTTTAAACGCAAAGATCGCAAAGAAGATCCCGGACTCGCGGATAAAAACTCTTTGTGCTGTTGGATTTCTCTGCGAACTTTGCGAAACCTCTGCGATCTCTGCGGTTAAAGGCTTTTAAACACTGTAGAGTCAAAGAATTTGCCTGGTTTCTCATTCGGAACGTGCGAGCTCCCGGTCAATGCATAGCATTGCTATATTGACTAAAGCAGGGTCGCATGGGGCGCTCATCCGATAAAACCCGATATCGCATGCCCGCCGAGTGGGAGCCGCACGCCGCCACCTGGCTGGCATGGCCTCATTACAAACTGGATTGGCCGGGCAAGTTTGAGCCAATCCCGTGGGTCTTCGCCGAAATCATTCGCTACCTCAGCCGCGGTGAGTTAGTCGAACTGATCGTCAAGGATGCTGCGGCCGAGAAATTGGCCCGCAAGACTCTACGGCTGGCGCACGCTTTGAACGAAAACGTTCGGGTTCATCGCTGGCCCACCGACCGGATTTGGACTCGGGATTCGGGCTGCGCCTTCGTGTTTGAGTCTGAGCCTGCACGGGCGGGGGCATTGAGCGCTGTCAAATGGCGATTCAACGCCTGGGCGAAATATCCCAATTGGAAACGCGACGAAAAAATCGGCAGCCTGATGGCGGATGCCACCGGTGCACATGAAATTCAAGCAGTCTTCGGAAAAAAACGAGTGGTGCTGGAAGGCGGCTCCATCGACGTCAACGGCCAAGGCACCCTCATCACTACGGAAGAATGCCTGCTCAGCCGCGTTCAGCAGCGCAATCCTGAATTGAAAAAGCGCGATTACGAGAAAATTTTTGCCGAGTACCTGGGCGCGGCGAACGTAATTTGGCTGGGCTCAGGAATCGTCGGAGACGACACCCACGGCCACGTGGACGACATCACACGCTTCGTCTCACCCGACACAGTTGTGACCTGCGTGGACGCCGACCCCGCCAGCGAGAACTACGAAGCTCTGCGAGAAAATGTCCGGCGCTTGCGTGATGCGACCGTCGAGGATGGCAAGCCGCTGGCCACGATTGACCTTCCTATGCCCGCGCCTGTTTATTTCGAAGGCCGCCGCTTGCCCGCGAGCTATGCGAATTTCTACATTGCAAATCGCACAGTTCTGGTCCCAGTATTCAACGATCCCAATGACAGAGTTGCGCTCGACATCCTTGCCGATATTTTTCCCGACCGCGAGGTTGTAGGGATTTACTGCGGCGACTTGATCTGGGGATTTGGCGCGATCCACTGCATGACGCAACAGCAGCCGGCGATGTTATCTTCCGGTCGATCGCATGACCGCACCCCGCAGGAAATCCTTACTAAGAAACGGAAGGGTTTTCCGCCCCAATAGCGGGAGGGTTTCCACAAGGCCATCAGCCTTTGTTCGATGTCGTACAGTTTTTCCTGTATTTACCTTGCAGCTGAAAACGGGCGAAAATAAAGATCGGGAGCGGAAACTCGCGTCATCTTCGTCTGCTTTGCTCCTCTGGCCAGAGGGTCGTCACTTTGTCGAAGGTGTCATCAAACGCATTGCCAGCCGACCTTGCGAAGCCCTTGATACTTTGCATTGAAGACGAACCTATTCACCTTACATTGCGTAAAAAAGTACTCGAGCGTGACGGCTACAATGTGATCGGAGTTACCACGGCAACTGATGCGCTGAAGACCCTCTCTGAAGCTCCGGTGTGCGCCGTAATAGCCGACCACATGCTCCGGGGAACCACCGGCACAGAACTTGCTAAAGAAATGAAGAAAATCAGACCGCATGTCCCTATCATTTTATTTTCCGGCACGGCTCCGCGACACCTAAACGATGTAGATGTTTACGTTAATAAGGGCGAGCCAACAGCGTTTTTCCTCGGCATCGTGCGCGATGTAGTGCAACGATTCCGTTCCTAACGAGCGTCCACAGTCAGCCTGACTCAAAGCTGCAACTCAACAATCTGGTGATCAAGACAGTCGGGATGCATGACATCCAGCAGGCCATCCATTAATTGCTTGCCATGCTTCGCGAGAAAATAAATGCCCGCGAAGCTGCGTTCCTGAAGCTCTTTCCCCGGATAAAGAGAATTGCTGATCAGTTCCGCGTGCCGCTGAACCACTTCGCTATGCCGCAACTCGGCGCGGGCCGCTCGGGCGCGAAGATTATTAATCTGGTAGAGCATTTTTGATTCCGCATTCTCCGCAGACTCGATCAGCGTCTTATCGAGTTCGGCGAGTGACTCACGGACCGCCTTCATCGAATTCTCAACCGCTGCAGCGGCTTTCTCGAATGAATTCTGAAGATTTGGCGGAAGCCTGCGGGCGCCGACGGTTTCGCGAAGTACGTCAGGGCCTTCGAATATTTCTGGAATCGTCAAATTATATTTATCAAGTAAAGCTTTAACTTTCGGATCGATCAGGGTCGCAGAAAAGCGCGAAACGACCGGAGTAATCCGCTCTGCCAAACTGGCATAGACGGAACCAACTTGCGCGAAATATGCAACCTCGGCTGCTCCCCCGACATAAGTGAGGGTCGGCAGCAGATAGTCCTGGACAACCGGGCGAAGCAAAACATTCGGACTGAATGACTGCGGCGATTTCGATGCCAAATCTAGCAGTTGTTGGCGCGAAACTTTTTCTTCGCCAACCAGAAATTCTCCCGTTTTCGCCTGGTGAATCGGGACTCTCGCACCATCGCGCATGGCAAACAACAGCGTAGACGAACTCGTGACCTTCACCTGCTGGTGATATCCAGCAGCATGCAGCTTCGCATCGCGATCCAGTAAAGCCTGCGTGATCTGCGGGGCGCGTTCGAGGGCGGCGGCGTAAAGTGGAGCCGCGATAGGGTCGAGTTCGGGGTCCGATCCATCCAGCATAATGACCCCGAAATCCGCAAAAACTCGCGTGAAGAGTTTGGCAAACGCCGACCCGAAATTCTCCCCCGCCCGGTAACATTCTCTAAGTAACTTCGTCACATCGGAGTCGCCCAGCAGTTCCGTCGTGCGCGCCACCACTTGGTCAATCTCCGGTCCAAAGCTGATGGTCCCCACCGGCGCGTCTGGCTTTGTCTGAGCGCCGCTGACCAGAGTCTCTAGTTTGCCGTCGGCGCCCGGCATTTGGGCCTGGTTCACTTCCTCGAAGTCATGATCCTCAGTAGCAAGCCAGAAGATTGGGACAGCGTCGATGCCTAGCTTCCCTGCCTCATTCGCGAGTTTCACCGCACTCAATGCTTTGTAGATCGAAAAGACCGGCCCACCAAAAAGGCCAACTTGCTGGCCGGTGACGACTGCACACGCGCCAGAACCCAGGCGGTTTATGTTTTCGAGAGTGGTTGCCGAGGCTCCCCAGTTCCGATTCTGCCGATCCAGAATTGTTGCGACCTGGTTTCTGCGTTCCGATGGATACTGGATGCGGTGGCTTTCGTCCTTTGCCCATTCGAGGAAACCTGGCGAGCGCGAATAGAACGGCTGCACCGAAGGAGAAAAATCCAGATAATCAAGAAACAGCTTGCTGCTATGGGGAACCTGGCGAAATGGAAAACAATGCGATTTCATGGGGGCAGATATTAGAGCGTCCGTCAGCCTGCCTGTCGAAGGCCGGCGGCAACGCAAGTCTCCGCTACTCCTTCCGATCAGATGACGAAACCGTCGACCGGATGCAAAGATACTGTTTCAAAGTATATAGACGTATTACTCGCGGGGGAGTTGCTGCTTGAACACACATTCTTTTGTTGCACCGTTTTCACTCGAGGGCACACACGTACGCCTGGAGCCGCTTCGTTCCGAACACGCACCTTTGCTTTGGGAAACCGTGAAAGAGCATTTGGATGATATGTTTCGCTGGATTCCCTACCGGTTGCAATCGTTGCAGGATTTCGAGAACTTCAACCGCCAGGTCCTTGATGAGCAGAAGCGCGGGCTTTCGCTGCCATTTGCGACGGTCGAACGCACTTCGGGCAACGTAGTTGGGACTACACGCTATATGAACATGGACTTGGCCAACCGCAAGGTCGAAATCGGATCAACCTGGATCGCTCCTCCATGGCAGAGGACCGTGATCAACACCGAGGCCAAGTACCTGATGCTGCGCCATGCCTTCGGAACCTGGAAATGCCTGCGCGTCGAGCTCAAGACAGACTCGATGAATCAGCGTTCACGGCAAGCCATTCTTCGACTAGGCGCCAAAGAAGAGGGCACGCTGCGCAAACACATGCTCACCTGGAACGGCCGCCAGCGCGATTCGGTTTACTTCAGCATCCTGGATACAGAATGGACGGGAGTGAAGGCGGAGTTGGAACAAAAGCTACGGCCGTAAAAACAGGCATCCCCGAAAAGCTTTTAACCGCGGAGTTCGCAGAGGTCACGCAGAGTTCGCAGAGAAGTACTGATTCCTTGTTACCTGATGAATTTCTGCGTCCTGTTGGTGTTCTCTGCGTTCTCTGCGGTTAAAAGCTTAAGCCGAAAGCTGTCCGGAATATTCGTGGCTGCACCATTCTTGCTACAATTTGAATATGGCCGAGAAGTCCCCATTCACCGACGTTCCCGCCGCGATCGAAGAAATTCGCGCCGGACGAATGATTGTGATTGTGGATGACGAGGACCGTGAAAACGAAGGCGACCTCATGCTGGCAGCGGAAAAGGTCACGCCGGAAGCCATCAACTTTATGGCGAAATTCGGCCGCGGTTTGGTCTGCCTCACCCTGACCGAAGAGCGGCTGGAGCATCTGCGCATTGGGCCGATGAGCGCCGAGAATACGTCGAATTACGGCACTGCATTTTGCGAGGCTATTGACGCCCGCGAGGGCGTGACCACCGGCATTTCGGCTTACGATCGCGCCCGTACGATTCGCGTCGCGATTGATCCTGCGACGCGCCCTTCAGATCTGGCTCGACCGGGACACGTCTTTCCGCTACGTGCGCGTAAAGGTGGTGTGCTGGTGCGCGCCGGGCAAACCGAAGCCTCTGTCGACCTGGCGCGAATGGCGGGCATGGTTCCGGCCGGCATTATCTGCGAGATCATGCGCGAAGACGGCACCATGGCACGCGTGCCTGACCTGATCGAGTTCTGCAACGTGCACGGAATGAAGATGCTCACGGTTGCGGAACTGATCCGCTATCGCATGCAACACGAGCGTTATGTGCATCGTGTCGGCGAAGCTCTGGTGAATACGCAGTACGGCGAGTTTCGAGTCATTGCCTACGAAAGCGAAGTCGACGGCGGCGACTCGCACCTGGCAATGGTGCGCGGCAACATTGAATCCGGCGAACCGGTGCTGGTGAGAATGCACTCGCATTGCCTGATCGGCGATGTTTTTGGTTCCGAGGGTTGCGACTGCCGTGACACCCTCGATGGTTCACTTATCAGCGATTGCTAAAGAAGGCCGTGGCGCCTTGATCTATCTTCACCAATCGTCGAAGGGATTTGCCGTTGAGCGCGTCGGTGATAAGACGGCAATTTCGTTTCACCACGAACGTTCTCCGCAGACGACCTCCGAAACTCAACGCAGAACCCAGCGCGAAATCGGTATCGGCGCGCAGATTTTGTCGGACTTGAACCTGCATCGCATACGTCTGCTCACCAACCATCCGCGGAAAGTGGCGGCGCTAGAGGGATTCGATATCGAGATTGTGGATCAGGTGCCGGTATCGCTGGAGCGCAAAATTCAATGAGCAATGGCTAGTGGACAGTGGTCAGTTTGTTCCCACGGACCACTGGCCACTGCTTCAAAATGGCTTGCGGATTTCGAGGTCGTTGTCCCGGATAAAGAATTGCGCAGAGCATTTTCCTGATCCGCAAATCACTGCGGTTAATCCGGCGATCTGCTTGCGCGTGATCAGGCCCAGAATGCCGCACTTAGGGCAAGAGAGCACCGCCCAGTAAGGGTCTTCCTTTTCGCCGATTTTCCCGGCGTTTTCCAGCACGAAAATTGTGCCGGGCTGCATCTGCTCCGGGATCCATTCGTTGAGGACTTCGAGTTCTGCAACCATTTTCCCTCCTGAGGGCAAACCTGCTAAGAACCCAATTTCACTTTCCGTATGGAGCGAGATTTTTCCGGAGCACAGCGTCCGGGACGCTTACGTCCGCTGACGATCGCCTGTACCTGGCGGACAGTGTCACTCAGGCATATAGCCAACATCGGCTGTCGCGAATTTTTCAGTATGTCCACAATCTGCTGGGGTGAGGTTTCGAGATACAACGAATGGCCGTCGGTCAGCAGGTGATAGCTGGATGACCCACTTACGGTCTCAGCCAGACGCTGGCTGAACTCTTTTTGCAGAAAGCGCACAACTTTGCGCACGCGCTGCAGCGAAAATCCTTTGCGGCGGAGCTCGCAGATCACGGCTACTTCAGTCAGATCTTCGAACGAATAGACCCGCCGGTGCCCCTGCCGGCCTGGGACGACAATGCCGCGCTCGTCCCACCACTGCAACTGGCGGGCAGTGATGCCGGTCATGCGTATCACATCGTGCGATGTAAATGAATCCTGCATATCGATGCTGCAAATGTTTCAAACGTTCTACTTCGAAAATGTTTGAAACATTGTAGGCATGAATATGCAAAACGCAGTGTGGAAATAGTTGAAAAGAGAGTAACTAACGGAGTTACCTCAAACCTCGCAGAGACGCGGGGAGCGGCTACGTGCAGGCGATTGAGTAAGACTAAATCCCGCCGCCGACAAAATGCACAATCTCGAGCTTGTCGTCATCGGATAGTTGTGTTGTGGCCCAGCGTTCACGTGGCACCAGTTCGCGATTGACTTCGACGGCAACTCGGTCCGGCTTCATGTTGAGTCGCTCAAGGAGATCGGCAATAGTCAAGGCAGAATCGAATTGGCGATCTTCGCCGTTGATGATGAGGTTCATTTACGACGGGACAGAATTTCGGATTCTTGCGTCTTGGCCAACTGTTCCAACCACATTCGTTGTTCCATTGTCTCGGGTACTTCGAGCCCCCTGGCATCGCGTATGGACCTGAGGGCCTGATCGAGCTCTTCCCCCGCTAAAAGAAGCACGGCAGCTGACACCAGCGACGATCGGCCAATTCCCTGCCGGCAATGTACCGCAACATTCTTTCCTTGTCGGATCTCAGAACTCAGCCCAGCAGCCAATTCCTGCAGTTTGGCTGCCGACTTCGGAACCTTGCGATCTTCAATGGGAAAAGAAACGAAGCGCAAACCTTTAGCCTTCGAAAGAGGGCCTTCGGCTTTCAAACCCAGTTCCTGATTCTCGGCTGCAGTCAGCAGGGAGACAATAATATCCACCCCCTGTTCGCGCCATCCCTCGATTTCATCCTCAAGCCAATCGTCGCCTCGAGGGCGTGCCGAGATTGCCAAGCGTCCACGACCGCGAGTCTCGATCCAATACAGCTTGGGATTAAAGTGATTCACTCGACTATTCCTGCTCTTTCGTAATTATCTCACGCGGTAAAACGTCGACATCAAAACCCTTCAGCCGCAGAATTGCAATCCGATGATGGCCGTCGAGGATCGTTCCGTCAGGTCGGGCCTTGAGGCAATTCTTTTGTCCGGGCCGCAAAGAATCTTGGAGTTGGTGGATGGATTGGAGTTTGAAATATTCGAGCTTGGATTGAACTAACGAGCTATCAGGATGAAGCGCCTTGAGCGGTGGAAACTTCATGTTTACCGCAAGATTTCGGCGTAGCTACGACTGCGCTCGTCTTAGCTGGAATTTCCTGGTGGCGGTGCGACCTTGCGCATTCATCTGCACCAGCACCGACGACTCGGAAAGCGAGCCTTCCTCAACCGCCAGCACCAGCACAGCCTCGCCGGCGCCATCGGTAACCATCTGCGCATAGAATGGCGCGGCGTTGGTGCGCGCGAATCGCACGGTCAGGCGCGCTCCCGCAACCGGTTGGCCCGACTCGGTGGCCCGCAACTTCATCGAAAGTTGTTCTTCGGCATGAATGGAGTGTGAATTTACCCACTGAATATCAAGTTCTTTGATCGCACCCAGCGCGTCTGGGTTTTCACGCTTATCAAACACCTCTTCCAGCCGCCCTTCGCGGATGGCGTCCAATACCTGACGGTGCTGCTCGCGCAGCATCTGTTCTTTTTGCTGATCGGTGAAGCCCTGGCTCGAAGCCTGTTCGGCGTATGAAGTCGCATGCTTGCCGATGCAGCGTCCTTTCACGAAGACCTGAGTTTGCAGCAGGGTCTCGCCTTCGCGCGCTTCGCTTTGCACGTGATACACCACGTCATCGTGCTTAATATCGGTATTGAAGCCAAAGATCATAGTCAGGCTCGTGTAGTAGTGTCGTCGAAAATATGTCCGTGCGCAATAATTACTGAAGTTCGGGGTTGCCCGTGGCGGGTGGAAGAAATGCGATGTGGATGTCACAACTAATTCATTTCCCGATCATTCAACCTGTCCTTGACGTGAACGTACAATGCAAGGGTGAAGAGTTGGGACGTAATTGTCGTCGGCGCGGGAATCATCGGACTGTCACTGGCGATTTCGCTGCGTAAACAGGGCCTGCGAGTGCTGGTGGTTGAGCGCGGTGAGCCGGGACAGGAGGCTTCATCCGCGGCGGCGGGAATGCTGGTCGGATCAGGCGCGGAACTTCCATCAGGGTTGAAGGCCCTGGCTGCCGAGAGCGCGCGGTTGTATCCGGAATTCGCCCATGAATTCGAAGATGAATCAGGGATGAAAGTTGATTTGCGCGAGCAGGGGACAATTCTGATTTCCGCGAGTGGAGATTTTCCTGCTGAAGCTGAAAATCTTTCAACGGATAGGCTGCACTGTCTTGAACCCGATCTGGCGCCATTCGCAACTTCACAGTCGAATCTTGCCGGGCGAGTGAGCCCGTCGCTCCGAAAGCAAAAGCCATGTAGCACAGCCTGTCTAGCCGAGCGCTCGGTCGATCCACGGGCACTGGTTGCCGCAGCTGCAAAAGCCGCGCGGCATCGCGGAGTCGATGTTTCGTCGGGAAGCGAAGTACGCGCTCTGCTGATCTCTGGCGATCGCGTTAGCGGAGTTCAAACCAATAAGACTTCTTACTCCGCGGGAATCGTGGTGAACTGCGCTGGAGCCTGGGCGGGATTCATTGCGCCCCTGGAATTTGCAGTACGTCCTGTGAAAGGACAGATGGTAGCTGTGGTTGGCGGCCCGAAATTGCAGCACGTCATTCGCGCGGACGAAGTCTATTTGGTGCCACGCAGCGATGGGCGAGTCATTATTGGCTCGACCCTCGAAGACGCCGGATACAACAGGCAAACTGATGTGATTACCATTCAGCATCTGCTGCATGCCGCGCGCGGGTTGGTGCCGGCGCTAGCCAGAGCCAGACTGCACGAAGACTGGGCCGGGCTGCGTCCCGGAACGCCCGACCATCTGCCGCTTTTAGGCGAAACTTCTATCCCCGGATACTTCGTCGCCAGCGGCCACTACCGCGATGGCATTCTGCTCGCGCCGATTACCGCGCAGGTTATGACAGAATTAATTCTGCACAAGCCTTCTGCGTTCGATCTGTCATCATTCTCGCCGGCACGATTTGCCTAAACATCTTTTCACCACGGAGACCCGGGGGCACGAAGAAACCAAAGAATAAAAACGCAAATTCAGGAGTAAGAAGACAGAATTCAGAATCGCTCTATCGAAGCCCCAAAATGTTAAATTCTGACTTCTGACTTCTCTGTGCCTGCGTGTCTCCGTGGTGAAAGCCTTTTCGCTATACTGAAACGTTTTCGCGAAAGGATTAGCCATGGCCTCCCCAGCTATCGATTACGCCCGCCAGAACCAACAAAGATTTTTGAGCGAATTGAAAGCCCTGCTGCGTATCCCTAGCGTCAGCACCGCGCCGGAACACAAATCTGACGTGCAGAAGGCGGCCGATTATGTGGCCAATGAGCTGCGCCGCATCGGCATGGAAAACGTCGAGGTCATCCCCACCAAGGGTCACCCTTTGATTTATGCCGACTGGCTGCACGCGGCAGGCAAGCCGACGGCGCTGTGCTACGCCCACTATGACGTGCAGCCCCCGGACCCGCTCAATGAATGGATTTCGCCGCCCTTTGAACCGGCCGAGCGCAACAACAATCTCTACGCTCGCGGAGCGGTCGACGACAAAGGCCAGTTGTGGATGGAGGTCAAAGCCATCGAGGCACTGATGCGCGGCCACGGCGGCAAGCTGCCAATCAACGTGAAGTTCATCATCGAGGGAGAAGAAGAAGTGGGTGGCGAGTCGATCGCAGAATACGTTCGCAAGCAGAAGACAAAATTAAAAGCTGACTTCGCCCTGGTCTGCGACACCGAACTATTTGCCGCAGACCTGCCAACCTTGTGCGTAGGACTGCGCGGGCTGGTTTACACCGAAATCGAAGCCGTCGGTGCGAAGGTCGATCTGCACTCCGGCATGTACGGCGGGGCGGCGCCCAATCCATTGTTCGCGCTGGTCGAGATCATCAGCAAACTGAAAGACGCGAAGGGACGCATCCAGATCCCCGGCTTCTATCGCAAAGTAAAACCGCCGACCGCAGCCGAACTCAAAGCCTGGAAGCGGCTGCCATTCAACGAAGAGCACTACCGCAAAACCGAAGTGGGATCGTTAAAGCTCACCGGGGAACCCGGTTATTCAGTTCTTTACCGGACCTGGGCACGTCCTACGCTCGAAGTGCATGGCATGCCGGGAGGCTTCGTCGCCGCGGGAGCAAAGACGGTAATTCCGGCGCGCGCCTCGGCGAAAGTCTCCATGCGCCTGGTGCCCAATCAAGACCCCGACGACATTCTGAAGCGTTACCAGGCCTATGTGAAGAAGCTCACGCCCAAAGGCATCGAAACCAAAATTAAAATCTGGAGCAAAGGGCCGGCCTGCGTGGTCGGCACCAACAACAAATACATTCAAGCGGCAACCGAAGCTTTGCACGATGTCTTTCATAAAAAAACTGTCTTCATTCGCTCCGGAGGATCAATTCCCATTGTGACCGATTTTCAGGACGTGCTGAAAACTCCTTCAGTGATGATGGGATTCGGCCTGCCCGATGACAACCTGCACGCCCCCAACGAAAAATTCCACATCCCAAATTTTTATCGCGGGATCGAATCGATCTGTCTTTTCTTTGAACGGCTGGGAGACGCGTAAGAACAAAAGCCTTGAAGCGCATCTCTCGCGATCTTTGCGCGCGGTTCTCTGCGCCCTTTGCGGTTAAAAGCTTTTGAAAATTGTCAATGACTCGCCGACCGAAGGAAGAAACGCTCTTTGTCCATCCCCGCGGGAACCGCCACATCAAAAAATCCCACCATCATCTCGTTGTAGGTCTGGTCGCCCCATCGGACGGCACTATTGGGATCAGGATTGTGCAGGTTGTTTTTTGAGTTGTCATACCAGGCTACGGCCTCAAGCTTGGTTCCGGCTGCCAACCGTCGCGGCTCGGCGAGCACATAACTCAGCTGCCAATAAAAATCGTAGTTGACCCGCAACAAAGTTTCGCGGCTACCGTCCGCATGCACGATGTTGTATTCAAATTTTTTGCCGCGCAGATGCATGTGAGGAAAAAAGCTGAGCAGCACAGCATCGTTCGGCAGAGTGCCTGAGACCTGCACCCGGTAATTATCGGTGTTGGGGGGAATGGGAATGGCGTCATGATCGTTCGCCAGTTGCAGGGTCAGCACCCGCTTCTTCGGCGCTTCCTTCGCAAACACCAGCCCCAGGCTCGTCTGATCGCTGGCGGCGCGGCCGTTGGTGGTGTAATGCATCTGAAAAATCAGGTCGGAGTGCGCGGGAATAAATTTCGCCATGCCGGCAGGAAAACTTTCAGGCGAGCTGCCCGGAGCGTAGACCAGAAGCAGATCACTGGTGGTCGAGTGGGCGTCGTGCATCAGGTGAGGATCGTGCAGGGTTGACGCGGTGAAGGGCACGCCCACCGGCGCTCCGCGCAACCAGTTCGATTCCGGCGGGCGGATGTAGACCACCGCATGGTGCACGTGATTTCTTGCCGAGGGCCGCAGCTCGGACATCTCAACCCACTTCCCTTCCGCGAAATTTGTGGGCACGATCTCGTAGGTGTATTCGACATCGCCCGTCGCCGGAATCTTCGCCGGACGCGGCGTCTTCAAGACCATATCCGGCGGCGCGATGTTCCAGCCCGCGGTCCAATGAGGCGGTGCGTCTTTTTGATCTCTATCGCCCGCGGGGGCGTCGGCCTTCACCCAATCGGCAACGGTGGTGAGCTGTTGCGGCGTAAGCGAAGGGTCGTTCGCAAAATGCCCGCAGCAGGGGTCGGCAAACCAGGGCGGCATCTTGCGATCTTGAATGGCCTGCAGAATTTCCTGCGCCCAAGGTTTGGCGTCCTGATAAGTCACCAAGGCAAAGGGCGCGATTTCGCCCGCCCGGTGGCACGACTGGCAGTGCTGCTCCAGGAGGGGCAGCACATCTTTGTAAAAACTTGAAGACGGTTGAGCGCTATCGACGCCGCCTGAGAACCCCGGTGCGAAAAACACCAGCAGCAAGGCAGTCGTGGTGGCCGCCCCATTAATTTTCAACTGGAGCTTCCCGCAATCGCTTGGCGGCGCTCTCGGGCGAGACCGGCGAATAATAAACTTCTTTGAAGGTATAGGACTTGGCCTTGGCGGCGAGAATCGGCAGGATTTCGATGTGCCAATGGTAGTCCTGATCGAGGGTCTTCCAGTAACCCAGGCTCGACGACTGGCGCAGGTGGTTAGGCGCGGTGTGCAGCACCAGGTGAAACGACTCGCTTAAAGTGCGCAGGCGCTGCAGGCTGCGGCGGATGAGGCCTCCGAGATCACGCAACTTGGCCGTGGGCGACAGCGCGGCATGCTCAAAGGCCGAGTTGTGAGTGCGCGGCAGGACCCAGGTTTCGTACGGTACGCGGGTGGCGTAAGGGCAAAGCGCGACATAGTCTCCGCGAATTTCAATGACCCGCTGCCCGCCGCGCATTTCCTGGGCCATGATATCGCAGAAGACGCAGCGCTCTTTCTGTTTGAAATAATCGAGGCTGGCACGCAACTCGTAAAGCACTCGCCGGGGAATGAAGGTGGTAGCCGTTAGCTGCGAGTTAGGATGCTCAAACTCCTGGCCCGAGCCCGCGCCGTGATTCTTGAATACGCTGATGTAACGGAAGCGGGCATCGCCCTTCAAATCCTGGATGCGCTGCGCCGCCAGCAGCAGAAACTGCTCGATCTCGGCGTCGTCGGCCTGCCATAGTGGGCGGTCGTGACGGGGATTTTCAACCAGCACCTCGTGCGCTCCTACCGTGGGCATGCGGTCGTAAAGGCCTTCGCCGCGGCGCTCCGGTGCGCCTTCGATGTGGTAGACCGCAGCGGGATGTACGATCGAGCGCGCCGACCACGGGCCGCCAAGGCCAATGACCGCAGCCCGGCTCGAAACCTGCTGCAGGCGGTCGTTTGCGCCCGGACACAGGCGGCACTCAGTCGAAGGACGCGGAGCGCCCTCGGGCGAGTCGTCGCCGGTGAGCACCCAGGAGCGAGTCAGGGGATCTTTGCGCAATTCCATTTTTGTTGGTGGATTATTTGCTGCTGGGCATTATCGCATGCGGGCTTTTGTCATCATTCAGCCGAGAGCAATGACCACCAAGGACACGAAGGTCCACGGAGCAAAGTCAATTGTCTTCGTCACATGGCGTTTTTTGGTGAATCCAATTTGGTTTCCTGATCTGGCCGCTTAGAAATGGCGGGGCACGGTGGTTCTAAAGACCAGTTTTCCACGATAAGCACAGGCGGATGGGGTTCTATAATTCGCGCACAGCAGGCTACTGGCTTTTAACCATTAGCTCTTAGCTTCAAAAGGAAGGCTAAAAGCATAGGAGTTAAGAGCTAAAGCCAAAAGCTAAGAGCTAAAAGCCTTCCCATGACCGAACCCTCAACCCCGCTGATGCGGCAATACTCCGCCATAAAAAAAGAGCACCCGGCCGCGCTTTTGTTTTTCCGCCTGGGCGACTTTTACGAAATGTTCTTTGAAGACGCGGTAGTGGCCGCCAAAGAGCTTGAAATCACGCTCACCTCGCGCAACAAAGAAAAGGGGCTGGCCGTCCCCATGTGCGGGGTACCCTACCACGCGGCCGAGGGCTATATTTCAAAGCTCGTTCGCCGGGGATACCGGGTCGCCATCTGCGAGCAGGTGGAAGACCCGCGACTGGCGAAGCAACTGGTCCGGCGCGAGGTCAGGCGGGTGGTCACCCCAGGCACGGCCGCCGACTCCTCGCTTGGATCGGAAGAAAGTAATTTTCTGGCGGCGGCGATGTCTTTCGACGACGGCGGGAGATCGCGCGCCGGCTTTGCCGCGCTCGATCTTTCAACCGGAGAGTTCCGGGCCACCGAATTTTCCGGTGAAGAAGCGGAGAAAAAAATTCAAGACGAGCTCGAACAGCTACGCCCCAAAGAACTGCTGTACGCAAGTTCCGCTCCTTTGTTTGATGCCGCGGCGAATACGGGGACGGGCGCCCTCGTCCGTCCCTCAGAGCGCAGCTCGAATCCCTGGGCCTTGACCCCGGTCGAGGACTGGACCTTCGCCCCCGACCACGCCATCCCGCTGCTCGAAAATCACTTTGGCGTGCTCTCGCTCGAAGGCTTTGGCCTCGCGGGAAAGCCGGCGGCTGCGGCAGCCGCGGGCGCCATCCTGCACTACGTGCGCGCAACTCAACGCGGCGGGCTCGACCACGTCGACCGCATTGGATTTTATGAGCGGCAGAGCGCGCTGGTGCTCGATGCAGTCACGGTACGCAATCTCGAACTGATCGAGCCGCTATTTGCCGGCGGCGATGCGGTCACGCTCTTCCGCGCGCTCGATGCCACCTCAACTCCCATGGGCCGGCGCCTGCTGCGGGCCTGGATGCTGCGGCCTTCGATTGACGAAACCGAAATCCGCTATAGGCTCGATGCCGTCGAAGCCCTACTGAAAACTACCATCGCCCGGGAAGAACTGCGTCGTGCGCTCACGGGCATATTGGACCTTGAGCGCCTGCTCAGCCGGGTGACGCTTGAGACCGCCAACCCGCGCGATCTTTTGGCTCTCGCGGCCTCGCTTGCCCGCATCCCCGCGGCCAAGGCGGCGCTGACAAGCCTCGGGGCGCCGCGACTGGATGCGCTGCACCAGAATCTGGATGAATTAGCCGACGTCAGCGCCGAGATCGAACGCACCCTCATTCCCGAGCCCCCCATTGCGCTCAACGACGGCGGGGTCATCGCCACCGGGATCGACCGCGAGCTGGACGAGTTGCGCGGCCTCAGCCGCAACGGCAAACAATTCCTGGCGCAAATGGAAGAGCGCGAGCGTGCGCGTACCGGCATCAGCTCGCTTAAGGTGCGCTTCAATTCGGTCTTCGGTTACTACCTCGAAATTTCAAAATCCAACCTGCACCTGGTGCCACCTGACTACGAGCGCCGGCAAACGCTCGCCAACGCCGAGCGCTTTTCGACCCCGGAGCTCAAAGAATACGAAGCGAAAATTCTCGATGCAGAAGAAAAGATCGTCGAAATCGAGCGCCGCATCTTTGCCGCCCTGCGCTCGATGATTGCCGGTGAGGCCCGCCGCATCCGCCAGAGCGCGCTGGCGCTTGCCGAAGTCGATGTGCTCGGAAACTTCGCCCAACTGGCTGCGGAACGCGGGTATTCACGCCCCCAGTTTGACCAAACCGGCGACCTCGAAATTGTGGCCGGACGCCACCCGGTGATCGAGCAGCAGGACTTGTCGGGGCAGAATCTATCGGCTTACGATTCTGATAAAAACAATCTTCATAACAATGTTCGCTTCGTGCCTAACGATCTTTACCTCAACCCGACCACCCATAACCTGCTGCTGGTGACTGGACCCAACATGGGCGGCAAGTCCACTTACCTGCGGCAGACGGCGCTGATCGTGATCATGGCGCAGATGGGCAGCTTTGTGCCGGCGACCAAAACCAGATTGAGCGTCGTCGACCGGGTCTTCACCCGCATTGGCGCCTCGGACAACCTGGCGCGCGGACGCTCGACCTTCATGGTGGAGATGACCGAAACCGCCGCCATACTAAATACTGCCACGGCAAAATCCCTGATTCTTTTGGACGAAGTGGGCCGCGGGACCGCTACCTATGACGGCCTGGCCATCGCCTGGGCGGCGATCGAGTACCTGCATGCCCGCACCAAAGCCAAAACCCTTTTTGCCACCCACTATTTCGAGCTGACCGAACTGGCTGAGCAATTGGCGGGGGTCAAAAATTATCACGTCGCGGTCAAAGAGACCCCGGGCGGCATTGTTTTTCTGCGCCAGGTCTTGCCGGGACCGGCCGACCGCAGCTACGGCATTGAAGTGGCCAAGCTCGCGGGACTACCCGAGGAAGTAATCCGCCGGGCGCGTGAAGTCCTGGCCGAGCACGAGAGCGCAGAGTCTCGATTGAGCGCGCATATTGCCGGCCGAGGATCGGCGGAGCGGCGCGCCCAGTTGACCATCTTCACCCCCTTGTCGCAGCCGGTGGTTGAAAAAATTCGCCAGCTGGATCCCAACTCGCTCACCCCGCTCGAAGCGCTCAATCTGCTGGCGGAGTTGAAGAAGCAGGTTCAGTAGGCAAGGCATCCGGCACCCTCGCCCCGCAATCTTGATATGCTTCTGTAATCGCACTCCTGATGAGCCCCGCACAAAAATCAAATTCCGCGGCACAGCAGGTCGGCCAGCTGCTGGTGATTGGCTTCGACGGCATTGCCATCACCCCCGCGCTCTCCGCCATGCTCAACCGCATTCAGCCCGCAGGAGTAATTCTTTTCGCGCGCAACATCGTGAATGCCCAACAGACCCATCAGCTATTGAAGCACTGCCAGGCCCAGGTTAATCAGCGGCTCTTCACTTGCGTGGACCTCGAGGGCGGGCGCGTCGACCGCTTCCGCAATGTGACTGGCCCCGCACCGTCTGCCGCAGAAGTGTTCGCGACCGGCGAGCGCAAGCTCTTCCGCAAGCATGGCCAGCTCATAGGCAAAATCTGCGCCGCGCTCGGCTTCAATGTTGACTTCGCCCCGGTGCTTGACCTCGCGTTCGAGGCCTCGCGCAAGGTCATGAGCTCGCGGGCCTTTTCAACCGATCCCAAACAAATAGTGCTCTATGCCCGCGAGTTTCTCGCCGGGCTCAAATCCGCCGGAGTGATCGGCTCGGGCAAGCACTTTCCCGGACTCGGCGAAGGCAATCTCGACTCCCATCACGATCTGCCGGTGATCAAAAAATCTTTTGCCCGGCTGTGGGAGGAGGACCTCGCGCCCTATCGCCTGATGAAGCGCGAGCTGCCCATGGTGCTGGTCAATCACGCCAATTATCCCGCCATCACCCGCGATCCGCTGCCGGCGTCGCTTTCAAAATATTGGATCAGCGATGTTCTGCGAAAAAAAATTGGCTACCGGGGCGTTATCGTATCGGACGATCTGGAGATGGGCGGGGTGCTGGCGGCGGCGCCGATTGATGAGGCCGCCACCCGCTTCATCGCCTCTGGCGGCGACCTGTGCCTGATCTGCCACCAGCAAGAGCTGATCGAACAGGCCTATGAAACCATGCTGCACAAGGTCGAGCGTGACGCGCGCTTCCGGCGTCGGGTGATCGAGTCGGCCCGCCGGGTTGCAGCTTTCAAGAAAAAATCAGCTGCACTCAGGCGACGCAGTCCCGCACCTTCTTCCCAGAAGATCAGCCGTTTGTCGACCCAGCTGTGGGAGTTCAGCGAGCAGGTACGGTTGCAGGCATTGTCGTTGGCGGCAGTGGCCGGGGCCCGGCGATGAGCCTGATCGTGGCCGGGATCATGAGCGGGACTTCGGCCGATGGCATCGATGTGGCGCTGGTACGCATGGAAGATGCGGATGCGGAGGTGCGCAAAAACGCCGGCAAAATCAGCAGGCAAAGCCGTAAAAAGAGTGCTCCGACACCGCGCATGAAATTTCTCGGCCACGCCGAATTTCCCTATCCAGCCGATGTGCGGCGGCGCATTTTGCTCTCCATGAACTCGCCGCGGGCGAGCGTCGCCGATCTGGCAAGGCTCAACTTTCTGTTGGGCGAGCTCTACGCCGAGGCGGTGATCGCCGCCCAAAAAAAATTGCGTCTGAAGGCGGAACTTATCGGCTGCCACGGCCAGACGATCTATCACCAGGGGGTGGCGGCGCCTTTTCTCGGACGCAAGCTGGCAGTCACCTGGCAAACCGGCGAAGGCGCGGTGGTGGCGGCGCGCACCGGGCTGCCGGTGGTCTCAGATTTTCGTCCCGCCGACATGGCCGCGGGCGGCAAGGGCGCGCCGCTAGTCCCCTACCTCGACTATCTTCTCTATCGCGATGCCAAGATCGGCCGCATTGCGCTGAACCTGGGCGGCATCGCCAACCTCAGCGCGATCCCGGCGGCAGCCTTGCTCCCTCAAATCGTGGCCTTCGATACCGGGCCGGGAAACATGGTGATCGACGCTCTGGCCGAGCAATTGTTCGGGCAGGCCTGCGACCGCGATGGCGTGATTGCCGCCTCAGGGAGGGTCATTGAAGAAGCGATGGAACGTTTTCTGAACGACGGTTTCTTTCGCGAGCCGCCACCGAAGACCGCAGGCCGGGAACAATTTGGCCGTGAGTTCGCACGCGAGTTCCTGCATGCGTGCCGGCCACTGGGTGCGGCGAAAGCGCGAACCAAGACTACTGTCCCATCATCGCCCGCCGCTGTCGAAAAACGCGACGTGATCGCAACCGCTACCGCGCTCAGCGCGCGTTCGGTGGCGCTTGCCGTCGAACGCTTTGTTTTGCCAAAGGGCGATTTCGGCGAACTGATTATTTCAGGAGGCGGGGCCAGGAACCCGACGCTGGTCGCCTGGCTGGCGAAAGAAGTCCGCCGTCTGGGATTGACTCTCCGCTCCTCCGAAGAGTTTGGAATTCCATCGAGCGCAAAAGAAGCCGTGGCCTTTGCCGTCATGGCTTACGAGACCTGGAACCACCGGCCGTCGAATGTCCCCTCGGCCACCGGCGCCGAGCGGGCAGTGGTACTGGGAAAGATTTCGTTCCCGTAACAAAGCTTTTAGCTTTTCAGTAAGTGGTGTGGCTAAAAGCTAAGAGCTAATGGCTGAGAGCTAATGGCTAAAAGCTGCTTTACCTACATTGCCATGTTGCGCGGCGTCAACATCGGTCCGCATAAGCGGATGAAGATGGAGAAGCTGCGTTCCTCCTGCGAAGGGCTGGGGTTTGCCGGGGTGAAGACTTACATCCAGAGCGGCAATGTGATCTTTAAATCGCCCAAACTTTCGCCGGCGGCACTTTCGAAAAAACTGGGCGAATGCATCGTAAAAGATTTCGGCTTTACCTCCGAGGTGATCTCGCGCAGCCGGGAAGAGATGAAAGCGATCATCGACGAAAATCCGTTCACCAAAGAATCGGGGATCGATCTGTCGAAGCTGCACGTGTTGTTTCTGTCGGAGTCGGCCTCAGCCGCGGCCCTGAACAAATTGCAGGAGCTGACTCTGACGCCCGATCGCGTCCAGGTCAGAGACAAAGAGATTTATTTTTATTTTCCCAACGGCGTATCCGGCAGCAGCCTGTGGAAGCACCCACTTGACCGTCTGCTCGCACTTCCCGTCACCATGCGCAACTGGAACACAGTGACCACTCTTTACCAGATGGCGGCGGAAGTCGCATGATGATGGGCGGCGCCAACCTGCATGCTGTCTCCAAAGAAAATGTAGACCCGGGCGTCCACGCCCGCCCGTCAGGAATGCTATTCGCAACATTTCGTCCCGCGGGGACGAACGCACGGACGTGGGCGTCCGTGCCTACATGGTTTGTTTTCATTTTGGCGCTGGTGCTCACCTCCTGCGCCCGCAAGCCCGAGCCCGACACCCTGGTCATGATCATCGAATCAAGCCCGGCGAACCTCGACCCACGAGTGGGACTGGACGCGCAGTCGGAGCGCATCGATGGCCTGCTCTTCGACAATCTTCTGTCCCGGGACGAGCACCTCAGCGTCAAGCCAGGCTTAGCCGAGCGCTGGGAGATTCCCGATCCCACAACCTACGTATTTCATCTGCGCAAAGGCCTGCGCTTTTCAGACGGCAGCCCGCTCACCTCGCGCGATGTGAAGTGGAGCTACGATTCGCTTCTCCAGGGAAAGGTCCGCAGCACCAAAGCCGCCGCCTATCGCTTTGTCGACCACATCGATGCGCCGGACGATTACACCGTGATTTTTCATCTCAAGCAGCCCTGGGCGGCGCTGTTATGGAATGTGGCCGGCGGCGGGGGCATGGGCATCGTGCCTTACGGCAGCGGCGCCGAAGCCAGCCAGCATCCGGTGGGATCTGGGCCTTTTCGTTTTGTCAGCGCCGAGCAGGACAAAGAAGTCGTCATCGAACGCAACGACAACTACTGGGGTGGCACAGCGAAGCTCGCCCGCGTGCGCTTTGCGGTCGTCCCCGATACCACCACTAGGGCACTTGAGTTGCGCAAGGGCAGCGCTGACCTTGAAATTAACGCGCTGACGCCGGACATGGAGTCGGCTTTAGAGCGTGAGCCGCAGTCTGCGCCTTAATGCGCGGTCCCGGTACGCGCCTGGCGTATATGGCCTTCAACCTGCGTGACCCGATTTTGAAAGATGTTCGTGTGCGCCAGGCCATCGCTTACGCTCTCGATCGCGGTCCGCTAATTCATTTTCTGCTCGGCGCGATGCGCGCGACCGGCCGCATAGCGTCCTACCTCCGGAAAGCTGGGCCTACGATCCGCGAGTGTGCGAAATATCCTTACGATCCTGCGAAGGCCCGACGGTTATTGGATGACGCGGGATACTCAGAGAAAAACGGTATACGCTTTCACCTGGTGATGAAGACTTCGACAGAAGAAAGTTCGCGGGCGATGGCCGCAGTATTTCAGCAGCAGCTTCGGGAAGTGGGTATTGCGCTCGATATCCGCAGCTTTGAATTTGCCACTTTTTTCTCCGACATCAATCACGGAGAATTTCAGGTTTATTCCCTACGCTGGATCGGAGGCAACGAAGATCCCGATATCTTTGAATACGCCTTCGACACCGCACGAATCATTCCCAATGGCGCCAACCGCCAGTACTACAGCAATCAGCGCGTCGATGCGTTGATCGCGAAAGCCAGCACTGAACTTGATCAGAAGGCCCGCAAGCAGGATTACGCCGAGATTCAACAGATCCTGGCCGAAGACCTGCCCTACATCAACTTGTGGTACTTCGACAACGTGATGGTTTATTCGAAACGTGTGCGCGGGCTAGAGATGAACCCCTCGGGCAGTTATGACTTCCTGCGGACGGCAGAGCTGGAAAAGTAGCCATACGGGTGGACGAAGAAAATTACTCTGTCCGCTGATGTTTGTTCTCTGTGTCTTTCCTCTGTGCTCCTCCGTGCCCTTTGTGGTTAAGATTTTGTTTTTCTATGCGTACTCAAAGATTTTTCTCTGCGTTCTCTGCGGTTAAGAGCTTTTGATTTTCGCGTGTTACCATCGAAAACAGATGCGCATCTTATTCATCGGCGATATTTTTGGGCGCCCCGGCCGTACCATCGTTCGCGACCGGCTTAAGGATCTGGTGCGTCGAGCAGCGCATCGACCTGGTGCTCGCCAACGGCGAAAATTCCGCTGCCGGCTTTGGCATTACTCCTTCGCTCGCTGAAGATTTATTCGACCTCGGCATTGACGTGATCACCACCGGCAACCACGTCTGGGACAAGCGCGAGCTTTTTGATTACTACGCCGCGGCCAATGGCGACCTGCACAGTCCTGCGCGGCGCATTCTGCGTCCGGCAAACTATGCGCCCGATCTTCCCGGCTGGGGAGTTTACGAGGGCAAGAAGAACGACGTTCCGTATGCAGTGATCAATCTGCAAGGGCGCGTTTTCATGACATCGAATGATGACCCCTTTCGCAAAGCCGACGATATCCTGAAGCAGGTGAAAGCAAAAATTATTTTCGTGGATTTGCACGCGGAGGCCACATCAGAGAAAGTCGCCTTCGGTTGGTATCTCGACGGCCGCGTGACCGCGGTAGTCGGCACCCACACCCACATTCCCACCGCCGACGAGCGCGTGCTCCCCGGCGGCACGGCCTACATCACCGATGTCGGCATGACCGGTCCGTATGACGGCGTGATCGGGGTGAAGAAAGAAATGATCATCGACCGTTTCCTGCACAGTATGCCGATGCGCTTCGAAGCTGCGACCGGCGACCCGCGTTTATGTGCGGTGGTGATTGACGGCGACGAGGCCAGCGGCAAAGCAAGATCGATCGACAGAATCATGTTGAGCTGATCGGGAAAGTCCTCAACCACAAAGGGCACGAAGGTTCACGAAGACATCCCTTACTACGATCCAATGCAACAACTTCCCTCAGCGGCTCAGCAATCGAAAGCAAAAGCCACCTTGCCTGGCGCTGACGCTTACATCTTCGACATCGATGGCACCCTGCTGGTCACCAAAGACCTGGTGCACTGGAATGCCCTGCACCAGGCGATGATTGAGGCCTATGGCGTAGAGACCACCATCGAAGGCCTTCCCTATCACGGCAAAACTGATCTGTCGATTCTACGCGCGGCCCTGGGGCGCGCGGGCATTTCGGATTCGGATTTCGAGTCAAAGCTGCAGGTCGCGCTGAATGTAGTCTGCCGTGAGGTCGAAGCCCATCACCTTCAACTCGAGCCCAAGGTCTGCCCTGGTATCTTGCAGTTGCTCGAATCGCTCAAGGCGAGCGGGAAGCTGCTGGGCGTGGCTTCGGGAAATCTCGAAACCGTGGGCTGGCACAAGATCGAAGCAGCCGGCTTGCGGAACTTTTTCGCCTTCGGATTTTTCAGCGATCGCCACGAGAGCCGCGGTGCAATTTTCGGCAATGCTTTAGCACAAGTGAAAGCTCAACTCGGCCCTGCCGCACGCGCCTGCTTCATTGGAGACACGCCGTCAGACGTCGAAGCCGCGAAGCAAGTTGGGGCGCAAATACTGGCGGTCGCTTCCGGGACATTCAGCCTCAAGGAGCTAAACGCCTGCTCGCCGGACTTGTGCGTGACCCACTGCGGAGAATTTTTCTCGATATAATCCTCGACACCCGAAATCTTTTCTCTGCGGGCTTTGCGGCTTTTCTCAGCGTTCTTTGCGGTTAAAGCCTTTTTAGATGCTGGGCGTCCCAAACATATAGTTTAAAGCTCTTAACCGCAAAGCACGCAGAGGCTTCGCAAAGATCGCAGAGAAAATCCTAGTCGAGCAGGTGCGCAATCTGGAGGTGATTGTACGTGGGCAACAACTCGGCCCCGCCGCACGCGCCTCGAAGCTGCGAAGCAAGTGGGGGCGTAAATACTCCCGGTCGCTTCCGGAACATTCAGCCTTAATGAGCTAACCGCCTGCTCGCCGGACTCGTGCGTGACCCACTGCGGAGAATTTTTCTCGATCTAGTCCTCGACACCCGAAATCTTTTCTCTGCGGGCTTTGCGGCTTTTCTCAGCGTTCTTTGCGGTTAAAGCCTTTTTAGATGCTGGGCGTCCCAAACATATAGTTTAAAGCTCTTAACCGCAAAGCACGCAGAGGCTTCGCAAAGATCGCAGAGAAAATCCTAGTCGAGCAGGTGCGCAATCTGGAGACGATTGCAAGTGGGCAACAAATCGAGCGCAGCCCGGGCGAGTGCCGCGTAAACATTTTTCGCGGGACGCATCTTCGCCAGCACCTTCATATGCGCGCGGATCGTTTCCACATCGCCGCGCACGATCGGCCCGCTGAAAGCGCCCGCCGGGCCCGCCTTCTCATAATTCCGAAGTGTTTGGCGAATGATCGGCAGCATGCGGCGTCGCGATTCCGCAGATGACATTCCGGCAAGCGCCGCAGCTTTCTCCGAAACAGCCAGCAGCGACACCAACAGCGGACAGATCATAGTCGCGAACGCATGGTAGGCGACTTTGTCCTGTTTCCTAATCGCGACCGTCTTCCCACCCAGATTACGCACGATCGTTCGCGCCACCCGCACCGCCGACGCATCGCCTTCAACCGCGAACGGCACACCGAGCAGTTCTGGCACCGACCCTTTGACGAATGTCATCAAGGGATGGACCGACGCGACATGCGCTCCTTCACGCCGCAAGGAGGTTAAAGCGTCACTTGAAAGAACCCCACTGGAGTGAAACGCGTATTTACCCTTCCATTTAAGTGGCGAAAAAGAATCGGCAGCGCGCGCAATTTCTCCGTCAGGAACACAAAACCAGACAACATCAGCGCCTAAAGGTTTCGCCTCCTTCCCACGAGAAAAACTTTTCGTAACATACTTCGCTTCGGACAACCGCTGCGTGAGCGCCGTTCCCAGCCGTCCTGCTCCAATAATAGCGATGGAAGGGCGTTTCATGCGAAATCAATCCGCCCTGGAGAATAGCAGACCTGCTGACGATTTCGGGCTGGCACTTTATGGAGAACAGGTCAAGTTTGTGCATTTACGCAGAAGAATTCAGGAGATTTGGGAGTCCGTCCAGGCTTTCGCCTGGACAAGGCTCTCCTGAACGGATTACAGAAGCTTTACAGATTTCACCTTTAAGGTGTCGTTCTCGACGTCTCCGCTGACGTCCACCCGCAGGTGATCTTTCTTGTCCGAAGCCTGCAGTGCCTCTTTTATCTTGGCATTCCCCCTAGCGTCAAACTTCAAGAACTTCTGATCGCTGGTAACGATCCCGTAGCCGCTGGCGGCACACTTCAAAGCGCACTCACGAGTGTGCGCGTCCGGGTCAGCGGCCACTTTGCTGGAGCAATTCTTGTCCACGACAGCAACATCGTGAAAGGTCTCACTCAATGCCGGAATGGCGAACAGACACAACGCTTGCAAACAACAGTACGAATTTGCGCATGTGATCCTCCGAAAAATATTTTTATTAGTGATTTACCGCAAATTGAGAAGCTGGCGCGTTGCGGGCTGGGGTTCTTTCTACTGCTCCTTCGCGAACGCGCGTCAGCTGCGACAAAGTGAAAGCCGCGATGGCAATCTCCACATCGCGCATCGCCAGGTCGTAAAACATGCCCGTGGTAAGAAGGTTAACCGCAATCCCCAGCAGCCACGCGGTAACGACGTAAGCTCCGATTTTTGTGAAGCGACTCAGAACCACGATTCCGGCAAAGATCTCGATCACGCCCACAACGTGCATAAAAGTTGCCGGGGTGACGGGCACAGTCTTTGTCGCCAGCGGGCTCAGGTACATGGTCCAGTCCGTCAGTTTGTTAAAAAATTTATCTACTCCCGTGATAATCGGCCCTATGCCCAAGCCGATTCTTAACGCCCACCAGGGAACCTCCAGCCGTTTATCGAATTTCTCCATTTTGCCCTCTACCTAAAAGAGTGCCGAAAGCCGAATCGGTTACAAGAGCGACCGGACTGTCAGCCCGGCAAATCGCCTTTGTAACCTTTTTCTCCGCGCGCGATCTATTCTTAAAGAGCGATATGGAAATCGGCAGCACTCTCGAAGCGCTTAATTCCGATCAACTCACCGATGAAGAAGTCGTCGAGCGGGTCAAGGCCGGACACACGCCGCTCTATGAGATCATCATGCGCCGCTACAACCAGCGTCTTTATCGCGTGGCGCGGGCGATTTTGCGTGACGACGCCGAGGCCGAAGACGTAATGCAGGATGCATACGTCCGCGCCTACCAGAACTTGCACCAGTTCGCCGGGAAGGCGCCGTTCTCCACCTGGCTGACGCGCATTGCGGTGAATGAAGCGCTGGGTCGTCTCAAACTTCGCAACCGGATCGATCAACTGGATGACAACGAAGACACTGGAGGATTTTCTATGGGCCTGACGGAGACGGCTCCTGATCCGGAAGCTAATGCGTCGGTCAAAGAACTCAGCCAATTACTCGAAACCGCCCTGCTTGAGCTTCCCGAACAATATCGAACCGTGGTAATGATGCGCGATGTGGAAGAAATGAACACCTCCGAAACCGCTGCCGCTCTCGATTTGACCGAGGAAAACGTGAAGGTGCGCTTGCACCGTGGGCGGCTGATGGTCCGCAACTGGCTCATGGAACGTGTTGGCACCAGCAGCAAAAAGGCTTTCCCGTTCATGGGCGAGCGCTGCGACCGTGTAGTGGCCGTTGTGTTTTCGAGAATCAGCCCGCAGCAAAGTTCATCAAGCGGGAAGTAGCAGGTCGCTCCGGCTGGGGAAAAAATCGGTTTTTCAATCCAGCGGCAACATATATCCCGGAGTGTTTCCCAAACGTCCAGCAAAAACCTGCGCATCCAGAGCAGCCATGTCCCACGAGATCCAGGAATTGGGAACAATACGGATCGTCACATCGTCAAACCCGGCAAACACCGGGCCGACTTTAGGATCGGACAGAGCCGTCGAACTCAAATAACGCCTGTGAATGCGATGGTTTATCTCCTGCGATTCCTTGCCTGACACTATCTCAGCTCTTCCAAGCGCAGTGACACCGCGCTCTTTCCCGGGCTTACGCGAGTCGACCATGAGAGATGCCTTGGGTCGCGCCGCAAGATTCTTCGCCTTCCGGGTCTTGGAAGAGGTTGCTATATAGAAATTGCCATCTTCAAAGACATACCAGACCGCAGTCATGTGAACGGTCCCATCCGCATTTTCAGTCGCGACGGTTCCGATGTGGCGGCCTGACAAAAATTCCCGCAGAGACGAATCGATCTGTTTCGGTGTCATAGTTATTTCCTCTCTGAGCATCAAGGGACCTATTCTCTCACCGTTGTATAGAGCTGGGAACATAGTGCAGGTGTCAGCCGGTCACTGTCGACTATCGGTGGACCTATACTCGATGGCATGAATTACTCTCCATTCGCCCTGCGCAGGGCCAGTAAAAAGCTGTTCGTTATTGCGGTGGTTTTCTTTGGCTTGTTAGTGGCGCATTTCCGACTTGCCGGGCAGAGCAACTCCGGATTCCCGCCGGGCTTCGACGCGGTGCAGGCTGCGCCTGAGACGCACAAAATAATTTACGAAAACGCATTGGTGCGAGTACTTGAAGTCACCCTGCCTCCGTCCGGCAAAACCATACCGACGCACCATCATCAATGGCCGAGTTTCTTTCTGAGTTGGGACATCGGCGGTAAAACGCCACACGTTCGCTACCATAGATCGGATGGCACGATAAATGATCAACCGAGCACCGACAGGCCTACCCATCCGGGGAAATGGACAGTTCACTGGATGCAACCAGAGCCGATGCATGCCATCGAAGTTGTCGACAATCCGAGTCCATCCAATCCGTCTGGCCAGCCATCGGATTTGCGAATCGAAATTAAGGTGAGCCGCTAATCGAATTCGAGGTCGCCAGCACCCACCCAGGCATTGCCGGGGTGGGTACTGCGCCTCTACAGGCTCTTTAAGTACTCCACCAGATCCTGTTTCTGTTGCTGGGTCAAATGCAATCCCTTGAATGAATCATAGTGATTGACCACATCCATGAGCGTGGCGAAGCGGCCGTCGTGATAGAAGCCGCCTTGGGTATGTGTCCACAGTCCCCTTAATGGTGAAGTCCTGTAACGATCATCGGGCGAGCGCGAAGCCTGGAAGTCGTCGATTCCGATTTCCTGAGCGGTGTGCATATTCCATCCCGGCTCGGTGAAAAGCGGCGGCACGTGGCAACTGGAACACTGCGCTGCCCCATTGAAAACCTGCTTGCCGCGAATCGCCGCGGAATGATCAAAGCTGTTGGCTGGAGGTTTCGGAGCATCGATGGCCAGTTGATAGAAATGCAGGTCGGCCAACTGCGGTGTGATTAAGTCCACCTCGTTGCGCACATTATCGAAACCATTCTGCGCCGCTACCGGAAACCGCACCGGGTCCGCGAGCCGCGGATCGAAAAATGTTCCCTGGCCGTGCATTTCAAGATTGGCGACGAAGGCGTTCCAATAGGTCACCGAACCCCAGCCCGTCCAGGTATGCAGATTGAATCCGGCCAGGCCAAACGCAGGAGGAATCAGGGTCGCGGCGGACTTGTTGCCATTGAATGCCTTTCCATCCATAAATAGTTCTGCGTCGAACTTTCCCGGCCCCCAACTGGTTAGAACGGTTCGCACCGTACTCTGATCGACTCCGAGCACTTTGGCCACACTGCTTAGGTCCGGCGAAAGATTCACGATCGCGCCCACATTCAAGTCACGGTTCGCCCATCCGTCAAGCCGATGCCCGATGCCGGGCGCGAGCGAGTTGTCTACGGTGGAATGGCATAGGGCGCATTGAATTCCAAGACTTCTCAGCGTCCCTGCATTGTTGAAGAAGCCTGTAACCCCGACAACAGAATTCAATTTCAGCAAGACCAGCGTTGCCGCGGGATCTTTCAGATTCAATTTCCCGGCTTTCAAAGCCTGGATCACGGAAGCGGGTAGAGCGTCGACATCCACTTTCAATCCGACTGCAAGCGCTGTGGCAGGATCAACGCCCGGGCCGACTCCTCCCAGCTTCTGCCCTTCTATGGCTTTGTGGAGTTGGAGCGATCCGCCCCAAAATTTCTGATCGCCAAAGGTGTCGAAGCGGAATGTCTCGCGGCCATGCACGATCATTTTTAATGCATGGATTTCAGTCGTATGATCTGCTTGTTGCTGTCGTTCGTCGGAATCAGAAGCAGAAACCTTTTGTAGGGTACGTGGCGACAACAGCGCCATCCCGCCAAACACCACACACGCAACCAGCACAACAGAAAGTAAGCGGTTCATTTCTCCTCCACACTCGGAATGAGCGCGAAAGAGTCAACTGGTTACAAGCAAGCGTGAGATTTTACAAAAGAAAGAAAACTTCTATCAATTCATCGTCAGCACTACTCTGAATCTCGCCTTTCCGCTCATCATCCGCTCATAAGCCTCTGCCGCTTTTGCCAGCGGGAAAATTTCAATCAATGGCCGCACGCCGGTCAGCGCGCTGAACTGCAAGGTGTCTTCCGAATCTTTTGCTGTGCCGGATGGCCAGCCGGCTATCGTGCGCCGCTGTCCTATCAATTGGAGTGGCGTAACCGATAACGAATCCTGACTCGCGCCGATAACCATCAACTTGCCGTCTGGCGCCAGCCCGTCCACTAACGCTGAAATGGATTTCGAGTCGGGCGCGGTGGCGATGATGACATTTGCTCCACCTAATTTCTGCAAAGCTTGAGCTGGCGCGCCGGCATCAGTATCGATGTATTCGTGCGCGCCAAGTTTTTGCGCGAGCGCTGTCTTGTCCGCTCCGCGTCCTATTGCCACGGTGCGAAATCCCATTTGCCTGGCGTATTGGATTCCCAAATGTCCGAGGCCACCGATACCCTGTACCGCGATTAATTGTCCCGCTGTCGCTCCCGAATGACGCAGCGAATTGAAGGTAGTGATACCTGCACACAGCAGCGGCGCAGCCTCTTCGGTTTTTAGTACTTCCGGAATTGCCGCCACCGCCTCTGCCGGCGCAATCACGTATTCTGCATAGCCCCCGTCGAAGCTGATGCCTGTGATCTTTTCAAACTTGCACAGGATGAACTCACCCCGTCGGCACGGATCGCACACAAAACAATGCCCACCATGCCAGCCAACGCCTACGCGCTGCCCGGATTTCCAGTTCGTCACGCCTTCGCCGACAGCGTCAATCCGACCGGCGATCTCGTGTCCCGGAACCCGAGGGTACTGAATCCCCGGCCAGTAGCCTTCTTTCACTAGCAGATCGCTGTGACAAATTCCGCATGCCTCGACTTTAATCCGCACTTGGCCGCGGCTTGGCTGCGGGGTCGGGCGTTCGACAGTTTCGAAATTTCCGCCTGCCTTGTTCACTTGAACGACTTTCATGGGACACTCCTATCCACGAATGAAGCTTCGCATTTCCCTGAAGTCGTTCAGATTAGAGAATCGTCAGTTTGGTCGCACAGATTCGGTCTGATAGAGATACAGGCGAGGCCTGAATGCGTCAGCCAGAGGAACCCGATCCAGCTGCCGCCGAGAGATGCTCCTCGCCGTCCACATGGGAGGTGTCTTCGCCTATCTCGTGTAATCGCTGTGCCGTTCCGCTCACGCGGTGGGCGACAGTGGTCAACGTACCCACGATTTCTTCGAAAGATTCAATCCCGCTCGCTATGGATCTTAATGAGGCGTCCAGCTTTTCAACCAGCCCGCTCACTTTCAGAAACTCCGACCGGTGTTGGTTCACTCCGGAAGCCACAATTCTGAGACTGTTGCTCGACTCGTGAATGTATTGAGTGAGCTGTTCAATTCTGGTGCCGGAAGAGCGGATTTCTTCCATCCCGTGCTCGATCCGGGCGCTGCCCTTGGCGCTCAGCAGAATTGCGCCATCGACTGCAAGTTGGATCTGGTCAAGAACCGAGCCGATGGCCTTTGTACTCTCGAGCGAGCGTTCAGAGAGTTGCCGGATTTCATCCGCCACTACAGCGAACGCCAGTCCAGCCTCTCCAGCACGGGCGGCTTCAATCGCGGCATTTAAGGCCAGCAGATTCGATTGGTCAGCGAAATCTTCCACCCGCTCGGTGATCCCGCGAATGCGCTCGCGATGGTTCCCGAGTTCCGCAATGCGCTCGTTCATGGCCTGCATCTGCCCATGAATTTCGTCCAGCGCGCTCGCGGTCTGCCGCAGCAATTCTTCGCCCTGCAGCTTAAGAGATTCTGCCCGCTCGATCTTCTCGGCAATGTCCTGGGTAGTCTTTCCCGTGAGATCGCTATGGGATTGCAAAGTCTTTACCGAGGAAGTCACATCCAGAAGCTCCTGCAAACGGTCGTGAATTCCTTCCACCTGCCTTCTGGTCGCCGTGCCCAAAACTGCCACCACGGAATCCAATTGTCTGCCGGTATTCACCAGTTCTGAAACTACCGGTCGCACGGCATCCAAGGCGGTGTTCAGCATATGCGAAGTCTGTCCCAACTGCTGATTTCGTTCACTCAGCACACGATTGGATTCGGACATTCTCGCTTCTTCGGCTTCTCGCGCGATCTCTCGCTCGTAATGGTAGGTTTCGATTTCCGCCTGGTGCAGGCACAGCTGTTTCTTCTCCGCGATGTTTTTAGTGCATGCCAGGATTAAAAAGACGACCTCGAATAGCACCCAGGCCACATGTTCAAGCGGACGCAGCAGGGTCCACTGGTATACGCCAAAAATGGATTGTGGATAAAAAAGCCCGCGCAAAATATGATCTGCCAGGGTTGTCAATGTTGCCGTGGCAAACACTTGCCGGTCACGGTAAAAGCTCAAGAACGCCAAGGCTCCAAAGATATGAAAGTGGGTCTCAATGCGGCCGCCGGTCAGATGAATCAGAAGTCCCGACATCGCCATTTCAGCAAATGCAACGCAGTGGCGAGTCATCCGCTCGCCGGGTTGCTCACGCGTAAGCCAGATTACTGGGCCTGTAATTATCGCACCCAGGAAAATCGCGGCCAGCAAATGCGGACTGATTGAGCTTTCATCTCCCTTCCACACCCTGGGAGAAATGATCAGAGCAAAAGCGACTCCGGCAACGTATTGAATACCCAGCAGGACGGAGAATCTTCTGTCTGTGTCCTTGAGCAGGTCGAGGTAGACGCGTGCGAACAAATCTTCCCCGCGGGAAGCCGTACCGATCCGACCTTTGTCGCGGATGCCTTCAGGGTCGCGATTCGGCATTATTTGACCTAGGGTTAGCTCTTTTGCCCAACTCACAACCGAAAACAGGCGCTTTTTTATTGCGGACCGAATCAGATGTTCCAAGCGCCGCCAGAGCCGCGGCTTCGCCAGGGTTGTCCCCTTCGTGTGCTCGTGCCCCGGTTATCCCGCCGCTGTAAAGCAAATTGCCGCCTGCCGCGTAAATAGCGATCTCACCTGAGGTGGTAAGTCCCAAACGGGACGCTTCGGAACCATCCCGATCTGCAAAGGATTCGAGGTGCAACTCTTTTACCGTCTGCTCGTACCGATTGCCGTTTCGCCCCAGCAATAGGACAACAATTCGCGCGTGCCCGCCAAGCAACGGCAACATGCGAGCCAATTCATTCAAGCTAGCCCGGGTACACGAACACTCGGGGTGGACAGCCATAAGCAGATTCGGCCTGCTCCCATCGAAGCCTATGGCGCTCCGCCTCGGCCAATGGGTTAACACCTGGTGTGCAGCGGCCGGCGTCGAATCGTAGCGGACGATGGCCGCCATTCCAGCTGATACCACCACAATCCATCCCGCAATCAGCGCTCGCATCATTTCCTTAATTTGTACGAATAGGACTGAGGACATTATGGTCGCGCGGCCAGCCGATAAACCCGCACCAAGGTCTTAAATTCTGTGGCTGGACTCCCAATGTGGGCGGTTCCCGGTGGGGAAAGTAGCCAGAATGGCCGACCGCAAGAGCAACTCCCTGGGCCAGCTTACGGGTACTTAGTCTCCTTACCCTAAGACCACAGTTGAAAAAGGAGGCACTTACCCCTTACTCTACAAGGGATGTGGTGTTAAGCCCGTTTGCGCATTCACGAACTTTGCAAGCAGGGTTGCTCGTGGGAAGCACAGGGTACACAAGGAGATCGGCAAAATGGAAACCAAGCCGGCGACGCAGAACATTCAGGACACCTTCCTCAATACCGCGCGCAAAGAGCGCAGCAGCATCACTATTTATTTGATGAGCGGAGTAAAACTGACGGGCCGAATTCGCTCGTTTGATAAATACTCGGTTGTCCTTGAAACCAACAACCAGGAGCAACTGATTTTCAAACACGCGATTTCAACCGTCGCGGTCGCCAAAGGTCACGGGTTCTCTGACCGCCCCCGTGTCGTGCCCACCCCGGTGACCAGCGAACCCGATCAAGCTCCCGCCGCCTCCGGCACCGAAGGATAAGGCTGTTGAGCTTGCGCAGTACCGAATCCAGAGCATCGCGTCGCAGCGGGCGTTCCGCCCAGCAAAATCTTCCTCCCGGAATGCGCAAAGAGCGCGCATTTCTGGTTGGGCTCGACTACCGCACCCGCAAGCGTTCTCCGTCCCCCGGCTTGACCAGCGGAGCGCAAGCTGCACGCGATACTGCAACCGCAGCCATATCCAGACCCGTTTCTGATCCGCAATTTAGCGCCGAAGAATCTCTCGCCGAGCTGCGCGATCTCGCCCTAAGCGCCGGCGCCGAAATTGCTGGCGAAATCCTGCAGCGCCGCGATCGTCCCGACCCCGCAACTTTGATAGGACGTGGCAAACTCGAAGAAATCGCCGGAGCCGCCGCGTCGGTTTCCGCTGACTTGCTTTTATTTGATCATGACCTCACCGCGTCCCAGCAGCGCAATATCGAGAATGTGGTTCATGTGCGGGTATTAGATCGCACCCAACTTATACTCGACATTTTCGCCACTCACGCCCGCACCCGCGAAGGCCAATTGCAGGTTGAACTGGCGCAATTGGACTACCTGTTGCCTCGCCTGACTGGCCGCGGCGCAGAAATGTCGCAACTCGGCGGCGGAATCGGCACTCGAGGCCCTGGTGAAACCCAGTTGGAAACCGACCGCCGGAAAATCTATCGCCGCATTCGCCACGTTAAAGAGCAGATTGAAAACGTCCGCCGCATCCGCGCCCAGCAACGCCAGCGCCGCGAATCTGTCCCAGTTGCGACGGTTGCCCTCGTGGGCTACACCAATGCCGGCAAATCGACGTTGTTCAATGCCCTCTCTAACGCCACCGTGCTCGAATCCCCGCGCATGTTTGCTACCCTCGATCCAACTTTGCGCTCGGTGACTCTGCCCTCAAAGCGCAAAATCCTGCTCTCGGATACTGTCGGTTTCATTCGCAATCTGCCGCACGCCTTGGTCTCATCGTTTCGAGCGACGCTGGAAGAAGTGCAGCGCGCAGCGCTCATTCTTCATGTCTCGGACGCCAGCAGCCCGCTTTCCGCCGAGCAAGACGCACAAGTCGATAAGGTGCTTACCGAACTCGAAGCCGGCCACAAGCCCGCATTGCACATCAAAAATAAAATTGATCTGCTCCCGCCTAAGCAGCGCGACAGCTTGCGTGACGATTCTAAAACTGTCCACGTTTCCGCCGCCAAAGGAATTGGTTTGACCACGCTGCTCGACCGGATTGACCAGATGCTGTCTGACGACGCGCTCAGCCGCGTGCGCCTGCGCATTCCGCAAAAGGAAGGCAAGGCACTGTCGATGCTCGAAGCCCGTTCGCGAATCTATTCCCGCAAGTACAAAGATGGCGCAGTTGAACTCGAAGCCGAACTTCCAGAATCACTGGCCAGAAAATTAAAAGAGTGGATTGTGGTTTGAGCTAAAAGCTGACGGCTGACGGCTGAAAGCTGACAGCTAAATTAAACGGGCCGACTACCAAGAAGCGGTGACTTTCCTTGGCTGCCGGCCCATTCGATCCTGAATTGGATCGGAGGTGATATATCCATGCTAGACCCCTCACCGAGGATGTCAAGCTTCAATTCAGTGCAGCTGAATTAATCTCGTCAGCTTCTTTTCTCGATGTGACACAGCTCCCCAAGTGACCCTCAAAAATTGAGCTCTGACTCTTAAGTCGGTAACCTAAGTAATACGTAAAACTTTTGACATGAATAAGTTACAACCAACTGCGACTCCGTGCCCATCTCAGGGTTTAATTCGGAAGGAGATCAGATGAACCCGAACTGCAACACCTATTTTGAAAAGCCGCCCGTTTCCCAGGTAGCTCCTAACGAGACCGACATGGACTTGTGGGAGCCCCAGTTCGAACGTTGGTTGCGGCTCGCAGATTCAGTCCTCGGCAATGTGCCTCCAACCCGCCCCGGTACGCCTCGAAAAAATTGAAGTTGCGGCGGAGTCTCGGGAATTTCCCGGGGCTTCGATTCCCGCAGAAATTCTGCTCACCCGCTCAGTTCCCGCGCTGCTGGCCCGTTACCAGCGTAACTCTCTGTGTCTTGCTATTACACAAGTATTACAGCCGGACTCAAGCTCCACGGTTAATCTACCGATAGGGCCATTTATTAGGGAACCCTGGGAGAATTCACTTGGAAATCGAAGCGCTCGAACGCAATCGCCAGGACGACAAAATTAATTGGGTCACCGCCATATTCATGGGGGCCTTTCACGTAGGTGCAATCGCAGCGTTGTTCTTCTTTACCTGGAAGGCATTTTTCGTTGCCTGTTTCCTGTGGTGGGTTTCCGGCAGCCTCGGCATCGGCATGGGTTACCATCGCCTCCTAACTCATCGAGGATACAAAACTCCGAAGTGGGTGGAATATTTCCTGACCGTCTGCTCGACTCTGGCACTCGAAGGCGGACCCATTTTCTGGGTCGCAACTCATCGCATTCATCATCAGTTCTCGGATAAAGAAGGCGATCCACACACCCCGCTCGACGGCAAATGGTGGGCCCACATGGGCTGGATCCTCATGGGTAAGAGCCTCCATCAGGACACCAGCACCTTGTCCCGTTACGTGCCCGATCTCACCAAATCCAAGTTCCATATCTGGATTACAAAGTATCACTACGTTCCCGTGATTCTTTCCGGCGTTCTGCTTTTCGCAATCGGTGGCCTGCCCTTCCTGATGTGGGGACTTTTCATGCGCACGGTCGTCGGCCTGCACTCAACCTGGTTGGTCAACTCTGCGACTCACACCTGGGGATCGCGCCGATTCCGCACCCGCGATATGTCCACCAACAACTGGTTCGTAGCGTTGCTCACCTTCGGCGAAGGCTGGCACAATAATCACCACGCTCACCCGGTCTCAGCGCGTCATGGCCTGAAGTGGTATGAAATTGATGTCAACTGGTACGGAATCTGGGCGCTCAAGAAGCTCGGACTAGCCAGGCACATCTACCGCGTGAAGCTCGACGAATTACGCGAAGACGAAAACAAACTAGTGAAGGAATCGCACCCGGAGTTGGTTTCGGTTTAGGTGCTTTGCCTGATCGATTCTTTGTAATGTGACGAAGGGCGCAGGATTTTCTCTGCGCCCTTTGTTATTTTCCGCGCTCACGCCCCTAAAGTTTTTGATTTCGAAGCTTCCGTTGAGTCGTGGATTGACCAGGTGCTGAATTTCTCTGCAACCCTGCACTTCCTCCGCGCTCTCTGCGGTTAAAAGCTTTTGGTTTTGCCCAAAATCGCTTCTGCAATAATGATTGCTGTGGTTGCGGTTTCTCAAACCTGCTATCCGGGATTGTGACCATTAGTCTGCGCCGTGGTTTCCCGCGTTAGAATCTCTGCATGCGGGTTAGCCGGCGCGGCAAAATCGTATTCTTTCTCACCTTCGGAGTCGTCCTGGCTTCGATCGCGGTCGCGGTCGGCTTTGGCTGGATCATCCTCAATTGGCGCGAAGGTATTCGCGTCCTTCTCGGGATCATCTTCTTCGGCGCAATCGCCACGGGCCTCATCCTCAACACCAGTTTTCTGGTCCGAGAGATCCGGCGCAATGAGCAACACGACAGTTTCATCAACGCCGTCACTCATGAACTGAAAACGCCCATTGCCTCCATTCGCCTTCATCTTCAAACCCTCGAGCGTCAAACCCATATTGACGAAGTCCAGCGCAGTGACTTCTACCGGCTCATGCTCGAAGACACCGATCGTCTGATGGGCACGGTTGATAAAGTCCTGAAAGCAGGCCAGGCGGGAAGCAAAGGGCAAAACGTCAGCCTGGATTTTGCCCAGTTGGTTGAAGAGTGTGTGCAAAGCGCCCGTACCAGCCATCACCTGCAACCCAGTGAGCTGCGTTACCAGTCTGCGCTGAACGGCAGTAACTCTGAAGTCCGCGGCGATCCCGAAGATTTGCGCACTGCGGTGTCGAACATTCTGGATAATGCGGTGAAGTATTCGCGCAACAACGTTGATATATCCGTCCAACTCGCGATAGAAGAGCAGAAGCGGCTGGTCTTGCGGGTACAGGATCGCGGCGTCGGCATTCCTCGCTCTGAGCTGAAAACTATCTTTAAACGTTTTTATCGGGTACCCAGCAGGGCCCTGGGGCAAGTTCGCGGCACCGGCCTGGGCCTCTTTCTGGTGCGTACCATTGCCAAACGCCACGGCGGCCGGGTGCTGGCTGAGAGCGCAGGCGAAGGCAAAGGCGCGACCGTCATCTTTGAATTGCCTCGGAGAGTCTCATGAGCCGAGTCCTCATTGTGGAAGACGAAGCCCACATCGCCACCGGTCTGCAATTTAACCTGCAAGCTGAAGGTCACTCCGCGAGCATTGCCGGCGACGGCGAGACCGCGCTCGACCTGCTCCTCGCCAGGCATGAAGATTTCGACGCCCTGGTGCTCGATATCATGCTCCCCGGGAAAAGCGGCTTCGAGGTTGCAAACCAGCTGCGCGCTGCTCGTAACTTCATTCCTATTCTTATGCTGACTGCGCGCGCCCGCCCCGAAGATGTTCTCAAAGGATTTGCTTCCGGCGCCGATGACTACGTAGCTAAACCGTTCGAGCTGCCGATCTTTCTTGCGCGCTTGCAGGGCCTGTTGCGCCGCCGCCAATGGATGCAGCAAACTCCCGCAGGCCAGCTTCAAAGCCCCGACACCAGTAGTCAGGAATTCGGCACCTTCTCTTTCAGTGGCAGGGCGATCGACTTCGGCAATCTAGAACTTCGCAATGACGGCGCCACCACTCACCTTACCGTGATGGAAGCCGAGTTGCTGCGATATTTAATTCGCCATCGTGGTCAGGTCGTCTCCCGCAAATCAATCCTCGAAGAGGTCTGGGACCTGCGCGAAGATACTGACACTCGCGCCATCGACAATTTCGTCGTCCGATTGCGTCGCTACATTGAAGACGATCCCGAGCGTCCGCAGCATCTGCTGACCGTGCGCGGCGTGGGTTACCGCTTCGAGGCCGAACCGGATTGAAGAATATCAATAGAACCGAGCCCTCGGAATAAGGGAAAAAAGAGAATCAGCGTACGGCGCTGGTCACAAGGTTGTAAAATGTAAGCAGGCGTCCCCGCGCCCATTCTTCGCGATCGCGACAGCACTTAAAGGATTCAATATGTCTCAAAACAATGGCAATTCCACCAGCCTCCGCTTGAAGACCGGCCTTGCTGAAATGCTCAAGGGCGGGGTCATAATGGACGTCACCAACGCCGAGCAGGCCGTCATCGCCGAGAACGCCGGCGCCGTCTCCGTAATGGCGCTCGAGCGCGTGCCCGCGCAAATTCGCGCCGAAGGCGGAGTTGCCCGCATGGCCTCACCCAAAAAAATCCGCGAGATCATGGCCGCGGTCTCGATTCCTGTGATGGCCAAGTGCCGCATCGGCCATTTTGCTGAGGCGCAAATTCTGCAAGAGCTAGGCGTGGATTACATCGATGAATCCGAAGTGCTGACTCCGGCTGATGAGGCCCATCACGTCGATAAGCATGCTTTCAAAGTTCCGTTCGTTTGCGGCGCGCGCAATCTCGGCGAAGCCCTACGTCGAATCGCCGAAGGCGCAGCCATGATTCGTACCAAGGGTGAGGCTGGAACCGGCGACGTAGTTCATGCCGTCAAGCACATTCGCCAGATCGTGCAGGAAATGAAAATTCTCACTGTGCTCAGCGAAGAAGAGCTTTACGCCAAAGCCAAAGAGCACCAGGCACCCTACGAGCTGATCAAGATTGTCGCAAAAACTGGCAAGCTGCCGGTGCCGAATTTCTCCGCCGGAGGCATTGCCACCCCCGCTGATGCGTCGCTGGTAATGCAGCTCGGTGCCGAAGCCGTGTTCGTTGGCTCAGGAATTTTCATGAAAGACTCGACTTCCTTCGCCGAACCCGCCGAAGCCGAGAAGCGCGCCCGCGCCATCGTCAAAGCCGCCACCCACTTCAATGACCCTAAAGTGTTACTTGAAGTCAGCGAAGATCTGATTGGTGCGATGAAGGGCTTGGCCGTGGCGTCGATGGACGAGGCCAGCATGATGCAGACCAGGGGTTGGTAAGAGGCTTAGCCAGCCAGTTACATATGGGTCGGGCACTCTTGTCCGACCCATCGCTCACAACCTTCATGCTCGGCTGCTCATCGTATCGAACCCATGCCCAAACCCACATCCTCCTTGCTGATTTTCCTGCTGCTCGCATCCCCTTGTTTATTCGCTCAAAAGCGCATCGAGGCCGGTGTCTTCCTCGATTACCTCGACGTGTCGCAAACCAGCACCAACAACTTCGGACTGGGAGCACGCTTTGGATACCGCATCCATCACGATGTAATGGTCGAAGGCGAACTGGCTTATGACTACGGCATTAACTTCGACGAAGCCTATCGCAACCTGACTAGCGGAAACATCGGCGCGATTGAGCGCACCTCGGTTGGTGTTACGCACGGATTGTTCGGGCCGAAGTGGCAGCCCGCGGGCGGAGGGTTTCGTCCGTTCGTTACGCTTAAAGGCGGCTTCATGGATTTTCGTCTCAGCCCGGGCCTGCTGCCCTTGAGCAATGCTGTGAGTACCCTTCTTGGATTGCGCACATCGAACTTGAATGCAGCGATCTACCCGGCAGCGGGTGTGGAGGCGGCCATCGGACCCGTAGGTCTGCGTCTTGAAGTCGGCGACGAGGTTTATTTCAACAACGGCGCGCACAATAACCTGCGAATCACGTTTGGACCAATAATTCGGTTTTAGCTAAGCCAAAATTAAAAATCCCCACGCGAGAAGGATGGGGCACCCGGCCGTATCCTGATACGAGTCCGCAAAAATCTTCCCCCGGTAATTTCGAGTTATACTGCTGCGCGCATCCGTTATCGATAGCAAGAAGAGGTATCCCTCATGCCTGTGAAACAAGGCGACCTGTCTCTTTTGCAGCATCCCGCGGCGCAGGAACTTCTGCGGTCAAGAATTCCCGCGCGCCTGGCCTACATTTGGATGGATGGCACGCCGCGAGTGGTTCCCATATGGTTTCACTGGAACGGAAGTGAGTTGGTGATGGGGACGCCGCCGAAAGCGCCGAAGCTTAAGGCGTTGGCGACGAACCCAAAAGTGGCGCTCACCATCGATGGCGACGTTTTTCCGCACAAGGTACTGATGATTCGTGGTACCGCGAAACTTACAACCGCAGAAGGAGTAGCACCGGAATACGCGGCAGCAGCCGAGCGTTATTTCGGGCGCGAACAGGGACAGGCCTGGGTGACGCAGATGGGGAAGATGGTGACTTCAATGGTGCGAGTCTCGGTCACGCCGGAGTGGGTGGGGTTGCTGGATTTTCAGACGCGGTTTCCCAGCGCTCTGCCGCTTTGAATTTGAAGGTTCTTCGTGGCCGCCCGTCAGGCTCCGCACCGCCTTTCAGTGTAAGAAAAATCAAAATCCGGCGCACAGATGGAACACCCGGCTTTGACTCGACTTGAATTACTTCGCAACCTCTGCGTTGTAGCCGCATCCTACTTGTGGAAGAGAATCCCGAAATCATAGGAGACAAACTATGGCTGATATACCAAAAGTCGCACTTTTCGTTCGCCTGGAAGCCAAGCCCGGCAAAGAAGCTGAAGTTGAAAAATTCTTACGTGCAGGACTGGAATTAGTGCAGCAAGAGCCGGGAACAAGTTCCTGGTTTGGACTGCGACTTTCGGCGACTACCTTCGGAATTTTCGATACTTTCGCCAACGAAGCTGGACGGCAGGCTCATCTGTCCGGAGAAGTCGCCAAGGCCCTGATGGCCAAGGCCCCGGAGCTATTCGCGCAGCCTCCAAGCATTGAGAAGGCGGAAATCTTGGCGGCGAAATTGCCCGGCAGCGTGAACAAAGCGGCGTAGATCTCAAACTCACACCTTAGCTGCCGTCCGCCTGCCTTCTGCTCTCTTAAGCATTATCTGCAGGCGCTCGCGCCCATCTTTGGTTCGCGTAGCAACTTTCTCAACCCGCGTAAATCCTTGAGGAATGTTCGCTTTCTTGCGAACCTCCTTCAGGAACGGCTGCAGCTTCGCAAGGACAAACCACATCTCCCCACAGCTGTCCCAGAAAAGTTCTTCATTTACGACGCCACGCAGAACAAACGACGCAGCCATATCCCAATAACCGTTCACCTGCCGGAACCAAGCGTTTTCGGGCGCGCCAAAGTCGTTGAGCACTTGAAGAACGTCATCCGCGTTGCGCGGCCACCATCCCGCATACCAGGTGCGCGCCTTGCGCATTTCGGCTTCGCGGCGAAGATCGTAAAGCCGCATTATGATTTTGGCGTCTTCAGCAGTAGCTTTCTTCGGCATTGTTGCTCCTTTTAACCTTGAAGAAAATCGGGCACGGACATTCCGCATGTTCAGTTTATAAAGAGATTGGGGGGAACGGGCATCTCGCCCGTTCATTTCAGGCCTCAGCTTGACCAGAAGCTCCAGGCGGCGGCGTCGGATTCTCATTCGGCCGCTCGTACTCGCATTCTTTATTCGGGCACGCAATCACCGGCCCCGACTTCAAATATTTCTCCACCAGAAATTCGCTGCCGCAGCTCGGGCACTTCTCCGCAATCGGCTTGTTCGCAGAAGTGAACTTGCACTTGGGATAATTACTGCAGCCATAAAACGTATTGCCCTTGCGTGCGCGCTTTTCAACCAGCTCGCCGTCTTTGCAGGTCGGGCATTTCACTCCGACAAAATTCTGCTTCACATACTTGCACTCGGGATATCCGCTGCACGAGGTGAATTCGCCATAGCGCCCGTGCCGGATCACCATATTTCGCTGGCACTTCGGGCAAAGTTCTTCCAGAGTAATATCCGGCACTCTCTTGCCCTGATCAAGCCGCCGCGTGGTCTTGCAATCCGGATAACCGGTGCACGCCATGAACTGTCCGAAGCGCCCGCGCTTCAGCACCATGGTTCGACCGCAGTTCTCGCAATACTCCTCCTGCGTGGTCTCCTGCACGTCGGCCGTATCCAAGTCTGGCAGGTTGATGGGATTTTCTTTAGTAAACGTGCAGCTCTCTGGATTTTCCTTGTCGTAAGAACTGCACGCATAAAACGAACCGTGCTTGCCCCACTTGATCACGAGCGGAGAGCCGCAGCGCTCGCACTTTTCGTCCGTGGGCTTCTCCATACGCTTGATATTCTCCATGTGCTTGGAGGCGTATTTGAGGTCCTTCTCGAACTTCTTGTAAAACTCGGCCAACGCATCGGTCCAACCTTCTTTGCCCTCTTCGATCTCGTCCAGTTCTTCTTCCAAACGCGCGGTGTATTGCACGTCGAAAATGTCGCGGAAATTTTCCACCAGCAGATCGGTGACTACCAGGCCGATTTCCGTAGGCGTAAACTTTCCGCCGATCTTCGTAACATACTGCCGCTCCTGAATCGTGCTCAGAATCGCCGAATAGGTTGACGGCCGTCCAATACCGCGTTCCTCCAGCTCCTTCACTAGCGAAGCCTCGTTGTAACGCGGCGGCGGCTCGGTAAAATGCTGCTCCGGATTCAACGACTTCAGCGTCAGCTTCTGCCCCGCTTCCAGCGGCGGCAGTTTGTGCTTCAGTTCCTCATCTTCTTCGTCTTTGCCTTCTTTGGCTTCTTCGTAAACTTTGAGGAAACCGTCGAACTTGAGGATCGACCCCGTCACGCGGAACCAGAACGTTTCCGCCCCAGACTTAGCGTCGATATCGACCGTCGTCTGGTCGAACACCGCCGGCGTAATCTGCGACGCCACGAATCGCTGCCAGATCAGCTTGTAGACCTTGAACTCATCTTCTTTTAAATACTGCTTGATCTGATCAGGATGGCGCATCGCCGACGTCGGGCGAATGGCTTCGTGCGCGCCCTGCGAATCTTTTTTCTCTTTAAAAGTATTCGGCGATTGCGGCAGATAATCCGCGCCATAATTCGATCCGATATATTCGCGCACTTCGGTCAGCGCCTCAGGGGCAACGCGAGTCGAATCGGTTCGCATATAAGTGATCAATCCGACGGAGCCTTCTTCGCCTATATCAACACCCTCATACAAGCGTTGCGCGATCATCATGGCGCGCTTCACGCTGAAGCGAAGTTTGCGCGACGCGTCCTGCTGCAATTTGCTGGTGGTGAATGGCGGAGTCGCATTGCGACGTCGCTCTTTCTTCTCTGCGCTTCGAACAGTCCAGGCTGCGCTCTCAAGGGCAGTGCGAATTTTTGTAGCTTCTTCCTCGTTCGGAACTTCGATCTTTTCTTCGCCCTTGCCCAGGAAGCGGGCGTCGAACGCCGGAGGTTTGGCGGCGGCAAGGTTCGCATCGATGGTCCAGTATTCTTTTTTCTCGAATGCTTTGATCTCGCGCTCGCGCTCAACGATCAACCGGAGCGCAACCGTCTGCACGCGTCCGGCGGAAAGCCCGCGCCGCACTTTGTCCCACAACAGCGGCGAAACCTGATATCCCACTAACCGGTCGAGCACACGCCGCGCCTGCTGTGCGTCCACCAAATGCTGATCGATGTCACGAGGATGCTCGAACGCCTCCCTCACCGCCCGCTGAGTAATCTCGTTAAACGTCACCCGTCGAAATCTCTCGTGCCCATTCTTCTCGCCTTTTTTCTTTTTCTTTTTTTTGCCGTCACCGAGTTCTTCGGCCAAGTGCGCCGCAATCGCTTCACCTTCGCGGTCGGGATCAGGCGCCAGATATATCGTGTCCATGCCGGCGGCCAGCTTCTTCAGCTTGGCAATGACCTTCTCTTTCCCAGGGATGACGATGTACTCAGTCTCAAAATCGTTGTCGACATCGACACCGAGAGTGCTCTTGGGCAGGTCTTTCACATGCCCAAGCGAGGCCTCAACCGTATAGCCCTTGCCCAAATACTTTTCGATGGTCTTCGCCTTGGTAGGCGATTCGACGATGACTAAACCCTTTGCCAATGTGTTCCTCTGTTTCTAGTGTTGGTTTTGAAGCTAGCACGAATGGGACGAAGCTGTCAGCTATCAGCCGGGTCTCGGCTCTTAGCTTTTAGCCTTTAGCTCTTAGCTGGACAGCTCTGTCCAGGTTTCGATCTTTGCGAAAGTGACGACAACATCCGCTTCACTTCGTTCAACTCAGATCGCAAATGCTCGGAATCGACTGCCTCGAAGCAATTCCAAATCCCGTGCCAGCGCAGGTGATATTCGAAGTTCAGCTGCCTGATCCGATCGCGATGTGAACGAAATCGCGCCAATTCGCCATCACGATCTGCGCCGCAGCAGCCTTCGGCGAGATTCGCTCCTATAGAAGCGGATGATCTCCGAATTTGACTTGTCAGACCGAATCATTCTTCGTTCGGGAATACACGCGGCTCGCTTGTAAATAGCAATCGTGACAGCGTGAGCTTTTTGCCAAACCTGCAAGATCTTCGATAAGTTCTTCATACCACTACCTCGCTCCGGCTGATAGCTAACAGCTAAGAGCTAAGAGCTAAAAGCTTCCCAGAAGCTTCTGACGAAATTTTTTCCCGGCAGCTGCTTCACTTTTCCAGCCAGTTCCAGCTCGAACAGCGCCGCGAAGATTTCTGAAGAAGACAGCTCCGGTTCCAGCTTCTCGATGATCTCGTCCAGATGCTGCGCCTCATCGGCTTTCAGTACCCGGTAGATCTTCTTTTCATGCGGAGAGAGCGAAGGTTCCTCGAATAATGATGCAGTCTGACTGGCTTGCGATTCAGGGCCTGGTTCGGGAGTAAGCGCAAGTCGCACATTCGCCGGGAGTTCCTCCCATACATCCTCCCAGGTGGCAACCAGCTTTGCGCCTTGCTTGATAAGCGTGTTCGGCCCCCAGGAGTTTTTATTGGTCACATTGCCGGGAACGGCAAAGACCTCTCGATTTTGCTCCAGCGCACACCGCGCGGTGATTCGCGTCCCGCTATACTCAGCAGCTTCAACCACCAACACCCCCAATGAAATCCCGCTGATAATCCGGTTCCGAATCGGGAAATTTTGCGGCGCTGCAAAGGTTCCCAATGGAAATTCGGAGATCAGTGCACCGCCACAGCTGAGGATCTGCTCCGCCAGCCGCGAATTCTCTTTGGGATACAAAACGTCAACGCCGGTGCCGAAGATCGCTACCGTCTTGCCTTTCGCCGAAACTGCCCCGCGATGGGAGAATGTATCCACGCCGCGAGCCAACCCGCTGAAGATCACGAGGTTGCGGGCAGCCAGATCGCAAGCCATCCGCTCCGCCATTCCCATGCCGTAGGGCGTTGGGTGCCGCGTTCCCACCATCGCGATCCCGGGATGGGAAATAGCGGCCACATTTCCGCGAACGTAAAGCAGCAATGGCGGATCGTAGATTTGCCGCAGCTCCGGCGGGTACTCCGGATCGTCCAGACTCACGATTTGAACTCCCGCGCTCGCCGCCTTGCCAAGCTCGTCCTGCGCCAACTCAATTGATCGGCCGGTCGCCAGTGATTGCGCCGCCCCCGCCGGCAGTCCGGCCGCTTCGAGCTCGGTCAAAGAGGCTCTGAACACGCCTTCGACTCCACCAAAAAACTCAACCAGGCGCTTGGCCCGAGTCGGGCCAAGCCCAGTAGTAAGAGTCAAAGCCAGCCACGATATCTGATTGGGACGGATGGAAGAGGGAACGGGAGATTCTGAAACTGCTGCGTTAGGCAAGAAGCCTCCTTGACAGTCCTGCCGACTCTACGCAGCTGAAAAATCTGCCGTCAAGGTCACACGTCACATGTTTGATAATATTTTTAAGAGCTTTGAGCTGTGAGCTATGAGAGGTGAACAAATGCGGGATTTTGACGTGACCGTGCGGCCCGCTTTTAACTCGTTGCTCGCCGCTCATTGCTCGTAGCTCAAAGCTTTATGCGCCTTTCCGCCATTTCATACCTCAACACCGCCCCGCTCATGTGGGATTTCGAGCATGGCGCGGCTGGCGATCAGTTCGACATTTCCTACACCATCCCCGTCGCAGTGCGCCCGCGAGTTGCAAAATGGGACGGCCGATATCGGAATCATTCCGTCCGCGGCCTACGCGTCGATTCCAGGCCTCTCGATTATCCCCGGCGTAGCCATTGCTTCGAAGCAAGCCGTTCGATCAATCCTGCTGGTCAGCCCTAAGCCGATCGACGACATTCGCACCGTTGCTCTAGACAGCTCTTCCCTCACCTCGGCGGCCCTGGCCCGGGTTTTGTTCGAGAAATACTGGGGCGGAGCCAGACAATTCAGCTCGGTTAGCCCCGACCTCGAAGGCATGCTTGCCGAAAACGATGCCGCCCTACTCATCGGCGACCCCGCCCTTCAGATCGACCGTTCGCGCTACCACACCTGGGATTTGGCAGAGGAATGGCTCCGCTTCACTGGCAAACCTTTCGTGTTCGCGTTCTGGGCGGTTCGCGACGAAGCCGCCAAATTGTCCGGCTTAGACTTGGCCGCGATTTTTCAGAAGTCACGCGATCATGGCTTGGAGCCCGGCAACGTGCGGGAGATCGCGCAAAACTGGTCGAAAAAACTCAATCTTCCCGCCGCGGAGCTGCACTCCTATCTCACGGAGAACATCTTTTATTATCTGGACGAATCCTGTCTCGAGGGTCTGCGTCTTTTCTACCGATACGCCCATGAATGCAAAGCCCTTCCATTCGCGCCCGAGTTGAATTTCGCGAGCCCAAGCCCCGCCTTAATCTAAGCATCGCCGATTCTTGTACCACTCTGCCGCCCGAAACCGCTTCTAACTCAAGCGAATGCAGCCTTTCGCCCTCTCAACAGTTTTACTCGTCTGGACGTGGTTAATTCGCCTGGGTGGCCCTGGTCTGGTCCTGCTCGGCATCGCCGACAATTCTGTCATTCCTTTGACCGGGAGCATGGACGTCCTCACCATCTGGCTCGCCGCCGGACACCGCAATCTGTGGCCGTACTATGCGGCCATGGCGACCGTCGGTGCCGTATTGGGCGGCTACATAACATACGAAATGGGACGTAAAGGCGGCAAAGAAGCCATCCAGAAGAAAATCAAGAAATCGCGTGCTGACAAACTGTTTAAGCGCTTCGATCGCTGGGGATTCACCACGGTCGCAGTCGGCGCTCTGTTGCCGCCGCCGTTTCCGTACGTTCCGGTGTTGCTGACGGCAGGCGCGCTGCAATATTCGCGCAAAAAATTTGTCGCGGCGCTCACCCTGGGGCGCGCCGTGCGATATTCCCTGATCGCAGGCTTCGGATCAATTTACGCCAAACAGATCACCGGCTTCTTCAGCCGCTACTACAAGCTGGCGGTATTCATTCTGGTCGGTCTCGCAGTCATTGGTGGGGTCTTGGCGCTACTTGAATACCTGAAGTCGCGGCGCGAGAGCGGCTCTAAGCGAGGAACTGCGTCGGCCAGCCCCAAGGCGGCATAGCTTGGATTTCCCCAACGCAGTGTAGTTTTTTCATTTCCAAAAAATAATTGCACCGTCATTCCGAAGTCCTTCAGCGACGGAATGACAAGCCAGAGAGAAAATCCGCGTAAATCCGCGCAGATCCGTGGCTAAGAATTTGATCTCGGTTGGCCGGTCCGCCCCATTGAGCTAAAATTAACTTTTAACCATGTCCCTCACCCAAGCCCAAGCCCTCGACCTCTACCGCTCTGACGATCTCATCGGAATCGGCATGGAAGCCGACGCCGTGCGCCGACGCCTGCATCCCGAAGGCGTTGCCACGTACATCATCGATCGCAACATTAATTACACGAATTTCTGCACTGAGTACTGTACCTTCTGCGCGTTTTATCGTCCGCTGAAAGGGCCGCAGGCAAAAGAGGGATACATTCTCGACCTCGACACCATCTACGAAAAAATTCGCGAAACCGTCGAACTTGGCGGCACCGGTGTGCTGATGCAGGGCGGCCTGCATCCTGATTTGAAAATCGATTGGCACGAGCGCATGTTGCGTGGAATTAAAGAGCGCTTCAAAGTTCATCTGCACTGCTACTCAGCTTCAGAGATCATCGCCATCGCCGAATACAGCGGCCTGACCATTCGCGACACAATCTCTCGCCTGCGCGATGCCGGCCTCGATTCCATCCCCGGCGGCGGCGCTGAAATTTTGGACGACGAAGTTCGCCATCGCATTGCACGCCTGAAGTGCCTGACCGAAGACTGGATCAACGTACACCGCACCGCGCACCAGCTCGGCATGCGCACTACCGCGACCATGATGTTCGGCGTCGGCGAAAAGCACGAACACCGCATCAATCATCTGCAGGCGATTTACGATTTGCAGGAAGAAACCGGCGGCTTCACCGCATTCATCCCCTGGACATTCCAGCCGCAAAACACCGCGCTCGGCGGCCGCAAGTGGGATGAAGCCACCGCCGTCGAATACCTGAAAAACCTGGCGATCTCGCGCCTGTTCCTAACCAACTTCCTGAACGTGCAATCCAGTTGGGTCACCCAGGGACTGAAAGTCTGCCAGCTAGGCCTGCGCTTCGGCGGCAACGACGTGGGCTCAGTGATGCTCGAAGAAAACGTAGTTCGCGCCGCCGGCGTGACGAATTGCACCACTGAAGAAGAACTGCGTCGCATTATCCGCGATGCAGGGTTCAAACCGGTGCAGAGAGATACGCTGTACAGAACGTACTTCCTGAATTAGCACAGCCGTGTGGATTCTGCACAAGCCGTGTGGGTCGGACACTCCTGTCCGACCAATGCGTGCGCGTAATAAAGTAATGAGGACTGCCGTGAAAAAATCGCACCTTGCATTCGGATTGTCAGTATTGTTCCTCGCGTTCATCGCAGCGCACAGCCAATCGCAGCCTTCGGATGCGACCCTGACCGCCAACCCGGTCTTCGTAAAAAATTGCGCGAAGTGCCACGGCGGTAATGCTGAAGGACGCCACTTCCGAGGTCCGTCGCTCATTTCTGAGAAGGTCGCTGCCGCATCGGAAGATGAGCTGCGCAACATTGTTAATAACGGCAAAGGGCACATGCCCAAGTACAAGGGCAAGCTCGCGTCGGACGAAATCGACACGCTGGTTCAGCAAGTTAAATCCCTGAACAAGAAATAATTTCCTTACAGGAGTTTCAAAGGTTGGGAACTCACGTGCGAGAAGTAAACGGCTTCACGTGGTTCTTGATCCAGTCGAGGATTTGCGCGAAGCGGAACTCGTGGCGTTCCATCGAACCGTCTATGAACGCATGGCCCTCCGGCGCCGTTACCTCGATGTAAAATCCGTTTCTCCGCAAGAAGACATCAGCAGCGGTGAAGGCGATACGCTTGTTGCCATCCAAAAAGCCGTGGTTATTTCCGAGCGATTCCATCAGAGCCGCCGCTTCTTCTTCGACGGAGTTGTAGTATCCCGTTTGCGGACGAAAAACGGCGGCCTCAATAGCGCCCTTGTCGCGGACACCATGGAGACCGCCGAATATTTCAATAAGACGGTGCTGCATCGCGTAGACCTCCGCCACCGTCAGGTAGTCCGACATTTACTTCGCAAGATGCTCTAGCAAGTCGCGGTTTTGCGCCACCGATTGCTCGAAAGCATCCATTACTTCGCGTCGAACCAAATGCTGGGAAGGAACGACATTGTGCAGATAAAAGCGGAGCGCCTGCTCGAGAACATGCCGCTTAGTTTGCCCATTCCGCTCAGCAATCGCGACAAATTCGTCGTAGAGTTGGGCGTCGATTTCAGGAGTAAATTTCTTGGTCGCGGACACGGGATCTCCCCCTTCCACCACCATCTTACACCTAACACCAGATAAATCAATATAAACCTTGATTAATCCATGTTAATGATAATAAGCAGTTTATGCCGTCACCGCTTGATACTCCTCGTACACGCCCTTGAAATCCGTAATCTGATGATTTCCCTCGAAGTGCCATATCCGCGTCGCCACTTCATCTAGCAAGTCTTCGTCGTGCGTGACCAGGAACACCGTCCCCTGATAACGCTGCAGCGCAATATTGAGCGCGTTGATTGATTCGAGATCCAAGTGATTCGTAGGCTCGTCGAATACTAGGACATTCGGCTTCAGCAGCATGAGTTTGCAGAAGAGCAACCGGCTGGCTTCGCCACCGGAAAGAACTTCGGTCTTCTTGTCGGCATCGTCACGCGGAAACAGCATTTGCCCTAACAGGCCACGAATCTCTTCGTGCGCCGCCGAAAGATCCCACTGATGCAGCCAATCAAAGGCCGTCATCCCTGGTTCGATCAGCGCTTTGTGGTCCTGGGCAAAAAATCCAACCGCAGCTTCGTGGCCCCAGATCACTTTTCCGCCGTCCAAAAATGCCCCGTCGTAACCGCTAGTCTTGCGCAATTCAGCTTCCGGAATAGTCGGGGAGTTTGCCAGCAACGCATTCACCAGCGTCGTCTTCCCTGCTCCGTTACGTCCCATCAGCGCGATCTTTTCCCCACGAATCACGCTGGCGGTGAAATTCTTGACCACCGCCGCATCGCCATAAGACTTGCTGAGATGTTCCACTTCCAGAATGTGCTTTCCCGACGGCCGCTTCTGTTCAAACTTCAAAAACGGCCGCTGGATATTCGACTTCGCCAGCTCCGTCACCTGCAGGCGCTCCACTTCCTTGCGCCGCGACTGCACCTGGCTCGACCGCGTGCCCGCCGAGAACCGCGCAATAAAATCATTCAACTGCGCAATCTTTTTTTCCCGCTGCGCATTTTGACTTTCGATCTGCGAGCGCACCTGCGTCTTCGCAATCACCATATCGTCGTAAGTGCCGGTGTAAGTGATGATGGTTTCGTAATCGATATCGGCAATGTGCGTGCAAACCCGGTTCAAAAAATGGCGGTCGTGCGAAATCACGATCAGCACGCCTTCGAATTCATTAAGAAATCCCTGCAGCCAGTGGATCGAATCCAGATCCAAATGGTTGGTAGGTTCGTCGAGCAACAGCGCTTGCGGATGCCCGAACAATGCCTGCGCCAGCAGCACGCGAACTTTATGTCCGCCGGGTATTTCGCCCATTTTGCGTTCATGCATCTCGTCAGGGATATCGAGCCCCTGCAGCAGAATCGCGGCATCGCTTTCGGCGGTGTAACCGTCTTCCTCGCCGACAATGCCTTCGAGCTCGCCCAACCGCATTCCGTCGGCGTCGGTCATCTCCGGTTTTGCATAGAGCTTGTCGCGCTCTTCAAACGCCGCCCACAGCCGCCGGTTGCCCATAATCACGGTATCGATCACGCGATAGCGGTCGAAGGCAAACTGGTCCTGGCTCAGCACGCCCAGCTTTTTCGGGCGCACGACCGTCCCCTTCTGCGGCTCTTCCTCGCCCGACAGCAGCTTCATAAACGTGGATTTGCCGGCGCCGTTCGGCCCGGTCAGGCCATAGCGCTTCCCCGGCGTAAAGCCGGTGGAAACTTCGTCAAACAGAACTTTAGCGCCGTAGCGCATGGAAACATTGCTAACTGAAATCATGTTTTTAAGGGAACCGCGGGGAGGCCCGAAGGCGCGAACGCAGCTGCTCCTTATTAGGATATCAC